>CAZVSC010000001.1:0-52526 GCA_964629325.1 uncultured Enterobacteriaceae bacterium
CAGGATCAAGTTACTCTGACCCCTTTGATTACAGGTCGAACGCTAGTTGGGTTTCTTGCCGCCAAACTCAAACGTCAGCTCATCACAGGCATGTGCCTCGAACGGCACCGACGCCAGCATCACCACGTCCTCGCCCTTGTATTCACCCTCCCAGTAAACCGGGTCGGTGGCCACGAATTCCCGGTTCAGTAAAAACGTTTCCGGATCGAGGTTGTACCGCTCGACAATATGCAGCTGCCCGGAATGTTTCACCGGTGTCGCCATCACGCCAGGTTCAAAACCGACGGTATCCACCACCAACGTATCGCCTTCCCAATGCCCGATCGAATGGCCGGAATAGGATGGCGTGATATTGGCGGGATGTTCATCCATGTCCATATGGATTACGCGCTGGAAGGAATACAAGCCGTAATCGATGACGATGCGGTCGTCCTCCTGGGTAATACGGTTGACCGGGCCGTCGAACACCCAGTCGAAAATAATGGAAGTCGGGCGGCAGCGCAGGCGTGGATTGTCTTCCACCGACCATTGCACGAAGGCGTCAGCTTCCTGCTGGCCGCGTGTTGTCAGTGTCACCGGGCGGGGCCCCCAGCCGGAATTGGGCACTTCTGATGGGTCGATGGTGCCGGCCTCGATGCCGGGCTTCATGCTCGCCGGGACCAGGCCGATCGAGGCGCCGGAAGGTGGGCGCGCCACCACGTATTGCTCCTGGGCCCAGTCGCCGCTGATGTTCACCTGGCCGTTGGGCAGCCGGTAGGGTCGGTTGGAGGTGTCCACCTCGGGCAGTTCGATCTGGTCATTGCGGTTAAGGCTGATGGTGTCACCAATGGTGATGTCCTCGACGTAGCAGGAACCGGGGTCTTCCCGATGCATGAAGCCGTAGATGGTGACTTTGGCACCGGTGGCGAACATTTCGCGGGTCCAGCCGGAACGGCGCATCAGGGTGGCGGCGCGCATTTCGCAGCGCATCTCGATGACCTCGCCGGAGGCGGTGACCTGGTCGAAGTACAGGTAGGCATGCGGATTGACGAAGTCGATGTCGGTGATGGTGCCTGAAATGATGGCATCGTTGGCTCGGTCGAAACGACCAAAGCCGTGGTGGGCAGATGTCTCCACAGCAGCGCCCAGCGCGGCCAGGCCGATCATCAGTCCCAGTGTCTTGCGGACGTTCCCCGTCATCGTGATTCCCCTTGTGAAAATACAGAATAATGTCCCAAGAATAACAAGTTATCCCGTCGCCGGGGAATCCGCAGAAAGGGGAAAAACCATGCAACCTGCTGTTTCAGAATTCGGGGGCAACAGCCGGCTGGGTCCGGAATCGCTGCGATATTGCCGGGACGTAGACTGGGTCACATCCTGTACGTCATGTGCTGGGGGCAGGTAGCATTTTGTGACATGTATCAATGTAAACCGCTTCGCGGCACTGCACCATTCGCACCAAGCCCGATAAGGGATTCAACCTTTCGTCATCAACGAGGTGCATCATGAAAAAATCCGTATTGAGCCTTGCTGTCGCCACGGCTGCCATCGTGCTGTCGCAGGCTGCACAGGCCGATCGTGTCAAAGGCTCCGCCAAGGCGGACTTCAACAATAATGAACTGCAGGTACCCTGCGTCCAGATCGAAGGGTATAGCGAAGCAGCCGACGGGCAGTTTTTCGACATCGTGCTGAAGCGTCGCGGCAAATCCTTCAACTACGAGCTGACCTTCGCCGAACCCGAAGATGCCGATATGTGCGCGGAGCTGGCCAACTATGCAGTCTTTATCGACGAAGACGACGAGGATGACGAGGTTGAAGACTCGGATGATGATGACGATTCGGATGATTCGGACGATGATGCTGGCGCGACTGACCTCTTCGCCTCATGCGAGGTGCGCCATGTCGAGGGTGAGCAGACCCGTTCGAAAGCGAAGGTGAAAGCCAAGAACCTGGAAGCCGGCGACTACTACGCTGTGCTGATCTCCGGCGACAACACCATTACCTCGGAAACCCGGACCATTTCCGATGATGAAGTGGAGTTCGAGTTCGACAGCGACTCCGACGATGTTGCCGAAGGTGCCGAGGCGCTGGAGCCAGGGTTCATCGTCGACAAGGAAGTGACTGCCGAGCTCTACACCGCTGCAGACGAACTGCTGCTGAGCGAAACAGTGGGCTGTCTGGTAAAGGATTGATTTCCATTCCGGCTGACAGCCAGAAAAAACCCGCCATTCGGCGGGTTTTTTATTCATGTTTTAGCAGGCAATATGCAGGATTCGGGTTAGCGGAACCCCCCAAGCGAATCGTCCTCTTCCGGGCGCTGCATGTCCTGTTCGAAATATTCCTCCCAGATCTTCGCCCAGGGACGGTCGTACAGGTCGTACAGCGTGTAGTCGATGGTGCTGCCGGGCGAGACCTGGGTAGCGCGGCCGTCCGCGCCGAGAAAGATGGTCTGGTTGCAGTGGGAATAGTTGATGGGGGTGAATTCGGCGTAATCGCCCTGGCGCGAGAAGAAGGCGAGGTCCCTGACCGGTGCCACGAACACGTCGGCGTCGTAAAAAACCGACTCGTGATTGAGGCCGATGAAGTTGCCGTCGGCATCATGACGCTCGGACCAGATCTCGATGATCTGCAGGTTGCTGGAATACTCCCAGCTCGAGTGGTTGAACCAGCCCTGTATGTTGGAGGTCCAGGACACCAGCACGTTGCCGTCCCAGAAGCCGACGGTCTCACCCATCCACTGGCGCACGTCGGCGCCAAGACGGGGGACGGCACCTTCCATACTGAATTCCCTGTCCACCTGCACCTGGCGCAGGGCGTTGCCGGTGCCGCCCATGAACTGAACGCGACCGGGCACCAGCATCACGTCGAGCGGGCGCGGACCGCCAGGGCCAGACCACCAGCGCATGATGCCCTCGGGCCTGCAGAACATCAGCGAGAACTGCGCGGCGTTGGTATTCACCTTGTGGTACATCTGCTGCACATAGCGCTTCTGGTATTCCGGTGTCAGCAGCGACAGGATGGTGGGCATCTGGTTGGCCCAACCCATCATCCACTGTGGCGGCTCGACATAATCCTGTGCCAGGTTGGCATTGGCACTGCCGCGACGCCCGGTGGCAAAGGCAAGATCGAGGTTGCGCGAGTAGCGGCCGTTCCAGTCCGGCAGGGTGGCAGCGGTATGCCTTGTCGGCCCACCCCGTGACTGCGCTTCGGCAAGCAGTGCCGCGTAATGCGATTGCGCCGAGGTGTAAGGGTAGGGACTGACGATGGCCTCGCGCGGGTAATCGCGCTCGCAATGGCCCCAGCCCGCAGTGGCCGGGTCGCCATTATCGATGGCGCTGGGTCCTGATGTGTAGTCACCGTGCATGGAATCGAGCGAGATTGGACTGTTGCAGCGCCAGTAGCGCGGGTCGAGCCACAGGTCCTCGTCCAGATAGAAATCGTTTGAGGTAAAGGCGTCGCGTTCCAGTGGTGTGACACCCCCAGGCACTTCGCCGCCACTGGTCACGGGATCGTCCTCCCAGTACCAGGGGGTCACTGCGCCGACCATGTCAGCTTCCGGATAGCCGTCAAAAGGATCGAGTTCGACGGGCACTGGCTGCCCGCGGGACGCGGTTTGCGCTGGTGTGGAAGGTGCGGCCATGACGAATGTGCTGTCCTGGGTTGCCGGCATTTCCGCGTCGGGTGCGCAGGCGGTTACGCATCCCAGTGTGACGATCACCAGCGTATGTCTGTGTGATAGGGACATGATTACTCTCTTGTTATTCTTACTTACGGTGCCCAGTTGGCGGTGGCTGTGCCCAGCGGTTGTTCACCGATATGGGTAGCGCCTTCGACAGAATCACAGTGCATGCCGGCAGCAGGCGGCTTGCCCTCCGGGCATTTGAACAGGCCGCCGACGCGTGAACCGCCGGGTTCACCGTTGCGCAAAGGGGTCAGGGCGACACTGAATACCGTGCCGCGGGGAAAAGTGCTGGCAGACACGCCTTCGCGGGCGCTGAAGGCGGCGCCTTCCATCTCGACATTCCAGGTCACGCGTTCACCGGCAGCATTGCGAACCAGGGCATCGCGGGCGTCGTTCAAGGGCACGAAATTGATCTGCAGGTGACTGGCATCGGGGTTGATACTGTCGACGACGCCGGTGAAGAGATAGGTAATGTCGCGGTCGTACATGGCGAAGGAGTGGTGGGCATAAAGCGTGCTGGTTACTGCCGGTGCCAGAAGCATGAGCATGGTAACCGTAATCATCCGGAACAGGCTGGATTTCATGATTCCCTTTTCCCTTGTCGTTTTACTGACTGGCCAGAGTATATGTAAAGGGTCTGGTGCCTGCCAGTTTTAGCAGGACTGGCCGGCGAAGAAATTACTGACGCTGGTGCCTGCAAGTGGTAGGCTCGTCACGGCTCCCTGACAGGGGAGTTTTGTCTGCCAAACACACATGACAAGAACATGGATCATGCCAGAATCTGCAGGGGCATTGCTCGCAGACCCGGCCGATCCGCTGAGGAGAATACATGCCGTTCCTGTTTGCACTCATTTTTGTCTGTTGGTTCCTTGCCTGGTTCTTCCTGTTTCGCAAGAAACCCAAGGGCATACTGGATGACATGCGCGAGGCGGAGCAGGCTATGAAGCTCGCTACTTCCTTGGAAGACAGGCGTGCCGCGGCCAAAAGGGTAATTGCCATCATCGAGGAAGACGACCTGGCCGGCGTGATAGTGGATGATGCCCGGGCAGCTGCCGAGAAAGTCTTGCGTTTAAGCTGAACCCGCCGTTCAAAATAAAGATTGACCGGCGTATACATAACCTGTACTGTGCGCTCCAAGCTACAAGTTAGTCAAAGTTTGTCCCTTCCCGTACGCAGTGATTTTTAGATTTCTCGTCCTGTAAGTTCCAAATTTAAGTCTTTTTGTGCTCAGCCGCCCCCTTGGGGGTGTATTTTATTGTTTGAAATTTACAGGAGTCATTCCATGTCAGAGAAAGTCAAAGGAACCGTCAAGTGGTTCAACGAAAGCAAGGGTTATGGTTTTATCGAGCAGGAGTCAGGCAAGGACGTTTTTGCCCACTTCAGTGAGATCGTCGGTGACGGTTTCAAGACCCTGGTCGAAGGCCAGCGCGTCGAGTTTCTGGTAAGCCCGGGCCAGAAAGGCCCCCAGGCATCACAGATTACCGCCCTGTAACGGGCGCGCGTAGCGCGTGATTCAAGAAAGGCAGGCTGGCAACAGCCTGCCTTTTTTTATGCCTGGTTTTTACGGCATGGCCTGAATTTGCCCGCCAGGGGCGCGGATCACGCGAACAAACCCTGCTAACCTGTTGAAGCGCATCATAAAAAACCCATTGACAAGGCTTTTCAAGAGTCTTAATGTGCCCGCAGCAACAAGTTCCACAGAGTTTGCCCTCCATGTCACGTCGGAATTCCTGTAATTCACGTCCTGAAGGCGCCAAATCAAGTGTACTGGTGCAAGGCCCGTCGTAAGGCGGATTAATACATTTCGATACAGGAATTTTTCCATGTCAGAGAAAGTCAGCGGAACCGTTAAATGGTTCAACGAAAGCAAGGGTTATGGTTTCATTTCACAGGAATCCGGCCCGGATGTATTTGCCCATTTCAGCGCCATCCAGGGTGACGGTTTCAAGACCCTGAAAGAAGGCCAGAAAGTGGAGTTCGTGATCGGCCAGGGCCAGAAAGGTCCCCAGGCTGAGCAGATCACTGCCGTCAAGTAAGGCGAACGCAACAAAAAAAAGCAGGCTTCGGCCTGCTTTTTTTTTGGTCTCAATTATGTCCTGAAGGATTTATTTTTTCGGGTAATCGCGGAAGGTAGGACCGGTGTAAAGCTGGCGCGGCCTGCCGATCTTGAAGGGGTTTGAAATCATCTCGTGCCAGTGGGCGACCCAGCCGGGAGTCCTGCCGGTGGCGAAGATAACGGTGAACAGGTTGGTTGGAATGCCGATGGCCTTGAGGATGATGCCTGAATAGAAGTCCACATTCGGGTACAGGTTGCGTTCCACAAAGTAATCGTCTTCCAGCGCGATCCTTTCCAGTTCCTTGGCAATATTCAGGAGCGGATCGTTGTCGTGGCCCAGTTCTTCCAGTACGTTCTTGGCGGCGTCGCGCAGCACATGGGCACGCGGGTCGAAATTCTTGTAGACGCGATGGCCGAAGCCCATCAGCTTGACCGGGTCGTTCTTGTCCTTCACGCGCTCGATATATGCCGGGATATTCTTCACATCGCCGATTTCCTCGAGCATTTTCAGCACGGCCTCGTTGGCACCGCCATGGGCCGGTCCCCACAGGGCGGTGATGCCGCTGGAGATACAGGCATAGGGGTTGGCACCGGTGGACCCTGCCAGGCGCACCGTGGAAGTGGAAGCGTTCTGTTCGTGATCGGCGTGCAGCAGGAATATCTTGTCCATGGCGTCCGCCAGCGTCGGGCTGGGTTCATAATCCTCGCAGGGGGTGGCGAACATCATGTGCAGGAAATTCTCGGAAAAGCTCAGGTCGTTGCGCGGGTACATGAACGGCTGCCCGATGGAATACTTGTAGGTCATGGCCGCCAGGGTCGGGATCTTGGCAATCAGGCGCTCGGCCACCACCTTGCGCTGTTCCAATGAATCGATCTTGAGGTCGTTGTGGTAGAAGGCCGACAGGGCTCCCACGGCTCCGATCATGATGGACATCGGATGGGCGTGGCGGGGGAAGCTGATGAACAGGTTGCGGATCTGCTCATGCACCATCGTGTGATGCTTGATGTTGTTGATGAAAGTTTCTTTTTCCTGCGGCGTCGGCAGTTCACCGTTCAGGAGCAGGTAGCAGCACTCCATGAAGTCGGATTTTTCCGCAAGTTGCTCGATGGGGTAGCCGCGGTAAAGGAGGATGCCCTTGCCGCCATCGATATAGGTGATGGCGGAATCACAGGACGCGGTGGACATGAAGCCGGGATCGTAGGTGAAAATCCCCTTGGAAACCAGGCTGCGGACGTCAATGACATCGGGTCCGGTGGTGCCCTCGTAGACAGGTAATTCGATGGTTTCTTCGATGCCATCCACTGACAACTGAGCTTTTTTCTCAGCCATAAGGACTCCTCTGGAATGATTGTGATGCGGTGATGTACGACAGGGAGAACTGCGCGTTGTTCGGAGGGGCAACACTATCCGCTGCACTGAAAATTGTCAATTCACGACGCCACGAAAGGCCGTATCTTTCGCCGCGGATCTGAACCGCGGTACGCAGTGATCATATGCACCAGCACATGCGTATAAGGCACCAGAATACAACGAAAAGTTTGTCGACTTTCAATCGTGCAATTTTCGAGAAAAATCGTGAAAAAGGATTCAACTGGGAAGCGGAATTGAGGCATAATACCGGCCGTTTTCGCGATGCAACAAAAGACTGATTACAAATGACTATCGGTCTTGTGGAAATTGATAGATTTCTTCTAAGGAATGATTTTCTTCTGGCATGAGTAAAGAGGACGCAGTGAAACCAACCTCGAAAAGCGCGCGACCGGTCAATCTCGATATCAGCACCATCCGGCTGCCCCTGGCAGCCATCACATCCATCACCCACCGTATTTCGGGAGTCATCCTGTTCGTTGGTATCGGCATCCTGCTGTGGATGCTGGACAACTCCCTGTCCAGCCGGGACGGATTCAATAATCTGCAGGAAACGCTGACATCACCCCTGGCCACCTTCATCGTCTGGGGTGTGCTGTCGGCACTGGCCTACCACATCGTGGCCGGCATCAAGCACCTGCTGATGGATCTCGGTTTCGGTGAAAGCAAGGAGGCGGCCCCGCGCGGCGCCATGATCGTGATCGTGGTCAGCGCCGTGCTCATCCTCCTCCTGGGGGTGTGGTTATGGTAACCAATGTGACTTCTTTCGGCCGCAGCGGCCTGTCCGACTGGCTGGTCCAGCGGATCAGCGCGGTCGTCATCCTGCTCTATGTGATATGCCACGCGGCGATCATCATCAATACCCCTGACATGGATTACCTGCAGTGGCGCACCCTGTTTGCCGATCCGGTCATGAAAATTTTCAGCCTCATCACCCTGGTAGCCCTTTGCGCCCATGCCTGGATAGGCATGTGGACCGTGGCCACCGACTACCTCACCACGCGCATGTTGGGCGAGAAGGCGACGTTCGTCCGCTTCCTCTTTCTCGTTATCTGCATCGGTGTCCTGGTGGTCTACCTGTTGTGGGGCATCATGATCCTATGGAGCGTTTAAGCCTTGGCTAAAATCAGAACCATGACCTTTGATGGTCTCATCGTCGGCGGCGGCGGCTCCGGCCTGCGTGCAGCTTTGCAACTCAGCCAGTCGGGATACAACACGGCTGTCATTTCCAAGGTGTTCCCGACCCGATCCCATACCGTGTCCGCCCAGGGCGGCATCACCTGCGCCATTGCCAGTACCGACCCCGACGATGACTGGCGCTGGCATATGTACGACACGGTAAAGGGCTCCGACTACATCGGCGACCAGGACGCCATCGAATACATGTGCAGCGAGGGCCCCCAGGCCGTGTTCGAACTGGAACACATGGGCCTGCCGTTTTCACGAAACCCAGACGGGCGTATCTACCAAAGACCTTTTGGCGGCCAGAGCCGGGAATACGGCAAGGGCGGCCAGGCAGCGCGTACCTGTGCCGCGGCCGACCGTACCGGTCATGCACTCCTGCACACGCTTTACCAGGCCAACCTGAAGAACAATACCCAATTCCTCAATGAATGGTATGCCGTCGACCTGGTGAAAAACCAGGCCGGGCACATCGTCGGGCTGATCGCCATATGCATCGAGAACGGCGAGGTGGTGTTCATTCGCTCCAAGGCCACCGTGCTGGCCACAGGTGGTGCGGGACGCATTTACTCATCAACTACCAACGCCCTGATCAATACTGGCGACGGCATCGGCATGGCCATGCGCGCCGGCTTCCCCATGCAGGATATGGAGATGTGGCAGTTCCACCCGACCGGCATCTATGGTGCCGGTACTCTGGTGACCGAAGGCTGCCGCGGCGAGGGTGGTTACCTGGTCAACAAGGATGGTGAGCGTTTCATGGAACGTTATGCCCCTAACGCGAAAGACCTGGCCGGCCGCGACGTCGTGGCCAGGTCCATGATCATCGAGATACTCGAAGGCCGTGGCGTCGGTCCGGATGCGGATCATGTGCTGCTCAAGCTTGACCACCTCGGCGAAAAGGTTCTTAACGAAAAGTTGCCTGGCATTCTTGAGTTATCCCGGACCTTTGCCCACGTCGATCCTGTCAAGGAACCTATCCCGGTAATCCCGACATGCCATTACATGATGGGAGGCATTCCGACCAACGTTCACGGCCAGGCCCTGACCACAGACGCGGATGGCAATGACAAGGTCATCGAAGGCTTGTTCTCTTGCGGAGAGGCGGCCTGCGTTTCCGTGCATGGGGCAAACCGCCTGGGCGGCAATTCACTGCTTGACCTGGTAGTCTTCGGACGCGCCTCGGGTATTTATATCGAGAAGATGCTCAGCGGTGGCGTTGAACAACAAGAGGCCAGTGAATCGGATATCCAGGCTGCCATGGCCCGCTTACAGCGCCTGAATGACTCCAAAGGCGGCGAGAAGACGGCGGACCTGCGCAAGGAACTGCAAAACATCATGCAAAACCATTTTGGCGTTTTCCGTCGCGGCGATTTCATGCAGGAAGGCATCAAGAAGCTGGAGGCCCTGCGCGAGCGTATCGAGAACCAGCACCTGGAAGACAAGAGTGATATTTTCAACACCGCCCGTATCGAGGCGCTGGAACTGGAAAACCTGTATGAGGTGGCCGAGGCCACGGCCATTGCTGCGGAAGGGCGCACAGAAAGCCGAGGCGCACATGCCCGCGAGGACTTCACTGAGCGCGACGATGAGAACTGGTTGTGCCATTCCATTTATTTCCCCGATAGCAAAACCCTGGCCAAGCGCAAAGTGAATTTCACGCCGAAGACCGTGCCCACATTCGAGCCCAAGATCAGGACTTATTGAGACAGGAAACACGGATACAGGGAAAAAAGGATACAGGGCAAGCAGTTCAACTAACCCTGAAAGTATAGAGCCTTGTATCAATGTATCCCTGTATCGAGCGAACAAGTAACACTGTTAGTGTAATAACCTTAAATTTGAAGACGCTGTAGGAAGAGTTTGCAGAGATGAAAGTAAGCGTTTACCGCTACAACCCGGAAACGGATTTGAAACCGTCCATGCAGGATTTCGATGTCACGATTCCCGAAGGAAAGGACATCATGGTCCTGGACGTGCTGCACCTGGTCAAGGAGCAGGATGAGGGCGTGGTTTACCGCCGCTCCTGCCGTGAAGGTGTCTGCGGTTCAGATGGCGTGAACATGAACGGCGTCAATGGCCTTGCCTGTATTACCCATATATCTGAAGTCGTGAAGAACGACAGGCTTGTCATCAGGCCCTTGCCCGGACTCCCGGTCATCCGCGACCTCGTCGTTGACATGTCCGCCTTCTACAAACAGTACGAACGTATCAAGCCGTACCTGCAAAACGACGATCCGGTGCCGGCTATCGAGCGCCTGCAGTCGCCCGAGGATCGCGCCAAGCTGGATGGCCTGTACGAATGCATTCTTTGCGCCTGCTGTTCGACGAACTGCCCGTCATTCTGGTGGAACCCGGACAAGTTCGTGGGCCCGGCTGGATTGCTGCAGGCATACCGCTTCCTGGCGGACAGTCGTGACACGCACACCGAGGAACGCCTTGCCGATCTCGAGGATCCGTTCAGCGTCTTCCGCTGCCGTGGCATCATGAACTGCGTTGCCGTGTGCCCGAAGGGCCTCAACCCGACTCGGGCGATCGGCCACATTCGCTCTATGCTCATGGAAAGGGGCACCTGACCCGTACTGATCACGGGTAACTGCAACCACTGCTGACCAGCGTTTCATTAGGGGAAAAGAGATCATGCTGGATAATTTTCGCGACTTGATGCTCGGCTCGGGCCATATTTCCGGCGGCAATCTCGATTACGTGGAGGGATTGTACGAATCCTGGCTCCAGGATCCGGCTTCAGTACCTGACGAATGGCAGAATTATTTTGCCGGATTGCCGCAGGTTGAAGGCGGCAATGGCCACGATGTCTCCCATGAGGCCATCCTGAACCAGTTTCGCGGTCTGCCGAAACGCGGTACTGCAGCAGTGCCGGTCGTCAACGGTACACAGCCTGGCAGCATTGCCCATGAGGCCAAGCAGGTCAGCGTCGAACAACTCATCGCTGCCTATCGCGTGCGCGGCCACCAGCATGCCAACCTGGACCCCCTTGGCATGATGAAGCGGGAGGAAGTCCCCGACCTGGAATACAGCTACCACAACCTGAGCGAGGCGGATCTCGACACCGAATTCCTTACCGAATCGCTGTACATGAAAGAGCCGCGCGCCACTCTGTCCAGCATCATTGATGTGCTCGAAAATATCTACTGCTCATCCATCGGCTATGAGTACATGGGTATCATCAACATGGCCGAGCGGCAATGGATACAGCAATACATCGAACCGAACCGCGGCAAACCGGATTTCAGCAAGGAGCAGCGGCTGCATATACTGGAGCGCCTGAGCGCCGCAGAGGGCCTGGAGAAACACCTCGATGGCAAGTATCCAGGCACCAAGCGCTTCGGCCTTGAGGGCGGGGAGAGCATGATCCATGCGCTGGACGATATCGTGCAGCATGCAGGTGAGGACGGCGCAAAGGAAATCGTCATCGGCATGGCCCACCGCGGCAGGCTCAATGTGCTCGTCAATATCATGGGCAAGAACCCCGAGGAACTGTTTGCCGAGTTCGAGGGCAAGAAGGTCTACAAGACCTCGGGCGACGTCAAATACCATTCGGGATTCTCGTCAAACATCATGACGCCGGGCGGGGAAGTGCACTGCAGCCTCGCGTTCAACCCGTCGCACCTGGAGATCGTCAATCCCGTGGTGGAGGGCTCCGTGCGAGCCCGCCAGGACCGCAGGAAAGACCCGGACGGGGACACCGTACTGCCGTTGCTCATTCACGGCGACGCCGCCTTCGCCGGCCAGGGCGTGGTGATGGAAACCTTCCAGATGTCCCAGACCCGGGCCTACAAGACGGGCGGTACGGTTCATATCATCCTGAACAACCAGGTCGGCTTCACCACTTCACGCCAGAACGATGCCCGCTCCACAGAATACTGCACCGATATCGCGAAAATGGTGCAGGCGCCGATCTTCCATGTAAACGGCGATGATCCCGAAGCGGTGCTGTTCGTGACCCGGCTTGCCCTGGATTATCGCAACAAGTTTCACAAGGATGTGGTGGTTGACCTTGTCTGCTACCGGCGCCGCGGCCATAACGAAACCGACGAGCCCAGCACGACACAGCCGCTGATGTACCAGAAAATCCGTTCACTGCCGACTACGCGCGCCATCTATGCGAAGAAGCTCATTGACGAAGGGCTGATCTCCGAAGAGAAGGTCGAGGAGATCAATGCCAACTACCGCAAGTCGCTGGACGAGGGCACCCACGTGGTGAAGTCGCTGGTCAACGTGCCCAACACGGCTTTGTTCGTCGACTGGCGCCCCTATATCGGGCACTCCTGGGACATGCCCTGTGAAACCAATATCCATATCACGCACCTGAAGGCACTGGCACAGCGCCTCGTGACCTTGCCCGAGGATTTCAAGCCCAACCGCCAGGTGCAAAAACTGATGGAAGACCGCACCCGGATGGCGCAAGGCGAGCAGGCCATCGACTGGGGCTTTGCCGAGTGCCTGGCCTATGCAAGTCTCGTGGCGAACAATTACAAGGTGCGCATCACCGGCCAGGACGTCTGCCGCGGTACGTTCTCGCATCGCCATGCACTGATGCGCGACCAGGTGACAGGCAGAAGCTACGTCCCCCTGAGTCATATATCCGAGTCGCAGCGCAAGTTCGTCATCTTCGACTCCCTGCTGTCCGAGGAGGCGGTGCTGGCGTTTGAATTCGGTTACGCCAGCACACGTCCTGATGCCCTGGTGATCTGGGAGGCCCAATTCGGCGATTTCGCCAACGGCGCCCAGGTGGTGATCGACCAGTTCGTGACCAGTTGTGAATACAAGTGGGGCCGCCTGTGCGGACTGACCATGCTGCTGCCGCACGGGTATGAAGGGCAGGGGCCGGAACATTCCTCCGCAAGGCTCGAACGCTTCCTGCAACTTTGCGCCGAACACAATATCCAGGTCTGTGTACCGACCACACCGGCCCAGGTCTACCATATGCTGCGCCGCCAGGTCATCAGGCCTCTGCGCAAACCGCTCATTGTCATGACACCCAAGAGCCTGCTGCGACACCCCGAAGCGGTGTCCAGCCTGACCGAGCTTTCCGATGGCGCCTTCCAGTTGGTCATCCCTGAAACCGATGCGGATATCGATCCGCTGAAAGTGAAGCGCGTCGTTATGTGCAGCGGCAAGGTCTATTACGAACTGCGCAAGATGCGTCGCGAAGAAGGCCTCAAGGATGTCGCGATCATACGGCTGGAACAGTTGTACCCGTTCCCGGAAGAGATGCTGTATGAGGTGCTCAGGCAGTACAAGAACTACGAAAAGGTCATCTGGTGCCAGGAAGAGCCGCAGAACATGGGTGCCTGGTATCCGAGCCAGCACCACATGAAGAAGGTGATCAATCGCGACCGCCCCAGTTTCCAGCTGGAATATGCCGGACGTCCCGGTTCAGCAGCGCCCGCAGGCGGCTACATGGCGCTGCATAACAGGCGTCAGGACTTGTTGGTGAAACAGGCGCTGGGCCTGGTCGAAAACGAATAACCGGCGTCGCCGAAACTACTGACCTCGCCGCCGGGCGAGAAAAGGGAAGTCACATGACCATAGAAATCAAAGCGCCCACGTTGCCCGAATCGGTTCCCGACGGCACGATCGCCACCTGGTATAAAAAGCCCGGCGAAAGTGTCTCTCGTGACGAGCTGCTGGTGGATATTGAAACCGACAAGGTGGTGCTGGAAGTCGTCGCGCCGGCAGACGGTGTTCTGCAGGAAATAAAGAAAGGTGAGGGCGACACCATTGTCAGCAGCGAAGTGCTGGCCGTGTTCGAGGAGGGCGCGATCAGCAAGGAGCCGGTGAAAAGCGAAGCAGCTGCGGCCGCTGCAGCCGCAGTACCCGCCGAGGATGATGAGGACAAGAGTGACGAAGCCGTGCTGATGAGCCCGGCGGCACGCAAACTGGTTGAGGAAAACAGGCTCGACCCGGAGCAGATCACGAGCACAGGCAAGGACGGCCGCATCACCAAGGAAGATGTGATCAATCACATGAAGGCTCCAGCGGTGAAACCGCAACCCGCTGTCGCTGCTGCACCGCCACCGGCCGCCCCGAAGCCGGCACCGGCGCCGATCATAGCCCCTGCCGGCCCCCGTGCCGAGGAACGCGTGCCTATGACGCGGCTGCGTGCAAAGGTCGCCGAACGCCTGCTCCAGGCTACCCAGACTACCGCGATGCTCACGACCTTTAACGAAGTGGACATGTCGGCCGTGATGGAGCTGCGCAACAAGTACAAGGATGCCTTCGAGAAACAGCATGACGGCACCCGTCTCGGCTTCATGTCATTCTTCGTCAGGGCAAGTGTGGAAGCCCTCAAGCGTTTCCCCGCAGTCAACGCCTCCATCGACGGCAATGACATCATTTACCACGGTTACCAGGATATAGGCGTAGCAGTGTCCTCCGATCGCGGCCTCGTCGTGCCTGTACTGCGCGATGCCGACGCCATGAGCCTGGCGGATATTGAAAAATCCATCCGTGATTACGGCCTCAAGGCCCGCGATGGCAAATTGTCCATCGAGGAAATGACCGGCGGAACCTTTACTATTTCCAACGGCGGCGTGTTCGGCTCCCTGTTGTCCACGCCGATCCTGAACCCGCCACAGACGGCGATACTTGGCATGCACAAAATCCAGGAGCGGCCAATGGCGGTCAACGGTGAGGTAAAAGTGCTTCCCATGATGTACCTGGCATTGTCCTATGACCATCGCATGATCGACGGCAAGGAAGCTGTGCAGTTCCTGGTGACGATCAAGGACCTGCTGGAAGATCCGGCGCGGATATTCCTTGAAGTTTAGCAACTTTCCGATTCACTGCAGCACATCGGGTGCTGCGCAAAGAGAGAATTCAGAGAACACAGGAATCAAACATGGCAGATTATGATGTGATTGTTATCGGCGCGGGTCCCGGCGGTTACGTTGCCGCCATACGTGCGGCGCAGCTCGGACTGAAAACCGCGTGCGTCGAGAAATGGATCGATGCCGACAGCAAGCCGGTGTACGGGGGCGTGTGCCTCAATGTCGGCTGCATCCCGTCAAAGGCGCTGCTGGATTCCTCGCACAAGTATCACGAAGCCAGCCATGCCTTCGACGTGCACGGTATCAAGGTCGGCAAGGTCGAGATAGACGTCCCTGCCATGATCGCGCGCAAGCAAAAAGTGGTGAAGCAGCTCACAGGCGGCATAGCCGGGTTGTTTCGCAGCAACAAGGTGGAAGGCATTTCCGGCACCGGTAAACTGCTGAAGGACAGGAAAGTAGAGGTTACCGACAAGGATGGCAAAAAGCAGACCCTGTCGGCAGACAACATCATTCTCGCCGCTGGATCCGTTCCCATCGAGATTCCACCGACACCGCTGGACGGCGATACCATCGTTGACTCAACCGGGGCGCTGGAGTTCCAGGCCGTGCCGAAACGGCTTGGCGTCATCGGGGCCGGCGTCATCGGGCTTGAGCTGGGATCCGTGTGGTCGCGGCTGGGCAGTGAAGTGGTTGTCCTCGAGGCGATGGACACATTCCTGCCCATGATCGACCAGCAGATTGCCAAGGAAGCCATGAAAATCCTGACCAAGCAGGGACTCGATATCCGCCTGGGTGCCAAGGTCACCGGCAGCGAGCTGAAGAAAGGCAAGGCCAAGGGCGTAAAGGTCACCTTTGAGGACAAGGACGGCAAAAAAGAGGAAAGTTTCGACAAGCTGATTGTATGCGTCGGCCGCAAACCGCAGACTGAAGGCCTGCTGAGCGACGACTGCGGGGTCAAGCGGGACCAGCGCGGATTTATCGAGGTTGACGATCACTGCGGCACCGGTGTGCCGGGTGTTTATGCTATCGGCGATATCGTGCGCGGGCCGATGCTGGCCCACAAGGCCTCGGAAGAAGGCGTCATGGTGGCGGAAAACATTGCCGGCCACAAAGCCTCGATGAATTACGGCCTGATTCCCTCCGTCATCTATACGCATCCGGAAATCGCCGCAGTCGGCAAGACCGAAGAGCAGTTGAAGGCCGATGGTGTCGAGTACAACGTGGGTGTGTTTCCGTTTGCCGCTTCAGGCCGCGCCCTGGCAGCCAATGATGCAGACGGCATGGTCAAGATGCTGGCGGATGCCAGGACTGATCGCGTACTGGGCTGCCACATTATCGGGCCGTCCGCCGCCGACCTGGCACAGACGGTCGTGGTGGCGATGGAATTCAGCACCAGTGCCGAAGACATCGGTATGACGGTATTTTCCCACCCGGCACTGTGCGAGGCCGTGCATGAAGCCGCACTGGCGGTGAATGGCCATGCCATACATATCGCCAACCGCAAGAAAAAATAAATACACTGATCACCAGATACCTGCTGACAGCCAGTTAACACAAAGAGGGGAATACCTGTCCCATGAACTTACACGAATACCAGGCGAAAAAGATTTTTGCCGATTACGGTTTGCCGGTCTCGAAAGGCTTCGCCTGTGCCAATGCCCAGGAAGCCGTGGATGCATCCCACCGGATCGGCGGTGACAAGTGGGTAGTCAAGGCCCAGGTGCATGCCGGCGGGCGCGGCAAGGCAGGCGGCGTCAAGCTGGTGTCCAGCAAGGAAGAGATCGAGGCCTTCGCCAAGCAGTGGCTTGGTAAACGCCTGGTGACCTACCAGACGGACAAGGAAGGCCAGCCCGTCTACAAGATACTGGTGGAGGAATGCACCGACATCGATAAAGAGTTATATCTGGGTGCCGTGGTCGACCGCGGCTCGCGCCGCATCGTGTTCATGGCATCCACCGAAGGCGGTGTCGAAATCGAGAAAGTAGCCCATGAGACGCCGGAAAAAATACTGCGCGCCACCATCGATCCTCTCGTCGGCCCGCAACCCTTCCAGGGTCGCGAGATGGCCTTCAGGCTGGGACTTTCGGGCGACCAGATCAAGCAATTCACGAAAATCTTCCTGGGCCTGGCCAGAATGTTTGTCGAGTGCGATCTGTCACTGCTGGAAATCAATCCGCTGGTCATCACCAAGGCAGGCGACCTGCATTGCCTGGATGCGAAACTCAACATAGACGGCAATGCGCTTTACCGGCAGCCAAAGCTGAAGGAAATGCATGACCCGACCCAGGATGACGAGCGGGAAGTACATGCCGCCAACTGGGACCTGAACTACGTCGCCCTGGATGGCAACATAGGTTGCATGGTTAACGGGGCAGGACTTGCCATGGGCACAATGGATATCGTCAAGCTGTACGGCGGCGAGCCGGCCAACTTTCTCGACGTGGGTGGCGGGGCGACCAAGGAGCGCGTCTCCGAAGCCTTCAAGATCATCCTGTCTGATGAAAAGGTGAAAGCGGTGCTGGTGAATATATTTGGCGGCATAGTACGCTGCGACCTCATCGCCGAGGGCATTGTCGGTGCAGTGGAAGAGGTCGGCGTGAAAGTGCCGGTCGTCGTCAGGCTGGAAGGCAATAATGCCGAGCTTGGCAGCAAGGTGCTCAGGGACAGCGGGCTGAACATCATCGCAGCCTCCAGTCTGACCGAAGCCGCCCAGGCTGCCGTGAAGGCCGCAGGAGGTGCCAGGTGAGCATTCTGATCAACAAGCATACGAAGGTTATCTGCCAGGGGTTTACCGGGTCGCAGGGTACGTACCACTCAGAGCAGGCCATAGAATACGGCACCAACATGGTCGGCGGTGTGACGCCGGGCAAGGGTGGACAGACCCACCTGAACCTGCCGGTGTTCAACACCGTCAGTGAAGCCGTTGCTGAGACCGGTGCGGAAGCCTCGGTTATTTATGTGCCGGCTCCGTTCTGCAAGGATTCCATCCTGGAAGCCGCGTTTGGCGGCATCAAGCTTATCGTCTGCATCACCGAAGGCATTCCCACGCTGGATATGCTGACTGTGAAGGTGAAATGCGACGAACTCGGTGTGCGCCTGATTGGACCGAATTGTCCCGGCGTGATCACCCCCGGGGAATCCAAGATCGGCATCATGCCTGGCCATATCCATTTGCCCGGCAAGGTCGGCATCGTGTCCAGGTCGGGCACCCTGACCTATGAGGCAGTGAAGCAGACCACCGACTATGGTTTTGGCCAGTCCACCTGCGTCGGCATTGGCGGGGACCCGATTCCCGGCTCCAATTTCACGGATATCCTGGCACTTCTGGAGGAGGACCCCCAGACAGAGGCGATCGTCATGATCGGCGAGATAGGCGGCACCGCAGAAGAGGAGGCCGCCCGGTTCATCAAGGCCAACGTGAGCAAACCCGTTGTTTCCTATATTGCGGGAGTAACCGCGCCTGCTGGCAAGCGCATGGGGCATGCCGGAGCGATCATTTCCGGGGGCAAGGGCACCGCGGAGGAGAAGTTCGCTGCACTCAATGACGCCGGCGTAACGACTGTCCGCAGCCTGGCCGAAATCGGTGAAGGACTGAAAAAAGCCGCCCATTGGTAACTGACCAAAGAGTCATTTTTCACGCTTGCCAGGTCCTGTTTTTACCGCCTCTCACCGAGGCGGTAAGAACGCCTTTTACAACCAGAAAACACCTCTGAAAGCACCCTAGTTTTGGACAGAAATCCTTTGATTTTTTAAGGATTAAAGTGTTCAATCTGCAACGAGTATTTGATATGCTCACCTGCCTCAGGGATGAAGGGTAGTACTCAGGGAAGACCAACAAGCTGATATATTTACGAATATTCCGGCCCGGCAACCACGGGTGCCGGTCCGTTAGGTGAGGGGAATTACCTTTCGATTAGACTTTTGCTGCTTATTTTGCTTCCAGGGAAATATCCGAAGAGATAGATGCTGGATGCGAGATGTGCAAGCGGGGGTCTGCTCATCAATAGATTTTCTTAAACAAGTGGGACTACACATGATCTACCATCGTTTCAAGCAAGGGATTCTTGTTCCTTTATTAATGCTACCTGTCTTGCTCGGCATCGGATCAGTTTCCGCCCAGGACACTGTTGTCGACACCAGCATCCTTGACAGGGCAAACACTGCAGCAGGCGAAGCCATTGCCGCAGCTGCTGAAGCCCAGCGCAGGATCAACCAGCTTTCAGACCAGGCTGATGAGCTGATCCAGGAATACGGCGAAGTCGCCAAGATCGTCGATGGTCTCGAGGTCTACAACGCCGGTTATCGCAGGACCATCGCCGAACAGGAAAAGCGCATCGCTGAATACAACCAGTCAATTGAAGATGCCGCCGCACTGCAAAGGCAGGTTCCGCCGCTGATGGAAAGAATGATGGTAGCCCTCGAGCAGTTCGTTGAACTGGACATGCCGTTCCTGGTTGACGAAAGGCAGGCCCGTCTTGACCTTATCCGCGATACCTTCAGCGACTCGAGCGTGAACGTTGCTGAAAAATTCCGTCTTGTACTTGCCGCTTACCAGCAGGAAATCAACTACGGCAGGGTAATGCAGCACTATACCGATACGCTGGAACTTGGCGGTGTCGAGCGCGACGTGGATATTCTCCGTGTCGGTCGTATCGCACTGCTGTACCAGACCAGCGACCAGACCCAGACCGGTGTGTGGGATAAAAACTCAAACCAGTGGGTAACCCTGGAAGACAGCTATCGTCGCCCCGTGGCCAACGCCATCAGAATGGCGCAGGATCTGGCCAGCATGGAAATCCTTGAATTACCGATTCACGCGCCGGAGTAAGCAACAATGAAATTCGCAAAGATTATTTTAAAGCCAGTTATAGTTTCACTGATTTGTGTAACTTCAACCCTGGCCTTCGGCCAGCAGCAAGCAGCCAACCTGAGCAACCTGCTCGATCTGGTTGAGCAGCGCCGCCTGAGTGAGACCGAAGAAAGCCGCCAGCGTACACAGCAGTTCCAGCAGAATATCAACCAGCGCCAGTCCCTGCTCAACGAGATGGTACAGCGCCGCGAAACCGAAGAACGCATTTCTGTTGACCTGGAAAATACCTATAACCAGAACGAAATCACCAAGGCCCAGCTGTTCGAAACATTGCAGGAACGCCTGGGTGACCTTGACGAACTGTTCGGCACCATCGCCGGCGTTGTGGGTGACACCCGCAGCCAGTTCGAAGTTTCCCTGATTTCCGCCCAGTACCCCGGTCGTGAGGAATTCCTGACTGAACTGGCCGAGATCATGGGCAGTGATTCGCAGCTCCCCAGCATCGAACAGCTGGAAAGACTGTGGTTCTACCTGCTGCAGGAAATGACCGAATCCGCCAACGTTGCCAAGTTCACTGCCAATGTGGCCCAGCCCGATGGTACCCAGAACAGCCAGGAAGTTGTGCGTATCGGTTCATACCAGATCGTTTCCAACAGCCAGTACCTGGAATATGACGCCAACACCCGGCGTCTGAGCGTACTGCCCAGCCAGCCTGCCAACTACACTGACACTGCAGGTGCCATCCAGGCTGCTGCCGGCGGTTTCACAATGGTGGGTGTTGACCCGACCGGAGCCCAGGGTGGTTCCTACCTGGCGGCCCTCATCAGTTCTCCGTCCTTCCGTGAGAGGTACTGGGAGCAGGGTCGTACCATCGGCCAGATCATCATCTTCGTCGGCCTGTTCGCAGCCCTGCTGGCGGTGGAAAGGATGATCACCCTGACCCTGGTGAACTCCAAGGTCAAGCGTCAGCTGAAAAACCCGGATCGTCCCAGCAAGAACAACCCGCTGGGCCGTGTACTGATGGTGTACGAGGCAGACAAGAACTTGGATATTGAAACCCTTGAGCTGAAGCTTGGTGAGGCCATCCTGCTGGAAACCCCGGCGCTGGAGCGCTTCCTGACCCTGCTCAAGATTATCGCCACGGTAGCCCCGCTGGGCGGCCTGCTGGGTACGGTGACCGGTATGATCACAGTGTTCCAGGCCATCACCCTGTTCGGTACCGGTGACCCGCAGATCATGGCAGGCGGCATCTCAGGCGCCCTGGTAACCACGGTACTGGGTATCGTAGTCGCGATCCCGACCATCCTGTTCCACACCATCGTGAAGTCACGCAGCGATAATGTGATTCACATCCTGGAAGAGCAGGCCACTGGCATCATTGCCAGAAGGGCGGAAGCGACAGCAAAGGCAGCATAAGCTAAACAAAAAGCCAATCTGAAGCTGGAGAATAGCTTATGTTAGAAACATTGAGTTTGAGCTTTGAGGCCATCGACGTTTTCATGGAACGCGGTGGCCCCGTTCTCAATTTCATCGCCATATTGCTGTTTGTGAAATGGAGCCTGATGATTGAACGCTTCTGGTTCCTGCGCACAATACACAAGAAGAATGTGGTCAAGGCCCTGTCTGAATGGGAAGCCAGGAAGGACAAGAAGTCCTGGAATGCCCATGCCATCCGCCAGGAACTCATTTCCCGCGTTACCCTGGATCTCAGGTCCACCCTGCCGCTGATCGAAGTGCTGGTTGTTGTATGCCCGCTCTTCGGTCTGCTGGGCACGGTAACCGGCATGATCGAGGTGTTCTATGTAATGGCGGTGACTGGTGGTGGCGACGCGAAGCAGATGTCCGGTGGTGTAGCCCGGGCAACCATTCCCACCATGGCGGGAATGGTCGGTGCGCTGTCAGGCATCTTTGCCAGCAATATTCTTAAAGTGCGAACCAACCGTGAACTGCAGCTGCTGGAAGATCACCTTGAAATCCAGCATGCCAGTTAAACCTGACGTTCCTGTATAAGACGTTAGAATAGGAATTTATATGAAAGGTTTTGCCAGAGAGAAAGCGGACGAGCAGGCAGGGGAGATCGATCTTACCCCCATGCTGGATGTGGTTTTCATCCTGCTCATCTTCTTTATCGTCACCTCAGTATTCGTTAAGGAAGCCGGTTACGAAGTACTCTACCCGGAAGCATCAACCGTAGAGCCCACGTCGGGAGACCCGATCCTGATCGCCGTTTCCCCCCTGGGTGAAATCTGGATGGATAAGGACATTATCCCGCCACGCAACCTGAGGCTCAGGATCGAGCAGCGCTTGGCCGAGTCGCCCAACTCCTGTGTAGTCATACAGGCGGACCAGGCGGCAACCAACGAATTCGTGCTGATGATCATGAATGCGGCACGTGAAGCCCAATCCGGTTGCACACAGATAGCTGCAGAGGAATAAGACATGGTCAGATTATTTAACATTGGATTTGCCGTTGTATTTGCTTCAGCAGTAACGTTTTCACTGTTCTTCCTGATGCAGTTCCTGATCTCTATGGATCAGTCAGAGCCTGAGCAGGGCGAGGTCCGCAAGATTGCCGACATCACCATGCCGGAGATCGAACTGGAAGTGCAGCGCCAGGAACCAAAACCGGAAGAGCCGGATGTGCCGGAAGAAATTCCCGATCTGCCCGAACCCGATCTTTCCCTCGACGCGCCTTCTGGTGAAGGCCTGAACCTGGCGCGCGTGGAAGTGGATATGGGTGGCCTGGACAACAGCGCCTCCATTTCCGCCAGTGACTCCGAAATGCTGCCGATCGTGACCATCGAGCCGCAGTATCCGCAAAGGGCGGCTTCCAGGGGTATCGAGGGCTGGTGCCTGGTGCAGTTCACCGTGACCGCCCAGGGTACCGTGGATGAAAACAGCATCGAGGTTATCGATGCGGATCCGGAAAATATCTTCGACTCCTCTTCCCGTCGTGCTGTTTCCCGCTTCAAGTTCAACCCGCGCGTTTCTGACGGTGTCGCCGTAGCCGTACCGGGTGTTAGGTACCTGTTCCGTTACAACCTGGCAGACAACTAAGAGAGAAAATTGATGAAACAGATTATTTTTCCAAAGCTGTTGCCGGGTCTGGTGAAATTCGTTTTCGCCGCGGGCATTGTGCTTGCGGTGCCGTTTGCGTCTGCGCAGGACGATGATGATGGCCGCCGCGCACCACCGGAAGCCCGTTCTTCCCAGACGCTCAGCCGCCAGGTATTTACCCGTATCAACGAGGTCATGGAGCTTCGTGATATGGAAAATTACCCCGAGGCACTCCGCATCCTCGACGAAATCAGGGAATTGTTCGATCGTGATCGCCTGAATGACCGTGAAAAATTCGTCATGTGGCAGTTTTACGCGAATATCTACCAGATCCAGGAGCAGTACAACGAGGCTATCCAGGCCTACGAACAGATCATGCGCCTGCCCAACCTGACCCAGGAGCAGCTTGAACAGACCCTGTTCTACCTGGGCTCCCTTTACTACGTGCAGGAACAATTTCCACAGGCCATTCAGCAGTTCACCGAATACAACAATATTGCACTGGAACCCAATGAGGATGTTTATTTCCGCATAGGCACGGCGCATTACCAGTTGGAGCAGTTCCAGGAGTCAATACCTTTCATCCTGCGCAACATGGAAATCCTGCGTTCCAAGAACGAGGCGATTCCCAAGAATACCTATGACCTGCTGCGAGCGCTGTATTTCAACGTGGAAGATTATGTAAAAGCTTATCAGGTGCTGCGTGAAGCCGTGGTACTGTACAACGAACCGGATGACTGGGTGCTGCTGCCTGCGGTTCTCGGCCAGATCGAGCGGTTCCAGGAGCAGGGTCAGTCCTATTACGTGAATGATGTCCTTGGACACCTCGACTCCGATGCACAACTCATCAACTTGGCCGCCCAGCTGTATAACAATGATTACCCGTACGGTTGTGCGCGTATCATGGAGCGCGGCATGGCTGACGGTGTGATTGAGCAGGATGAAGGCAACCTGTCGTTCCTGTCCACCTGCTACCAGATCGCCCGTGAGGACGCAAAAGCTGCTCCGCCCCTGGAAAAAGCGGCTGCCATGGCCGATGACGGAGAGTTGTATGCCCGCCTTGGCAGAATCTACTCCACCATGACCGAGTGGGAGAAATCAGTCGATGCGTTTAACCAGGCGCTGGACAAGGGTGACCTGGAACGTACAGACCAGGTATACCTGTCATTGGCCCGCGCATACATGGAGCTGAACCGATACGATGAAGGCCTGGAAGCCGCCCGAGCCGCACAGCGTGACGAACGCAGTCGGGACACTGCCCGCACCTGGGTAACCGTGCTGACCCGCGAGAAGGAACGTTATGAAACCCTGCAGCGTCAGCGCCGTGAACTGGCAGAATTCTTCCGTTAAACAACGGCATAGACACAGCTAACAACAATAACGATAAAGCAGTATGTAGTGAAAAACGCATCCCAGGATGCGTTTTTTTTTGCCTTGAAAAAGCGCTATCAGCCCTCATGTAGGGGGGATTGGTATAACTGACAAGGGACCAGCAAATATGGGCGTAGAAGCCAAAAAAGAAACTCTGGGCTTCCAGACGGAGGCCAGGCAGTTATTGCACCTGATGATCCATTCCTTGTACTCCAACAAGGAAATCTTCCTGCGCGAGCTCATCTCCAATGCCTCGGATGCAGCGGACAAGCTGCGTTTTGCCGCGTTGGCCAAACCGGAATTGCTAGAAGACGACCCGGAGTTGAAGATCACTGTTGAATTCGATCCCAAGAAGAAGACCATTACTATCAGTGACAACGGCATCGGCATGAATCGGGACGAGATCATTGAAAACCTGGGAACTATCGCCAAGTCAGGCACTGCACAGTTCCTGGAATCACTGACCGGGGATCAGAAAAAGGATTCGCGGTTGATCGGCCAGTTCGGCGTGGGCTTTTATTCTGCCTTTATCGTCGCCGACAAGGTTGAAGTGTTCAGTCGCAAAGCCGGTGAACCGGCCGGTCAGGGCGTGAAGTGGGAGTCAGCCGGTGAAGCCGATTTCAACGTTGAATCCGTCGACAAGACCGACCGGGGCACCAGCATCGTCCTGCACCTCAAGAAGGATGACAAGGAATTTGCCGAAGGGTATCGCCTGCGCGGCATCGTGAGGAAGTATGCCGATCATATCTCGATTCCGGTCATGATGGTGAAGGAGGATCTCGGTGACGAGGACAAGAAATCCGGCAATAAGGCCCCCGAATACGAAGCAGTGAACACCGCCCAGGCCCTGTGGACCCGTTCGCGCACAGACCTGAAGGACGAAGAATACAAGGAGTTCTACAAGCACATCAGCCATGATTTCGGGGATCCACTGGAGTGGAGCCACAACAAGGTCGAAGGCAAGCTGGAATACACCAGCCTGTTGTACCTGCCGGCCCGGGCTCCCTATGACATGTGGAACCGTGATGCCGCCCGTGGTTTGAAACTCTACGTGCAACGTGTGTTCATCATGGACGATGCCGAGCAATTCCTGCCGCTGTACCTGCGCTTTATCAAGGGTGTTCTCGATTCCAACGACATTTCTCTCAATGTGAGCCGCGAGATCCTGCAGAAGGATCCCGCCGTGGACTCCATGAAGAGTGCGCTTACCAAGCGTGTACTGGATATGCTGGCGAAGCTGAAAAAGAAGGATAAGGACACCTACCAGAAGTTCTGGAATGAATTCGGCCAGGTGCTCAAGGAAGGTCCAGCCGAGGATTATGCCAACCGTGAAAAGATCGCCAAGCTGCTGTTGTTCGCCACCACACACACGGAAACGTCACTGCAGGACCAGTCACTCGAGGATTACGTGTCCCGTATGAAGGAGGGTCAGGAAAAGATTTATTATATTGCCGCTGAATCCTACAACACGGCCAGGAACAGCCCCCACCTGGAGGTTTTCCGCAAGAAAGGCATCGAGGTACTGCTGTTGTCAGACCGGGTGGATGAATGGTTCGTCAGTCACCTGATGGAATTTGACGGCAAGTCCTTCCAAGACGTAACCCGTGGGGAACTCGACCTGGGCAAGCTGGATTCAGAGGAAGAGAAGAAACAGCATGAAGAAATCGACAAGCAGGCGGAACCCCTGCTCAAGCGCCTCAAGGACAGCCTGGGTGATGCGGTCTCTGAGGTGCGCACCACCCACAGGCTGACGGATTCCCCGGCCTGCCTGTCCATTGCAGAACATGACATGGGTGCGCAGATGCGCAAGATCATGGAAGCGGCGGGCCAGAAGATGCCAGAGTTCAAGCCGATCTTTGAAATCAATCCGGCACACCCGCTGGTGGCTAAACTCGATGCAGAAGCCGATGAGGCCCGTTTCAACGACCTTGCCGCCATCCTGTTCGACCAGGCCAGCCTGGCTGAAGGCGGACAGCTGGATGATCCTGCCAGCTACATCCGCAGGCTCAACAAGCTTTTGCTCGACCTGAGCGGGCAATAAAGACCGCGGAATCACCAGGCAAGGGGTGCCAATCGGCATGCCTTTGCCTGAAATCACGGCTGTTCCATTCTTTTTCCGACGAGAGTTGCAATCCGCTGAGGCCGGTCTATACAATCATCGGCCAGGGAAAGCCTATTGACCCTTGAGGGGAAAACCATGAACAAGCCATTTCTGAAAGCCACCGTCGGCCTGATGGCCGCCTTTGCCACTGCGGCGGTCATCGCCCAGTCCTACATGATTCCGGCCGATACACCCGCCAATATCCGGCGTGCCGTGGAATCGGGTGAGCGTGCCGATGCCGCCCGTGCCCGTGATGCCGGTCGTAAACCGGCCCATGTCCTGGCCCTGTCGGGCATCGCTGAAGGCGACCATGTTGCTGAGCTGACCAGCTTCGGCCAGTACTACACGCCAATGTTGGTGGAGGCGGTCGGGCCTTCCGGCATGGTGGAAATGTATGATCTGCCGGCACTGGCAGCATTCCAGGAAGGCGGTGTAGGCAGGGCCGGGCAAGCCTTTGCAGATGCCCGCGCCAACGCCAATTACACCATCGTCGAATACAACAACATCATGCTGCCCGCCGGCCTGGATATCGTCTTCAACATCCTGTCCTACCATGATTTTCCGGCCATGGGTGTGGACCCGGCAACGCTGAATGCCCACGTATTCAATGCCCTGGCTCCAGGCGGCCGCTATGTGGTGATCGATCATGCCGCGGCAGCGGGTTCAGGCTGGGATGTCGCCGGTACCATCCATCGCATCGAGAAAAGCGTGATCATTGACGAGGTGACCAGTGCGGGGTTCGAACTGGCTACTGACAGCGATATTCTTGCCCACCCCGAGGACGATCATTCCAGCATGGTTTTTGCCATGCGCGGAGACACTGACCGTTCCGTGCTGGTATTCCGCAAACCCTGATAAGGTATGTCCTGCAGGATGAGGACAAGCGGAAACAGGAAAGGTGCCAGGGTGCTGGCACCTTTTTTTATGTCTGTCTGCCTGGTGTTGCTGCCGGGCTGTACTCGCACCGATCCCGCCCTGATACCGGACCTGCTAGCCCTGGATGCTCCTGCCCTGGCTGGTGAGCTTGCCGCGGGCAGAGTGTCTGCCACAGAGGTCACGCAACAGGCGCTGACGCGTATCGCCAATGTGGATGCCTCAGGGCCGGCCCTGAATGCCATTATTGAGATCAACCCGGATGCCCTGGATATCGCCAGGGAACTCGATGATCGTTTCCGTGCTGCAGGTCCCGTTGGTCCGCTGCACGGGGTTCCTGTTGTGTTGAAGGCCAATATCGACACCGGCGACGGGATGGCCACTACCGCGGGTTCGCTGGCACTGGCAGGCCACCGGGCGCCCGATGATGCAGAGTTGGTCCGGCGCTTGCGCGATGCCGGGGCAGTGATTGTTGCCAAGACAAACCTCAGTGAATGGGCAAATTTTCGCGGCGACGCTTCCAGCAGCGGCTGGAGCAGCCTGGGTGGACAGACCCGCAACCCGTATGTGCTGAATCGCAATCCGTGCGGGTCATCCAGCGGTTCGGCGGCTGCCGTTGCCGCCAGGCTTGCCCCCCTGGCGGTCGGGACTGAAACCGACGGCTCCATCGTTTGCCCATCGGGTGCAAACGGTGTGGTCGGCATCAAGCCTACCCACGGCAGTATCCCCGGTGACGGCATCATCCCGATCTCCCATACCCAGGATACCGCGGGGCCCATGGCCACGACTGTCGAAGGTGCAGCCCTGATGCTCGCCATACTGCAGGGCCGCCAGACAGACACCGCCCTGTATGAGTTGGACCGTTCAGACCTGGCAGGCGTGCGCCTGGGCGTTGTCAGGGATCATTACGGAGCGGGCAGTATAGATGCGGTTGATGATCTGCTTATGCAATGGCTGGGCTGGTTCAACCGCGAACAGGCAAGTCTGGTCGATCCGGTCAACGTGGCGGTACCTGAAACAGCCGACAGTGCCGAATACCAGGTGTTGCTGTATGAATTCAAGGCAGACATGAATGCCTATCTTGCCACGGCAGGAAGTGCCCATGCCTCGCTGGATGACCTGATCGCCTTCAATATGGCCCATGCCGACACCGTCATGCCGTATTTCGGGCAGGAGATATTCCTTGCCGCCCAGGCCATGGGTGGGCTCGACAGCAGCGAGTACAGGGCTGTACTCGAAAACAGTGGCGGGGCAGTGCGGCAAGCACTGGAGAAGGCTTTTTCCGACAACGACCTGGATGCATTGATCGCACCAGTCAATTCACCGGCCTGGGTCACGGACTGGGTCGCCGGCGATCATTTCGGGTTGTCCAGTTCTTCTCTTGCGGCAGTATCCGGTTATCCCAGCATTGCAGTACCCGGTGGACTTGTGCATGGGCTGCCGGTAGGCATAGCCATCATCGGCAGGCCGGGGAGTGAGGAATTGCTGGTGGAGATCGCGGGGCGTTTCGAGCAGGCGCGGGGACCATTCCCGGCGCCTGCATTCATTCCCGCGCTGGAGGACTAGCCGATCAGGGACGCCAGGGCCTGGTTGAACAGGTTGCTGGGGCACATGGCGCGGGCACACAGGGCAGTGTCGGGCTTGTAGTAGCCGCCCAGTTCGACCGGATTGCCCTGAATGCTGTTCAACTCATCGACAATGGCGGTTTCCTCGCTTGTCAGCGTTTTTGCAATGGCACTGAAGGTGGCTTTGAGGTCGGCATTATCGGATTGAGCCGCCAGGGCCTGGGCCCAGTACAGCGCCAGGTAAAAATGACTGCCGCGGTTATCCAGTTCCCCGACATCTCGCATCGGGCTGCGGTTTTCCATGAGCAGCTTGCCGGTGGCTTCATCAAGCGTTGTTGCCAGTACCAGTGCCTTGCTGTTGCCGGTTGTCTGCCCAAGGTGTTCCAGGGAGGCGGCCAGTGCGAGGAATTCACCCAGGGAGTCCCAGCGCAGGTGGTTTTCTTCCTGGAACTGCTGGACGTGCTTGGGTGCCGAGCCGCCGGCGCCGGTTTCGAACATGCTGCCGCCGTTCATCAGCGGCACGATGGACAGCATCTTGGCGCTGGTGCCCAGTTCTAGAATGGGGAACAGGTCAGTGAGGTAGTCCCTGAGGACGTTGCCGGTCACCGAGATGGTGTCCTTGCCTTCTTTCATGCGCTGCAGCGAGAAACGGGTTGCTTCCACGGGAGACATGATGTGGATCTCTAGCCCGTTTGTATCATGCTCGCCGAGATAGGCGTTGACCTTCCTGATCAGTTCCGCATCGTGGGCGCGATCAGGGTTAAGCCAGAACACAGCCGGAGTTTTCGACAACCGGGCGCGATTGACGGCCAGTTTGACCCAATCCTGGATCGCCGGGTCCTTGACCTGGCACATGCGCCAGATATCACCTTTGTCCACATCGTGAGACAGCAGGGTCTCGCCCTTGCCGTTTACCACGCGGATTATGCCCGCCTCAGCCAGTTCAAAAGTTTTGTCGTGCGAGCCATATTCTTCGGCTTTCTGGGCCATCAGGCCGACATTGGGAATGGAACCCATGGTGCGCGGGTCGAAGGCGCCATGTTTTTTACAGAAGTCGATGGTTTCCTGGTAGACGTCGGCATAACAGCGGTCGGGGATGACGGCAAGCGTGTCGTGTAATTTGCCATCGGGACCCCACATCTTGCCGGAGGCACGGATCGCGGCCGGCATGGAGGCATCGATAATGATATCGCTCGGTACGTGCAGGTTGGTGATGCCCTTGTCGGAGTTCACCATGGCCAGCTGCGGACGCGCCTCGTAGCAGGCCTGGATATCAGCGTTGATCTGGGCTTTCTTGTCCGCGGGCAGCGTGTTGATTAGCGCCAGGACGGCGCCAAAACCGTTGTTCGGGTTGACGCCAAGCTCGGCAAAGGTAGCGGCATGCTTTTCGAACACGTCACTGAAAAACACGGATACGGCATGGCCGAACAGAATCGGGTCAGAGACCTTCATCATGGTGGCTTTCAGGTGCAGGGACAACAGCACACCGTCAGCCTTGGCCTGGTCGATGGCCTTGCCCAAAAATTCACGCAGGGCCTTGCTGCGCATGACGCAGGCATCGATGACTTCACCGGCTTGCAGTGGTGCGTCCTTTTTGAGGATAGTGACCTTGCCGGCGACATCGACGAATTCGATGCGGAATGTAGCGTCAGAGTCCAGGGTGCGGGAAATCTCACTGCCGAAGAAGTCACCATCTTCCATATGTGCCACGCGGGTTCTGGAGTCGGGCGACCAGGCGCCCATGGAATGTGGGTTCTGCCTGGCGTACTGCTTGACTGCACCTGGAGCACGACGGTCGGAGTTGCCTTCGCGCAGCACCGGGTTCACGGCACTGCCCTTGACGCGGTCATAGCGCTCCTTGATGTCACGCTCTTCATCGTTTTGCGGAGTTTCCGGGTAGTCGGGCAGGGTATAACCCTTGGCCTGCAGTTCCTTGATGGTTGCAGTCATCTGCGGCAGTGATGCGCTGATGTTCGGCAGTTTGATGATGTTGGCCTCCGGTTTCAGAGCCAGTTGCCCGAGATAGGCCAGGTCGTCAGACTGAATCTTGTCCTCGGCCAGATAATCAGGGAATACCGCGATGATGCGGCCAGCCAGGGAGATGTCACGTGTCTCGATATTGATGTCGGAGGAGGCAGTGAAGGCCTTGATGACAGGCAGCAGTGAATAGGTGGCCAGTGCCGGGGCTTCGTCTGTGAGGGTATAGATAATGGTCGGTTTATCGGACATGCTGTACCTGACTTAATTTATAAATTATTGAATTTAATGCTGAATATCGGATTGCAGCCCGGCCTTCATGCGGCGCGCATTATAGCAACATGCCCAGGGTCGTGGAAGAAACCCGGAAACAGGGATCACATCTTTTCGAGGGTCTCGATACCGAGCAGGTCAAGACCCTGCCGGATCGTGCGGGCGGTCAGGTGACACAGGCCCAGTCGTGAGTTGCGCACAGCGGGTTCGGCTTTCAGCACGGGGCACGCTTCATAGAATTGCATGTAGGTGCCGGCCAGATCATAGAGATACAGGCATAACTGGTTGGGGAAGCAGTCATCGGCCACCTGGTTGACCATCTCCGTGAACTGCAGGAGTTTCAGGGCAAGCTGCTTCTCGGCTGTTTCGGTGATATTGATGGTGAAACTGCTGTCAGCCGCATCCTCGCGGCGGAAGATACTGCGGATGCGGGCATAGGCATACAGCAGGTAAGGTGCCGTGTTGCCGTCGAAGGACAGCATGGTGTCCCAGTCGAACACATAGTCACTGTTCCGGTTTTTGCTCAGCTCGAAATACTTGATGGCAGCTATGCCCACGACATCGGCGATGGCGCGGCGCTCAGCCTCGTCCAGTTCCGGGTTCTTGCCGGTGACCAGATCATAGGCGCGGCCGACACTCTCGGTCATGAGGTCCATCAATTTGACGGTGCCGCCCGTGCGGGTTTTGAAGGGTTTGCCATCGCTGCCCATCATGGTGCCGTAGGCGAGGTGTTCGAGTGAGCAGCCAGGATTTTTGAATCCCGCCAGCTCCGCGACGCGGAATACCTGCTGGAAATGCAGACTCTGGCGTGCATCGACGACATACAGTACGCGATTCGCATGCAGGGATTCGCTGCGGTAACGGATGGCGGCAAGGTCGGTGGTGGCGTACAGGAAGCCCCCGTCGGATTTCTGCACGATTACTGGCAGTGGCGTGCCGTCCTTGCCCTGGAACTCTTCCAGGAAAACACACTGTGCACCGTCATCCTCGGTGAGCAGTCCCTTCTCGCGCAGATCGGTGATAATGCCCTGAAGCCTGTCGTTGTAGAAACTTTCCGGGCGCATATCTCCAGGTGTCAGCGTGATGCCGAGCTTCTCGTACAACTCCTGGCAATGCGCCACCGACACATCGATGAACTTCTGCCATAGGGCGAGGCACTCGGGATCGCCAGCCTGCAGTTTTACAACGTTGTCGCGGCTGGTGCGGGCGAAGTCGGCGTCGCTGTCGAATTTTTCCTTGGCGTGCCGGTAAAACACCTCGAGATCCGCAAGCTCGTTCTGCAGGGTGTCCCTGTCTTCCAGTGCCTGCATCCAGGTGATGAGCATGCCGAACTGGGTGCCCCAGTCGCCGAAGTGGTTCTGGCGTATCACCCGGTGTCCCAGGTATTCGAAAATGCGTGCCAGGGCATCACCGATGATCGTGCCGCGCAGGTGGCCAACGTGCATTTCCTTGGCCAGGTTCGGGGATGAGTAGTCCACAACCACGGTCTGGGTGGAAGCGGCAATGTCGATCAGGCGGTCGGCGGCCAGCAGCCTGTTCAGCTGCCCTGCCAGGTACTCCGGTGCAATGAAAATATTGATGAAGCCCGGGCCGGCTAGTTCCACCTTGTCGGCGATACCGGTCAGGTCGAGGGCGGCCAGCACTGCTTCGCCGAGTTCGCGGGGGTTGCGCTTGAGCTGCTTGGCCACGCCCATGACGCCATTGGCCTGGTAATCGCCAAACTTTGCCTCACGGGCATAATTGATCAGTGCCTTGCAGTCATCACTGCCTGACACGGATGAAATGGCTGCGCTGATCCGGGTATCGAGTTCTTGTTTGAGGTTCATGGACGTGCTGGTGCTGCTGAAAACGCGGCATTTTACACCAAAGCCGGCACGGCTGTCAGAAAGGGTGCAGGCTATTCGCCAAGGCGTGCTTTGAGAGCCATGCAGCGTTCGTCATCCTGCAGGTTGACTAGGATGGCGCGGTGTATCGAAGGATGCAGGCTGGCTGAAATATCACGCGCAGCAGACAGCCTGGCGATGCTGTCAGGCGTACAGTCGCCCCTGACAAGGGCTAGCATGGCGTTCATGTAGCGCTCTTCCCCACGGTCGTTCACGGCCGGCAATGCCGAGAATATCCTGTCGGCCCGTGCTGCATGCAAGTCCTCCTGTCCGGCGGGAAACAGGTAGCCGGTAATGAACCTCAGGCTCGCGACTTTGTAGGTCTCCGGTGCGTCGAGCACGATATCCAGGAATTCGTCTTTGACAGCGCTATCCGGGCGGGCAGCCTTGACGGCCAGCGCCGAATTTTCACCCTGGTCGGTCGGGTCGCGGGCAATTTCTGCAGTCAGCAAAGCGGCGTAGTCTCCAAACTGGTAGCGGTTCGCGGCCAGGACAATGTCCCAGCGCATGTCCTGGTCGATCTCGATACCAGGAATGGTGCGGCTGCCGTCAAGCAGCCCAAGCAGCCCGGCAAGGGCGTCATCCGTATGCGCCAGGTTCAGCAGGCTGGTGAACCAGAGGCGCTGGATTTCAGAACCGGACTCGGCAGCGTCGAGATTTTCAAGGACGAATCGTTCGATCCGGTCGCGCCGCCCATCTGCGTCGCCAAATGCCGTGAAGTAATTGAAGGCGGCGGTAATATTGCTGCCCACTTGCTGTACCACGAGCAGTTCGCTCTCGGCCGGCAGGTTGTCATAAACGAAGGTGAGGAAATCGTCGAGGGAAATGCGTGCCTCGCGTACATCGGACCACAGTGATTCCCACAGCATCAGGCGCGTGGTGATGTTGGTGAAATCGTTGATGTGGTCGGAAAGTGTGTCACGTGATGCCGGGTCCAGGGCAAAATCGACGTAAGCATGGTCGTCCTCGTTGGGCAGCACGAGGTCAGGGCAGGGCATGCCGATCGCCTCTGGCACCCAGGTGACGGCGCCGCGGTAAGTCACGGGGATAGCATTCCGGAGCAGCATGGCATTGTCGATATAACGGTAAAGTCCGATCAGCGTGCGCTGACTGCGCAGGACCTTGTCGGCGGCAGTGTTGTCCGGTACGGATTGCACCAGGCGCAGGGAAGAGATCTGATCATCCTTGCAACTGAATTCGGCGCGCAATGTATTTACGCCGGACTGCTGCAGCCATTGCTTTTTCCAGGTGTCGAGGTTCATCCCGGCACTGTCTGCAAGTGCGCCGACGAAATCATCCAGGGTGGCGTTACCGAACCGATGTTCCTTCAGGTAGTTGCTGACACCACGGCGGAAACTTTCCTCGCCGATGAAGTAGGGCAGCTGTTTCAGGACGGCACTGCCTTTCTGGTAGGTAATGGTGTCGAAGCTGGCGAAGGCGTCCGCCGTAGTCAAGACATTTTCGGGCGCAATCGGGTGTGTGGTCACCCTGGTGTCTGCACGATAAGCGGAAGCCTTGCCGCTGGAATAGAAGATATCCCAGGCGTTTGTGAATTCACTGGCTTCAGCCAGGGCAAGGTAACCCATGTAGGTCGCGAAACTTTCGTTGAGCCAGAGATCGTTCCACCACGCCATGGTCACCATGTCGCCAAACCACATGTGCGCCATCTCGTGGGCGATGACGTAGGCCAGCCGGCTGCGTTCCCGGTAACTTTTGATGCCACGGCTGACATAGATCTCGTTATAGGTGACGGCGCCGATATTCTCCATGGCACCAGGATTGAAATCCGGAACGATGACCTGGTCATACTTGTCCAGAGGGTAGGCTACGTCGTAAAAGCGCTGGTAGAAATCCAGGAAGCGGCGGGCCGGCTCAAACCATTCGGTGTTGTCGACATACTGGGCAAGGGAGTTGCGTACGAACAGACGCAGTTGTATCTCTCCTGCCTGCTCTTCCCAGGTGGTAAAAGGGCCGGCATGGAGGGAATACAGGTAAGATGACAACGGCGGCGTTGCCGGGAACTGCCAGTGCCTGTTTTCACCCTGTTCCGTGACAGAGGTTTCACGCCAGTTCGAGATCACCTGCCAGCCGGCGGGTGCGGTCACATCCAGCATAAAGGGTGCCTTCAGGTTGGGCTGGTCGAAATGCGGGAACATCCGGTTGGCGTTGTACGGCTCAAAGTTGGTGTACAGGTAAGTCTCGCCGTTTTCCGGATCGATGAACCTGTGGAAGCCGTCACCGTCCGTAGTGTATTGCCGGCGAAATGCAATGACGACGTCATTGGGACCGGCAGACAGCTGCTCCGGCGCGATGGTGATGAACCAGTGTTCATATTGCCACTCGGCGGGGACGCCGTTGATGGACATCGACAGTATCTCACCCTGGTCATAATCGATGGTCAGGGGTGACACGTTGTCCTGGGCAAGGTCGAAGCGGATACTCACGATACCCGAGAACAGCTCGCTGTCTTCTGCAACGCTCACCGAAAGCGTGTATTCGACATTGCTGACCTGGCTCTTCCTGAAGGCGGCATAGTCCCGAGCCAGCAGCTGCCTTTCCTCGCGCAGGACTGGCGCATCCTGGGCGCAGGCCACGGGGCTCCAGGCCGGCTGGACGGCAAGTGATAGGAGCAGCAGGTTATAAAGGGTCAGTTTCTGCATCTCGGAGCCGGAGTTCCTGGACCGGGGTATCGTCGAGCTGGAATCCATCGAAGCGTTTATAACACAGGCGTGACAACAGCGCCGCTGCGATCGCGCCGATGACCAGTGGTATGGTCACCACCATGAAGATGGCCTGCATACCCAGTCCCATAACAAGCAATTGTGCGCCCGCATAAGGGCCGACGATCGCGCCGAAGCGGCCGATGGACAAGGCCCAGCCAACGCCCTTGGAGCGCACGGTCGTGGGATAGAGCAGGCCGGCAGAGGCATTGTTGCCGAATTGCGCGCCGAGGATGGCGAAGCCGGCAGAGGCAGCGAAAAAGGTCATGCCTGCATCGGGCAGGCCTTCCAGGCCGATCAGCGCGACTGCAGGCACAGCGCAGGCAAACATGATGGCGATGATCATGTAGCCGAAGCGGTCGAGCAAGATGGCAATGGCTAGCCCCCCGAAAGTGCCACCGAAGTGATACCAGGTCGTGATCAGTGCAGCGCGCTCATTGTCGATGCCGAAATTGCTGAACAGCGTCGGCAGCCAGTTGTTGATGAAGAAGTTTGCCATCAGTGCCGTTGAAAAACAGAGCCACAGCAGGGGTGTGATCACTCCCAGGCCGCCGCGGAACAGCTCCTTGGCACTGCCGGCACTGCCATCGACAATGGGCGGGTTGATGAATGTGGCGTCATCCGGAATATCCAGGTCCGGCCGCATTTTCCTGGCAGTGCAGATGAGCTCGGTCTTGCGGGCGGGACGCGTGGCCAGGAACTTGATGGATTCAGGCAGGGTGAAGAACAGGATGATGCCGATCAGTATGGGCAGGATGCCACCGAGCAGGAATATGATCTCCCAGCCATGGTCAGCCACCAGGTAGATGGATACGAATCCCGGTGTGCCGCTGCCCATGGTGATTCCCATGAACATCAGCACGATCAGGGTGGCGCGATAGCGTTTTGGCGCAAGCTCTGAATTCAATGCGATGGTGTTGGGCATGATGCCGCCGATGCCGAGTCCGGCCAGCATGCGAAAAAGCACGATGTCATTCGGCGTGGTCGCCCAGGCAATGGCAAGGGTGGCCGCACCATAAATCATGCAGCCGCCGATGATGGAGTTCTTGCGACCATAGCGGTCACCCAGGTAGCCGAGCAGGGGAGCGCCGACAAAGATGCCAATGAGTGTGGCACTGGCTGCCAGGCGCATGTCGTTGGCCGTCAATCCCCACTCCTCGAGAATGAAGGGCATGGCATAACCGATGGAATTGAGATCGTAACCATCGGCGAACATGGCGAGGAAACACCAGAACAGCAGGTTGATGTTGAACAGGCCGATTTTCTGGTTGTCGACGAATTCATTAACCTGGAAGCTTGCGCTCATGACATACCCAAATTGTAGTTGTAATGGTTTGGTGAGCTTGCAGGATGATATGAATTGCCGCTTTTTAACACAAGGTGTTAAGCTCGCACCGGTTCAAGGGGGACCTGACATGATGAGAACTATCGCGCTGATGACGTTGTTGACCGGCTTGCTCTCGGCCTGCGGGGGTGAATCGCCGCCGGCCATGACGGCCGCTGGCGAACCGGTTGTCGCTCAGGAAACCACTGCTGTCGATTGCAGCGCAGGCGACGGCATCGACTACCTGTGTGGAATCAGCAACGGTGAAGATATCCTCCAGCTGGGCAACAGCGACTGGCTGCTGGTATCCGGTATGGACGGCAGCCTCAGCGGCACAGGCGTCAATGGCCGCATTCACCTGGTTAATGCGGCACAACGCAGCGTTGAAATACTTTTTCCGGGGACCAACCCCCTGTACCGGCACGACACGGCATTGTACGGCGACTGTCCCGGACCGCTCGATGCACGACAGTTTTCCGCCCACGGCCTGGCATTGCAGAAAATCGACAAGGGCCCGGCCGTATACCGGTTGTACATGACCAGTCATGGTGCTCGTGAAGCCATCGAGGTTTTCGAGGTCGATGCTTTCGTCAAGCCCACCATCACCTGGGTAGGCTGCATCCCGATGCCGGCGTCGTCATGGACGAACAGTGTCGCGATCCTGGATGACGGCGGCTTCGTAGCCACCCAGTTTTATGATCCTGCCAGGGATACCATCGGGGATGTATTGGCTGGACGCGTGACCGGCCATGTTTTCGAGTGGCATCCGGGCGGCGAGGTCAGTGTCATGGAAGGCACTGAAATGGCGGGGCCAAACGGGATTGCCGTGACCGATGACCAGCGCTGGATTTTCGTCGCGTCATTCGGCACTGGCGAAGTCATGCGTTTTGATCGCAGCTCGACGCCGCCGGCACGCGATGTCATTCCGGTCGGTATAATGCCGGACAACCTGCGCTGGACCGGGGAAGGCATGCTTCTCGCCGCCGGCGACAATACCGAAGACTACTGCGGCACGGCGTCCTGTGAACAAGGCTGGGGTGTGGTGCAGATCGTCCCTTACAGCCTTGTGGCGACAAGAATCGCTGCCGCAGGCGAGGACGCCGCCCTGCAGAATCCCAGTGTCGGCTACCTGGTTAATGACGAGATCTGGGTAGGCACTTACAGCGGCGATCGGCTGGCGATCCTGCCGCGACAATAATTGCAGCATTGGAAGTCATAAAGAAGCAATAAAAAAAGGCGCCAGTTGGCGCCTTTTATGTTGCTGGAGCGAATATTACTCGCCGGTGGCGAAGCAGTAGAAGAAGCCGTTGCCGCCGGAAGCCTGCAACTGCTCCTGGCTGCAACCACGCGACAAGTGTGTCGCATTCCAGGATTCGGCCAGCGGGCCGCCGCCGACACGGTCGAAGTGACCGACCATGGCGCGGGACGCATCGGTATTGCTGGTCCAGTTGTTGCAGGTCATGTCGGAAGCCGTGCCATCGACATTGGTACCCGTCAGGATGTCGTGCATGTTGGGCGTGTCACCGACGCCGTTCACGGTATCGCCGTTTTCCGTCACGGAACGCTGCTTGTTGAGGTTAGTGTTGCTGTAGTGCAGGTCAACGAGACCACGGGCCACCAGTTCACCATTGGCGTTGTACCAGGGGCCGGAGCCGATCCTGTCACGGGCATATACTCCATCGGGGCCGGTCGTGCTGAGGTAGGCGCGCCAGGTTTTGCCGCGGGTGCCTGCAGCTTCTGCCAGGGCAGTGCAATGGGCGTCGGCGCCGGCGAGGCCGCCGAGGTTGGCGCCGTCACCGGGTCCGCGACTGGTGATAAAAAAGCTCATGCTGGTGTCCTGCTCGGCCTGGCCGCCGGGCTGTGCCATGACAGGAGCGGTGCAACAGGCAAGAAGTGCGCCTGCGAATGCCAGTTTTTTCATTTTCATGGGTTCCCCCTGGTTGATTGTCTGTTCTTGTGGTTTATGCCGGCCTAGCAGTGTGAGGCCAGAACCCATTATTAGCAACAAAGTGTGCAAGTAACGTGGAACCCGCCAGCCCGCAGCCAACTTCAAGCTGGACTGGTTTTGGGGAGTGGGGCATGATTAGTCCTGAAAAAAGATTAACAAACCTGTCACGGGGAAACTCCAATGCTGAACCGCCGCCGCTTCCTGGCCAGTACTGCTGGCGTAACTGGCTCACTGCTGCTGCCGTCGCATCTGCTGGCCCAGTCCGGTATCCGCCTGGAAAAACTCAACTATTTCGAAATCCGGGTGACGGATCCCGGCCGCAGCCTGTCATTCTACCAGGGGCTGTTTGGCATGCCGGTCCAGTTTCGCAGCAGTGATGACCGGATATTCATGAAGATCGGCGACAGCAGGCAGTACATGGCAGTTCGCCAGGCTGGCAGCAATGAAGCGCCAGCCATTACCCAACTGGGTTACTCGGTCAGCAACTACGATCCGGACAGCAACCTGGCCGCGCTCAAGGCCGGCGGGTTCCGTGAGATCGATGCCCCGGACATTGCTCTTCCCGGCATCGAAAATCCCATGTGCACCTGGGTGCAGGTGCGCGGGGATGATACGCCGACCCTGTATTTCTCGGATGAACGGGGGCTCATCGTACAACTGACTGACACATCCTGGTGCGGCGGTACGGGACCGCTCGGCAGTGAATGCGGCGCGCCCGAAGCCGTGCCCCCTGCCTTGATTACCCTGGGCGAGATCAACCACTTCACCTCGTTCGTCAATGACGGGGCAGCGGCCAACGTGTTCTACCAGGATTTCTTCGATCTCGATATCCAGGCTTTCCAGGGTCCGGGTGCACCCGTAACCGGTATCGGCGACGGCAAGCAGTTCGTCATGTATGCCGGCGGTCCCAGTGCCGGCAAGGTGCCTGCCAATATCCATCATGTCAGTTTCAACTTTGATGGTTTCAGCGTCGACGATGTCCTCCAGAAATTCGAACAGCGCGGTATCACGGCCCGGGGCGAGCGCCAGCTGGGTCCGCTGATGCATTACATCAGTCTGCGCATGCCGGCGCGCGGCGGTGTGGAAGGGGGAACGCCCGAAGTCTACTTTACCGATCCGGACGGCATCCTGATGCAGTTGCAGGACTCCGCTTATTGCGGCGGTGGCGGTTATCTTGGAGACAAGTGTCTTTTATAAGAGACGATAACTTCTGCCTGACACCAAGCCCGCTTCAAGCGGGCTTTTTTATTGGCTGTCACTCCGCCAGGCTTACCGAGTGGAGGACGGCAGCGAGCGTCTCCGGGCATGACAGGAAGGGGCTGTGGTCCGCATCGAGCTGCACCATCTCGTCGCAGCGCTGGCGGGTCAGCATGCGCCGCTGATGATGAATGGGAATGACCCGGTCATTCAGGCAGCACAGGTAGGTTTTTGGCATCCGCCCGAAACGTTCCGGGGTAAGCTGGACCTTCCCCGATAATGGCAGGGTAGCCTGTGGCGTGAATGCAACGGGAACCTGGTCCTTCAGGGTGTCCGGGCAGCGATTGTAGAACAGGTGGCCGATCTGGCCGGCCTTGATCGTGCAGGTACGCTTGTCCGGTGACAGTGACATGGCGGACTCTATCGCGGTGGGTGGCTCGTCCCCCCTGTTGGCCGCGATCAGGTCAAACAGGCTCTGCCCGTCGCTGGGCAGGTAGGCGCTCAGGTAGACCAGTCTGGCCACATTGTCCGGCACCGCTTCGGCGACCTGGGAAATCACCATACCGCTCATGCTGTGGCCCACCAGAACGACAGTGTTATCAATATTTTCAACAAGTTGTGAGATATATCGGGAATACGTCTTGAGACTGATGGTGGCCGGGTCCGCGGCATTGGCACCCTGGCCGGGCAGGTCCGGTGCATGTACCCGGTGGCCACGGGCTTCGAGCAGGGGAACCAGGTGGCGCCAGCATCCAGCATCATGCCAGGCACCGTGTACCAGCACCATATCGGGTTGGTTCAGGGCTCAATCCTTGTCATTGAGGTAATGGTCCATCTCCAGGGCAGGCTGCTCGGTGCGGGGTCGCCCGGCAACTTTCGCCGGCACCCCGACAACAGTCGTGTGGGCCTCGACATCATCGAGTACCACGGCGCCAGAACCTACCCAGGCACCTTCCCCGACGACGACGTTGCCCAGCACGTGGGCCCCGGCACCGATAAGAACGCCGGTGCGTATTTTCGGGTGTCTGTCGCCGCCTTCCTTGCCGGTTCCGCCCAGTGTGACACCCTGCAGGATGGAAATATTGTCAGCCAGTACGCTGGTTTCCCCGATGACGATGCCTGTGCCGTGATCCAGCAGGATGCCCGTGCCGATTTGGGCCGCCGGATGGATATCCACGGCAAATACCTCCGAGACCCGGCTCTGGATATACAGGGACATGCCGCGGCGGTCATGATGCCAGAGCCAGTGTGCCACGCGGTATGCCTGCAGCGCCTGGAACCCCTTGAAATAGAGCAGGGCGGTGGAGTAGCACTTCACGGCGGGGTCACGCTGGCGCACAGCCAGCAGGTCCTTGGTGGTTGCCTCGATGATCGCAGGATCGCGGCGCAGGGTTTCATCGAAGACCGCTTTCAGGGTGGACAGGGGCATGTCTTCCGAGGCCAGCTTGCGGGAAAGCAGATCGCTGAGTGCGCAAGCCAGGTCATCGTGGGCGAGGATGCGCTTGCTCAGGTAAGTGCCCATGTCGGGTTCGCTGAGCAGCTGGTCGCTAATCTCGTGCCGGATTGTTGCCCAGAGATCCGTGTCCATCGTGCAAGTACCTGTATCTGGAGGGCCTGCGATTCTATAGTATGTGTTTCTGGAGCGCCAGAGTCCGCGGAATGCCTGCCGCTGGAGTTGCCCTGGCATCCCTGCTATCTTTCCGCGCTCATTGAAGAGTGGGCGGTACCAGCCTCCGGCTGTATGCGGGAAAACCAACTATGTCAGTAAAAAATGTAGCGGTACTCGGTGGCGGCAGTTTCGGCACCGTGATCGCCAACATCATTGCGCACAACGGGCACAAGACCCTGCTGTGGATGCGCGATGCCGAACAGGTGGTCTCCCTTAACAAGCGCCACGAAAACGTCAATTACCTGCCGGGTTACAAGCTGCACAAGGATGTCGTGGCGACTGATGATCTGGAGGCCGCAGTCAAGGATGTGGACCTGATCTTCGTGGCAGTGCCCAGCAGCAGTTTCCGGGAAGTGGTCAGGCAAATGACGCCGCTCATTCACGACAATGTCATCCTGGTCAGCCTGACCAAAGGCATCGAAGCCAAAACTTTCGCCCTGATGAGCCAGATTCTCACCGAGGAAACCAACAACAGGCACATCGCCGTGCTCAGCGGCCCCAACCTGGCCAAGGAAATCGCGGTGAGCAGCCCGACCGGGGCGGTGGTTGCCAGCAAGGATCCCGCTGTCGTGACTGCTGTGCAGGATGTCCTGCGATCCGACAGCTTCCGTGTCTATTCAAACAGCGACATGCTGGGTGTCGAACTTGGCGGCTCCCTGAAGAATATCTATGCCATCATTGCAGGACTGGCCGAGGCTCTAGGCATGGGGCACAACACCAATGCCATGCTGGTGACGCGCAGCCTGACTGAAATGGCCCGATTTGGCGTGGAACTGGGCGCCGACCCCATGACCTTCCTGGGACTGTCCGGTGTCGGCGATCTGATCGTGACCTGCTCATCGCCGCTGTCGCGCAATTTCCGGGTCGGCAAGGCATTGGGTGAAGGCAAGGACATCGATCTCGTGATCAGCGAGATGGATCAGGTGGCGGAAGGTGTTAATACCCTGAAACAGGTCAAGGACAAGGCCGACGAACTGGGCGTGAAGATGCCGCTGGTCAACGGGCTGTATGAAATTCTCTACAACAATCAAACCGTTGATCATATAATAAGCTCCTTGATGCTGGAGGAGCAGGGACTCGATGTCGAGTTTGCGGCGGCACGGCCGTGAACCCGGTCAAACGCCAACCCCGTTTGCCAGAGGAGCTATCATGAGCGACGACAAGGCCGAAGAACTTAAAAAGAACATACTTTCTCCTTACCAGTGGGTACGTATTCTCTACATGGCGTTTTACGCGGTCGCCTGCTGGGTATTGTTGCTCGTGCTGCCGGTGATCATTGTCTGCCAGGTCATCATCAGTCTGATCACAGGCGATGACAACAGCAACCTGCGTGACTTCGGCAAGGCATTGTCCGATTACTTCCACCAGGCCATGAACTATCTTGTCTATGCCACCGATGAAAAACCCTGGCCTTTCTCCGATGGGGAGGACCTTGGTGATGCATTCAGCGATAGTGGTGACGACGACGAGCCAGAAGATGAAACACCTGCTGCCAGGAGTGCGGCCCAAAGTAGCGGCGATGATGTGTTCGACGATATCAGCTTTACCGGGGACCAGAAGCCGGAAAGGGCGTCCGATGACGGTGTCGACTATACGCGTGCCGACGATGGCAGCGCTGACGACAAGAAGGATTCCGCGTAAACAGCTGGCAAGGCCTGCCCCGAATTACCAAAGAAATTTGCTTGATGAATTTGTATTTATTGCGCCACGGTGAAGCTGAATCCGCGGCCACTACCAGTGCCGGGCGCCAGTTAACGGAAGCGGGGTACGAGGAAATTGAAAACGTGGCGCGGCAATTTGTCGGTCGTCACCTTTCGATCGACCGATGCTTTGTCAGCCCTGCGCTCAGGACCCAGCAGACCGCCGAAACTTTCCTGGCACAAATATTCCATCCGCCCGTGCTGGAAACCCTGGACGCTCTCGATGCCACCTGCCGGGCCGCTGATGCCATGCGTGCGCTTGACGGCATTGATATCAAAAACAGCGGCAACATCCTGCTGGTCAGCCATAACCCCTTGCTCTCCGAATTGCTTGCCCTCCTGACCGACGGCAACATCGATCACATGCGCATCCTGGAAACGGGCAATCTTGCCTGCGTGACCCTGGACATCATCGGACTTGGCATGGGCGATTTCGCCTTCATGCTGGAACCCGATCCGGCCAGGGTCGCTTCATCCTGAGCCTGCGTCATGCAGCCCGCTGAAACTACCCTGATGGCCGGCGAACTGTCGCTGGCTGTTCGTACCTGGGGCGAACCTGGTAAACCGGCAATCATTGCCCTGCATGGCTGGCAGGACAACGCCGCCACCTTTGATCGTCTGGCGCCGCATTTTCCCGATTATTTCTGGGTGGTTCCGGATTTGCCGGGACATGGACTTTCCGAGCATCGCGGCAAGGGAGCGGAATACTCCATCTGGAATTACAGCGTGGAAGTGATGGCCATTGCGGATGCTTTCAATCTGGATACCTTCGTGCTGGTGGGGCATTCCATGGGCGGCGGCATTGCGTGCCTGCTGGCGGGACTGTTTCCGGAACGCGTGACACGACTTGTCTTGCTGGATGTCATCGGTACGATTACCACCCAGCCAGACCAGAGCCCGGCACAATTGCGCCATGCCATTGAGCAGCGCGTCGGTAAATCCCTGCGCAAGGCCGGCGTCTATACGACCCGCGAAGCCGCCATCGAAGCCAGGGCGAGGAAGGGCATTACCAATGAGGCCGCTGCCTTGCTCGGCGCCCGCGGTATTGCCGAAAATGATCAGGGGTACTCCTGGCGGCACGACCAGCGGCTCACACGCAAAACCCTGGTAAGCCTGACTGATCAACAGGTGGCAGCCCATCTCGGTGCCATCACCTGTCCGGTGTTACTGGTGGTATCGAAAGAGGCTGTGCAGCGGGAAGCCGTGATTCGCGAACGCGCGGCGCTGGTGAGCAATATCAGGGTTGTGCATCTCGACGGCGGCCATCACCAGCACCTCGAGGAGCAGGCGGACGTCATCGCCGGACTGGTCAGCGAATTTTTCGCAACTGCCTAACGGTCGATCAGCGACAGGAATTCGGAGCGCGTGGTCTGCTTTTCGCGGAAGGCGCCCAGCATGCAGGATGTGGTCATCACGGAATTCTGTTTTTCCACGCCGCGCATCATCATGCACATGTGCTGCGACTCGATGATCACGCCGACACCGCGGGCACCCGTGATGTCGAGAATGGTTTTCGCAATCTGCTGGGTCAGGTGTTCCTGGATTTGCAGGCGACGGGCAAACATGTCGACGATACGTGCTATTTTGGACAGGCCGATTACGGTTTCGGCAGGCAGGTAGGCGACGTGGCACTTGCCGATGAATGGCAGCAGGTGATGTTCGCACAGGGAGTACAGCTCGATGTTCTTGACGATCACCATTTCGTTGGAGGTGGTGGGAAACAGCGCACCATTGACGATTTCGTTGACGTCCTGGGTGTAGCCGCGCGTCAGGAACTTCATCGCTTCGGCGGCGCGATGCGGCGTGTCCTTGAGGCCGTGGCGGCCCAGGTCTTCACCGACGTTTTCGATAATAGTGGCAAACGCCTGTTCTAAGGTCTTGTCCTGCATGGGAGCTACTTTCTTGAATTATGATTGTTCCAGTTGTACCGAAGACGTGCGATGAAAATCAACTGCGCACCCTACTTGAAACTTGTTAACGGGTAAAGCTTGGCTGTGAAAATAGACCTGCCTGATGCCGCCGGCGCCTGTATCGAGGCCATAGCCGGCTATTTCGATGCTGCCGACCTCTTTTACGGCCATGGCACCGACAGCCCCGGCATGGAGGCCCAGTGGCTCGTCACTACTGTGCTTACGCACGACGGCGTATCAGGGATCACCGCCAATACGCTCGTTGCACCGGAGCAGCGGTCCCGCATGGCCCGCCTGGCTATGCAGCGCATCAACGGGCGCTCGCCGCTGGCCTACCTTTTGAATGAGGCGTGGTTTGCCGGGCATTGCTTCTACGTCGATGAACGGGTCCTGGTGCCGCGCTCACCGATCGCGGAGCTGGTCGCAAACCGGTTCCAGCCGCTGCTGGAGCAAGCACCGGCACAGATCCTGGACCTGTGCTGCGGCAGCGGCTGTATCGGTATCGCCTGTGCACTGGCATTCCCCGACAGCACTGTTGTCCTGGCGGACCTCTCAGCAGACGCTCTCGCCGTGGCACAGGTCAACATCGAGCGGTTCGGCCTTGCTGACCGGGTGACTGCCTGCCGCTCCGATCTTTATGACAACATCAGCGGCTCTTTCGACCTGGTCGTGTGCAACCCGCCGTATGTCCCCGAGGATGAATTTCGTGAACTGCCGCCTGAATACCACCGTGAACCCGCCATGGGGCTGGTCAGTGAGCAATCCGGCCTGGCTATTCCCCTGAATGTTCTTGCAGAAACGGGCAGGCACCTGCATGACCAGGGCCTGCTCATCCTGGAAACCGGCTACACCTGGCCGGCACTGGATGCGGCCCTGCCGAATGTGCCCCTGCTGTGGCTGGAGTTCGAGCATGGAGGGGAAGGGGTCTGTGCGTTGACTGCGCAACAGCTTCACCGGTATTTCCCGTCACAGGGCCAGTGACCCCAGGCACCGAGGAAAAACCTGTCTAACACGCCGGTTTGACTGGATTTTCCAGTAACAATGCCCGGGGTGATGCGTTATAATGCGCGCCTTTTTTTAGCAGCCTTTTTGGCCGCTGATCCCGGGGAACCAGTCCATGTCCGGCAACAGCATCGGCAAGCTTTTCACGGTGACTTCATTCGGTGAAAGTCACGGGCCTGCGCTCGGCTGCATAGTCGACGGCTGCCCGCCCGGCATGGCCCTGTCCGAGGCCGACCTGCAGGCGGACCTGGATCGCCGCAAGCCGGGTTCCAGCCGTTATACCACCCAGCGCAAGGAAGGCGACCAGGTCAAAATCCTGTCGGGCGTTTTCGAAGGCCTGACCACCGGCACGCCCATCGGCATGCTGATCGAGAACCAGGACCAGAAGAGCAAGGACTACAGCAACATCAAGGACCTGTTCCGGCCCGCCCACGCTGACTATACCTATCAGCAGAAATACGGCATCCGCGATTACCGGGGCGGCGGACGTTCCTCGGCCCGGGAAACCGCCATGCGCGTGGCAGCAGGCGCCATCGCCAAGAAATACCTGCTGGAAAGCGAGGGCATCCGCGTCAGGGGCTACCTGTCCCAACTGGGTCCAATCACTGCCGACCTGGTGGATTGGGACGAAGTTGGCAACAACCCCTTTTTCTGCCCGGACCCGGCGAAAGTCCCGGAAATGGAAGAATACATGGCCGCCCTGGGCAAGGAAGGCAACTCCATCGGCGCCCGGATCACGGTCGTCGCGGAGGGAGCGCCCCCGGGACTGGGAGAGCCGGTCTTCGACCGCCTGGATGCCGACCTGGCCCATGCCCTGATGAGCATCAATGCCGTGAAAGGGGTGGAGATCGGTGCCGGCTTCGATTCGGTGGTGCAGAAAGGCAGTGAGCACCGCGACCTCATCACCCCGGAGGGCTTTCTCAGTAACAATGCCGGCGGCGTGCTGGGCGGCATCAGTTCGGGCCAGGATATCGTGGCCCATATCGCCCTGAAGCCAACCTCCAGCATCCGTATTCCGGGTGTAACCGTCGATATCGACGGCAATCCCGCAGAAGTGGTGACTACCGGCCGCCACGACCCCTGCGTGGGTATCCGGGCCACGCCCATTGCCGAGGCAATGATGGCCATCGTGCTGATGGACCACTTGCTGCGGCACCGGGCCCAGAATGGCCAGGTGAGTTCGCGAACCCCGCGAATCCCGGCCCGGAAATAGTCGATTTTCTACTTTAACATAACCCAGTAACTACTTGTTTTAAAAGAGAACTATTATGTCAGGCTTAACGTTATACGATAAATTGTGGAACAGCCACCTGGTCAAGGACCTGGCTGACGGCACCTCCCTGATTTACATCGACCTGCACTTCCTGCATGAAGTGACCTCGCCGCAGGCATTCGAGGGGTTGCGCCTGGCAGGCCGCAAACCCTGGCGTGCGGACGCCAATATGGCCACGCCTGACCATAATGTGCCCACCACCCGGGATGAGCGCTCCCGCGGTGTGGAAGGCATCATCGATCCGGTGTCCAAGATCCAGGTGAAATCCCTGGACAGCAACTGTGTTGAGTTCGGTATCAACGAGTTCCAGATCGATGATCCGCGCCACGGCATCGTGCACGTGATCGGGCCGGAGCAGGGCAGGACCCTCCCTGGCATGACCATTGTCTGCGGCGACTCCCATACCTCGACGCACGGCGCGCTGGGCTCCCTGGCTCACGGTATCGGTACTTCCGAGGTGGAACACGTGCTGGCGACCCAGTGCCTGGTGCAGAAGAAGGCAAAAAACATGCTGATCCGGGTCAACGGCGCCCTGGCTCCCGGCGTGACCGCCAAAGACGTGGTACTGGCCATCATCGGTCATATCGGCACGGCCGGTGGTACGGGCTATACCATTGAATTCGGCGGTGAGGCGATACAGTCCCTGTCCATCGAGGGTCGCATGACCGTATGCAACATGGCCATCGAGGCCGGCGCCCGTGCGGGCATGGTGGCCGTGGATAACAAGACCATCGAATACGTGAAAGGGCGCCCCTTTGCCCCGACCGGCGAGCTCTGGAGCAAGGCGGAAGCGGCCTGGCGCGACCTGCACAGCGACGCGGACGCCGTCTTTGACAAAGTGGTGGAACTGGACGCCGCGGATATCGTGCCGCAGGTGAGCTGGGGCACATCACCGGAGATGGTGGCACCGGTTACCGGCAAGGTCCCCAACCCGGCTGATGCGCCCAACGAAACCAAGCGCAACAATTACGCCCAGGCGCTCAAGTACATGGGGCTGGAGCCGGGCACCCCGATTCAGGCCATCAAGCTGGACCGGGTTTTCATCGGCTCCTGCACCAATTCCCGTATCGAGGACCTGCGTGCGGCGGCAGCCGTGGTGAAAGGCCGCAAGGTGGCTGCCAATATCAAGGAAGCCCTGGTGGTGCCGGGTTCAGGCCTGGTCAAGGCTCAGGCGGAGCAGGAAGGCCTGGACAAGATCTTTATCGAGGCAGGCTTGCAGTGGCGTGAACCAGGCTGCTCCATGTGCCTGGCCATGAATGCCGACCAGCTGGGGGAGGGTGAGCACTGCGCCTCCACCTCCAATCGCAATTTCGAGGGCCGGCAGGGCTTTGGCGGGCGCACCCACCTGGTCAGCCCGGCCATGGCCGCCGCGGCGGCTGTGCACGGGCATTTCGTTGATGTCCGGGAACTGGAATTGCACTGAAAGTGCTTCGAAAATAACGAGTTAGAGTAGAAACATGAAAAAGTTTATCGCTGAAGAAGGTCTCGTTCTCCCGCTCGACCGGGCCAACGTGGATACCGATTACATCATTCCCAAGCAGTTCCTGAAGTCCATCAAGCGCACGGGTTTCGGCAAGAACCTGTTCGATGAGGCCCGTTACCTGGACAAGGGGCTGCCGGACGCGGACTGCAGCGGACGCCCGCTGAACCCGGATTTCGTCATGAACCAGCCCCGTTATGCCGGCGCCAGCCTATTGCTGGCCCGGGAAAACTTCGGCTGCGGCTCCAGTCGCGAACACGCGCCATGGGCCCTGGATGATTACGGCATTCGCTGCATCATCGCTCCGAGCTATGCCGACATTTTCTTCAACAACTGCGTGAAGAATGGAATATTACTTATTGTTTTAGATGAAAAAACTGTCGATCAGTTATTTCAGGAAACCTTTGCGAATGAGGGCTACCGTCTGGCGGTGGATTTACCGGCCCAGACGATCACGAAGCCCGATGGCACGACCATCGCCTTCGAAATCGAGGATTCCCGCAAGAATGTGCTGCTCAATGGCCTGGATGACATCTCCCTGACCCTGCAGAACCAGGCGGCTATCCAGACCTTCGAAGCCGGCTGGCAGCAGAAGGCGCCGTGGCTGTTTGGGCAGCAGCACGTCTGACACCCTGATTATTAAGTATTTTTCGCCCCGCAGGGGCTGTTGAAGGAACATTATGAGCAAGAAGTACAATGTAGCTGTGGTCGGTGCGACCGGCGCCGTCGGCAAAACCATGCTGAGCATACTCGAGCAGCGCAAATTCCCCGTGGACAACCTGTACCCGCTGGCCAGCGAGCGCAGCGCAGGGGAGAAAATCACGTTTAACAATAAACATTATCTTGTTGAAAACCTTGCTGATTTTGATTTCAGCAAGGCCCAGATCGGGCTGTTTTCACCCGGTGCCAGCGTGTCCGCCGTGTATGCCCCCAAGGCGGGTGAGGCCGGCTGCGTCGTCATCGACAATACCTCACAGTTCCGCTACGAGGAGGACATTCCCCTGGTCGTGCCGGAAGTGAATGCCCATGCCATCGCGCAGTACACCAACCGCAATATCATTGCGAACCCGAACTGCTCAACCATACAGATGCTGGTGGCCCTCAAGCCCATCCAGGACGCGGTAGGCATTGCCCGTATCAACGTCGCTACCTACCAGTCCGTCTCAGGTACCGGCAAGGAGGCCATCGATGAACTGGCCGACCAAACCCTCAGACTGATGAATGGCAAGGATGTGACACCCAAGGTTTACCCGAAGCAGATCGCCTTCAATGTGCTGCCGCAGATCGATGTCTTCATGGACAACGGCTATACCAAGGAAGAGATGAAAATGGTCTGGGAAACCAGGAAAATCATGGAAGACAATGACATACAGGTAAATCCGACCTGTGTCAGAGTCCCTGTGTTCTATTCCCATTCCGAGGCCGTGCACATCGAAACCCGCAAAAAGATCTCTGAGGAAGAGGTGCGGGCGCTGCTGGCCAAGGCCCCGGGCGTGAAGGTCATGGATGCCCGCGAAAACGGCGGTTATCCGACACCGATCGGACAGGGCACTGACCATGACGAGGTGTGGGTGGGCCGCATCCGGCGTGATATATCTCACCCTTTGGGGATGAATATGTGGATTGTGTCAGATAATTTGCGAAAAGGTGCAGCTTTGAACTCAATACAGATCGCCGAAGTGTTGATAAAAGACTATTTATAATGAATACTTGCGGCGTAATCTTAAAAAGGTTTCTGTACTCGCGGCTAACGTTGTGAATGGCAACTGACAGGAAGATTTATGCTGGCCAGATGTAAAAAGAAAATCGCCCTGATAACCCTGGTCACAGGATCTTTGTACGCAGGGAATCTCCTGGCGGTGGGGCTTGGAGAGCTTACAGTCAATTCCAGCCTGAACGAGCCCCTGGATGCCACTATCCAGGTGCTCGGACTGGATGGGCTGACCGAAAACCAGATCAATGTCAGCCTGGGCAGCCTGGCAGACTTCCAGCGTGCCAATATCGCCCGCATCGGTCTTATCGACGATATTTCCCTTGAAATCGACGTCCTCAACCGCGAAGAGGGCATTCTCCGCCTGTCCTCCGATGAGGCGGTTACCGAACCTTTCCTGAACATGGTCATCAGCATGCGCTGGCCCAATGGCCGCCTCATGCGTGATTACACAGCCCTGATCGACCTGCCGGTGTTCTTTACCGAAGAACCCCAGGCCGTCCCGCTGGATATTCCGGAAACACCGGCTCCGGCACCGGAGCCCGAACCTGCTGGCTCACAATTCCTGGCTGAGGACAATGAACCTGCACCGCCGGCTGCACTTGCCGCCGCACCGGTCACCGAACCTGCTCCCCCGGCTGAACCGGCACCCCGCCCCTCGGCAGAGGGCGAAGTTACCGTGGAATCCGGCGACACCCTGTATGACATCGCGGCGGCCAACAGGCCCGCGGACAACGTTTCCGTCGAGCAGACCATGCTGGCCATTCAGCGCGCCAACCCGGATGCCTTCATTGACAACAATATCAACCGCATACGTGTTGGTCGTGTGCTGCGCATCCCTTCACTGCAGGAAATCCAGAGTATCGATCAGAGCCAGGCCGTCAACCAGATTGCCCTGCAGAACCAGGCTTCAACGTCCCAGCCGCTGGCTTTCAGCAGCAACAACGCCCCCGGGGGGCAGTTGGGAAACGACGAACTGACCATTCTCAGCGGGGACGAGGGCACCGCATCACTGTCGGGTGACGAAGACATGGCGGCGACCATAGCCGCCCTGGAAAACCAGCTGATGATCAGCGAGGAGAACCTCGATCGCGCCAGGCTGGAAAACCAGGAATTGCGCGCCCGCTTTGCCGAACTCGAAGAACAGATTGAAATCCTGCAGAACATCATTGCCATGCAGGATGCCCGCCTTGCCCAGTTGCAGGCCGACCTGGCCACTGCCGAGGCGCCCGAACCCGTGCCTGCCGAGACACCGGTCCAGGCCCAGCCTGCGGCGGCACAGCCTGCGGAACCCCAGGATAATTCGATCATGGGCCAGCTCAGCGCCTTGCTGGAGAACACCATGGTACTGGTTGGCAGCCTGGTCGCCCTGATAGTGCTGGTGGTCGGTTTCCTCGTCTGGCGCCGCCGCGCAGCCGAGGATGACATGGATGAATTTGCCGTTGCCGGCGCCACCACCGGTAGCGCGCAGGCGACCTACACCGCTGACGAGCCGGAAGGTGCCTCAGCCGGCTTCCTGGCCGCGCTGAAATCCCGCTTCAGCCGCAGCGACTCTCAAGAGGATTTGGACAGCAGCGCTGATGACGACGATGTTGATGACGCGGATATCGATGATGATGA
>CAZVSC010000001.1:52626-142495 GCA_964629325.1 uncultured Enterobacteriaceae bacterium
GTATTGCTGCAGCCGACGACGAAGCACCGGATACCTTCGAATTCGATCTGGGTGACAGCGAGGCAGCCGCGGCGGATGCACCTGCCGCCGGGGTTGCCGAAGAGCCTGAAGACGATGCCGAATCCTTCGATTTCTCGCTCGATGATATACCCAAAACGGAGGCGGCCCCCGCAGAGGACGCAATCGATGACGACCTGGAAAGCTTTGAATTCAGTGTAAGTGAAACGCCCAGGTCGGAGCCCGCCGCTGCTGCGGAAGAGCCCGAGGAAGTCGAAACCTTTGCCTTTGATCCAGGCTCCATATCGTCCTTTGAAGAGAAGCAAGAGCCGGCAGCGGCCGAAGAGGCCGAGGAAGAAGTCGAGACCTTCGATTTCGATCTCGGAGGCGATGACTCAGTTGATGAAACTGATCCGCTGGCGGCGGCGCTGGAGGAAGTGGATGCCGAGAGTGAAGCTGCAGGCAACGATGAAGACGACGATATCCTCGACCTAGGCGATATCGAAATCGACGACAGCATGTTCGATACCGACGACGATTCCGGGTCAGACGCGCGCGATGAGTCTTCAACCAAGCTGGACCTCGCCGTTGCCTACGAGGCGATGGGCGATCTTGACGGTGCCAGGGAAATCCTCAATGAGGTCATTGCTGAGGGCAGTGAAGACCAGGCTGCCAAGGCCAAGGAATTGCTGGAGAAGTGGAGCTAGTCGTATCCGGCGGGAGCCGACACACGACACACAATGACCGATACACCAGTGAGTGAGCCGGCAGGCCGGGCAGCGCTCTGCATCGAATACAATGGTGCCAGTTTCAACGGCTGGCAAAGCCAGAAATCCCCCGCGACCACCACAGTCCAGGAAACCCTGGAAAAGGCACTGTCCGAGGTTGCCGACCATCCCGTGTCCTTAACCTGTGCCGGCCGCACGGATGCCGGTGTCCACGCTACAGGGCAGGTGGTGCATTTCGATTATCGGTTCGAGCGGCCTGAATCGGCCTGGGTGCGCGGTGGCAATGCCATCCTGCCACCCGCGGTGGCGATACGCTGGGCCGCTCAAGTGAGTCCGGATTTTCATGCCCGCTTCAGCGCGACCGCCCGCCGTTACCGTTACGTGATCTACAATAATCCGGTAAGGCCGGCCATACTCAGCGGCCTGGTCAGCCACCACTACACAAGGCTGGATGCGCAACGCATGCATGACGCTGGTCAGGCATTGCTTGGCGAACGCGATTTCTCCTCTTACCGGGGCGCTGCCTGCCAGTCGTCGACACCCATGCGCAATGTCAGGGCACTGAGCGTCCAGCGCCAGGGCGAACTTGTGGTCATGGAAATCGAGGCCAATGCCTTCCTGCTGCACATGGTGCGCAATATCGCCGGTGTTCTGATGGAGATCGGCGAGGGCAGGAAGCCCGTCGCCTGGGCCGGTGAGGTACTTGAACAGCGTGACAGGACCCGGGCCGGCGTCACGGCGCTTCCACACGGCCTGTACCTGGCCGGGGTCAGCTATCCGGAATCCTGCGGCCTGCCTCCCATCCCGGAAGGACCCGCTTTCCTGTATCCCTGAACGGACAGGAATGGGGCGCCGATATAGGCGAATGCGCGCCCGTTTGATAGAATCTGCGTCTTGATTATTCCCGCCAGGCTACGTTGTTTCAGTCGCTGTCCGAATTCGCATGTAAAGCTCGAATGATCAGGAGTGCAGGCAGGTTCAAGCCGGGTGCACCCTGAACAGGTCGTTTGTTATGGCAGAAAACACCAGCCCGCTGATCAAGATCTGCGGCATGACTCGGGAGGCAGATGCAGTCCGGGCGATTGAACTGGGTGCACAGGCGATCGGGATGCTGTTCTATGAGAAGAGCCCGCGCTGCGTGTCAACCCGGCAGGCGTCCGCCATTGCGCATGCCGTAGGGGCAGGAGGCTTGAAGGTCGGTCTGTTCGTAGATCCGGACAGCGGCACGGTCAGGGAGGTTCTGGATGAAGTGCCCCTGGACATCCTGCAGTTTCATGGCAGCGAGCCGGCGGAATTTTGCGGCAGTTTCGGTTTGCCCTACTGGAAAACACTCAGGGCCAAGGATCCTGCCAGTTTGCCAGGACTGGCCCGGAAATACCCGGAAGCAGGGGGTATCTTGCTGGATACCTGGCATCCGACCAAGGCCGGCGGCACCGGAGAGACCTTCGATTGGTCGATGCTGGATGATCTCGACCTGACGCAGCACCTGATTCTGGCCGGAGGGCTCAATCCGGGTAATATCCGGGCAGCCATCAACCAGGTCCAGCCGTGGGCCGTTGACGTTTGTTCCGGTGTTGAATCCAGCCCTGGCATCAAGTCCGTACAACGCATGAAGCAATTTATTGAAGAGGTAAGACGTGTCTGACAACAAGCAGCCGGCCATCGAATACAGCGGACCGGACGAACATGGTCATTTCGGTCCTTACGGAGGCATTTTCGTGGGCGAAACGCTCATGCCCGCCCTCGAGGAACTGGAAAAGAAATACCTGGAGCTGAAACAGGATCCGGCGTTCTGGGCGGAATTCAACTACGATCTCAAGCATTACGTAGGCAGGCCCTCGCCGCTGTACTATGCGGAGCGGATAAGCAACGACCTCGGCGGCGCCCGCATTTACCTGAAACGGGAAGACCTGAATCACACCGGCGCACACAAGGTGAACAACACCATCGGCCAGGCGCTGCTGGCGAAAGCCATGGGCAAGACCCGCATCATCGCTGAAACCGGTGCCGGCCAGCACGGTGTGGCCTCGGCTACAGTAGCGGCCCGCCTTGGCCTCGAGTGTCACGTGTACATGGGCACGGAGGATATCCGCCGCCAGTCCGCCAACGTCTACCGCATGAAAATGCTCGGTGCCAATGTCATCGGCGTCGATTCGGGTTCCTGCACACTCAAGGATGCGATGAATGAGGCCCTGCGCGACTGGGCCACGAATGTCGACAATACCTACTACATCATCGGCACCGTTGCGGGCCCGCATCCTTACCCGATGCTGGTGCGCGATTTCCAGAGCGTCATCGGGCGTGAAGCCCGCGAACAGTGCCTGGAAATGACCGGCAGGCTGCCCGATACCCTGGTCGCCTGCGTGGGTGGCGGCTCCAACGCCATCGGCCTGTTCTATCCCTTCATTCCGGATGCCAGCGTGGCGATGGTCGGCGTGGAAGCAGGCGGTTTCGGCCTGGCGACTGGCAAGCACGCCGCGCCCCTCAGTTCCGGCAAGCCTGGTGTGCTTCACGGCAACCGTACTTACCTGATGAGCGATGAGAACGGCCAGATACTCGACACCCATTCGATTTCCGCCGGTCTGGACTATCCGGGTGTGGGTCCGGAACATTCGTGGCTGAAGGACCTGAAGCGTGCCACTTACACTGCCGTTACCGACGATGAAACCCTTGCCGCATTCAAGTACCTGACCCGGATGGAGGGAATCATCCCGGCACTCGAGTCCAGCCATGCCATCGCCTGGGCAATGAAAGAAGCCGGCAAATTGCCAAAAGACCATATCGTCATCATCAACCTGTCAGGTCGAGGCGATAAGGACATGCATACTGTCGCTGAAGTCGAAGGTATCAAGGTATAGCTGTATGAGCAGGATTTCAGGGTGTTTCGAGCAACTGAAGGCAAACGGGCGCAAGGCGCTCATTCCCTACCTGACCGCCGGTGATCCGGATACCGGGACGACGCTGGCACTCATGCATGCACTCGTGGCCAATGGCGCCGATATCATCGAACTGGGTTACCCCTTCACTGATCCCACCTCCGACGGTCCCGTCATCCAGCGGGCAGTCGAGCGCGCTCTGAAAAACCATACCAGTCTTCGCGATACGCTCGAGATCGTCAGGGCGTTCAGGACAACCAATTCCGATACTCCGGTGGTGCTGATGGGTTACCTCAATCCCGTCGAATGCATGGGTTACCAGGCCTTCACCGATGCCGCTGTCGCCGCAGGCGTGGATGGCGTATTGATAGTCGACATGCCGCCTGAAGAGTCCCATGATCTCAAGGTCTTGCTTGATCAAACCAGCCTCGACAGCATCTTCCTCGTGGCGCCCACGACCTCCGATGTGCGTGCCAGGCGCATATGCGAACAGAGCAAAGGCTATGTTTACTATGTATCACTCAAGGGCGTTACGGGTGCCGGCAATCTGGATATCGCATCGGTGCAGGAGAACCTCGCCCGAGTCAGGGCCAGCACCGACCTGCCGGTGGGCGTCGGTTTCGGCATCAAGGATGCCGGCAGTGCCCGCCAGATCGCTGGCATCGCCGATGCGGTCGTCGTTGGCAGTGCACTGGTTAGCCTGATCGCGGGGCTCGAACCGGGCAAGACCTGGGAGCAGGAAGCGTTACAATCCCGTATTGGCCTGATACGGGAAATGCGCGAGGCCATGGATGCCGTCTGACGGCAGGGCGCTAATTGGCAATGAATAACGGATAAGCGGCGGGAAACATGAGCTGGATAACCAAGATTCTGCCTTCTGTGGGCCGCAAGGGTGACAGCGGCCGCAGTCGCAGCATCCCCGAGGGGCTGTGGAAGAAATGCCCGCGCTGCGAGGCGGTGCTGTACCGGGACAATCTCGAGGAGAATCTCGACGTCTGCCCCAAGTGCGATCATCACATGCGCATTTCCGCCAGGCGCCGCCTTGACATGTTCCTGGACAAGGAGGGCAGGGAGGAACTGGGCAAGGATATCCTTCCGAACGACGTTCTCAAGTTTCGTGACCTGAAAAAGTACAAGGATCGGTTGTCTGCTGCCACCAAGGCCACCGGTGAAAACGATGCCCTGGTCGTCATGAAAGGCAAGGTGAAAGGCCAGAGGGTGGTGGTTGCCGCATTCGAATTCGGTTTTATTGGTGGTTCCATGGGCGCAGTGGTCGGTGAAAAGTTCACCCTCGCTGTCAACCGCTGCCTGTCGGAAGACCTGCCGCTCGTATGCTTCGCCACCAGTGGTGGTGCGCGCATGCAGGAAGCGCTGATCTCCCTGATGCAGATGGCGAAAACCTCGGCAGCATTGGAAAAAATGAAACAACGAGGCCTGCTGTACATCTCCGTGCTGGTCGACCCGGTATACGGCGGCGTCTCTGCCAGTCTCGCCATGCTTGGTGACGTCAATATCGCCGAACCCAATGCCTTCATCGGTTTCGCCGGGCAGGATGTGATTCGCCAGACCGTGCGCGAGAAGCTGCCCGAAGGTTTCCAGCGCAGCGAATTCCTGCTGGCACACGGTGCAATCGACATGATCGTACATCGCAAGGCCATTCGTGATCGAATCGGCGCACTCATCGGTAAATTCATGCATCGTTTCTCCGATCGGCCCGACCAGCAGGAGCTGGTCTGAAACAATCACGCCAGGTTGTGTGCAGCGTCCGGAGAAGCGGTGAATGAACCTTCCGCAATGGCTTGAATACCTCGAACGCCTGCATCCCAGCACCATAGAACTGGGGCTCGAGCGCATCAACAGGGTGGCGAGCAAGCTCCCTATCGATTTTTCCGGCATCCAGGTCATTACCGTGGGCGGCACCAACGGCAAGGGTTCGACGGTGACCATGCTGTCCGCCATCCTGGAAGCTGCCGGTATGCGTACCGCCTGCTATACCTCGCCGCACATCCTGCGTTACAACGAACGGGTTCGCCTTGGTGACCGCTATGCCACGGATGCTGAACTGTGCGAGTCTTTTGCCAAGGTCGAGGCTGAGCGTGGCGACATCCGTCTCACCTATTTCGAGTTCGGCACGCTGGCTGCCCTGCAGCTCTTCTCCGATTACGCACCGGATGTCGCCATTCTTGAAGTCGGCCTGGGTGGTCGTCTCGATGCTGTCAACATTCTTGACCCGGATATTGCCATCGTTACCAACGTGGATCTCGATCACATGGACTGGCTGGGAGATACCCGGGAAGCTATCGGCTTCGAGAAGGCCGGCATCTATCGTGCCGGCAAGCCTGCTCTGTACGGTGAAAAGGATATGCCGGCCAGTGTGCTCGATCGCGTGAACGAAATCGGCGCAACCCTGTATGCCAACGGCAGGCAGTATGAGGCGGCAGAAAACGGTGACGGGACCTGGCAATGGCAGGGCAAGGACAGTGCTGGTAACGCGGTCACTTATCCGGCCTTGCCACTCAATGACTATCCCCTTGATAACCGCGCGGTCGCCGTTCAGGCCATTACGCTGCTGGCGCCACAGGTCACGCCCGCCCAGATCGCCCATGGCCTCACGCATGCCATACTGCCCGGACGCTTCCAGGTGTTCGACCGGGGCTATCCGTTGATTCTGGATGTAGGGCACAATCCCCATGCCGCCAGGCGGGTTGCACAGCAGGTTTCTGACCGTTTTCCCGGCCGCCAGGTGGTCCTGGTCACGGCGATGCTGGCGGACAAGGACTACCGTGCCGTGATGTCCGTATACCGGGCCCTGCATCCGCGATGGTATGTGGCCGGAATACAGGAAGAACGGGGCCTGCAGGGAAAAATGCTATATAATTATCTGTCTGAATCAGGGGAGACCGACGTGCATTGCTACACGACGGTTGCCGAGGCATTCGAAGCCGCCGAAAAGGCCTGCAGGGCTCTGGCGGTGGACGCGGACAATGCCCCGGTCCTCCTGGTCACGGGTTCATTTTTTACCGTCGCCGCGGTAATGGAGTTGGTTTGAAATCAGCGATGAAACAACGGCTGGTCGGCACGATCGTCATCGGCTCCCTTGCCATCATTTTCATCCCCATCCTGCTTGATGGAGAAGGCGTTTCCACCCCCGCGCTGACCACCAGCATACCAGAGCCTCCGCCCATGCCGGTCGTACCCGATATTGTGCCGGAACGTCCTGAAATAACTGCCGACACCACCAGCACCGCGCCTGAACCGGAGACGATCATCGCCGATAGCAGCACTGAACCGGAGGTTGCGGAGTCTGCACCGCCGCCGGCACCCGAGCGTCCACAGCTGACCAGTGCCGGGGTACCTGCCACCTGGGCAGTGCGCCTGGGGTCATTCGGCGAGGCGGCCAATGCCGAGGCCCTGGTGGAACGCCTGCAATCGAGCGGTCACAAGGGTTTCAGCCGGCCCCTGCAAACCAGTCGCGGGCCCTTGACTGGGGTCTACGTAGGCCCCGTGCTGACAGAAACCGAGGCGGCCACCCTGCAACAGGAGCTGGCCCGGTCCTTCCAGCTGGAGGGCGTCGTGGTCCAGTTCAGCATCGAAGAATTGCAGTAGCAGGCTCGCCACTTGGCCCTCATCGACATCATCATCCTGGTCATCATCGGCATCTCGTCCCTGATCGGTGTCTTCAGGGGGCTGGTAAAGGAAGCACTGTCACTGGCAAGCTGGTTTGCCGCCATCGTTGCAGGCACCTTATTTAGCGCGCAACTTGCTGATTTAATGGTGAATTTGATTAATAATGCGAGCTTGCGCAGAATCGCTGCATTCGCCATCCTGTTTATCGTTGTCATATTCGCCGGAACCATTCTCAGCAACCTGGTTTCAAAACTGACACAGGCGGCGGGGCTCAAGGGAGCAGACAGGACACTGGGCGCCCTGTTTGGCATACTACGCGGGCTCATCATTGTGCTGGTAATCGTGCTGGTCGGCAGCCAGTTCGCTCTTTCCAGGAACTGGTTCAGCGATTCATTCCTGGTGCCCTATGCGCTGGCCATGATCGAATACCTCCAGGGGTTTTTCGGGATCGGCCAGCCGGCAGCGGATACTGCCGGGAGCGTGCCGGCCTGAGTGCCTGGCAGCAGCTTCCCGGCTTTTTGTTAACGACGCGGGTTGACGACTCATATCAACGACGTTGGTTAACGGCATTAGTACACAAACACAGGGTTAAGGCATGTGCGGCATTATTGGCATAGTGGGTAAATCCAACGTTAACCTGGCGCTTTATGACGGCCTGACCGTCCTGCAGCACCGGGGCCAGGATGCCGCAGGCATCGTGACGAGCGACAAGGGCAAACTCAACCTGCGCAAGGACAACGGCCTGGTGCGCGACGTGTTCAGGACGAGTCACATGCGCAGCCTGACGGGCAACATGGGAATAGGGCATGTACGCTATCCCACGGCCGGCAGCAGCGGCCCGGCGCAGGCCCAACCTCTCTATGTCAACTCCCCGTACGGGATCAGCCTCGCCCACAACGGCAACCTCACCAACTCCGAAGAACTCAGTGAAGACATTTTCCGCGACGACCTGAGGCACCTGAACACCGATTCCGATTCAGAGGTCCTGCTGAACGTGTTTGCCCATGAACTACAGGTGCTGAACAAGATCAAGCCCACCGCAGATGATGTATTCACCGCCGTGGAAGGGGTGCACCGCCGCTGCCGCGGCGCCTATGCGGCAATCGCCATGCTCGTCGGCTACGGTATCGTCGGTTTTCGGGACAAGTACGGCATTCGCCCGCTGGTCTTCGGAAAGAAGCGTACACGCAAGGGCGATGAATACATGATCGCCTCAGAGAGCGTGGCACTCGATTCCCAGGGCTTCAAGCTCATCAGGGACGTCGCGCCGGGTGAAGCGGTGTATATCGACCATCAAGGCAATATCGAAACGCGGATCTGCACGGATGACAGCAAGCTCACTCCGTGTATTTTCGAACATGTGTATTTCGCACGGCCGGACTCCATGATCGATGGCATATCCGTTTACAAGTCACGCCTGCGCATGGGCGAGAAACTGGCACAGAAAATACTCAGGGAACGTCCTGACCACGATATCGATGTTGTGATTCCCATCCCGGACACATCGCGCACCGCAGCGGTAGAATTGGCGAATTCACTGGGTGTGAAATACCGGGAAGGCTTCGTGAAGAACCGCTACATCGGCCGTACGTTCATCATGCCGGGCCAGAGCCAGCGCAAGAAGTCGGTAAAGCAGAAGCTCAATGCCACGCCGCTGGAATTCCAGGACAAAAATGTTCTCCTGGTCGACGACTCCATTGTCAGGGGAACGACCTGCAAGCAGATTATCGAAATGGCGCGTGACGCCGGCGCCAAGAAAGTTTATTTCTGCTCGGCGGCTCCACCCGTGCGTTTTCCGAACGTTTACGGCATCGACATGCCGGCAGTCAGCGAACTGATCGCCCACGGCAAGACCGTGGAAGAAGTGCAGAAGGCCATCGGTGCCGACTGGCTGGTCTTCCAGGATCTCGAAGACCTGATTGCCTCGTGCGCAGAAGGCAGCATTATCCCCATGGATTTCGAATGCTCCGTCTTTAACGGTGATTACGTCACCAGTGACGTCAGTGAAGCCTACCTGTCCAAGCTGGAGGAAAAACGTAACGATGCGGCAAAGCGCAAGCGTGTCTCTTCAAACTCAGGCGCCACCGACAATACCGAGGATGAAGACATCCTGGAACTGCACAATGCCGGTTGACCGCTGAAGCAGGTTGCCGAAAATGCATGGAACCAACGCATGGAACAAGTGATTAACAACGACGAAATACTCGAAAGCAGCGACACTGAACCCGTCCGCATACAGGACAAGATCGAGGAAGCGGTCAGTGAAATCGGCACAGTGGTGCTGGGCAAGGAAAAGCAGATACGCCTGTCCCTGTGCTGCCTGTTCGCCGGCGGGCACCTGTTGATGGAAGACAAGCCGGGCATGGGCAAGACGACCCTGTCCCAGGCGCTGGCAAAAGTGTTCGGCCTGGGGTATTCCCGCATCCAGTTTACCAGCGACCTTCTGCCGGCCGACATCCTGGGTGTCACTATCTACGACCAGAGTACCGGCCAATTCTCGTTTCACAAGGGGCCCATTTTCTCCAATCTGGTGCTGGCAGATGAAATCAATCGCACCACGCCCAAAACCCAGAGTGCCCTGCTTGAAGCCATGGAGGAAGGACAGGTGTCCATCGATAACAACACCATGGTCCTGCCCAAGCCGTTTCCGTCATTGCCACCCAGAATCCTATCAGTTTCGCCGGCACCTATCCCTTGCCCGAGTCCCAGCTCGACCGTTTCCTGATGCGCCTGCAAATTGGATATCCTGACCCGGTCGCCGAAAGGCAATTGCTCAACAACCGCGACCAGCGTGAAAACATCGCGCACATGAAGCAGGCGCTGACGCCTGCAGACGTGAACCATATCAGTGAGCGGATTCCCGAAGTGCATGCCACGGACACCCTCCTGGATTATGTGCAGCGTATCGTCGCCTACACCCGCCAGGACAACCTGTTCTCGTTTGGCCTGTCACCCCGTGGCGCGATGGCGCTCATCCGCAGTGCGCGCACCTGGGCGCTAATGCATGACCGCATGCATGTCATTCCGGAAGATGTACAAATGGTGCTGCCTGCCGTGGTCGACCATCGTCTGCGCTCCATTTCCGACACTTCCGGCCGCAGCGGGGAATCCTATTCCCAGCGGCTGCTTAACGAGGTGGATATTTTTTCCACCTGACTTTGAAATGACCACGCCCGGTATTTATTCATGACTACAGGGGTGCAGCAAATTCCGGCCGCAGGCCTGCGCCAGCTTCTCGTTAACCGCTGGCACAACAATTTCCACCGCTGGGTCAGGCGCCGCATCCCGCCCGCCAAACATGTCATTCTCACCCAGCGCAACATCTTCATCATTCCCAACAAGCAGGGCCTCGGTTTCCTTAGCGTGCTGGCACTGATGTTCGTCGGTGCGATCAATTACGAGGCGAGCCTGGCTTTCGCCCTCGTGTTCTGGCTGCTGGGATTGTTCATCCTGTCGATTTTCTACACTTTCCGGAACCTGTCCGGGCTGCACGTGTCCGCCGTGGCGGGAGGATCCGTGTTTGCCGGTGAGCATGCCGAGATCACTGTCATACTGGCCCGGTATGGCACGCGCATCCACGAAGCCGTCAGCCTGAAATTTCCCGGTTCCCGGGAAGCGGTGGCAAACCTCATCGACAATACCGAGGAGCGCACCGGACTGTATATTGTGGCGGACAAGCGCGGCTGGTTTTCACCCGGTCGCCTGACCATCGGCACCATATTCCCGTTTGGCATTTGCCGCGCCTGGTCCCTGGTGGATCTCGACCTTCGCTGCCTGGTTTATCCCAAGCCGGTGCCCTGCGACCTGGACTGGCTGTCCTCGCAGCAGCAGCACAGCGGGCATACCAACATCACCCGCGGCAGCGACGACTTCCATGCCTTGCGCAACTACCAGCAGGGCGATTCACTGCGTCACGTCGCCTGGAAGATCGCGGCTCGCGGCAGGGGTATGTATACCAAGGAATATTCCTCCAATGTCGATGACAAGATCTGGTTGAAGTGGGACATGTTCCCGGACATGGATATCGAGGAACGACTGTCACGGCTGAGTTACTGCGTCCTGCAACTCGATGCTGCGGGCCTGGATTACGGTATCGAGCTGCCCGGCGTGCGCATCCCGCCTGCCAAGGGCAATGAACATTATTCCCGCTGCATGGAAACCCTTGCACTGTTCGGTATCAAGGATGACGTGCAGGAGTCGGGCTCATGATGCAGGGGTTCCTGACCTGGTTTAAACGCCGTCCGGATATCAAGGTCCGGGCCGGCGCTGATATTTACCGGCTGCCGCGAACCGCGCTGGTATGGATTCTGTTGTCATTGACGTCGGTAATCGTGCCGCACGTACTGCGCATGCCGTTCTGGCTGACCGCCCTGTGCGGGTTCTGCATCAGTATCAGCATCCTCATTTTCCAGGGCCGGATTTCATACCCGGGCTCCAGGATCAAGACGGCCATCGTTTTTCTGGTCCTGTTCGCCATCATCGCCCAGTACGGGCGGGACATCTTTTCCACCGACGCTATCGTTGGCGTGCTGATCGTCGGTGTCGCCCTGAAACTCCTGGAAATGAAGAAAAAGCGCGACGTCCTGATGGTGATTTATCTCTGCTATTTCACGGTGCTGGCCGAATTCATCTATTCCCAGTCCATACCCGTGGCGTTCTACATGTCGCTTTGCGTGGTCATCATTACCTCTGCGCTGATGTCCACTACGCAGACGGAGGAATTCCAGCGCCCCATGCGCACCCTGAAGCTGGCGACCATTGTGCTCATGCAGAGTATTCCGCTGATGGCATTCCTGTTCATCCTGTTCCCACGTATAGGTCCGCTCTGGGCGATGCCCCTGCAGACAAATTCCGGTATCACCGGCCTGTCGGACGAAATGTCACCGGGTGATATTGGCAATCTTACCCGCTCCGGAGAAGTGGCCTTCACGGTGGAATTCGAAGGCGAAGTACCCGATTACAACCAGTTGTACTGGCGGGGAATCACGCTGGATATTTTCGACGGGGCACAGTGGACCCGCGGCAGGAACAGTTTTGGCCAGTTTCTCGGGCAGAATCCCAGGCAAATGACGCCCTGGTTCGAGAATATCAGGTACCTCGGCAACTCCGTCGATTACAACGTGATCATGGAGCCTACCCAGCAGACCTGGATCTATACGCTCATGGTGCCCCAGATGGTGGATGACCGCCTGATGATGCGCCAGGATTACCAGGTTGAAACCAGGCGTCCAATCTCGCAGCGCTACAGCTATGAAGCCCGGGCATGGCTCGATCATTCGGTCGACCTGGGCATGACCGACAGAAACGGCTTCTTCCTGCGCAATATCCGTCTGCCGGAAGACGGCAACGAGCAAAGCCGCTCATTCGCCGATGCGTTATACACCGCGGCAGGATCTGATATTGCCTATATCAATGCTGTGCTCGATTACATTCGCGAGGAGGAGTTTTTCTACACACTCAGCCCGAGCCTGTTGGGGGAGGACAAGATCGACGATTTTCTATTCAACACGCGGGAAGGTTTCTGCGAGCATTATGCAAGTGCATTTACCTACCTGATGCGGGCTAAAGGCATTCCTTCCCGTGTCGTGCTTGGCTACCAGGGTGGCGAATTCAACAAATACAACGGCACGCTGATCGTGCGCCAGTATGATGCCCATGCCTGGTCGGAAGTCTGGCTCGAGGACCGCGGCTGGATACGCATTGATCCTACCGCGGCGGTGGCACCCGGGCGTATCGAATACGGCAGCCAGTTTGTGTTCCAGGAAGATGAAAACTTCCTGGAGGGCGAGGTGTTTTCCATGCTCAAGTACAGGGGGGCCAGCGCGCTCATCAATGACCTGATCCTGCGCATGGAAATGGTCGAATATGCCTGGAACCGATTCGTACTCAATTATGACCAGGGCATGCAGTTTGCGCTTTTCAGCCGCCTGTTCGACCGCGTGTCAAAGGAAAAGATATTGTTCACGATCCTTGCCGTCATCTTCATATTCATTGGCGTGACGGCCTGGTTTGTGTTGCGCAAACCCGCCAGCAAGCCACAGTACCCTGCCAATGCACTGTACCTGAAATTCTGCCGCTTCCTCTCCGACAACGGCATCAGCCGCAAACCCGGCGAAACGCCTGTGCATTACAGCCAGCGTGTTGCCGCGGTACAGCCGCAATGGGAAGGATCAGTGGCGGAAATCACCGCCATCTACATGGACCTGGCATTTGGCCGGAACAGCCATGCCTCGCACGATGAAAAAATCGACCGGCTCAAGCAGGCTATCCGCAAATTCAGGGTGATGAACTAGTTCAGAGTATGATGATGGCCAGGGTGGTTCCCATCAGGCTCCCGGCCAGGATGTCGGTCGGGAAATGAACACCAAGGATCACCCGTGAAAGGCCCACCATGGCGGCCCACAGGTATAACGGCAGGAACAGCGGGCTGACTCCCTGGCACAGGAAGGTCACATAGAAGAAGGCGGCCGAAGTATGGCCGGAAGGCAGGCTGAATTCGTCCGAGGCCTGAATCAGGGACTGGATTCCTTCCAACAGATGCGGAGGACGGCGCCTGCGGAACGACAGTTTCAGTACCAGGTAAATGATCCGTTCCACGGTAAAACCGATTAGTGACAGCAACATCAGTGATATTGCCGAATCCGGGCAGAGCAGCCAGATGATCGGAACCAGGCTCAGATACAGCCAGCCGTCACCAGTGAAGGAGACGATTCGGGCAAAACGGGAGAGGGAAGTGTATCTGTGATTACTGAAAACCGAATGGAAGATCTTGGTGTCTGCGGCTTGTATAACCCTGAGCATTGGCGTGTCGAGCCTAACCAGAATTTATACCACTCTACGCCTGCCTGGTTAAAACCTGATTAAGCCTGCTTTAAAATATCATTAATGCTATATAATTTAACTATATGAAATCATTGATAAATCCAGGAATTTACCGGCACTATAAGGGACGGGATTACCAGGTCATTGGCTCTGCGCGCCATAGCGAGACTGAAGAAACGCTGGTGCTGTACCACCCCCTGTACGGAGATGAGTCCGAGCGGGAATACTGGGTGAGACCGCTGGCCATGTTTACCGAGACTGTCAGCGTGGACGGCAGGGATGTTCCCCGCTTCGCACCGGTTTCCGCCCCAGCCTAGGCCGGCGGGACATGCGCCCTTGATTCGCGCCATCACGGCCGGGGATCTCGACGCCATCACAGACATCTACAACTACTGTATCGATGAGACTCTCGTCAGTTGCGAGGAAAAGTCGCTGTCACGGAAAGTGCCAGCCATGCCCGACAGGGTGACCCTGTGCAATTGTTCCATCTGCAGGCGCTTCCGGTTCGGTATTTCGACGACATGGATACCTTCACGGAAATCAGGGATGGCTGAAGCCGGCCCGAGCAGGTAAAGTCTGTTACAGACAAATAACTTTCGACTGACAGCACAGCAAGGAGACGATGCGATGCCGGGAATGACTATCGAGGCCCTGAGCCAGGAAATGCTGGCGGCGGCCAAAAGCATTTTCAAGGAGCAGTGGCCTTTCATGGAGGCATTCGCGACACCGGAATTCAACAAGCTGGCCATGACCATCCTGCAGATCCGCAACCTGACCGAAAATGAACAGATCGGGGAGGGTGAAGCGCTGGTCATCCTGGAGATGCAGAAGCAAGTCGCCCGGGGCGTCATGATGTCTCGCGAGGGAACCGGCCTGCTGAAGGTGGAGCAAGCCATCAACTCGGGACTGGGCATGGTGAAAAATTCGGTCAACACCACGCTCGGATTCCCGCTGATCTGACCCCTCAATGCAGGTGCAACTGCCCATCTTCCTGCTCAGTCTGGTGATTCATGCAGGCATTTTCCTGACGTCACAGGCCACGGATCGCCGCCTGCGCCTGATGGCTGGCCTTACCCTGGTTTTCTGCACCTGGCCGGCCTGGTACAGCGGCATGGTCATGACCACATCCCCTGGCGATCCCCTGGCATGGTTGTCCGTGCCGCTCATCCGGGCGCCGTATTATCTTCCGGTACTGAGTTTTCTCGTGTACTGGCGAGGCAAGACCGGCCGCTGAAAATTCTCCCGGGCATCCTTGAAAACCAGGAGGCCGACCCTATCTCTTCAGGACGAAGGCTCGAAGAGCTTCGTTTAGCCGGCCTGGTTCCCCGGAACAGGCTGAAAACATGCATATGATTATTGCTTGAACCAGAGGATAAACTCATGACATCTTTCGATTTCGCCCCCCTTTATCGCTCAGGCATCGGTTTTGACCGCCTGGCTTCCATGCTCGACAGCATCAACACAAGCGACCGTACCGCGACGGGTTATCCGCCGTACAACATCGAGCTGGTCGATGACGACAATTACCGCATTACCATGGCTGTTGCCGGGTTTTCCGAGGATGACATTGCTGTAGAAGTTGAAAACAACACCCTGACGGTAGCCTCCGCCCGCCCAGAGGGTAAGGAGGACTCGGGCAAGAACTACTTGCATCGCGGCATTGCCGAGCGCAACTTCCGCCGCCAGTTCAAGCTGGCCGACCATATCAAGGTCACCAGTGCGCAAATGGAAAACGGCCTGCTCCATATTGATCTCGTCCGCGAGATTCCGGAGGCCATGAAGCCCCGCCAGATTGAAATCAACGGCAAGAGCAGACGGTTGCTCAAATCTGCCTAATTCAAAAGCACTATGAAAAAGCCCGTAAATATCCGGGCTTTTTTCTTTGTCAGGTATTTTTTTCGTCGAGCAGGTGGAGTTATGAGAGAAGGTCAGGCGAGGCAACAAGTTTTAAATAACACCATAGGCTAACATGGCGTCGGCGACTTTAATGAATCCGGCAATATTGGCTCCGCGCGAATAATTGACGTAATCCTTTTCGGTGCCGTGGGCCACACACTTGTCGTGAATATTGCGCATGATGTCTTTCAGGTGCTGCTGGAGTTCCGGCTCCGACCAGCTCAGGCGTGCCGAATTCTGGCTCATCTCAAGTCCCGATACCGCCACACCGCCTGCATTGGCTGCCTTGCTTGGTGCGAACAGGATATTGTTATCCTTGAAGATGTCGATAGCGTCCTTGTAGGTCGGCATATTGGCGCCCTCGACCACCGCTATGCAGCCGTTCTTGACCAGAGCCTTCGCATCGTCGACGCTGATCTCGTTTTGCGTGGCACATGGAATGGCGATGTCCGCTTTTACATGCCAGGGGGTGCTGTCGGGATGGAATTCGGCATCGAACGTCTTGGTGTATTCTGAAATTCGCGCCCGGCGTTTGATTTTCAGATCCTTGATGTATGCCAGCTTTTCGGCGTTGATGCCGTCCTTGTCATAAATATAGCCGGAGGAATCCGACAGGGTTAACACCTTGGCGCCCAGCTGGTTGGCTTTTTCGGCGGCAAATATGGCGACATTGCCAGAGCCGGAAATCAGCACACTGCGTCCCTCGATATCCTGTTTGTGATGCTTGAGCATGTTATCGAGCATATACACGGCGCCATACCCGGTTGCCTCGTTGCGGATCAGGCTGCCGCCGTACTCGATGGCCTTGCCGGTCAAGGTGCCGGTAAATTTGCCTGTCAGGCGCTTCAACTGCCCGAACATGTAGCCGATTTCACGCGCGCCGACGCCGATATCCCCGGCGGGAATATCGGTATCCGGGCCGATATACCGCTGCAGTTCGGTAGCAAACGACTGGCAGAAACGCATGACCTCGGCGTCCGATTTGCCCTTTGGATTGAAATCAGAACCGCCCTTGGCGCCACCCATCGGCAGGCCGGTGAGTGAGTTCTTGAAGGTCTGCTCGAAGGCGAGGAACTTCAGGATGCTGACCGTGACATTGGAGTGGAAGCGGATGCCGCCCTTGTAAGGACCGATTGCATTGTTGTTTTGCACGCGGTGGCCGCGGTTGGCGCGAATGTTGCCCTCATCGTCCACCCAGCATACGCGGAAACTGATGACACGGTCAGGTTCCGCCAGGCGTTCAAGGATCAGGGCATCCTTGTATTTTGGATTGCTCTCGATGAAGGGAATGATGTCGGTCGCAACTTCCTCGACAGCCTGGTGGAATTCAGTCTCGCCGGGATTGCGGCGCTGCAGCCCACTGAGGAAGTCTGACATGTAGTCGGAGGTATCCATGTTTCACCCGTGTGCCTGTACTGCCGGCGCGGCGCCGGTATCCAAATACTTTCGTTCAGTTTTTATAGAATGTTTTCGTTCAGTTTTTGTAGAGGGGAGGGAGACTGTATTCCTTGCTCGAATTCCGGCTGCTGCGCCCCAGGCGGTGAACCCGGGTTACAGCCTGTTCCAATCGGCTGCGGTCGAGCCCGTCTGCTGCTTCGATACTGTATAGGGATTTTTCCAGTTCTGCCAGCAGGGCTGCCAGTTCGGCGTCACCGCTGTTTTGTAACAGTTGACCCAGGGTCAGCAATGTATTGTCCTGGTAGAGCGCCTTGCCCCAGGCGATGAGGCACCGCTTGATCTCGGCGGCGCTGCCCCTGGACATTGCCGTACGCAGTACTTTCAGGGCGCTGTCCGCATTCGGGGTGGGGGCAGTGCGGGTGGTTTCGGTCTTGCGCGGCATCATGGCGGGTGTGGCCGTGGTCATGAAGGCCAGCAGGCGGCGGTTGCGCATCCACATGGTGGTGGAAAAGAGCCAGGCAACGGCGAACACGGCGGTCGCGGTAATCCAGAACAGGTAGAGCCCCGAGGTTTGCGTGGATGGGGAGAGCGCGCCGCTGCTGCCGGTCTGGATATTGCGATTGGGGCTGATATCCGGTGCCGGGGGCTGTGCCGGTGCGGATCCCGGTATCACACTCAGAGTGCGGGCGGGAATCACGGCACGTTCCAGTGTATCGGTGGTCGTGTTCCACCAGGGCACGACCACTTCGGGTATCACAAATTCACCGGCTTCCGATGGCACGATAGCGGTACCCTCGGTACGGGAGCCGGTGACCCCGAGATCATCAGCGGAATCCTCGCGCACTGGCTGGTCGGGATAGAATTTCAGGCCGCTCATGTCCTCGTAGGTTATGCCGGGCAGGAGCGAGCTGCTCAGGCCGGTTGCTGTGAGCCGGATATTGCGAGTCACCGAATCGCCGATAGCCAGGCTTTCAACCGGACCGCTCCAGCTTTCCTCAATGCTGAGATCGGCAGCGGGCAGCCAGGTCTGGCCGGGGAAATTTGCCGGCTTGCCCAGAACGTCGATGGCATGGGTATCGCTGGCCAGGTTGATTTCCCGCACGCTGGTACGGTTATTGAAGAAGCGGGTGAGCCCCCCGCGGCGCCCTACGGTGGCAGTAAAATAAACCGGCGGAATAGTGAGTTCGCCGCTGCTCTGCGGGAAGATGACGAACTTGCGCTCAGTGACATTGAAGCGAATACCACTGGCGATTTCGGAATAGGTCTCATCGCTGCCCAGCTGCTGCACAACGGCATCGGCGACCTGTGGTGAGGTCAGCTGTGCGCCCTGGTCAAAACTGATCGAATAATACAACTTGATGGTATAGAGCAGCTGTTCCTGAACATAGATTTGCTCCTTGCTGACGCTCGACTCGATGAAGATTTCCGAATCGCCGGCATTGCTCACCTGGTCGGGCTCACCCACGTTTATGCGAATGGGGGCGGTAGCCTCGTTGTTAATGCGGAAGGCCGGGATGGTCAGGGCGCCGGTGGACAGTGGCCGCAAGCGGACGATGTAGTCGACGAAGGACTGCACGGTACCGTTGATATTCGTATATGAACTGCGTGTGCTGACATTGCCGATCTGCTCGAAGTCCCGATTGAGACCCGACAGGGAGGGCCTGGAATTGCCCAGACTGTTGTCGACACGAATGGTCAGCGTGATGATTTCATTCAGCGTGACCTCGTTGCGGTCCACGAAGGCACTCAGGTTCTGGATGTCGTTCTGTGCCACCAGTGGCAGGCACAGTAGTCCCAGAGCAAGGCCCAGGGTTGTCAGTAGGCGTTTTACCATCGTTGTTGGTTTCCTTCCTGTTCCGCCAGGTTCGGATTCTGTATTTCCTCGAAGCGCCTGCGTGCAGCCTGGTACTGGAACTTGCGCCTCAACAATTCACCCGGGTCATCCGGAATCCTGCGCAGCCACTGCTGCATGGCCTGTTCTTCCTCCGAGTCGGGTTCCTCGCCTTCCTGTGGCTCAGGCATTTCCTGCTCCTGGGGCTCGGATTCGCTTTCCTGCTCGGACTGCTGCTGGTCCTGGTTCTGCTGGTCTTCCTGTTGCTGCTGGTCCTGTTCGGACTGATCCTGCTGGTCCTGGTTTTGCTGTTCCTGCTGCTGATCTTGCTGCTGCTCGCCTTCCTGTTGCTGCTGGTCCTGATTCTCGCCGTCCTGCTGTTGCTGCTGCTGTTGCTGCTGTTCCTGCTCCTCCATGATGTTTTCGAGCAATTCCTTGTTATACGCGGCATCTTCGTGATCCGGAGCCAGCGCCAGGACCTGGTCGTAGGCGGCAATGGCTTCCGGGTAGCGGTTCAGCCGGGCCAGCGCGTTGCCGCGATTATAAAGGGACTCGACATCTTCCAGAAGGGACAGATCGGCCAGGGCGTTTTCAAAATTGCCGGCTTTGTAGTTGGCGGATGCACGCCAGGCGTCATCCCGGAACAGGGTGGCCGCTTCCGCATACTCCTCCCCGGTGAATGCCTCAACACCCTGCTTGTCCTTGCTGACCCACAGGTCCCTCAATTCCCAGGCATACGCATCACGATCCGGGGCGAACAGGAAGGCGAAGGCAAGCCCGAGAACCCAGCCGCGGCGGAATGCCAGCGCCGCCAGGGGCAGCGCCAGCAGCAGGAGCCAGGGCCCGGTTTCGTACCAGATGTCGAATTCACGTTCCACGTCCACCAGGTTTTCGTTTTCATCGAAGATGCTCTGGTCGAGCAGGTACTCGATATCCTCATCGGTGAGCAGGGCATCGGCATAGCGACCGCCGGTGGTCGTTGCCAGTTCCTGCAACAGGCCGCGCTCGAGGCGTGGTATGACAATAGCGTTGGCGCTGTCGCGCAGGAATCCGCCTTCCGCCATGGGAATGGGTGCGCCATCCTCGGTGCCGACACCAAGGACGGACAGGGTATGCGCGGTACCGTTGAGCAGGTTGCGAATGGAGCCGATATCATCGTTGTTGATGCCATCAGTTATCAGCAGGATCTGCGCCTGCGGAAGGCTGGCGTTATCCAGCAGGCTGATCGCCAGTTCGATGCCGGTCGCCGGTCTGCTGCCCTCGATGGGCATGATGTTCGGTTGCAGTGACGGCACCAGGTTATTGATGGTTTCCACGTCATCGGTGAGCGGGGTTACGGCATGTGCATCACCCGCGTAAACCACCAGGGCGGTCTGGCCTTCCTCGCGCCGGCTGTTGAGGACGTCGATGATCTTGCGTTGTGTGCGCACGGCCCGGTTAGGTGCGACGTCATTGGCATACATGGACAGTGACATATCCGCCACGATGACCAGGGCATCCTCGCGTTCCTGGACCGGAACCGGAATCTGCTGCCATACCGGTCCTGCCAATGCCACCAGCCCGAGGCTCCACAGGAGCAGCAAACCGAATACAGGATAGGTGGCTTTCGGGGAGGAATCCTTATCGAGCAGGAATGGCAGCAGGACTGGATCGATGGCACGCGTCCAGGTGCTGCGGTTACTTTGTATAAAAAGCACCAGGCAGACGAGCAGGAAGGCCGGTATCAGTCCATACAGGAATACAGGGCGCAGGAAGTGGAAGTTGTCCATGAATTCGGCGGGCAGCAGCGGCATCAGGCTTCCACCTCCGCCAGGTTTGCGTCGGCAGGCAATACGCTCCTGGGTTCACGACGGATGCTGAACAGGATGCCCCAGGGAATGCGCAATAGGGCAATGAGGAAACTAAGAGCCATGGCCACACCCAACGGGTAGAAGAACAGGGCCGATGTGGGGCGAAATGTTTCAGCCTCCTGCTCGACAGGCTCAAGCTGGTCGAGGATTTCGTAAATCTCCTCGAGCTCCGCGCGGTCACGGGCGCGGAAATAACGGCCGCCTGTATTGACGGCGATTCGGGTCAGGGTGTCCTCGTCGAGATCGGCCGACGGATTGATGGTGCGCGGGCCAAACAGGGAATTGGTGGTGGAGGCGTCGGCCCCGATACCGATGGTGTAGATCTTGATGCGCTCGCGCATGGCCAGATCGCCTGCCTGCACGGGAGTCACTTCCCCGGCATTATTTACACCGTCCGTGAGCAGGATGAGTATGCGACTGGCTTCTGGGCGCTCACGCAGATGCTTGACGCCCAGCCCGATAGCGTCACCGATGGCCGTGGCGTTTTCCTCGATGATGCCGATCTCGGCTTCCACAAGCAGTGTCTGCACTGTGTCGCGGTCAAAGGTCAGCGGTGCCTGGGTGTAGGCCCGGGCAGCAAACAGGATGAGCCCGAGACGGTCGCCGGTGCGTCTTTCCACGAAGTCGCCCACGACGGACTTCACCACCTGCAGGCGCGTGGCATTCTGGCCATTCAACTGGATATCCTGGGCTTCCATGGAGCCGGAAATGTCGACGGCAAGCATGAGGTCACGGCCCGTGGTCGGCAGTTGGACCGGATCACCGACCCATTGCGGCCTGCTGGCAGCAAGCACCAGCAAAAGCCAGGCGAAGATGGCGAGCACGGCGATCAGACGATTACGCGCGCCTACCTTCGGCGCGACAGATTCGATTCGCGACATGGACTTGAAGAAGGGCACGAAAAGCGAAGCGTCACGGTTAGCGGCACGTGGCAAGAGGCCATGGCAAAGCCAGGGGAGGGGCAGCAGGACGAAGACCCAGGGCCAGAGGAACTGGATCATGCCGCGACTCCTGCTGCCGGCGGTCGCTGCGCGGATGTTGTGTAGCGATTCGCCACCCAGTTCCTGGCGGCCTGGTAGAGCGCATCGCCGTCGGCATCGAATACGGGGCGGTAGGCACCATCCGCGAGTACCGCACCCGGACCCTGGCTGAAGGCGCTGCCCTGGTCGCACGCATCGAGGAAATGCAGCCAGTCCCGGCCGGTCAGGCTCGAGCAATTGCTGTCCGGATACATGACCTGGGCCACCCGTTTCAGGAGGGTGTTGACGGCGGCGAGAAACGCGAGCCCGGCCTGGTTGCGGGTCTTGTCGAATGCCGACTGTTCGGTAAACACGGTATAGGCCTGATCCAGTTCGCGCAGTACGCTTTCCAGGCGGCGGCGCCGTATCATGGCCGCGAGGGTATGCCGGCAAAGAAACGCCAGGCCGATCAACAGGCATAGCAGCAGAATCCACCAGCCGGGAGCGGGAGGCCAGAAAGACACCGGATCAGGCAGGTGTATGTCCCGGAGTTGGCTTAAGGGGTCTTCTGCTTCCATGTTTCCAGCTGGTCCAGTACCACCTGGTCGGTGCGCAGGGGTATCAGTGGGACCTTCATCTTGTTGAATTCGTTGAGCAGCATGGCCTGGCGGTCGGTGAACTGTTCGTGATACAGCGAGCGCACCGATTTCTTGTAGGTATTGATCGTGCTGCGGTGATGCCCGTCCGTAATACTGTAGACACCGGGAACCGGCAGGTTTTCCTCCAGCGCGTCATATATAAAGATGCAGGTAACGCTGTTGTGGATCGCCAACTGGTGCAGGTACTGTCTGCAACGGTCGTCGAAGGTCTGGAAATCGCTGATCATGTACACATTGGACCCGGGACGGGTGATCCGGTACATCTGTTCCAGTGCCTGCAGCAAGTAGTTGGTTCCGGTTGCCGTCTGTTCGGTATGGTGCTGGACGAGCTCCTGGTTGTAGCGGGCCAGGATATCCAGAAAGCGCAGGGCGGACCGCTTGCTGCGCCGGGGCTTGATGAGCTCCTGTGCACTGTCGCTGAAGACCACGCCACCAACCCGGTCGCCGTTGTCCACCGTGGTCCAGCAGATGATGGCCGCGGCTTCCGCGGCAACCACTGACTTGAAGGCCACCTGGCTGCCGAAAAACATGTTATGGCTCTGGTCGCAGCCTATGATCACGGGCCGCTCACGTTCCTCGCGAAATACCTTGGTAAACGGGCGACCGGTCCTGGCTGTCACCCGCCAGTCGATCTGGCGGATATCATCACCAGGCTGGTAGGCACGGAATTCCTCGAAGTCGACGCCACGCCCCTTGTGCTTGGATATATGCGATCCGGACATGCCAAGGCGGCTGCGCGACTGGTAATCCAGTTCGAGGGACTTCGCCACGTGCCGTTGGTCGAACAGTTGTTCGAGGGTGATAAAGGCACCCCGGCTTCGGTACTGGTCCTGGCGAACGTTTAACTGGCGTTTATGGGACAAGGGAATTCCTTGGTCAGGCTGCAGGCACCAGTTCCAGGATACGGGTAAGGACCTGGTCGGCATCGACGCCGGCCGCTTCCGCTTCGAAGCTGAGCAGCACGCGGTGGCGCAGGACATCATGGAATACTTCATGGATGTCTTCGGGGCTTACGAATTCCTTGCCCTTCAGCCAGGCATGGGCGCGCGAGCACAGGTCGAGTGAAATGGTGCCGCGGGGGCTGGCGCCGAAGTCGATCCACTTGTCCAGTTCCTCGCTGTAGGGCGCCGGGTTGCGCGTTGCCATGACCAGTTGCAGGATGTATTCCTCAACGGTATCGGCCATGTGCATGTTAAGCACCTCCTGGCGCGCCTCGAACAGGTTGGCCTGGGCGACTATTGACGGCGGGGTGATGCCGATATTGCGGGCTTCATCCCTGACCAGGTGCAGGATTTGCCGCTCGGAGTCGGTATCCGGGTAATCCACTGTCACGTGCATGAGGAAACGATCGAGCTGGGCCTCGGGCAGCGGGTAGGTGCCTTCCTGCTCGATGGGGTTCTGTGTGGCCATGACCAGGAACAGTTTCGGCAGTTCGAAGGTTTCGCGTCCGACACTCACCTGATGTTCCGCCATGGCCTCGAGCAGGGCTGACTGCACTTTGGCGGGGGCGCGGTTGATCTCGTCGGCGAGGACCAGGTTGTGGAAAATCGGGCCTTGCTGGAAGCGGAAGCTGCCATCCTCCACATGATAGACCTCGGTACCGGTGATATCGCTTGGCAGCAGGTCCGGGGTGAACTGGATACGGTGGAAGTCGCCTTCGATGGCTTCGGAGAGGTTCTTGATGGCCTTGGTCTTTGCCAGTCCCGGCGCACCTTCCACCAGCAGGTGGCCATCGGCCAGCAATGCGATCAGCAGGCGGTCGATCAGTTTTTCCTGCCCGATGATGTGCTGTGACATCCAGTTTTTCAGTGCAGTGATTACTTCGATTTGGGTCATGTAATGGACTCTCTTGCTCTTGCTTCCAGGCTACTGCTGCGGGCCGGCGGCTGCGCCTGAACGGCGCCGGAAATGCATCCCCCAAGGATGCCGGCTCGACCAAAAAACCGATTCTATAGTGAATCCCAATGCATTGAAAATGTTACTTGTGGAGCCCCAAGGTGACTAATAGTGTGGGAAAATAACCACCCGCCAGGCCCCGAAACCCCCAGGAAGGACTCTGTCACCCATGCCAGCCCCGTATTCCACACTGATTCTGTACTCGACGCCGGCCTGTCACCTCTGTGAAACAGCCCATGCCTTGATGGCGAGCCACCTTGAGCGGCTGGGCATTGTCCTGGAGGAAGTGGACATCAGTATGTCGGATGCCCTGGTGGACAGGTACGGGATCCGGATACCGGTAATCCGGTTTGCGGACGGGGAAGCGGAGCTGGGCTGGCCATTTACCGAGGATGCGTTTCTCGGCTTTGTCGGGAGTAAGGGGGGCTAGATGATCTTGATATGCCAGGGCTCGTAACGTACGCCGTAGCGGTTGGTATCGGTATAGCGGATATCGACATAGCCGAGCCTGATCAGGCGCTTGAATTCTTCCGTGTTGGAAAAATCTATGGTGAAGTTGGCTTCGCCCAGGCCGATCTTGCCGACGTCAAAGTCACCGATGCCATGAAAAGAATATCCCGGCGGCGCCAGCGAGCGTGACGCTTTGGAAAGATTGCCGTTGGACTGGCGCGTCTTGGACAGGTAGAGGTGCATCTGCTTGACCACATTGCGGATGCCCGAGGTCAGCAGCAGGTTGTTGCCGACATCACGGTGAATCTGCTTGTACTGATTCAGGGAATCGCCCTTGAGGAGGAAATGCCCGCTGCCACCGATCTTTTCCACTTCACTCTGCAGGATGCGGTGAGTCAGCTCAGGTGTGACCTTTTCACCAAAGAAGCCGTACTGGGTGGCATCGTTGAAGAAGATTTCCTCCATGAACGCGATCTCGGCCGGATCGAAATCGCCTATTTCCTCGTAGTTGCGTGCGAAATAGAGCATCTCGTCGAAGCCAATGAGGTTGAAATTGCCATGGCCGATGAAGCGCTGCACCCGCTCCAGGCGCTCGATGGTCGGTGACAACAGCAGCTGGTTGATTTCGCTCAGGTAGATATCGCCCGGAAAGTCGCCACCGAAATTGCGGATCTTTTCCAGGTAAATATTGACGTCTGTGTCCTCAAGGCTGTCGATCTCGACTACGTCGACCCGGCGCTCGGTATGCTTGAATCCTTCCTGCAGGTCATTTTCCGGCGCCACGACCATGATGCCTTCCTCCGCCGTGGGCAGGGCTTCAGAAGCCAGTTGCCGGGTTTCATGGGAAATGGCGGTGTCGGGACCGATAGGGAGCGGTTCGTGGAGACCCGGCATGTCGCTGAAGGACAGGCGGTTGTTCTTGTACTGGTCATACAGCCGGGAGCTGAGGAAGGAAATGCCCCCACCTGCGATGACTGCTGCCAGAAAGTCCCGTTTTTTCATATCCCGCGGAATATAGCAAAGATTATATGGCGAAAAAATCCCTGGCCGTCCGGGTTGTCTGTTCGGCAAGGCTTTTTTCCGATTTGCCGAGGCACTCGGCAACGGCAGCCAGCACGTGGACCAGATTGGCTGGTTCATTTCGACGGGTTTTGGGTTTGGGCCGGATGGTGCGCGGCATCAGGTAGGGAGAGTCGGTTTCAAGCATGAGCTTGTCTGCAGGGATCAGGCCGACAATGTCGTGCAGGTGGTGACCGCGCCGTTCATCGCAGATCCAGCCGGTAATGCCGATATGCATGTCGAGTTCCAGGTAATCGCGCAGTTCTGCTTCCGTGCCGGTGAAGCAATGCACGACACCGCGGGGCAGGGCATTGCGGTATTCACTGAGGATTTCCAGAAAATCGGCATGACCGTCGCGCTGGTGCAGGAACACCGGCATGTCGAGTTTCGCTGCCAGGGCCATCTGGGCGGCGAATGCCTCCCGCTGCCGGTCGCGAGGGGAGAAATCCCGAAAATAATCCAGCCCCGTCTCACCCACGGCCCGGACGCAGGAATTGCCGGCCAGCGCCTCGAGGTCGGCGATGGCTGAGGGATTCTCGTGGGCCGCATCATGGGGGTGGATGCCCGCGGTGCAGTAAAGAAAACCCGGGTACTGGCCAGCCAGGCTGGCGGCGGCGCTGCTTGCAGGAACGGAGGTGCCGGTGACGAAAATCTGCTCGATGCCGACCGCCCGGGCTTCGTCCAGGACCTGATCCAGGTCGTGGCTGAAACTTTCATGGCTGAGATTGGCACCGATGTCGACCAGCGGATATGGATTTTTTGATCTCATGGGCGTGGTGGAGTACTGCGATACATTCGTCGGTATGGTACCTCAAGGGACAACGCGCAAGGAACAAGGTAGCGTGCGGCACCTGGGCGCCTTGCTCCTTGTTCCCTGTTCCTGTAAAAACTTGAGAGAAAACATGATTTCGCCGCTATAATAGCGACCTTTTGAATTTCGGACGCCTGAATCTTGGTTATGAACGCGCAAGAGAAAAAGCCCATCGACTGGAAGAGCCTGGGTTTTGAATATACCCGGACCGACTACCGTTTTGTCGCCCGCTGGCGCAAGGGTGAATGGTCTGTGGGTGAGCTGACCACGGACGAGATCATGCACATCCATGAAGGCTCTCCGGCGCTGCATTATGCCCAGCAGTGCTTCGAAGGCATGAAAGCGCAGACTGCAGAAGACGGCCGCATCCTGTTGTTTCGCCCGGGGCTTAATTTCGAGCGTATGCGCAATACTGCTGAGCGCCTGTCCATGCCGGTCGTACCGGAAGAGCTGTTCCTGCGTGGTGTAAAAGAAGCCGTCAGGGCCAATGCGGCCTGGGTGCCGCCTTACGGCAGCGGCGCTTCCCTGTATATCCGGCCGCTGCTCATCGGGATCGGTGAGAATATGGGCCTGCGCCCGGCCAAGGAATACGAATTCCGGGTAATGGTTTCCCCGGTAGGACCCTATTACAAGAGCGGGGGGCTGTCTGTCATCAAGCTGGCGGTGTCGGATTTCGACCGTGCGGCGCCCCATGGCACCGGCGACGTCAAGGCCGGGGCCAACTATCCCGGCGGCCTGTATGCCACCCGCAAGGCCCAGGAGATGGGTGCCAATGAGGCGCTGTACCTGGATGCCGCACACAGGCGGTATATAGAAGAAGCAGGATCGGCGAACATTGTCATATACACGAACAACAATACCCTGATCACCCCGCAATCGGCTGCGATTCTGCCCAGCATCACGCGGCGCTCGATCATGGATATCGCGGCCAAGGATCTGGGGCTGGCCACTGAAGAACGCCCCATAGACCTGCGTGCTGAAATCAACAGCTTCGCCGAGGTGGCGGCTTGTGGTACTGCTGCAGTATTGTCACCGGTCGGCAAGATCTGGTTCGATGATGCCTGGCACAGTTTCTACGGCAATGGCGAGAAGGTCGGGCCGGTCATGCAGCAGTTGTATGACCTGCTGCGCCAGGTTCAGAGCGGTGAGAAGGCGGACACCTACGGCTGGACCGTGGAAGTCTGAACCGCTCCCGGCTCCGGGCCAAAAGTCACGGCAACACAGTCCGAGCCTCCTGATTAATCTACGATTTTCATCGTGCAGGCCCCGTAATTTCATTTCGTCGGATCGCCAGGATGAACCATGCCTGTGCATGCAGTTTGTGAGTTGCGCCATTAGCTACCTCTTCCTTTTTCCGGATTCCTCTGCTTTAATGCCGGCCTTTTTTGGCGGTCACACGGGAAATTATTCTCATCGTTGGTGATGATGTGTAAAAAACCCCGGTAAATACAGCGTATTTCGTACTGAAAAAGTGTACAGGACTGCAGAATCGACAAATATTTAATTGACGGCCCTTGACCCCGGCAGGACTTGTCATTAATTATGTCGCCTGTTTTTGCATTGACACGCAAGAATATTTTTTAACACATCACGCAAGACACACTCGATACTAAAGGCTTCATGAGCAAATCACTGGTTATTGTTGAGTCGCCCGCCAAGGCCAAGACTATTAACAAATATCTCGGCAATGACTTCATCGTGAAGTCTTCCGTGGGTCATATACGCGACCTGCCCACCAGTGGCTCCAACGGCACAGTGGATGCAAAGGCGCGCGCCAAGGCTGCTGCGGAAACCCGCAAAATGGATCCCGAGCAGAAACGCATACACAAGGCGAAAAAGGCCAGGGAACAACTGATCGCCCGCATGGGCATTGACCCCGAACATGGCTGGAAAGCCAATTACAAGATTCTGCCCGGTAAGGAAAAGGTCGTTAATGAGCTGAAAAAGTTCGCCAAGAATGCCGATGCCATATACCTGGCTACCGACCTTGACCGCGAGGGAGAAGCCATCGCCTGGCACCTGCGCGAGGCCATCGGCGGCGATGATTCCCGCTACAAACGTGTGGTCTTCAACGAGATCACCAAGAAGGCTATCACCGAGGCCTTTTCCCACCCCGGGGAAGTGGATATGAAGCATGTCCAGGCACAGCAGGCGCGCCGCTTTCTCGATCGCGTCGTAGGCTTCATGGTGTCCCCGCTGCTCTGGGCCAAAGTGGCAAGGGGGCTGTCCGCAGGCAGGGTGCAGTCTGTGGCCGTACGTCTGCTCGTGGAAAGGGAGCAGGAAATTCGTGCTTTCGTGCCCGAGGAATACTGGGAGCTTTATGCCAACCTGCTCACCGGTAAAATGCAGGGCAAGGACGACGTCGAGCCGCTGCGGTTCGAGGTGGCCAGGCACCGGAACAGCGAATTCAAGCCCAAGAACGAAGCCGATACGCGGGCGGCCATGGCAGAACTCGAGCCGGCGGCCTACGTGGTTGCCGATCGCGAGGACAAACCCACGTCCTCGAAACCGCGTGCCCCTTTTATTACCTCGACCCTGCAGCAGGCCGCCTCCACGCGCCTCGGCTTCAGCGTCAAAAAAACCATGACCATGGCACAGCGCCTGTATGAAGCCGGCTTCATCACCTACATGCGTACCGACTCCACCGCGCTCAGCAACGATGCCCTTGCCATGGCGCGGGATTTCATCAAGACAAATTTTGGTGACAGGTACCTGCCCGATTCTCCGAACCGCTATTCCAGCCGGGAAGGCGCCCAGGAAGCCCACGAAGCCATCCGGCCTTCGGACGTGGAGGTCCGCGAGAATTCATCGCGCCTCGACGGCCTCGATCGCGATGCGGTGCGCCTTTACAACCTGATCTGGCAGCAGTTTCTGGCGTGCCAGATGACCCCGGCCCGCTACAAAAGCTCAACCGTGAAGGTCAACGCCGCGGATTATGAACTGCGCATCAAGGGCCGCATCATGGAATTCGACGGCTATACCCGCGTGCTGCCGGCCAACAAGGACGGCGACGTGGAACTGCCGGACATGAAGGTGGGGGATACCCTTGCCCTGATAAACCTCGACCCCATGCAGCATTTCACCAAGCCGCCTCCCCGTTACACGGAAGCGAGTCTGGTGAAGGAACTGGAAAAGCGCGATATAGGCCGTCCTTCTACCTATGCATCGATTATCTCCACGATCCAGGACCGCGGTTACGTGAAGCTGGAGAATCGCCGCTTCTACGCGCAGAAGATGGGCGACATCGTCACCGACCGGCTGGTCGAGAATTTCGCCGACCTGATGGATTATGAATTCACCGCACGCATGGAAGACAACCTTGACGATATAGCGCAGGGCAACAAGGAATGGCTGGAAGTTCTCAACAACTTCTATTCAGAGTTCACCAAGCAGTTGGAAGCAGCGCAGTCCGACGAAAACGGCATGCGTGAAAACAATCCCACGGAAACGGACATCAAGTGCCCGACCTGTGCACGGAACATGCAGATACGCACCGGTTCCACCGGCGTCTTCCTCGGCTGTTCCGGATACAACCTGCCGCCGAAAGAACGCTGCAAGACCACCATGAACCTGACGCCCGGCGACGAGGCGATCAGCGTGGATGCGGATGACGAAGCCGAGTCTCGTCTGCTGCTGCACAAGCACCGCTGCAAAATCTGCGATACCGCCATGGACTCCTACCTCATCGATGAAAATCGCAAGCTGCATGTATGCGGCAACAATCCCGGCTGTTCGGGCTTCGAGGTGGAAGAGGGCAAGTTCAAACTGAAAGGCTATGACGGCCCGATACTGGAATGCGACAAGTGCGGTGCCGAAATGCAGCTCAAGAACGGCCGTTTCGGCAAATACTTCGGCTGCACTGCCGCCGACTGCAAGAACACGCGCAAGTTGTTGCGCAACGGCGAGGCGGCGCCGCCCAAGATGGACCCCGTGCCAATGCCAGAACTCCAGTGCGAAAAAGTGGATGACACCTATGTATTGCGCGATGGTGCCGCAGGCCTCTTCCTGGCCGCCAGCCAATTCCCCAAGAACCGTGAAACCCGTGCTCCATTCGTGGAAGAATTGCTGCCGCACAAGGACGAGATAGATCCCAAGTATGCCTTCCTCATGAAAGCGCCGACAGAAGACCCCGACGGCAACAAGACCGTGGTGAAATTCAGCCGCAAGAACAAGGAGCAGTACGTGCAGAGCGAGGTCGACAAGAAGCCTACGGGCTGGAAGGCGTTCTACCGCAAGGGCCGCTGGGTGGAAGACGGCAAGGAAACCGCAAGCGCCAAGTCAGCCTGAATTACCTGAGCCCGGCACCTGCCCATGGATGCATTGTTCACCTGGATAGAAGTCAACAACTGGATACTGCATGTATTCGGTGTGGTAGCCGCTACCGTATCCCTCAATTTCATTCTGAGACTGGTCCTGCGCCGCCTCATGGGCAAGGCGAAGGATTCCAGGAATGCCTGGGATGACGCCCTGGTCGAGGCCAGCAAACGGCCGCTACTGCTGTTCGTCTGGGTAATTGGCCTGTCCATAGCCGCGGAGATCGTCGAACAAGTCTCCAATAACGAGCTGTTCCAGTACACCACACTGGCGCGGCATATCGCGATCATCCTGCTGCTCATGATGTTCCTGGTGAAGCTCATCCGCAACGTGGAAGAGAGCATCATCGCCAGGCGTGAGCTGAATGAAGTCGATGCGGACGAAGTTACCGTCAAGGTGATCGGCCGCCTGCTGCGCATTTCGGTAATGATCACCGGCGCCCTGGTCATCCTGCAGACGCTCGGCATCAGTGTAAGTGGCGTGCTCGCGTTCGGTGGTATCGGCGGGATCGCCGTCGGTTTTGCCGCCAAGGATCTGCTGTCGAATTTCTTCGGCAGCCTGATGATTTACCTGGACAGGCCATTTTCCATCGGTGACTGGGTGCGTTCTCCTGACCGCGACATCGAAGGCACGGTGGAGGATATCGGCTGGCGGCTGACGAAAATCCGCACCTTCGACAAACGACCGCTATACATACCGAACTCCATGTTCAATACCATCATCCTGGAAAACCCGTCACGAATGACCAATCGTCGCATCAACGAGACTTTTGGCCTGCGCTACTGCGATGCTGCCAAAATTCGACCAATCGTTGCAGCCGTGAAGGACATGCTGAAGCATCACCCGGAGATAGATACCGAAAAGACCCTGATCGTCAACTTCAACGCACTGGCGCCTTCCAGCCTCGATTTCTTCATCTATACCTTCACGAAAACAACCGAGTGGGTGAAATACCATGAAGTCAAACAGGATGTCCTGCTCAAAATCATCGATATCATCCACAGCCACGATGCCGACATTGCCTTTCCCACGCGTACTCTCGACGGCCTGGATCAGCTTAAAACCGGGAATTGATGCGCCCCCTGATAGGCGATACAGCGCTGTCCGCCTGCATTTGTTCCGGATCAAATCGATTGCGAATATTTTCCATATAATTTGCATAATTTTCCCCAAACTAATAATGTAAATTAAATACATTATTTGGGACAAAACCGTCAATGATGACAAGACAGACATTCTTTGTATTCACGTCAGGCCTCCTGGCAGCGCTGACCCTGTTGCCCGGGCCCGTTGCGGGCCAATTTTCCAACAGCGACGAATACAGCATGATCGACTATGCATCGCCCGCCACGAAGAACCCCATAGCGAGGCTGCATGACGCTGTCGCATCAGGTGAAACAACGCTGGACTACAAGCCAGGGGAAAGAGGCTATCTCGATTCACTGCTGGCTGCCCTCGATATCGACACCACCTCGCAGATGATGGTGTTTTCACCGACCAGCCTGCAGCACAAACTGATCTCGCCGGAACGACCGCGGGCAATATTTTTCAACGACACCACTTTCATCGGTTTCGTCCAGAACAGTAGCATCGTCGAAGTTACCACCATAGACGATGACAAGGGGCTGGTGTTTTACACTTTCGACAACGTTCCGCAGGACACCAAATTGTTCGAACGGGCCGACCAGACCTGCCTTGTATGCCATGACACCCAGGGCACAATGGGCGGCGGCGTCCCGATGCTCATGGCGCTGTCCTCCGTCTACAGCAGCCGCAATGTGCCTCTGAAGAATTATTCCGGCATCGGCAACGTCACCGACACGACCCCGCTGGTTGATCGGTGGGGCGGGTGGTATGTCACCGGGCGTCACGGGCTGCAGGCGCACCTGGGCAACATCCTGCTGGCCACTCCGGACGACCTGGACAACCTCGACGACTTCCGCATCTGGAATCTGGAAACCATGGCGGGCAGCAAATTCATGGATCCTTCCCCGTACCCGGAAAACACCAGTGATATCGTCGCGCTGCTGGTGCTGGAGCACCAGGTGACCGTGCAAAACCAGATTACCTATATCAAGTTCAAGGCGCCCGCCGTACTCAAGCGTCGTGAAATGCTGCATGAACTGGAAGCGCAGTCCTGGGCGGAGTTGTCTGAACCGGCCCAGCGCGCACTGACTCGCATGCTCGACAGACTCGTCCAACAGCTGGTGTTCATCGATGCTGTTGATTACCAGTCATCGATTTCAGGGAATCCCGACTATGTCGAACAGTTCATGGCACGTGGACCGGTGGATGGAGAAGGGCGTTCGTTGCGGGAATTCGACCTGCGTAACCGCCTGATGCGCTATCCACTCAGCTACCTGGTTTACACGACCGATTTCAACTCCTTGCCCGTTTACGTGATGGACTATGTCTACGATCAGATGGATGCCTACCTGTCGGGTCGCATCGATTTTGACGGTCGTTCGCAGTACACACTGGCAGAGCGCCAGGCGGCCCTGGAAATACTCACAGCTACCCATCCCGGGTTCAGGTCTTACCTGGCCGCACGCGGGCCTGCCGGCATGAATACTGCCCAGCTCGGCAGCTTGCGGTAATCCACTACGCCCCGTGTATACTGTGGCGAACACCAGTATCGCCACGGTAGCCAGCAGCGTGAAGATTCACGGTTCACTTGCCATCGGCAATAAACAATACAAGGCCGGGGATGAGATACCCTGGACCTACGTGTATCCCTTTTTCCTGTTTCACATGGGCATTTTCGGCGCTTCCGGGTTCCTGATGGCCTATGCCGATGACCGCCCCGAAATCAGTTTTCTTTATGCCCATGGCGGCATCGCCATTCTCGTTTACACCATTTTTTACCTCGCCATGTTCGGTGTGGACGAGGTCAAATGGATGTTTCTCAACGCGCTGTTCGGTCTGCTTGGCCTCTATGCCCAGATCGGCTGGATACTGACCTGGTTCGGCCGTGATATCGGCGATTATCCGCTGCCAGTGCACGTCACTCCGTTCCTGTACTTCACCCTGTACTCCTTCCTGGTGCGCCGGGCTGTACTGGACCTGACCAACAGTACGGAGGACCATGCCCGGAAGCAAAAAGTGGAAACCGGGTACATCGTCGTGACACTGGCCGTCAACCTCGGCTGCTTCCTGCTGCAAATGCTCTGATCGGGCTGGTGCGGAGGCCGAAGGCTCCTTATACTTTGTGCAATACAGAATACCGGGGAAATTCCTGCATGCGCCATACCCACCTTCGTATCATCCTGATTCCGGCCCTTTGCCTGGCCGCTGACCTGGCATTTGCCCAGGACACCGTCATTCGTGCCGCGGCCAACGTCGATGGCGAGGCGCTCTACAATGAAACCTGTGCCGCCTGCCACAACATGCCCGAAGCAACGCGTTCGCCACCCCTGGAGACACTCAAGCGCATGGGGGCAAGAGCCGTCAGGTATGCTCTTACGCATGGGAAAATGAAAGTGCAGGCCGAGCCTTTGGGTGAGGCGGGCATCGACAGCGTGGTTGCTTTCCTGTCGGCTGCCGCGGAGACAGACAACAGCTGGATCACCGGCATGCAATGCCCGGCCGATCGCATGGATTTGGATACCGGGGCCGCCACCATCTGGACCCAGGGCTTCGATCGCAGGAACCGGCGCCACCTGACTACTGAGCAGGTCGGATTGACCACGCGTGACATGGGCAATCTGGAACTCGCCTGGTCGATGGCATTTCCGGGTACCGCCAATATGCGCTCGCAGCCCGCCGTCGTCGGCAACACCATGTATTACCCCATTGTCGATTCCGGCCAGTTGTTTGCCCTGGACATCGGCGCTGAGGCGCCGTGCGTGAAATGGGTGTACCAGCATGACATTCCGCTGCGCACCACGATCGGTTACCACACACTGGCCGACGGGCGGCCCGTACTGGTCTTTGCCGATGTCTCGGCCCACACCATCCTGATGGATGCCGTCACTACCGAGATTCTCTGGGACGCCAGCGTGCAGGCCACCAGTGTGTCCAATGTCACGGCCATGCCGGTGCTCTACGGTGACCGGGTATACGTACCCATCTCTTCGGGCGAGCTCCTGATGGGTGCAGCGCCGGATTACGAGTGCTGCACAAGCCATGGCGCCGTCGTGGCGCTCGACGTGGCTACCGGGGAGCGGGTGTGGGAATACCACACGATGGAAGAGGCGCGACCGACCACGATCAGCAGTGTTGGCACCCAGCAATGGGGACCATCCGGGGCGCCCATCTGGACTGCTGCCGCCGTCGATGAGGCCCGCGGCCTGTTATACGTCGGCACCGGTGAAAATACTTCTGCACCGGCCACCGACACCAGCGATGCCATCCTGGCGATCAGGCTCGAAGACGGCTCCCTGGCCTGGAAGTTCCAGGCCACCGCCAATGACATTTTCCTGAGCGGGTGCACCCGTGAACCGGACGGCCCCAATTGTCCGCCGCCCGACAGCATCAACCGCGATGTGGATTTCGGTGCAGCCGTCATGCTCGCTACCCGCAGTGACGGCTCCGATATCGTCCTGGCGGGCCAGAAGAGTGGTGACGTCTGGGCGCTAGACCCGGACACCGGCGACCTGTTGTGGAATACCAGGGTCGGACCCGGCGGCGCCTCCGGCGGCATTCACTGGGGCATGGCTTTCGACGGCAATACCGTATTTGCCGCCAACAACATGACTACCGATTCCACGGCAGACGGTGTCGACTCCGGCCTGTTCGCACTCGATGTCGATACCGGCAATATCACCTGGGAATACCATCACCAGCCGGACTGTTCCGGCAATCGCCGTGAAAACCTGCGCAGTTGCGACAGCAACTGGGGCATGTCGGCTGCCACTCTTCTCGTGGACAGCGCCGTGGTCCAGGGCAGCAATGACGGTTTCGTGAAAGTGTTCGACAGCGGTACGGGCGAACCTATCTTCACCTTTGATACCGCACGCCCCTTTGAGACCATGAACGGGGTGCCGGGCAAGGGCGGCGCCATCGACAACTTTTCCATCTGGGCCGCCAACGGGACGCTCTTTGTCCAGTCCGGGTACGGCCTGATGGGCGTGCCGGGAAATGTCCTGCTGGCATTCCGGCCGCGCTAGTCTCAATACCAGAAACAAAAAACCGGGCAATGCCCGGTTTTTTTTTGGCTAGGTACCCGGCTTCGCCATCCGGGCAGGCAGGATGTCTTTCAGCCTCTCCCTGGCCTGGCGAATGCAGTCCGCTGTGGTGTCCCAGTCGATGCAGGCATCAGTGACCGAAACCCCGTATTGCAGTTGTGAATGATCTGCAGGAATGTCCTGGCGGCCGGCGTTGATGTTGCTCTCGATCATCGCGCCGATAATCGACTTGTTGCCGGCTGTGATCTGATCGACGACATTGTCCAGGACCAGGGGTTGGCGATTGTGGTCCTTGTTGGAGTTGGCATGGCTGCAGTCGATCATGATGTTGCTGGAGACGCCGGCTTTCACGCACAAGGCCTCGCAACGGGCGACGCTGTCCGCGTCGTAGTTCTGCATGCCATTGCCGCCACGGAGAACGACGTGGGCATAGGGGTTGCCCTTCGTATGCACGATGCTGACCTTGCCTTCAGGATCGATACCAAGGAACCGATGCGGGCTGCTCACTGCCTTCATTGCGTTGATGGCCACTTCCAGGCCACCGTCGGTACCGTTCTTGAACCCCACGGGAGATGACAGGCCGCTGGACATTTCGCGGTGTGTCTGCGACTCGGTGGTGCGGGCGCCGATCGCCGACCAGGTGATGATGTCGTGCAGGTATTGCGGAGAAATAGGGTCCAGCGCTTCCGTCGAAGTGGGCAGTCCCATGGCAGAGAGTTTCAGCAGGAGGCGACGTCCTGTATGCAGTCCTTCCTCGATGCGAAAGCTGTCATTCATGTCGGGATCGTTGATCAGTCCCTTCCAGCCGGTCGATGTGCGCGGCTTCTCGAAATACACACGCATGACCAGGACGAGGGTATCCTGGACTTCCTCGGCAAGGGTCTTCAGTCGCTCAGCATAGTCAAGCGCGGCATCCACGTCGTGGATGGAGCAGGGGCCCACCACCATGAACAGGCGCGGATCCTTGTGATCGAGGATGTCACGAATCACCTGGCGATTCTGCGTGACGATATCCGCGGTATCGCCATGCAGCGGCAGGCGTTCTTTCAGTGCCATCGGGGTAATCAACGTCTGGTATTCGCTGATATTGACGTTTTCTGTGCTGGGGATAGCCATGTCGATTCCGGTTTGCTTGGCTGGGTAATGAAAATGGCGCGCATTATATCGGCTAAAAAGCGCGTGAAACACCGTTATCTGCGGCAAATTGCCAGCAATAGCCTCAGGCCTGCGGGTCAACTCCGTCAGCGGGCTGATCGAGAACGTGCAGTCGGGGCAGGGCCGTGAAGTATAGCGCGGTGCGAATTTCCCGGGATTCCATGGCGCGAAACAGGTCTGCATACCTGGCCAGTTGCGGCCGGTACTGGGCGGCCTGCCGGGCAAAAAAATCATTCTCATGTTCTGCGGATGCAGGAGAGGCGGTTTTGAAGTCGATGATCCAGCGGACATCATCCGCATCGACGAAGGTGCGGTCGATCACGGCGATGCGTTGCCGTCCATGGCGGTAGTCACTGAGGCTGAGCTCATTCGCTGCTTCCCGGTGACCTGCCTGCAACAGCCAGCGGAACTGCTCATCGTCGTGACAACGCAGCAGCTGTGCCCTGATTTCTACAATTGCCTGTTCCGGCCGCGGCGACAAGGGAGCCAGGCGTTGCCGCCAGTCAACCTCACAGTCGGCCAGTGCCTTCTGATCCTGAATGTCGAGCCGGCCCTCCCCGATACGGCATAGGCATTCATGGATAATTTCGCCGAGGGTTCGTTCAACCAGATTGTCATGCACGGATGCTGGCAGGTCGACTACCGGGCGTTCGGCGTCTTCCAGTGGTCTGGCAATACGCAGCATGGCCGGTGGCTGCCATGCCGGCGGCAGTCGCTTGCTCACGAGATGGCGGCCTGCTGCGATCATGGATTCACCACCGTCGCTCTCAGCCGCTCTTTCCAGGCTTGCCAGTGTCGAAGGGTCTGCTGCCAGTTGCGGCCAGAGGGAAGCCAGCAGTGAACTGGCAGCAGGCGGCTGCCAGCTGCCGTCCTTTTCCGTGATGCTGCCAATGAGCAGCGCACTCTTGATGGCCCGTGTAACGCCGATATAGAACAGGCGCGTCCCTTCGAGACGTTGCTGTATGCCTGCTTCATATTTGAGATGCTGGTAGGTGGCGTCACGCTCCTGCCCACGCTGTGCGGGCATGCTCATGACCAGTTCCGGCTCCCCAGCGGCATTGATATGTTCCCGCCAGCGCAAAAGCGGGTTGTCATCGGCACGCGGCTGGCGTTCGAGTCCTGGCAGGATGACATGCTCAAACTCAAGTCCCTTGGCCTTGTGGATGGTCATGATGGTCAGGGCGGCCTGGGGATTCAGACCGTCCGCGTACTGCCCGGCAACCTTGCTTTCTAGGCGATGGATATCCGTAACATCGCCCTGGTCATCGAATTCCTCAACCAGGTCAAAGAAATGCCGAATGCTGGGCAGCATATGTGCGTCCGCCAACGCGACGGGGCCGCCGAGGGCCAGCCAGGTCTTTTCCAGCCATTCCCGCAGCGGCAGGCGCCGGCGCTGGGAACGGGCCTGTATCAGGACCGGCAATCCGCGCTGAAGAATGATACCGGCATCTGCTGACAATCCGGGAGCCGCTTCATGATCCTGCAGTGCCTGCCACGGCGAAACGCCCTTGCTCGCGGCGTGCCGGGAAATACAGAGGAGGTCTGCCAAGGGCAGGCCCAGCCAGGGTGTTCTGAGGAGGGCGTACCATGCAGTGACATCTGCAGGGTTCAACAGGGCCCTTAACAGGGTCAAGAGATCCTGTATCACCGGGTAGGAATCGAGGGGGTCGATATCTGCGGCATTCCAGGCAATGCCGCGCCGGCGTAGTTCTGGAATGATGTCAGCCAGGTGGTTGCGCGTGCGCACCAACAGCGCGATACGGTCGCCAGGATATGCGGACTGCAGGGATTCAACCGCAGCTCCCACACGCTCTGCTTCACAGCGCCGCAGCAGGTAACGGGCATCATCCATGTCCTTTTCCGCGGTCAGCAGGTGCATGCTCACCCCAAGTCCGGAAAGTGCGTCGTTGATGCTTTCAGCCTGGCTGTAACTGACACCACCACGCCCGATGTCATCCTTGCGGGGGAATGCGGGAGCGAAGTGCCGGTTAACCCATTCGACGATACTGGCCTGGGAGCGGAAATTTACGCGCAGCTTCAGGCTGTCGAGCTTGATTTGGCCTATACCGTTGTCGCGGGCGGCCAGGAACAGGCCAACGTTGGCATTACGGAAACCATAACAGCTCTGCATACCGTCGCCGACAATGAACAGGGTCCTGCCGTCTCCGGGCTGCCAGCCGAAGGTGAGTTTTTGCAACAGACTCGTCTGCAGGCTCGAAGTATCCTGGAATTCATCCACCAGGATATGCCTGAGGCGGTAATCCAGGCGCAGGGCCAGGTCGGTGGGCGACTCGTCGGCACCCAGGGCGCTCAGCGCCGCAATACTGACCTGGGTGTGATCGGCCTGGCCGTACTCGCGAAAAGCCAGCGACAGGCGGGATACCAGGGCGGGGAGTAGAACGGTCAGGCTTTCGAGCACCTGCCACTGTGCATCTGGATAGCGTGCATCCGGCAGGAAGCGTGCTTCCTCGAAAGCAATCTGCAGCGCCTCATCAGACACCATCCGATCCAGCAGGGACAACATTGCCGCCTTGTTTTCGGCAACGGGATTGCCGCTGCTTGTCTTTCCGGGTGCAGGGAATCCGTTGGTCTTGTTGACAGTCTTGCGCAGCGTGTTCTTGTCAGTGAACAGCAATTGCCGAATCGCCAGCCAGGCTGGCAGATCTTCGGGTACAGGGCGCGGCATGCCGCTGCTGAAATCACAATCTCCCAGGGGGTGGTCGCTTTTGCGCAAATTATCCGACGCAAAAACCACCAGAGAATGCAGCGCTTGCGAATAAGGTGACATAGCACTGTCGAGGTCAGCGAGTTTTGTCCGGATGAGGTCCTGAAGGGTGTTTTCCAGAATGATCCGTGCATTCCCCGGATGGGCCTTGATGTCGAGAATATTGGCCAGCCACTGATCGCGCTTTCCCAGCATGGCTGACAACAGCCCGGATAATGTGCGCCACTGGTTGTTGACATGGGCCAGCAGGACGGCAAGCGCATCCGCGAGGGGCGAGTCGTTCTCCGCTTCCGTAAACAAATCCAGGATAGCGGCCTCATACAGAACGGAGGCGTCATCCACGATTTCCGGCATAACACCCAGCTCTGAAACCACCGGCATCTGCCCGCACAGGAACGCGTTGAAACTGTCGATGGTGGATATACGCAGACGCGTCGAATTTTCCATGAGCTGCCACCGCAGTTGGCCATCACGTGCAAGCACGCGTTGTGCCAGCTCCAGGGTGAAGCGGCGGTGTTCCGGCAGGGCTGCCAGGTCGGAGGCAGACAGGGTGGCCGCCTGCGCCATGTTGTCCAGGATGCGGTTGCGCATTTCGGCGGCCGCCTTGCGGGTAAAAGTGATCGCAAGAATTTCTTCCGGACGTTCGCAGGTAGCAAGCAGTGACAGGTAGCGCTGCGTCAGCAACTCGGTCTTGCCGGAGCCGGCTGGTGCCTGCACACAGAATGACCGCCCCAGGTCCAGTGCAAGGCGCCGCTCGTTGATATCAACAGGCACGTTGCTCATGCATCAATCCTTTCACCGATACGGCAGAGCGGGCCAAGGTGGCACCATGTACAGCTGCTGTTGACGGATTTTGGATCCACCGCCGCGTAGCCGGACAGGAATTCGTTGGCAATCGCTGTCAGGGATTCCTGCCATGCAAGCCGGATTTGCTGCCAGTCATGGTCAGGGGCGGCGTTGCGCTTGCTGCCGAAATGGCTGCCAGGGTAAATCGTGTTGTCGTTGCTGATGCCTTTGTACCGTGTTTCCTCGACATTGACCTGGGCAATGAACAGGCCCGCGACTTTGGTGTCTACTGCGGCCTCCACCGCCAGCATGTAGAGCATGAGCTGCGGCTCGGTCTGACGCGGATCGAACCAGTTTATTTCATTGTTCCTGGGCGACTTGTAATCAACGATGACCAGGTTGCCTTCAGGCGTTTCATCTACCCTGTCTATCCGCAGGTTGAGCGTCAGCCCGGCGTGCTGCCACTGTGTACGATATTCGCTTTCGAGCACCTTGAAGACGCCGCGTTTCTTTTCTTCCTCAAGCCAGGCTGAAAGAAGATCGGACAAACGACGAATTTCCATGGCGTTGAATCTTGTTGTCATCGTGTGCCTGTAGAATCGCGCCTTGTTCTGGACAGCGTCGGCAACGGCGCTGTTGATTGCATTCGCCAGGGTATCGGGTGAGGCAGCCAACAGGTTTTCCTGGCTTTTCAGGGCACGCCAGAAACCTTCGAGTGATTCATGCAGGATGCTGCCGAGCACGTGACCTGGCAGGCCGATGAGAGGGGCGGGCAATGCTTCGGCACCCAGGCGATTTATGGCGAATGCCTTGAAGGGGCAATCCGCCTGGTTCGCCATCAGTGAGAAGCCCCCCGCAGGCTGCTCGGTTTCACCCAGCGCAATGAAAGGGACCTCATCCAGGCAGTCCTGGACGCTATTGATTGCCTCTCCATAGCCAGGAAAACTGGCCCGGAAATTCTGGTTACCTGAAACATGCTCCCTGACACCCGGCAGCATCCCGGCCGGTTTCAGCGCGAGGTCTTCGTCCTGGCGCGGCCAGCTGAATACCATTTCGGTTTCGGTATGGCCAATGTAACGGGTGATTTGGTGCCGGGCGTTTTCGATCACGACATGCATATCGCTGCCCGGCATGGCTTGCTCCCGTTGCAGCGACAAGGGAATGAACGGGACTGGCCGGGCCGGTGGCGGCCATTGCTGCTCGGTCATGCCCATCATCCAGGTGTGCGTAAAGACCAGGCCATCTGCTTCTGTCGGCGACAGCACCTGTATCGGGGCGAGCTCATCACCATCACCTGCATGGTTGCCGGCAAGGATCTGGCGGAGAATTCCAAGCGCCTGCCCCAGGGTCACTTTGCCATGCCATGAGGAAATCCGGGCGAAGGACTTGAGTGAGCCTGACCAGGCCCTGAGCTGATCGTATTCGGCCGGGTCCGGCTGCCGCGGACCAGGCCAGCCCAGGGCGGAAAGCTGGGCCTCGAACAGATTGCTCCAGTCCTGCAAAGTGGCGCTGTTCGGTTGCGCACGGCGCAGGGTATCCAGAGCCAGCAGGGCAGCCGCCAGTTGTTCACAGTGATAGTCGGCATCGCCAGTGTTGGCCAGGTCACGCACCCAGGCCATCTGGATTTTCATTTCACCGGTTTCCCGCAGTCGCCATTCCAGCCGGGCGCGACCACTTTCCTCAGCTGGCGTGCCGTGAATAAACGGTGACCTGAGCAGGCGACAGAATGCGAGGGTTTCGACCCAGGGGGTGTTAAGGGCCAGGATGTCGAGGGCACTGGCGATTAACGAGCAGTCGGACAAGGGCCGCGCTGAGGAGATACTGACTTCTGGCATACCGGATGCAAAATGTACTGCAGTGTCCGGATAAAGCATGTCACGGAACTCCCGCCTGATGGCATCGGTTCGACGTTGCAGATCGGGGCAAATGACGCCGATACGGGCCCGGCTGTCATTTTTCAGGATATCCCTGGCCCACTTTGCAGCCTGGTGTACTTCCTCGCCAGGGTCGCTCAAGTCCTGCAAGCGTAGAGCCGGTGCTAAGGGCGGCAGGTCGAAACGATCGACACTCTTGCTGCTTTCTATGAGCACCTCGAAAAGCAGGGCATACAGGGGGGGCGGGTTGTCGAATCCCGCCAGCATCACATGCCCAGGGCCTGCCAACTGGCCATCGGCCAGTCCCGTAATGACCGACTCGACCATGGGTGACAGGCTGATGAGGTCATGGCGCCGGCAGAACGCCTCAAAGCTGTCGACCCAGGAAAGGAATGCACCCAGGTCATCGGGAATGCCGTCTGACTTCTGGAAATGGGCGAATTTGCGCACAGCCCGCATGTCGATGCGCCAGAGATGCGCCAATCGCCAGGCTTCCTGGACCGCATGCGCCGTAGCATGCTGGTTTACCAGTCCGGCGCCGGCATCCGAATCCCTGACGATGTCCTGCCAGACCAGTGCCTCCAGTGCGGGTTCAAGGATGCCTGCACGTGCACCGGGGGCATGGTTCCAGAGATCGCGAAGCCAGATGTCCACGGGATAAACAGCAGGGGTCATGCAAACGGGCGGCATGTCACGGTATTGCCGCCATTGTCCGTAGACGGATTGCAGCTGCAGGCGTGTCCGATGGTTTGGTGTCAGCACAAGACTGCCCGAGTGCATGGCCTCCATAACCGGTGAAAAGATGTCGGACTGAAATGCCATGTGCCGGTTTTTGCGGTGGTTTACCTGTTGCGGGTTACATATTGGGGTAATTGGGTCCGCCGCTGCCTTCAGGGGCAACCCAGGTGATATTCTGCGTGGGATCCTTGATGTCGCAGGTCTTGCAGTGAACACAGTTCTGGGCATTGATCTGGAAACGGGTCTCGATATCGCTGCGGACGATTTCATATACACCGGCGGGGCAGTAGCGCTGGGCAGGTTCGTCGAATTCCGCGAGATTGAAGGTCAGTGGGGTATCTGCATCCGCCAGGAGCAGGTGGCAGGGCTGGTCTTCCTCGTGGTTGGTATTTGACAGGTAGACTGAGCTCAGCCGGTCGAAACTGAATGTATTGTCGGGTTGCGGATAACGTATTCGCGGGCTGTCCTCGGCGGAGTGCAACGTGGCATGGTCGGGAATCGTGTCCTTCAGCGTGAAAGGCAGCCGGCCGCGAAACAGCGCCTGATCGACGAAGCTGAAGGCAGCCCCCAGCAGGGTGCCGAAACGGTGCATGGCCGGTGCGACGTTGCGCGCCCGATTCAGTTCAGCGTACAGCCAGGAGCGGCGCACGTTGCCGGGGTAAGTGACCAGGACCCGGTCCGCGGGGTTACGGTCGCCCTGGAGTGCGGCAAAAATACTTTCAGCGGCAAGCATGCCGGATTTCATTGCTGTATGCGTACCCTTGAGCTTCAGGAAGTTGAGAAAACCGGCATCGTCTCCGGCAAGGACACCACCGGGAAAGGCGAGAGCCGGTAGCGACTGCAAACCTCCTTTGGTGAGGGCGCGGGCACCGTAAGAAATCCGCTTGCCGCCCTCCAGCACGCGCCTGAACAAGGGGTGATGCTTCATGCGCTGGAACTCATCGAAAGGGCTGAGCCAGGGGTTGCTGTAATTAAGATCGGTGATCAGGCCGACGGCGACCTGGTTGTTGTCCAGGTGATACAGGAAGCTGCCTCCCGTCGTTTTACCCATGCCGAGGGGCCAACCCAGGCCATGGATAATTTTACCGGGTTCGTGCACCCCTGAAGGAACCTCCCAGAGCTCCTTGACACCCAAGCCGTAATGTTGCGGCTGGCGCTTCCTGTCGAGGCCGAATTTCTCGATCAGTTGCTTTCCCAGGTGACCGCGGCAGCCCTCGGCGAATACCGTGTATTTCGCCTGCAGTTCGTATCCCGCCTCGAAGCCCGGTTTTTCCTTGCCCGACCTGTCACGACCCATGTCACCGGTGGCGACCCCGATAACGGCACCCTCCTGGTCATAAAGAATTTCTGCAGCGGCAAAACCGGCGAATAACTGCACCCCGAGGCTTTCAGCCTGTTCACCGAGCCATCGGCACAGGTTGCCCAGACTGATCACATGATTGCCCTTGTTGTGCAGGTCCCCCGGGATGAAGAAATCGGGCAGCTTCATCGAACCCGTCCCGTTGAACAACAAGTGTATTTCTTCCTCGGTAACGGGCACGGTGACTGGCGCGCCCATGGCCTGCCAGTCGGGAAAAAGTTCATCGAGCGCACGCTGGTCAAGTACGGCACCGGACAGGATGTGGGCACCGATTTCCGAGCCTTTCTCGATCAGGCAAATTTCGAGGGTGACCTCATGTTCCCGGCAGAGTTGAGCCAGTTTGCACGCTGTGGCAAGGCCGGCAGGGCCGCCGCCCACGATGACCACATCGAAGGGCATAACTTCGCGGTGAGACAAGATGAATTCTTCCGTTCAAGAGACTTTTTTATTCTACCCCATTATAATTGGCCTCTTTGCCAATTACACAAGAATCTCAGAATCGCCCGGCCAGCCAGGCACAATCGATCCGCACATTCCATGAAAATCCTCGTTCCCGTCAAGCGTGTAGTCGACGCCAACGTCAAGGTGCGCGTATCAGCTGACAATTCATCCATCGATCTCAGCAACGTCAAAATGGCGATGAACCCCTTTTGTGAAATCGCGGTGGAAGAAGCCGTTCGCCTGAAAGAGCGGGGCGTGGCAACCGAGATCGTTGCTGTCACCGTTGGCGACGAAAAAAGCCAGGAGCAATTGCGTACCGCCATGGCATTGGGCGCCGACCGCAGCATCTGGGTCGAGCAGGCCGGTTTCGTCGAGCCCCTGGCCGTCGCGAAATTGCTGAAAGCCGTCGTCGATCGTGAGATGCCAGACCTGGTAATTCTTGGCAAGCAGAGCATCGACGGTGACAACAACCAGGTGGGACAGATGCTGGCAGCGCTTTGCGACATGCCGCAGGGTACCTTTGCCTTTCACTTGTCCATCGAAAACGGACGCGCGCTGGTCAGTCGCGAAGTGGACGGGGGCGAACAGGTTGTCAGCCTCTCCCTGCCAGCCGTGGTCACCACCGACCTGCGCCTGAATGAACCCCGTTACGCCAAGCTGCCGGACATCATGAAGGCGAAAAAGAAGCCCCTGGACAAGATCACGCCTGCAGAACTGGGTGTAACCGTCAGCAGCAGCATGACCACCATTGCAGTGCATGAGCCACCGGGTCGCAAGGCCGGCATCATCGTCGGCAGCACCGCTGAGCTGGTCGACAAACTGCGCAATGAAGCCAAGGTGATTCCCTGACGCTTGAGGGGACAACAGGACAAGCCATGAGCGTACTGGTAATCGCCGAACACAATAACGCAACTCTCAACCCTGTCACCGCGAGCGTCGTTGCCGCGGCCGTACAACTTGATGCTGACATACATGTGCTGGTGGCCGGCAGCGACTGCAGCGCAGTGGCGACGGCCGCAGGCCAGTACCAGGGGGTTAGCAGGGTCCTCGTCGCTGATAATGCGGCCTATGCTAACCAGCTTGCCGAAGCTGTCGCGCCGCTTGTCAGCAGTATTGCCGCTGATTACACGGCCATACTTGCAGCCGCCGGCACCACAGGCAAGAACCTGATGCCTCGCCTTGCCGCACTGCTGGATGCTGGACAGTTGTCCGATATCGTCGCAATCGAGGCGCAGGACACGTTCATTCGGCCAATCTATGCCGGCAATGCCTTGGCAACGGTGAGAACGGCTGACACCGTGAAAATTCTGACCGTGCGTACATCGGCCTTCGAACCTGTCGGGACCGGAAACAACGCCGACCAGATGACGCTGGACACGGTCATCTCACAAAACAAAAGCATGTTTATCAGTGAGAACCTCAGCACAAGTGAGCGTCCGGAACTGGCATCTGCGAGCATCGTGGTATCCGGTGGTCGCGGTCTTGGCAGCGCCGGGAACTTTCAACTGCTTGAACGGATAGCCGACAAGCTTGGTGCAGCGGTCGGCGCTTCCCGGGCAGCGGTGGATGCAGGGTTTGTCGGCAATGACCTGCAGGTCGGGCAGACCGGCAAGATCGTGGCTCCTGAGCTCTATATAGCCGTAGGTATCTCCGGCGCCATCCAGCACCTGGCCGGCATGAAGGACAGCAAGGTCATCGTCGCCATCAACATTGATGCCGATGCGCCGATTTTCCAGGTAGCGGACTACGGCCTCGTGGCGGACCTGTTTCAGGTGCTGCCTGAACTGGAATCCCTGCTCTGAGGCGGGGCTGGTACCGCTCTTCAAGTTTCCCGGGTAATAATCCTATAATCATGGCACTCTAGCCGGTGTCTACACCGGTGTATATTTTGCCGGCCAACTATCTTTACAGGAGCATTCCATGCCTTCGTGCCAGTCTTATCTTTCCGCTGCAGTATCGTTATTTGTCCTGCCCCTGATTTTCAGCCAGCCTGTGCAGGCCGGCTGGGCCCTGGATGGCGGCGCTTCCAGCCTGTATTACGTGACCAGCAAGGCTGCCGCGGTTTCTGAACTGAATTCCTTCGGGGAGCTTTCCGGCAATATTGCCGATGACGGCAGTGCCAGTGTCAGCATCATGCTGGGCAGTGTCGATACGGCCATTGATATCCGCAATGAACGGATGCGGGAGATCGTTTTCCAGGTGGCGACTTATCCCCTGGCGACGGTATCGTTGTCAGCCGATGCAGCGCAGCTGAACAACATGTCCGCAGGAGACACAGTCAGGACAACCGTTGAGGCCATGCTGGATCTACACGGCATGATGCAGCCGCTGACACTGGATGTGGTGATTACCGGACTGAAAGAGGGCGGACTGCAGGTTTCCCTGGCCCGCCCCCTGATCCTGAATGCGTCAACCTTCGGACTTGCCGAAAGCGTTGAGCAGCTGCGCGAAATCGCCGGACTGCCGAGCATCAACAACAACGTGGTTGTCGATTTTACCCTGCAGTTCGACGCCGACTAATCGCCTGAGCGGACCTCATCGAGGTCCGCGCTTCCTGCACCAGGTGACGAAGCAGCCCGGGTGGAGGCTTCTGCTCCCTGGTCATCAGACACATCCTGTGCAACAGGCTTTGCTGCGGTACTGCCTGGTTCTGCACTGGCCTCGTGATTGCTCTGATGGCTGCTTTCTTCGCTGCTTACCTGACGGCTTTCACTTGCACTTGCCGCAGATGTCGATTCAGCGTGCATGCGGTTGCGTGGATCGTTCGGTGCACGCTGGCGTTCCCGCTTCGGGGGAGGCGACTGCTGTGAAACCGGTGCGGGCTCTGGACGGGGCTGTTCGGCGCCTTGAGCGCTCCCGGCATCCTGCTGCCCGATTGCCTGTGCAGCCGGTTTAGCTTCCTGCACGGGTTTTTCCACAAGGTCTGCAACAGCTGCAGGTTTGACTGAATCAGCAGCTGCCTGTTCAGGTTTGCCTGATTCCTGCGCAGCAGGAGCAGCATCTTCATGCCGTGGTTCTGGTTCCCGTACGCTCATCGCCGGCTGCTGTTCATTAGTCGATTGTGTGTCTGCGACCGGCGCATCGTTAGTCTGGATTGCTGCGACGGCATTCTCATTGTCTGCTGCCTGAGCAACTTCCTGCTGAGGTGCATCCTCGCGGTTGCCACGGCGACGCTGCCTGGGCTGGCGCTGACGCTGTTCTGCCGGGCGCTTCCGGGGCTTGTCCCTGGTCTCGGCCGTGTCATTTGCAGAGGCTTCTGCGGGTGTCTGCTGATCCGCCTTCTCCTGGCCTGCTGCAGCGGACTGGCCGCCCTTGCCGCGGGAGTGCTTGCGACCACTGCCTTTGCGGCCTTCACGCCCTTCACGGCCCTCGCGGGGCTCACGCTTACCCTGATCCCTGGTCTGATCCTTGCCGGATTCCTGGTCTGACTCTGCTCGCGACTGGCCTCTCTCCTTTCTGGCGCCGTCCCTGCCGCCTTCGGATCTCCGTGCGGGCTTCTTCCTGCCGCCTTCACCGCGGGCAGGGCGCTTGCGGCCGCGATCACTTTTCCGTTCCGGCTTGGCCGTACCCTTGGCTTCGGCAGCAGCCTTTTCCTTGCTGCTGTCACTGGCGGATGAACTGAACAGGCTGCCGATGGCAGCGCTGATGCTGGACAACAGGCCGCCGCTGCTCTTGGGTGCGGCGGCAGGAGCGACCGGCTGCATCGCCGGGGCTATTTGTGGTGCCTGGACAGCCGGCTGCATGGCCACTTCCGGTTTTTTCGGCATGAATTCGCTGATTTCCTCTTCATCTTCCGGGCGAATGTCATAACTGCGTTCACCGGTGTCGTCAGAGATGTTTTGCACTTCATAGTGCGGAGTGTCCATGTTCGGGTTGGCAATCACCACGACCTTGGTCTTGCTCTGGAGCTCGATGGCACCGATGGCATCACGCTTTTCATTGAGCAGGTACGAGGAAACGCTGATCGGCACGATGGCACGGACTTCCCTTGAGTTGTTCTTGTTGGCTTCCTCTTCCAGAAGCCTGAGGATGGACAGTGCCAGTGATTCGATATCGCGGATGGTACCCTGGCCATTGCAACGCGGGCAGACGATGGCACTGGTTTCACCGAGTGACGGGCGCAGGCGCTGCCTGGACATTTCCAGCAGTCCAAAACGGGAAATACGACCGATCTGGACGCGCGCCCGGTCCATGGCGAGAGCATCGCGCATGCGGTTTTCCACTTCACGCTGGTTCTTCTGGGACATCATGTCGATGAAATCAATGACCGCGAGGCCGCCAAGGTCACGCAAGCGCATCTGGCGGGCTATTTCATCGGCCGCCTCAAGGTTGGTCTGCAAGGCGGTTTCCTCGATGTCGGCACCGCGGGTGGCGCGCGAGGAGTTGATATCGATCGAAATCAGGGCCTCGGTCGGATCAATGACGATGGAGCCCCCCGACGGCAGTTTCACTTCGCGCTGGAAGGCAGTCTCGATCTGCGTCTCTATCTGGTAGTTGGTGAAAAGGGGCACTTTGCCTTCGTAAAGTTTGACCCGCTCCTCAAACTGCGGCATCACCTGCCGAATAAAAGTCTTGGCTTCCTCGAAGGTCTTGGGGGTATCCAGGATCACCTCGCCGATGTCCCCGCGCAGGTAGTCGCGAATGGCCCGCAGGATGACGTTGCTTTCCTGGAATATCAGGAAGGGGGCATCACGTTCCTCGGAGGCGGCCTTGATGGAAGTCCAGAGCTGGAGGAGATAATCGAGGTCCCACTGCAGTTCTTCAGGGGCCTTGCCAACACCGGCAGTGCGCACGATCACGCCCATGCCGTCCGGAATAGTGATACTGTCGAGGGCATCGCGCAATTCGGCACGGTCATCGCCTTCGATCCGGCGCGAAATGCCGCCGGCCCGCGGATTGTTCGGCATCAGAACCAGGTACCGGCCGGCGAGGGAGATCATCGTGGTGAGGGCTGCGCCCTTGTTGCCGCGCTCTTCCTTATCAACCTGGACGACAACTTCGATACCTTCCTGGATGACATCCTTGATATTGATGCGGCCATTGATTTCGTTCGGCTGCCTGGAGAAATACTCCCTGGAGATCTCCTTCAGGGGCAGGAAGCCGTGGCGGTCAGCGCCGAAATTGACGAAAGCCGCCTCGAGGCTGGGTTCGATACGGGTGATCCGGCCCTTGTAGATATTGGCCTTTTTCTGGACCCTGGCGCGGTTCTCGATATCCAGGTCATAAAGGCGCTGGCCATCGACCATCGCTACGCGCAACTCTTCTTTCTGAGTTGCATTGATAAGCATTCTTTTCATTACCGTTTACTACTCCGTGCTAGGGAGAGCAGGGTAAAAGATGCTTGACAGAATAGATTAAGAAATAGCTATAAACATTTGAAATTTGAGAAAAATATCTCTGCAGAATAGCGTTGAAGCGATACCGCAAGGGCATTGGAAGGGCTGGCAAAGCCTGTATTGGTGGACAGAAGGCGGATTTCCGCCATCACTGTCTGGTCTGTGTTCTTTACTCCGCCGGGAGCTTGCTCACCGGAGGGGCAATACTGCAGGCACTTGCCCTGTCTTGCTAACATCTGTTGCCGCCGAATTGATCTGGCGGGTTGCTGTTCCTGTTTGCTGTCGGCTTTGCCGGCTACCTGGATCAGCGTGGTGCTGTCAGTGTTCTACTTGCCTTTCGAATGCTATTGGCTGCTTATCACGCGGTCAGTTTATTGGCTGGTATCCGCAGATAATCTCTCTCTCATACTTGTTCGTGCTTTCCTGTTCTCCTGACCGCGGGGCGGTACCGAATCTGTCTAAGCGGGTTGTTCACTCTTTTACCCGGCTATCCCGGGATTAATCAGGCCCTTGCGGGCGTTTAAAATTGTTTGCGGATTCACCGCTGTCACTAGGCCATGGCCTGCGCGTCTTGTCCCTTTGGAGTTGGCGACGGGGCCCGGCTGAATTCTTTGCTGTTTCTGTTTGTTCTGTTTCCTTTCAGGTAACTGATTGTTTTTTCGACTTTAAGGCTGCCGAAGCTTGTACTGGTAAGCCGGACCCGGGCTGCTTTTGCACGCAGGGCGGGCGACTTATGTTTTTTTGGCTGCGGGTTTCATTTCCCGCCCGTGGGCGGCGCAGCAACCAAATGCCGAATATATCAGTAAATTATAAGGGCTTCAATGGTTTACGAAGTGTAATTGCAGTGTCACTGAAACTCCCGTGGCACACTTGCTACGCTGCGGGTTCAACCGCAAAAGGCGCTATACTCATGATCCTTTGCCAGTGAGATTCCGTTTGAGCAGTAAAGCATCCTCTACGCAGCCTGTCAGTGCAAGCGCGGTGACATTCCAGGAAGTCGGCGAGCATCACGCCGGCCAGCGCCTGGATAATTTCCTCATGACCCGTCTGAAGGGCGTCCCGAAATCACGCATTTACCGAATCATTCGAAAGGGTGAGGTGCGGGTGAACAAAAAGCGGGAAAAACCCGAATATAAACTGTGTGCTGGCGACATGATCCGAATTCCGCCAGTGCGCATTGCTGAACCGGGCATCCAGCAACCACCAGCCGAAGCCCTCATTGCACTGCTGAAGGCGTCGGTGGTTTACAGCGATGATGACCTGATGATCATCAACAAGCCCGCAGGACTCCCCGTACACGGTGGCACAGGTGTGAAAACCGGCCTTATAGAGGCAGTGCGGGCGATGTCGTCCGAACTGGCATACCTGGAGCTGGCACACCGGTTGGACAAGGGTACGTCAGGATGCCTGCTGCTTGCCCGCAACGGTAAATCCCTCAAGGCCTTGTCTGCCCAATTCAAGGAAAGCAGGGTGCAGAAAACCTACCATGCCCTGGTGGAAGGTGCCTGGCCGGAAGACATCACGGAAGTCAGTGCTGCACTGAAAAGGCTTGAGCCGCAGGGTGGCGAGCGTTTCGTTGCGGTGAGCCGGGAAGGAAAATCGGCGATGACCCGTTTCACTGTGCGGGAGCGGTTCCGGGATGCAACCCTGGTCACCGCACAGCCGGTTACCGGCAGGACACACCAGATTCGGGTGCATGCACAATTGGCAGGACATTCGATTCTTGGCGACGAGAAGTATGCATCCGCACCTTCATGCAGACATTTTGCCGACCTGGGTATTCGCCGCCTGTGCCTGCATGCCGCTGAATTGACCCTGCAGCATCCCGCTACCGGCAAGACACTTCATGCCGAGGCGCCCTATGATGAGGCATTCAGCCAGGCTCTGAAGATCCTGGCGCAAGCAGTGGATTAAGGCCTTCTTCGCGCAGCATATCGACCAGGGCAATCATCGGCAGGCCGAGCAGGGTGTGGTAATCCCTGCCGTCGAGCGCATCAAACAAGGCGATACCTGCTGCCTCGACCTTGAAACATCCGGCGCAATCGAGGGGATTATCGAGACTGATATAACCCCGGATTTCATCATCTGTCAGTGTCCGGAACTTCACCCGGTAACCCTCCACCCGTTTTTGAATCGTGCCGGTTTCGGTATTCAGAAGCGCCAACCCGGTGCGGAACTCCACCCAGGCGCCACTGCACAGTTTCAGGTGCTTGCGGGCGGCATCAGCATCGGCAGGCTTGCCCAGGATCAGCCCGTTGAGTGTGCATGCCTGATCGGAGCCGATTACCAGGCTCTCCGGATAGCGCGCTGCCACCGCCCGGGCCTTGGCTTCGGCAAGCCTGAGCACGTAGTCATCGACTGTCTCGCCCGTCAGCGGTGTTTCATCGATCCCGGGAACACAGGTGTCAAACGGCAGGCGCAACTGGGCAAGCATTTTGACCCGGTAGGGGGATGAGGAGGCGAGAATCAGCTTCATAACAATCCAAGTATAATCAATGGGTTTGAGGCCAAAAACGGCAAATTTCTTTGACAGCGGGGCCCTTCATGCATATTATGCGCGCCTATGTCGATTGACCCCTTTCCGGAGCGCGTTTCACCACGTAAATGGTGCGACAGAAACGGGACAATAAACAGCTCCATACCTCTTGGCAAACTCCTGCGATTAAGTGAGTACCTGGATGAAAATCATGGCCAGGCGGAGGTGTGTTTAAGCTTTGACAGGGATGCCAGTGGCACCTGCTGCCTGACCGGCACCGTGACCGCCCGGGTTAGCTTGGAATGCCAGCGCTGCCTGAAGCCGGTAGCGGTGGACCTGGAATCGGCTGTGGCTATCAAGGTGGCCGCCAATGAGGCGGACTCAGCGAGGATAGCCGAAAGTGCGGCAGACCCGCTGGACAAGCTGGAGATCATCGTCTGCGACGACGGCGAACTGAACCTGCTGTCGGTGATCGAGGATGAACTGATCATGAGCTTGCCCATCGTGGCCAGCCATGCCGATGAGCAGTGCAGCGAAGCCTGGAACAGGTTGCATGCACAGCCCCCGGATACAGCCCGGGCTGGACAGGGTAACATCAAGGGCATGGAAGTCCTGGAAAAGCTTAGACAGGAACTGCACCAGGATAACGAACTGAAGGACAGTACGACGCGTGACAAAAAACGCGGCAAGAAACGCAAGAAAGGCAAGAAAGGCACCGAACAAGACAAGGACTGACCGGCAACGATCGGGCACAGGACAAACCGAGGTAAGCAACCATGGCTGTACAAAAGAGCAAGGTATCACGCTCCAGGCGCAACATGCGCCGTGCGCATGATTCACTGAAACCCGCGACCGTTTCAACCGACGCGGAAACCGGTGAAAGGCATCGTCGTCACCACATGACGCCGGATGGCTTTTACAAAGGCAGGCAGATCGTTCGCAACAGCGACGACTGAACCTAGCACCAGGGGTTGGCAAGACCCCTGGCTGATTTATCATTCTGAAAGCAGCTCATGACGGGCTGCTTTCTGTTTTATAAATCTGCATTCGCGGGGAACCAGAAGTTATGCAAACGGGCAATACCGGATTCATTTTCCCAGGGCAGGGCTCACAGAAAGTGGGCATGCTCAGTGAACTGGCAGAAGCCTTCGACGGGGTACAGGCCACCTTTGATGAGGCCAGCAATGTGCTCGGTTACGATCTCTGGGCACTCGTGCAGTCAGGGCCGGAAGAAGAACTCGCACTGACCCATATCACGCAGCCCGCCATCCTGACGGCTTCCGTCGCCATCTGGCGGCTATGGCTGGAGCAGGGAGGCGGCGAACCGGCCATTATGGCGGGGCACAGCCTCGGTGAATACTCGGCACTGACCTGTGCCGGCGCACTGGCATTTGCTGATGCGGTGGGGCTGGTCCAGAAACGCGGCCAGTACATGCAGTCAGCCGTCCCCGTAGGGGTTGGCGCCATGGCTGCCATTGTCGGGCTGGACGATGACAAGGTCATTGCCGCCTGTAAACAGGCACGTGAGTCCCAGGAAGTGGCAGCCGTGAATTTCAATTCCCCTGGCCAGGTGGTAATCGCCGGACATGCCGAGGCGGTTGCCAGGGCATCGGAGCTGTGCAAGGCCGCCGGCGCCAAGCGAGCCTTGCCCCTGCCGGTATCCGCACCATTCCATTCCCGTCTCATGAAACCTGCCGCTGACAACTTTGCCGCGGACCTGGCCGCCGTTTCCTTCCAGGCTCCCCGGGTGCCCGTACTGCAGAATTTTGGCCTGGAACCCCCTTCGGATCCTGACGTCATTCGCAACAACCTGGTCAGCCAGATTTACAACCCGGTACCCTGGGTGGATACCATCAACCGGTTTGCGGCGCTAGGCATATCCACCGTCGTCGAAATCGGTCCAGGCCGGGTACTCAACGGACTGAACAAACGCATCAACGGCGAAATGAGCGCAATGACTGTCAATGACCCCGCCAGCCTTGAAGCTGCATTGACGGAAGTCGGCTCAGCCTGAGCAAAACAGGAATACTTCATGAATGATTCAGTGAAAAAAATTGCAGTCGTCACAGGCGCCTCCCGCGGTATCGGCAAGGCCATTGCCCTGGCTCTGGGCCAGACTGCCACTGTTATCGGCACGGCCACTTCTGAACAGGGCGCAGAAAACATTACGGCTTACCTGGAAGGTAACGGTATCGAGGGCAGGGGCTATTGCCTTGATGTTTCGTCCGATGCATCCGTCGAGGCTTTTGCCGATACCGTGCAGGAAGCGTTCGGCCCTGTGTCCATCCTGGTCAACAATGCCGGTATTACCCGTGACAATATACTCATGCGCATGAAAAGCGATGAGTGGGACCAGGTCATCAACACCAATCTCAGTTCCATCTACCGCATGTCCAAGGCACTGGTCAGGGGCATGACCAAGGCCCGTTGGGGACGCATCATCAGCATCAGTTCTGTCGTTGGCTCCAGCGGTAATGTCGGGCAGTCAAACTATGCGGCAGCCAAGGCCGGGCTGGAAGGATTCTCACGGGCACTGGCAATGGAGATCGGTTCCCGCGGCATCACCGTGAATGCCGTGGCTCCCGGTTTCATCGATACGGATATGACCCGGGAGCTCGGGGAAGAACAGACCAATCTCCTGCTCTCGAAGATTCCGCTGGCACGTTACGGACAACCGGAAGAAATCGCCGCTGTGGTGGCATTTCTTGCGTCAGATCAAGCTGGCTACATTACTGGTGAAACCGTGCATGTGAACGGTGGAATGTATATGGGATAATGCGCGACAAAAGTCCGCTAGCTTATTGAAAATAAAAAGTTTTTTCAGAGCCAAATTAACAAATTTTTAAGATTACATAATTAATTAAGTTACGGTAAACTGCGCTGATTGTTGCGCAGGGGCCCAACCCCCAGTTAACTGAATTAATTAATAATTCAAACTAGATACCTAATTTTTTGCATTCTATTTATTTACTAGGAGCCAACAGGAGCTAAGAAGAATATGAGCAGCGTTGAAGAACGAGTGAAGAAGATTGTCGCAGAACAACTCGGAGTCAAAGAAGAAGAGGTGAAAAGCACATCGTCGTTCGTTGAGGATCTGGGTGCCGACTCCCTGGACACCGTTGAACTGGTAATGGCCCTGGAAGAAGAATTCGAAACAGAAATTCCCGACGAAGAAGCCGAAAAAATCACCACTGTTCAGCTGGCAATCAATTACGTCAACGAACACCTGTAACAACAACTGAACAACGAATCCAAAGCTACTTTCGGCTGCCCGAAAGTAGCTTTTTTATTGCCCGGCGTGAAACTGCCCGAACCCCCCAGCATGGCACCCCGAACCACGTTGTCCAACGGCAAGGGAATTCAGTATATTTAGCCGGCAACATCATCGAGGAATCACTTTTGTCCAGAAGAAGAGTAGTTGTCACCGGCATGGGCGCCATTACGCCTTTGGGCAGCAGCGTCCAGACGACCTGGGTTGGTCTCAAAGCCGGCAAGAGCGGCATATCAGCCATTGACGAATTCGATGCATCCGCCTACAGCACCCGTTTTGGCGGCCTGATCCGCGATTTCAACGTCGAGGACTACATGCCGCTGCGCGAGGCCAGGCGTATGGATGAATTCCTGCATTACGGCATAGCGGCTGGCAAGCAGGCCATGGCTGACGCGGGCTTCGAAAGCGCCGGATACTCTCCCCTCAGGGTCGGGATCGCCATTGGATCCGGTATCGGTGGCATCACCAATATCGAGAACACGGTCGAACTCATCAAGGACAAGGGGCCGCGCAAGGTTTCACCGTATTTCGTGCCAGGCTCCATCATCAATATGGTCGCGGGCACCCTGTCCATCGAATTCGACATAAAGGGGCCCAACCTGGCCATCTCCACGGCCTGTACGACCGGCACTCACTGTATTGGCCTGGCCGCCCGCATGATCGCTTACGGCGACGCGGATGCCATGGTGGCGGGCGGGGCGGAAAAACCCCTGTCCAAGGCCGGGCTGGGCGGCTTCTGTGCCGCCAGGGCGCTGTCGACACGCAACGATGATCCGGCTGCCGCCAGCAGGCCCTGGGATGCCGATCGCGACGGCTTTGTCCTGAGTGACGGTGCCGGCATCCTGGTGCTGGAAGAATATGAAGCCGCCAGGAAACGCGGCGCTACTATCTATGCCGAAGTCGCCGGTTTCGGCATGAGCGGCGATGCCTACCACATAACGTCGCCTTCAGAAGACGGCGCGGGTGCTGCACAGTGCATGCAGAATGCCCTCGATGATGCCCGCCTGAATCCTTCCCAGATCCAGTATATAAATGCCCATGGCACCTCGACCATGGCGGGTGACCTGGCGGAGACCATGGCCATCAAGAAAGTCTTTGGCAACCACAGCAACCAGTTGGCGATCAGTTCCATCAAATCGATGATCGGTCATTCCCTGGGCGCCACCGGCGCCGTGGAAGCGATCTTTTCCATACTCAGCCTGAGAGAGAATATCGCGCCACCCACCATCAACCTGGACAATCCCGGCGAAGCGTGTGATCTCGATTACGTCCCAAACACGGCACGTGACATGGCGATGGATGCAGTAATGACCAATTCCTTCGGTTTTGGCGGTACCAACGGCAGCCTGATCTTTACCCGGGTCTGAGAGTACACATGCCAGTCAACGGAATGCCCCGGGATAACATCACTATAAGTGACCGGGGACTGGCCTATGGTGACGGCGTCTTTGAAACGATCCGGATACACGCTCACAAGCCCGTGCTGCTGGAAAGGCATCTCGAGCGCCTGGAAGAAGGGATACGGCGCCTGCAGATTCCGCTGGAACGCAGTTTGCTCGACCAGGATATCACGCAGCTGACACCTGAATTTCCTGCCCGGGGCATCTTGAAAATCATTGTCACGCGCGGCAGCGGGGGCAGGGGATATGCCCCTGGCGCAGCGCCGACTCCGTCCCGCATTCTCAGTCTGCATGAATTGCCCGATTACAGTTCGACGCAGCCCGGCAACGGCATAAAAGCATTCGTCTGCCGGCAACGCCTGGCGATACAGCCGGCGCTGGCCGGCATCAAGCATCTGAACCGGCTGGAACAGGTGCTGGCTTCCCTGGAGTGGCCCGATCCCGGCTTCATGGAAGGACTCATGCTCGATATGAAAGACCATATTGTAGAGGGTACCCGCAGCAATGTGTTCTGGGCGGAATCGGGTCGACTCATGACACCGGCGCTTATCGGTGCCGGCGTGGCCGGCACACTGCGCAGCCACATCATCGGCACCATGCAGGGTGTTGTCGAAGTGGGGGACTGCACCCTGGCGAGACTCTGCAGCGCGGATGAAGTGTTCTTTTGCAACAGCATCAACGGGGTGTGGCCGGTCAATACCTTGGTTGCCGGTGAAACACATACGAATTTCGACAAGTCGAAGCGCCGGTTCAGCCAGTCATGTGCAGATCTTTTTGACAGTCTTCTGGCTGACCAGGACATCTGAAAAACCGTAAACTGAAAGCCGGAAGTGGATACAAGGCATACGCAACGTGCGAATCAGCAGAAAACAGTTGCTGCTCTGGGGATGGATCATCGTCGCCTGCGGTATGTTGCGTGGCGTTTTCTTCCTGCAGCACATCAACGCCCCTCTGATACTGGCCGAACCGTACACGGCGGACGTTAGCGGCGGTACCACCTTCAACAGGCTGGTCACCCGACTGGCCAATGCAGGAATCATCGCAAATCCCTTCGATGTCAGGCTGTACGCCAGGCTGAGCGGCAGGGCGAACAACATCAAGGCAGGCGAATATGCCCTCACGCCCGGCATGACGTCACGCGACCTGCTGGACAAACTGGTTGCGGGCGATGTCATCGTGCATCAGGTGGTTCTGCTCGAAGGCTGGACACTTTCCCAGGCACTGGCGGCGATCCAGGACCACCCGATGATGACGGCATCACTCGACCCAGCCGACCCCGAGGCACTGCAAACAGCCCTTGGTTCGCCCGTGTACCCGGAAGGGATGATTTTTCCCGATACCTACAATTTCAGCCGCGGCATGACGGATCATGAACTGCTGCGTCGCGCTTACCAGAAAATGACGGAAGTGCTTGCAGAGGAATGGCCCGGACGTGATGTCGGCCTGCCGTACGATGACGAATATGACGCATTGATCATGGCGTCCATCATTGAAAAGGAAACGGCCCTGGCTTCAGAGCGCCAGCAGATTGCCGGCGTTTTCGTGAGACGACTGCAGCAGGGGATGCGCCTGCAGACCGATCCTACGGTGATCTACGGGATGGGCGAGAACTTTTCAGGCGACCTGACCCGTGCCGATCTGCGCCGCCAGTCACCCTACAACACTTACCTGAATGCAGGCCTGCCGCCGACACCCATCGCCTTGCCCGGCAGGGAATCCATTCATGCGAGCCTGCATCCCGACCAGGGTGATACACTTTACTTCGTTGCACGCGGTGACGGCAGTCACCAGTTTTCCTCCACACTGGAGGAACACGAGCGTGCTGTACAGCAATACCAGTTAGGCAGGCAGCAGGATCAATGACAGAGCAGCCCAGTTCCGCAACCGCGGGTTTCATCGTGTTCGAAGGTGTGGACGGCGCCGGCAAGGGCGTCCAGAGCCGCATGCTGCTGAAGGCCATGGAATCGGCAGGCATGCCTGTCATCCTGACCCGTGAACCCGGCGGCTCTCCCGGCGCCGAAGAAATCAGGCGACTGATCGTGGAGGGTGACGTGGGCCGCTGGGATGACATGACTGAATTGCTGCTCATTTACGCAGCACGTCGCTCACATCTGGTCGAAACCATCTGGCCGGCGCTGGCACGAGGCACCTGGGTCATCTCCGACAGGTTTGCTGATTCATCGCGCGCCTTCCAGGGCGTCGCCGGCGGCCTTGGCCTGGAGACTGTCGAAAGCATTCATGCAAAAGTAGTCGGCGATTTCTGCCCCGACCTGACGCTTATCCTTGACCTCGACCCGGCAGTCTCGCTGAAGCGGGCTGATGCCCGCGGCAGCCATGAAGACCGCTTTGAACAGAAAGGTCTCGAATACCAGGCCAGGGTCAGGGCAGGTTTCCAGCAATTGGCAAAGGCAACCCCCGGGTCGCGGTTGCTGATCGAAGCCGACGGCAGCATGGACAGTGTCAGCCAGTCCATCCTGGACCGGGTCAATGCGCGCTTCGACCTGGCACTGACACTACCAGAATAAAGAACTGCCCTATGAGTGAACACGCTACCGAACTGTTGCCCTGGATGGAAGCTGACTATCGCCGCCTCCTGGGACTGGCCGCAAACGGCAAGCTTGCCCATGCCTACCTTTTTGGTGGCCAGGAAGGGCTTGGAAAACTGGCGCTGGCCAGGCATTTCGCCCATTACCTTTTATGCACCGAAAAGCACGATGAGCAGCCCTGCGGCCACTGTCGTGAATGCCAGTTACTGGCAGCCGGCACTCATCCCGACATGAAGCTCATTCAGCCGGAGGATTCCAACGAGATCAAGATTGACCAGATTCGTGAAACCATTGAATTCATCAACAAAACCTCGCAGAGGGGCGGTTACAAGATTGTCCTGATAAGACCCGCTGAAGCCATGAATATCAGCAGCGCCAATGCCTTGCTCAAGGTGCTGGAGGAGCCATCACCGAACACACTGCTGATCCTGGTTTCCCACCAGCCTGCACTGTTGATGGCTACGATCCGCAGCCGCTGCCATGGCATGGGATTCAATCGCCCGGCACCCGCCGTTGTCATACCCTGGCTTGAGGCCAAGAACATCCGCGCATCGGCCAGTGAACTGCTGCGTATGGCCAACAACGTCCCCTTGCGTGCACTCGAACTCGCCGACGAAGATGCCGTACATGACCGCACCGTGCTTCACGGCGTCCTGGAGAAACTGGTGCGCAAGGAAATTGGAATTGCTGAAGCCGCCGCCGCATGTGAAAGCTATGGCCTTGAAGACAACATCGAGGCGATGATGTTGTGTACTTCCGACATCCTGACTCACAACCAGACGCTGTCCGGCGATTCAGCCAGCCCCTTGCACGACCATGACCTGGCTTCGCTGGCGGCAAATTTCCGCAGCACTGCTAAACTGATAAAGCTGCACGACTTTTACCGGCAGCTGGTCAAGGCCAGGCGTGCCGTTAAAAGCACGTCCAATCCAAACGGACTGCTGATTCTGGAGTCGCTGTTTTACAACTGGTCCAGGACAGTCAACTGATTACAGGAACAGGGATGTCTGAACGTCAGCAAGGGCAGGGATCGCTCCCCGTGATCTTCTTGAATGTTCCTGATCTTGATGTCCTGGCGGACCATTACCTGGCATTCCTGGACTGTGGCGGCGTTTTCATTCCGGGCCTGTCTGAACACATGCCTGGCAAGCAGGTGGTCGTGATTCTGACGCTGGCAAAACCGGTCAGGCGTCTTGCCATCTCCAGCACCGTGTTTCTGCTGATGCCCGGGAAACCAGGCCGAAAAACCCCCGGTGGAAGCGGCCTGATATTTTCAGCCAGTGACAATGAACAGGTGAAGGTCATTGACCAATTGCTGGCGCCGCTCAAAGGGATGCGGCCTTTTTGCCAGGCGCTATCGAGCTAGCAATCCAGCAGCCTTATTACTTCATCCGCGATTGCAAGACTTGCCGTGAGCCCGGGTGACTCTATACCGAATAGCTGGACAAGGTGGGGGAATCCGAGCGGTCCACCTGCCTGGATCACGAAATCTGCCACGCCGCTGTCGACAGCCAGCTTGGGGCGAATACCGCTGTAACCGGGCAGTAGTGTCCGTTGTGCAATACCCGGGAAATAGCGTGCTATTGCGCTCCTGAATTTCGCCGCCTTGCCAGGATTCACCTGGTAATTGATCGCCTCGACCGGCTCAGTGTCCGGGCCGAATCGTGCTTGCCCCGACATGTCCAGCGTGACATGGATGCCAAGACCTTTGAGCCCCGGTTCAGGGACCGGGTAGACAAGATGTGAAAAAGGCGATTTACCCCGGAGCGTAAAATAGCTTCCCTTGACCAGTTCCTGTGCCGGTATTGCCGCTGCCGGAAACCCGTCGACCAGTCCCGCTACGGTCTGGGCCGCGATGCCGCTGCAATTGACAAGCATGTCGCAGGTAAACAGGTAGCTTTCGTCCTGGCAGAGCGTTTCGACTAGGTACCTGCCACCCTGCCTGGTTACGCGTTTGACTTCCGTCAGGGGTGAAAAAATCGCGCCGTGGTTTTCTGCCGAATACAACAGGGACTGCATATAGGCATGACTGTCAATGATACCGCTGGACGGCGAGTACAGGGCGGCTGATGCCTCCAGTTCAGGCTCAAGTGCCGACAGTTCAGTCCCGGACAACAGTGACAGGTCTGCCACACCGTTATCCAGGGCTCGCCTGCGGATAATCTCGAGTTCGTGTTCCTGCCCTTTACCGGCAATGATCAGCTTGCCGGTTTGGCGATGGGGAATGTCATGCCGGCGGCACCAGTCATACAATTGCTGCCTGCCCTCGACACAGAGACGTGCCTTGAGGGAATCACGCGGGTAATAAATGCCTGCATGAATGACTTCGCTGTTGCGGCTGCTGGTCTCTTCGCCGAAAGTGCGATGGCGCTCAAGGATCACCGCAGAGCCATTTTGAAAACGGGGATGCAGGACAAGTTTGCAGGCGACCGCGAGGCCGATGACGCCGGCACCCACGATGCCCGCATCAAAGTGGTCCAGGTTGCTCACGACAGCGATGACTAAAAGCCGGCAACGCCGCCTTCATTGCGCGGATCTGAAACACCTTCCAGCATGCCATTGCCATACCCGATGCTGTTGGCATCCCCGATAGGGAAGGGCGAACCATTCAGTCCCTTGTGCCCCATGGCTTGCAGTTCCGCTTCCACGGTTTCGCTCATGGCGCCGGTTTCATATCGCACGACATCCGGCAGCCACTGGTGGTGGATGCGGGGGCTGCTGACAGCACGTTCCACCGGCATCTTGTGGTCAACGACATTCATGACCACCTGCAGCACCGTGTTGATGATGGTCGAGCCTCCGGGTGACCCGGTCAGCAGCACAGGGGTGCCGTCGCGGGTGACAATAGTGGGAGTCATTGAGCTCAGCATACGTTTGCCCGGCTGGATCTCGTTGGCCACGCGGCCGATCAACCCATAGGAGTTGGGTGTGTCCGGCTTGCTGGAAAAATCATCCATCTCGTTGTTCAGCAGGAACCCGGCTCCGGGGACGACGATCTTGTTGCCGTAAGAACGATTCAGAGTAGTGGTTACAGATACCGCATTGCCCATGGCATCCATTACCGAGTAATGCGTGGTTTGCGGACTTTCTATGGGCCAGGCGCCGGCAGCAATGTCTTCACTGTTGCTGGCATGGGCCGGGTCGAAACTGGCAAACCGGCGCTCGGCATAATCCTTGGACATCAGGGTCGCCGCCGGCACTTCCACGAAGTCGGGATCACCCAGGTATTCAGCCCTGTCGGCATAGGCGCGCCGCTGTGCCTCGATCATCAGGTGCAGGGTTTCCCTGCTGCCCCAGCCGAGTTCGCCAATGGCATAAGGCTCAAGCATGTTCAGCATCTGCACGAGCAGGATGCCGCCGGAGGAGGGTGCCGGCATTGACCAGATATCATAACCGCGATAAGTACCGTGCACAGGCGACCGCCACACGGCTTCATAGTTCTCCAGGTCCGCGTGACTGATCAGCCCGTCATTCGCCCTCATGTCCGAGACGATAAGATCAGCAACAGGCCCCTTGTAAAAACCGTCGCGACCATGCTCAGCAATGGCTTTCAGGGTCTTTGCCAGATCAGGCTGGCGCCAGAGATCACCACTGGCATAGGGGACGCCGGCATTGGAAAAAGCGGCCAGCGAAGCCGGGAAGTTCCTGAAGCTGTTAAAGTTGCCGCGAAACTGGCCGGCCAGGTCTTCATTGAGGACAAAACCATCCTCGGCAAGGCGAATGGCCGGTGCCACAACCTCAGCCGGCGACATGGTGCCGTACCTGGACAGGGCTTCCAGCATGCCGGCTACGGAACCGGGTACACCGGCTGACTGGTGGCTGTTCAGGGCAAGGCGCCTGTCGACATTGCCTTCGCTGTCCAGAAACATGTCCCGATGCGCGCCTGCCGGTGCCTTTTCACGGTAATCCAGGGCCAGCACATCGCCATCGGCAAGCTTGATCACCATGAACCCGCCACCGCCAAGGTTGCCGGCCGAGGGGTAGGTCACGGCCAGGGCAAAGCCCGTCGCTACGGCGGCATCGATGGCGTTGCCTCCCTGGGCCATGATTTCACTGCCGACTTCCGAAGCAATGTCTGAGCGTGATGAGACCATTGCCGCGGACCCACGCAGGTATTCCGCCTGTACGGCGGAAAGCGGGAGCAGGAATAGCAGGATCAGGGTGAAAATTCTGTTCACGAGCGCCTCTTGGTTGTACGGCATTGGTTGTACTGCATAGGTTGTACTGTCTGGGCAGGGTGGATGCTGGTTGAGCGTATCCGTCTGCCTTCAGCGCCGAATTTTAGCAAAAACAGGCGGGCTCACGGTATCCGCAATTAAAGCTGGGGGGTGTCAGGCTTCACCCAGCGAAAAGTCAGGTTGATTCTGCCTTTCTCGATGATCGGCTGCTTCGGGACCTGATGCTGCCAGTTATGCTGGATTCCGCTCCCCATCACCAGCAGACTGCCGCCGGCCAGCTCACAACTGAACTTTTGCCCCTTGTTTTGCCGATGCCTGAGATCGAACCGCCTGGTTGCCCCCAGGCTCAGGGAAGCAATCACCGGGTCGCTGCCGAGTTCCTTCTCGTCATCACTGTGCCAGGCAACACTGTCCTGACCATTGCGATAATAATTGACCAGCGCCGAATTGAATGGCAGCGCAACCGCATCCTCCACACGGGAGCGCAGGGCTGACAATAGCGGCGTCCAGGGCAGGGGGTTGAGCGCAAGCCCGGAATAGCCATAGCGACTGTTCTTGTCACCATACCAGGCTTGCAGCCTGGGAATCAGGACGGGCTTGCCGCCAAATGAAATTGTGTCCTGCTGCCAGGGCGTAGACGTCGCCAGCTTTGTATAAGACTCGTCAGCCTCACCGGCGTCGAGAAAACCCGGATAATAAAAAATGTCTCCGCCCTCAAGGGACAATGTTTCCATTGGTGAGGCAGAGTTTTCCAGGGAAAAGGGGATTTGCATGTTGGCGGAAATCAGATGGAAGTGATAAAAGTGATGAAAGTGATGAAAGTGTAGCCCCGACCTGGCCGGGATGATTGGCTGCACCTGATAGGCCATGCAGACCGGACAGGTGTGAAGCAGCCATCCTTGTGAACCGCGCCCGGTTTTAGACCAGGTTCACCTCCATGGCAAGGCAGTCAGGATTGGCGGATTGGAGCGCCTGAATCAGCCCAGCAATTCAAGCAAGGCCTGTTTTTTCTCCTCAGGTAGATTTTCCAGTCTTCGGGTCAGCTCACTGTCGGTCATCCTCTGAATGCCGTTTCCTTCCGAAGAAAATTCCACGGCGGCTTCATCGTGACTGAAACCCTGGTTGTCGCCTGACAGGTTTTGCTGGATATGCTTTTCCAGCACCATGATAATCTCTGAATTCATGCTGCGGCGGTTCTGCTCAGACAAGTGCTTGATCTTGTTGCGCAGTCCCTTGGGAAGGCGAATGACGAATTTTTCAATGAGGGCAGGAGTCGATCTGCTCCTGGAATCAGATTCGAATTTGGCTGATGAATCCTGGTGATCGTCGGTATAATCATTCATAGTGCGTTCCTTTCGTTCTCCTTGTTCCAGATACATTTTCCAGGTACATATCCCTGACACATATCCCTGACACATATTCCAATAGCATATTCCAGGTAGACCAATATCGTTCACAGTAACGTCAAGCCAATAATAAACCTTTAAATTTAAAATAGAAATTTTTTCAGAGCCCCATAAGGGATTTACCCTGAATCGGGTTTAGCCAAACTGGCGTTCCAGAATCACACAGTATTCAAGAGGTTGCGATGTTTGATTACGATTTGTTTGTCATAGGCGCCGGGTCCGGTGGCGTCAGGGCCGCCCGCATATCGGCAGGTTACGGAGCACGCGTTGCCATTGCCGAGGATCGCTACATGGGTGGAACCTGCGTCAATGTCGGCTGCGTCCCCAAGAAGCTCTATACCTATGCGGCCCATTTCAGCCAGGACTGCAGTGACAGCAGGGGCTTTGGCTGGACAGGAGAAGTGCCCGTTTTCAACTGGCACGTGCTGCGGGACAACAAAACAGCAGAAATCGAACGCCTGAATGGCATATATGACAATCTGCTATCAAATTCGGGTGTAACGGTCTTCAGCGCCCGGGCGAAGATAGCCGGCAAAAATACCGTTGCCGTGGACGGCAGGACGGTCACTGCACGCCATATCCTGATCGCTACCGGCGGCTGGCCCTTTGTCCCGGACTTTCCGGGAAGCGACATGGTGCTTACGTCCAACGAAATCTTTGATCTGCCCGAATTCCCCAAACGCATCCTGGTCGTGGGTGGAGGTTATATCGCGCTGGAATTTGCCGGCATCTTTGCCGGCCTTGGCGCCAGCACCACCTTGTCCTATCGCGGCGATATTCCCCTGAAGAATTTTGACAAGGATATCCGGGAAAAACTTTTTACCGAGAGCCAGCGGCATATCAGCATGCGCATGAACAGCAATGTTGCAGAAATACGCAAAGGCGACGATGGCATAATAGTGGCATTCGAAGAGGGCGCCCCCCTGACCGTCGATTGCGTACTTTATGCCACAGGCAGGAACGCCAATACCCGGGAACTTGGACTGGAAAATACCCGGGTCAAGACCGGTAAAAACGGTGCCATCGGCGTCGATGAATATTTTGAGACGGACGAACCCGGCATATATGCCATTGGCGACGTGGTCGGGCGCGCCGCCTTGACCCCCGTAGCAACCGCAGAAGGGATGGTCCTGGCGTCAAATCTGTTCAAGGGAACCCGGAAAACCCTGGATTACACCAATATCGCCACTGCCGTTTTCAGCCACCCGAATGTGGGAACCGTCGGTTTGACCGAAGAGGGTGCCAAGGACAAATACGGGGCAATAGTGGTGTTTGAAAGTGAATTCAGGCACCTGAAACATACATTGTCCGGCAATCCCGAGCGCACCTACATGAAAATCATCACCGACAAGGCAACCGACCGGGTCGTCGGCATGCATATGGTCGGCGCCGATGCCGGTGAAATCATCCAGGGCTTTGCCGCAGCCATGCAGTGCGGCGTCACCAAGGCCCAACTGGACAGTACGATCGGTATACATCCGACAGCAGCCGAGGAATTTGTCACTATGCGAACCGCCAGGCACGAATGACGGGGTTCCGGCCAAGCGGCAGCATCAACATCTGGTAGTCCAACCTGTATAACGTCAGGAAGCAGGGCTTGCGGCAATACCAGTTTCGTGCTGAAATGCCTCTATCTAATTTCCGGTAATCTTTATTACCGGAAATAGTGGAGCAGTAAGAATCAGGCACATATTGTGTATATATTAAGCTATATCAATTAGTTATCGCATGTATCTAAAATGATTCTAAATATCGATAAAATCAATTCCACCCTCATCCGGCCTGTTCCCGCTTCATGAGTCAGCCCAAGCCACCGGTGCCGTTTTTTGACACGCTCGAGGAAATGGCCAACCCCTACAAGCAGCGTATTGCCTCTGTTAAACATCTGCTCGATGACGAACCCGCCAATGCTGTCGACGACTACCAGTACGCCAGCGAGTTCCTGTATTCCTACCGTGGCAGCCCGGACACGTTTTCCACATACAGGCGTGAAATCGAGCACTTCTTGCACTGGTGCTGGCTCATCGAGAAAAAGTCGCTGAAAAGCATCCGTCGCGAAGATATCGAGGCTTATATCGAATTTGCCCGCAATCCACCGCATTCATGGATCGGTGCCAAGAACGTGGCCAGGTATGCGATGAGCGGCGGAAACAGGGTGCCCAACCCTGAGTGGCGACCCTACGTCCAGCAAGGCAAAAATCCGCAGGAAACCGCTTACTTTCTGTCCCAGAGCGCTATCCAGAGCATTTTTGCGGTGTTGAGCAGTTTTTGTAACTTCCTGATCCAGGAGGAATACCTGGAATTCAACCCGGTCGCCCAGATTCGCCAGAAGGGCAAATTCCTGCGCAAAACCCAGGCAAGCCGCCCTATTCGCCGGCTTTCTCAGCTCCAGTGGTCCTATGTGCTTGAAAATGCTGAAATAATGGCCAAAAAGGACCCCTTGCATGAACGCACTCTGTTCATCATGAACGCCCTGTTCGGCATGTACCTGCGCATCTCGGAATTGGTGGAAACCGAGCGCTGGAGCCCGAAAATGGGAGATTTCGAGCGTGACCTTGAGGGCAACTGGTGGTTCAGGACCGTCGGCAAGGGCAACAAGGAGCGCCAGATCTCTGTCAGTGACGCCATGCTGGATGCCCTGAAGCGCTACCGGCGCTCCAGGGGACTCCCGGAACTGCCCTCGCCCGGTGAATATACGCCCCTTGTGCACAAGGCGCGCGGCAAAGGCAATATCAGCAGTACCCGGCAAATACGGGGCATTGTGCAGGCCTGTTTTGACGAGGCGGAACAAGCCATGCGCAAGGAGGGTTTTACCGAGGAGGCAGAGGCCCTCGGCGCGGCGACAGTACACTGGCTGCGGCATACCGGCATCTCCGAGGATGTAAAGCACAGACCCCGTGAGCATGTCAGGGATGATGCCGGACACGGCTCCAGCGCCATCACGGACCGCTATATCGATGTGCAACTCACCGAGCGCCATGCCTCGGCCCGGAAGAAACGCATAAAACCGGATTGATTGAAGGGTTGTTCAGGGGCGGCTAAGGCGGAATTTGCCACAATCAGGGCCATTCAGGGCACGTGGGACAATGCATTTTTTTGCCAATTTTTGCCCGTATGATAGTAATATGAAGCGCGCAAAACCGCACCGTCAGTGACGTGCAACAAGCGCAGCAGACCTAGCAGACAAGGCAGAGTTATGACAGCACGCGTTTTCCGGCAGATCTCCAAGTCAGTACTGATCCTGGGGTTCACTTATATCCTTGGTTTCGGCAGCCTGCGAGCGCAGCAGCCGCTGTACCTGCCCGCGGACATACCGCTGGATGTGCAGGCGATCTACCAGGAACTGCTGCCCGAAGCAGACTATGGCAACATAACCAAACGCATCATCGACCACCTCGTTCAAAACCATTATTCCGAAATCAATTTCAACGATGATTTCTCCGGCAAACTGCTGGATAGTTTCATCAAAAGCCTGGACGGCTCGAAAACATATTTCACCCAGGCGGATATCGATGAGTTTGAGTCCTACCGGACCCGCCTGGACGATCTGCTGACCGAGGGCGATGTCGATTTTGGCTACCTCATTTTCAACCGCTACCGCCAGCGCCTGATGGAAAGGCTGGTGTTTTCACTGAAGCGTCTTGAAGAAGATCCCGCCGACTTCGATTTCACCGAAGATGAATACCTGATCGTTGACCGTTCCGAGGAACCCTGGCCGGCGGATGAAGCCGCGCTCGAGGAACTCTGGCGCAAGCGCATCAAGAGCAATGTCCTGTCCATGAAACTCGATGACGAGGAAATGGACATGCTGGAAATCCGCGAGGAACTCAGCGACCGCTTCCGTTCGCAGTTGAGCCAGGTTCTTAAAACCAACGGCCTTGACGTTTACCAGCGCTACATGGATGCCATGACCATGACCTTCGATCCGCACACGCAGTACTACGCGCCACGTGCGGCCGAAAATTTCAACATGAGCATGCGCCTTTCCCTTGAAGGTATTGGTGCGGTACTGACAACCGAGGATGAATACACCAAGGTCGTCAGTATTGTCAGCGGCGGTCCCGCCGATATGGGTGGTGAGTTGCAGCCGTCCGACCGCATCGTTGCCGTTGCGCAGGGTGACGAACCCTACGTCGACGTCGTGGGCTGGCGAGTCGATGACGTTGTCCAGCTTATTCGGGGCGAAAAAGGCACTGTGGTCAGGCTGAACGTGATCCCCGCTTCTTCTGACGCCGGTCTGGAAAGAAAGGAAATCAGCATCACCCGCGATACGGTCAAGCTCGAAGAGCAGTCTGCCCGCAAGGAAGTCGTGGAGGTTCAGCACAACGGTGAAATTCATAAAATCGGTGTGATCGAGCTGCCCACGTTCTATATCGATTTCGAGGCGCTGCAGCGTCGCGATCCAAACTATCGCAGCAGCACGCGTGATGTACGCAACCTGCTCGAAGAGCTGAAAGCTGAAAACGTGGATGCCGTGGTCGTGGACCTGCGTCGCAACGGCGGCGGCTCGCTCACCGAAGCCAATTCCCTGGTTGGCCTGTTTATCCGCCGCGGCCCGACCGTACAGGTGCGCGATGCTGACGGCAACAATATCGTGCAGGGTGATTCGGATCCCGAAGTGGTCTATGACGGCCCCCTTGCCGTTCTCGTCAATCGCCTGAGCGCTTCGGCTTCGGAAATCTTTGCCGGTGCCATCCAGGATTACCAGCGCGGACTGGTTCTTGGCAGCCAGACTTTCGGCAAGGGCACAGTCCAGGAACTGGTTGGTCTCGGCGAAGGCCAGATGAAGATCACGCGCGCCAAGTTTTACCGGATTTCAGGTGAAAGCACACAGCACAAAGGGGTCACGCCGGACATCAAGTTCCCCGACCTCTACGATACAGCGGAAGATATCGGTGAAAGCGCCCTGCCCACCGCCCTGCCCTGGGACACCATCGATCCCAATTATTATCGACCCTATTCCGACCTGAAATCGGTGCTGCCTACCCTGATCAGCAGGCATGATGAGCGTTTGAAGAGCGATCCCGATTTCAATTTCATCGAGGCGCAAATCAAGCGTGCCCAGGAAAACAAGGAAAAGAACCAGCTGACGCTGAACGAAGCGCAACTGATTGCGGAGCGCGAGGAAGCCGACCAGTGGCGCCTGCAGACATCCAACGCCCGTCGCGTTGCCAAAGGCGAGGCCCCGTGGGCCACTGTAGAGGAAATGGACGCCGAAAACGAAGACGATGAAGACGAGATCGTGTTGAACAATGCCGGCATCGACCCCATCGAACGCGATGAGCGCATGGCCGAAGGTGACGAGAACGCCGACCCATACCTGGTGGAAAGCGGCAAGATCCTGCTGGACCTTATCGACCTGCAACGCGAGGATGTGTCGCTGGCGTTCAGTCAGTGATGCTGGATCAAAAATGGAAAAGGCGCCAAGGGCGCCTTTTTTATGTCTGGCGGAGGGGGTGAGATTCGAACTCACGGTAGGCTCTCACCTACGCCGGTTTTCAAGACCGGTGCATTCAACCGCTCTGCCACCCCTCCGGGAAAGGGGTGCATCTTACCCGAATCACCGCGCCAGTCAACCTGCCGGCCGGGCCGGATGCACACCCCGAAATTTCTTGCTTTTAAAGGCGGTCTAAGTATGATGAAAGCATTGATTTTCCGGGGATTATCCCCATATCGTTAACCGGAAAAGCTGTTTTTTATCAAACACCAACTCGTGTAAACGGAGAGAAAGAATGAGTGATTATGGTTTCAGGACAGAAGGTCAATACGCTGTTGGCGGCAGAAGCCAGGAAGCGATACTGGCAACCAACAAGGTTCTGAAAAATACCTACCTGCTGCTGTCCATGACCTTGCTGTTCAGTGTTGTCACCGCCACCATCGGCATGGCTGTCATCCTGCCGCCGATGATGTACTGGGTACTGTTTTTTGTCAGCTTCGGCCTGCTGTTCTGGGTCAATGCCAGCGCCAATTCCTCCATGGGTATCGTGGCGGTCTTCGCATTCACCGGCCTGATGGGCTTTATCCTGGGCCCCATGCTTAACTTCTACCTCACGGCGTTACCCAACGGTGGCATGATCGTTGCCCAGGCACTGGGCGGCACCGGCCTGATCTTCCTGACACTGTCAGGTTACGTACTGACAACCCGCAAGGACTTTTCGTTCATGCGCGGTTTCCTGATGACCGGCCTGATCGTGATCATCGTGGCCATGCTGGCAAATATCTTCTTCCAGATTCCCGCATTGTCACTGGCCATCTCAGCTGCGGCGGTCATGATTTTCTCCGGCCTGATCCTGTTTGATACCAGCCGCATCATTCACGGCGGGGAAACCAACTATATCCGTGCCACAGTGAGCCTGTACCTGGACATCTACAACCTGTTCGTCCACCTGCTCCACCTGCTGGCTGTATTGTCCGGCAACCGTGACTGAACCTCGGCGAAAAAAACCCGGGAAAGCCCTGCATGACCTGTAGGGCTTTTTTGTTTGGAACATGAAATTCTCCATTATCATCAATGGCGCCCCCTGGTCTTCCCCAGCCGCATTTTCCGCACTGAAATTTGCCGAAGCGGTTGTCGATGGCGGCCATGAAATCTACCGCCTGTTCTTTTTCCAGGACGGCGTGCACAACGGATCTGCTTTTGCGGTTGCGCCCCAGGATGAAGTCGACATTCCGAAACGCTGGCATGCCTTGATCAGCGAACACGATCTGGATGCTGTTGTCTGTGCCGCCTCGGCGCTCAAACATGGCCTGCTGGATGCCGGCGAGGCCGCCAGATATGACCGGACAGGCCACAACCTGTTGCCCGGGTTCGACATCAGCGGTCTTGGCCAACTGGTGGACGCGCTCAACCAGGCAGATCGTGTCGTTACTTTTGTTACCTGATATCCGCTCATGTCCGATACCCGCTCCCTGTTAATTCTCTCATCCAGTGCGCCCTACGCCAGCCAGTCGGCGCGTGCCGCGCTGGATGTCGCCCTGACCGCCGCGGCCTTCGAGCAGGTCGTGCGCATGGTCTTTATCGACGCCGGCGTCCTGCAGTTGCAGCCCGGGCAGGACAATCGCAAAGACGGTCCCAAGAGTGTTGGTAAAATGATTCCCGCACTGGCATTGTACGAAGTGCAGGAAGTTTTCTTCCATGAAGATTCCGCCCGCCGTTTCAGTATCGATGTTTCCGCGATGCCGGATTCGGTAACCGGCATCAATGACGCCGCATTGAGTGAACTGGTGCAGAAGGCCGACCAGGTAATGGTGTTCTGATGATCCTGCATACGGTCAACAAGGTTGCCCCTTGCCTGGACAGGTGCATGGCGCTGGCGTCACCGGAAGATACGATTCTGTTGATAGAAGAAGCCGCCTATGCCGCCGCGGGAAGCGACTCCGCCAGGCGCTGGCAGGAATTCCCGGCGTACAACCTGTGTGTGCTGGAAGATGATTTGGCTGTCCGCGGCCTGTCCGCAACCATGCTGCCCGAATTCAGGGCCGTATCCTGGCAGGATTTTGTCGCGCTGGCCGCATCAGCCGACAAGATCATCAACTGGGGCTGATATACAGATTCTGTTTGCCATGCCCGACTCGCTGCGAATTGCCGACAAGGATATCCACCTGGACAAGGAAGGCTATCTTGAAGATCTGGCCGACTGGACGCCGGAGGTTGCCGGTATCCTGGCTAGGCGGGAAAACATTTCCCTGACTCCCGCACATTGGGAAGTCATCGACCTGTTGCGCGAATTCCATGCCGAGCACGGCCTGTCGCCCATGATGCGTGTGCTGGTCAGACAGATGAAGTCCCGCTTTGGGGGCGACAAAGGCTCCAGCCTGTACTTGATGACGCTTTTTCCCGAGTATCCGGCGTTAATTGCCAGTAAAATAGCCGGCCTACCCAGGCCGACCAACTGCCCCTGATACCTGCATTGAATACTGAAGCGCCCAGGCAGGCTGGAAGTGTCCCCTACACACTGACAGCCCTGCCCTACGAACCGACACCGTATCCTTTATTCAAAAAGCTGCGGCACCTGCCCCTGCCGGTCCTCCTTGCCAGCGGCAACGACCGCTCCCGCAAGGACACACGTTTTGAATACCTTACCGCAGCACCCGATACGATTCTCAGGACATGCGATGGCACGACACAGGTAACCCAGCAAGGCACGACCGTCGACGTTGCGGGGAATCCATTGCAGGTCCTGGCGGACCACTTCCCGGTGGAATCCGTTTCCCATGCAAGTATCGACCTGCCATTCACTGGCGGCGCCATCGGCTATTTCGGATACGAACTGTTGCATGCTGAACATCGAATTACCGATCACCGGGACAGGGATATATCCCTGCCGGATATGCTGATCGGCATCTATTCCTGGGTTATTGTCATCGATCATGAAAAGCAGGCAACCAGCCTGGTCATTCGGGACGCGTGCCCGGCATACACTCGCGACGCCATTGCGTCGGCCCTGGCCGGCACCGGCAGGGTTTCCGGCGGATTCGGACTGGACGGGGATTTCACGTCCAATTTCAGCCGCGATGCCTACCAGGCAGCCTACCGGCGCGTCATCGAGTACATCCTGTCCGGTGACTGCTACCAGGTAAACCTGACCCAGCGCTTCACCGCTCCCTGTCACGGCGACCCCTATACCGCGTTCACACGTTTGCAGACGATTGCCAAGGCCCCGTTCGCGGCTTTCATGGAAGACGGTGACAGCGCGGTCCTGTCATTCTCTCCCGAGCGGTTTCTCCAGGTGAAAGATCGCCAGGTAATGACACAACCCATCAAGGGCACGCGGCCTCGCAATTCTGACCCCGCGATCGATCTCCGTAACAAGACGGAGCTGGAAGCCAGCCTCAAGGACCGCGCAGAAAACCTGATGATCGTGGACTTGCTGCGCAACGACCTTGGCCGGGTCTGCAGTACCGGCAGTATCAATGTCACCGATCTTTTCGAGACCCAGAGTTTCACCAATGTGCACCACCTGGTCAGCACGATCACCGGTTCACTGGCTGATACCCGTGACGTTTTTGCCTTGCTGCAGGCGGGTTTTCCGGGGGGCTCCATTACAGGGACTCCCAAGATCCGGGCCATGGAAATCATCAATGAACTGGAAACCGTCATCCGCTCCGTGTATTGCGGAGCTTTTGCATGGATCGACTTCGGCGGCAACATGGACAGCAATATCTGCATCCGCACGCTGGTCAAGGATGCGGAGCGCATCCATTGCTGGGGTGGCGGCGGTGTCGTGGCCGATTCGGTAGGCGAGCAGGAATACCAGGAAACCCTGGACAAGATATCCCTGTTCATGGACACCCTGAAGGCCGGGGTCTGAAGAGGTTCCAGTGGCCGAATTCTCGATCGCAACATTGCGCGAACTTGGCACCCGGCTCAACACCGAGCACACCCTTGAAGACTACCGTGAAGACCACCGCCTCGCCGCAGTCCTGATCCTGGCGTATCCGGATGACCGGGAACCCCATATCGTGCTGACAAGACGCACTCATCACCTGCCCAACCATGCCGGCCAGATCAGCTTTCCTGGCGGCAGTATCGAGGCCGGTGACCGGGACCCGGTGCATACTGCCCTGCGCGAAGCACGTGAGGAAATCAACCTCGATGACAATGATGTCGACGTGCTGGGCATCCTGGATGTGACGGTATTGCCGTCCGGTTTTGCCGTGGCACCGGTGCTTGCCGTGTCAGACAGGCAGCCGGCGCTGCAACCCAACCCGGACGAGGTGGCGGAAATCTTCTCCATTCCCCTGTCAATGATCAGCGACCTGACGCGCTACCGGCAGGACTTCCTGGAGCGGGACGGTGTGCGCAGGCAGTTCTACTACCTCAATTACGGGAAGTACTACATCTGGGGTGCAACGGCCAGGATGCTCAGGGATCTGGCCGGACTGTTGCGGGAAGACTCAGGGCGCTAGCGACCTGTTGCTGGCCTTGATGAATTCCTGTTTCAGGTCTTCGTAGCTGAATACTGCGGGAAACTGCGGAAACTCCCTGACCACGTTATCCGGCGCCATGAACAGGATGCCCTGGTCGGCCTCGCTCAGCATGGTCGTATCGTTGTAGGAATCGCCCGCGGCGATGACCCGGTATTTGAGGGCATGGAAAGCCTTCACCGACTGGCGCTTGGGATCCTTCTGGCGGATCTTGTAGTCGACCACCCTGCCGTCAGCGGCGATCTCCAGGCGATGGCACAGCAGCGTGGGAAACCCCAATTGCCGCATCAGGGGCTGGGAAAACTCGTAGAAGGTGTCCGAAAGAATCACCACCTGGAAGCGCTCCTTAAGCCAGTCGATGAAGTCGACCGCGCCGTCCAGTGGCGCCAAGGTGCTGATGACTTCCTGGATTTCATGAAAGCCGAGCTTGTGCTCGTCGAGCAGTCGCAGGCGCTGCTGCATGAGTTGGTCGTAGTCGGGAATATCCCGCGTGGTGGCGCGAAGGGCATCGATGCCGGTCTTCTCGGCAAAATTGATCCAGATTTCCGGGATAAGGACCCCTTCGAGGTCAAGACAGGCAATTTCCAAGACGATCTCCTTAAAAGGTACAGCAAGGCCGGATGGTAAAAAAAGCGCCATTTTCCCTGTTTCGCACGGGGGGTGCAACGGAACTGCAAGACGCCTGGCCGCTGAACCACCATATCTGGTGACCAGCTTGTACGAAAACCACTATATTATGGGTGTCACTGTGACCGCAGCATCCTAACTTGTTAATTTTAAAGAAGTTTTTCACGTGGAAAATCGCCTGAGCCGGATTTCAGCTTTAGTTCCTAAGTGCCTGTTCGAAATACCGATTTCATGAACATGACCAGCGTTGTACAATGCGGCTCTTGTTCAAAATCGAGCCACACCAGCCATTTTCATGACTTTTCCCGTCGAACAGATCGATGCCCTGGCAATGGAGTATGCTGAAAAGGACCCGAAGGACCTGATCAGCCTGGCCCTGCAGGAATTTGACAAACTCGCGATCTCCTTCAGCGGCGCCGAGGACGTGGTACTGATCGAACTGGCCACCAAGGCTGCCAGGCAACTGGACAAGCCCGTCCATGTGTTTACGCTGGATACCGGACGCCTGCATCCGGAAACTTACCACTTCATTGACCGCGTCCGGCAGCACTACGGCCTCACAATCGACATCCTGAGCCCGGATACCGCCACCCTGGAAGCCTTTGTACGTGAAAAAGGCCTGTTCAGCTTTTACCAGACGGACCACCACGAATGTTGTGGAATCCGCAAGATCGAACCGCTGAGGCGCAAACTGGCCACCCTCGATGCCTGGATCACCGGACAGCGTCGGGACCAGAGCCCCAGCACCCGTAACCAGGTTCCCGTGATGGAATTGGACCCCACCTTCGCCAAGGACCATGCCCTGGTCAAGTTCAATCCCCTGGCAAACTGGAGCTCGAAACAGGTCTGGGACTACATCCGGATGTTCGATGTGCCCTACAACCCCCTGCATGACCGCGGTTTCGTCAGCATCGGTTGTGAACCCTGCACCCGTCCGGTGGGTCCGGGGCAGCACGAACGCGAGGGCCGCTGGTGGTGGGAAGAAGCCACCGCAAAGGAATGCGGCCTGCACCAGGGCAATGTCATCGCCAGCGACGGCGACTAGCCCCTATTTCACGGGAATCTCGATATCCGCAAACAGCGTCTGCAGGGCTTCCCTGTCAGGACTTTGTACGGCCGCCTCAACCCGTTCGCGGGTCAGGTGCGGGGCGAACATTTCGATGAACTCGAGCATATAGCCACGCAGGAAGGAACCCCGCCGAAACCCGATGCTGGTGGTGCTGTATTCGAACAGGTGGCTGGCGTCCAGGCTCACCAGGTCCTCGTCCCGTTTCTCCACGGCCATGCTGGCCAGAATCCCGATCCCAAGCCCCAGGCGGACATAGGTCTTGATGACATCCGCATCCACGGCTGTGAACACCACGCGCGGCTCCAGGCGTGCCTTGCGGAAGGCCTCGTCCAGTTTGGAACGGCCGGTAAAACCATAAACATAGGTGACGATGGGATGGGCGGCGATATCGTTCAGTGTGAGCCGACTGACCTGGCACAGGGGATGGTCCCGCGGCACCAGGATTGCCCGGTTCCAGTGGAAACAGGGCATCATGACAAGGTCGCTGAACAGCTCCAGGGCCTCCGTGGCAATGGCAAAGTCTGCTGTTCCGTCTGCTGCCAGTTCGGAGATCTGCATGGGCGAGCCCTGGTGCATGTGCAGGCTGACGTCCGGGTAGCGTTCGATGAAGGTCTTGATGACCTGGGGCAGTATGTAGCGCGACTGGGTATGGGTGGTGGCAATGCCCAGGGAGCCGGCATTTTCAGCCGTATACTCCTGGGCAATGGCGCTGATCGCCTCCACCCGTTGCAGGATGTCGCGTGCCGCTGCCGCGATCTTCACGCCTGCCGGGGTGAGTTCACTCAGGTGCTTGCCATGACGGATGAACAGGTCGGTGCCCAGTTCCTCTTCCAGCGTCCGCAGCTGTTTGCTGACGCCCGGCTGGGAGGTGAACAGATTCTGTGCTGCCCGGCTGACATTGCAGTCCTGCCTGGCGACTTCCAGGAAGGAACGGAGTTGCTGGAGTTTCATGGCCTGAATTTTATATAACTTTTAATTATAGAAATATAGCTAAATAGTATTTTTAAGAATAAAGAAGTTTGCGTACCCTGCACTTTTCTCCCAAGGCCCTTGCCCATGCTGGATATCCTGATCCTGATCGCCTCCGGAGCCCTGGTAGGCTTCGCTGTGGGACTGACCGGCGTTGGTGGCGGCTCCCTGATGACCCCCATCCTGCTCCTGCTGGGATACTCACCGCCGGTGGCCATCGGCACCGACCTGCTTTATGCCGCCCTGACGAAAGGCAGCGGCATGTTTTTCCATCACCAGAAAGGCAACATTAACTGGAAGGTCATGGCCCTGCTTGCCGCCGGCAGCCTCCCCTGCTCACTGGCACTGGCCTATTTCTACCTCGGTGATGCATTAAAGGAAGGCAGCGGCCACCATGAAATCATGACCACATTTCTCGGAGTCATGCTGATGCTCACGGCACTGGTCATTACTTTCCAGAAAAGAATCCAGCGCCGGTTTAACGGCGGTGCGATCGCCAGTCAGCCTGACGCCTGGGTGCCGCAATCAGATTTTGCGCATAAACATACTGCAACCGTGACCCTGGTGCTGGGCATGGTTCTGGGAATCTGCGTTACGCTGACCTCGGTCGGCGCGGGCGCCATCGGTGCGTCCATCCTTTTCCTGCTGTACCCGGCCTGGCGCGCCACCCAGGTAGTCGGCACCGACATAGCACATGCCGTACCCCTGACCGCCGTCGCCGGATTGGGTTACCTGGCCAACGGTCTCGTCGACCTGGTCCTGCTCGGCACGTTGATGGTGGGATCGATACCCGGGATATATCTGGGCACCCATGTGGGCAGCCTGTTCCCGGACAAGTGGATGCGCGCCGTACTCGCTATCGCGCTGGTATCGCTGGGGGTGAAATTTACCCTGCTCTGAGGTAACAGGGACCTAGCCCTGGCTTTCCGCCAGTTCCTGGTTAGCCACCCCATGCGGGACATGGCCGGTGGCGACATGTTCGCGGGCCGATTCACAATGCCCCTGCTGGTCGTCGAAGAAGACATCGGCATCGTAGGCGCGCAGGAAGGCACCCTTGTCCTCGCCGCCGAGGAACAGGGACTCATCGATGTTGATTTGCCATTCGCGCAACGTGCGGACGACACGTTCGTGAGCCGGAGCCGCACGCGCAGTCACCAGGCAGGTTCGTATCGGCGAATCATCCGGCCCGAATTCCTGCTGCAGCATGTGCAGCGCAGCCAGGAAGTGCCGGAAGGGCCCCCCTGTCAACGGCTCCTTGGCAGCCAGTTTTTCGCTGCGCGTGAACTCTTCCAGTCCACGTGTCTTGTAGATCTTTTCCGCCTCATCGGAAAACAGCACCGCATCCCCATCAAACGCGAAGCGCAGCTTGTAGTCATCCACATTGGCCTGGCGAGAATTCAGGATGGTCGCCGCGGCGATACCGTTTTCCAGTGCCTTGCGCACGTCCTGGCCGTCGGTGGAGAGGAACAGGTGGGAATTGAATGCCGAGATGTACCGGTACGGACTGGAGCCGCCACAGAAGGCCGCCTTCTGGATATCCAGACCGTGCTGTTCGATGGAGTTGAAGATACGCAGGCCGGTGTCGGCAGAATTGCGCGAGAGCAGAATGACCTCCACCCGCTGTTTGCCGATCAGGGTGTTCAGGTTGAGCAGTTTCTTGACCAGGCTGAACGCATCACCCGGTTCCAGCAGTTCGTCCTCGTGGTCGATCTGGTATTTGCGGTAGGCTTCCACCCCTTCGCTCACATAGACCCGATGACTTTCGTCAAGGTTGAACAGGGCCCGCGAGGAAATGGCAACGACGAGTTTCTGGGTGGCAGCGTCTTTCATGGGCTTATTCTAGCCGAATTTGCCGCGCCCTTGCGCAACGACTTCAGCCGCAGGCCACACCGGTCCCACCCAGACCGCAGTAACCGGTAGGGTTCTTGGCCAGGTACTGCTGGTGGTAATCCTCGGCATAATAGAAATCATCCAGGGGCTTTATCTCGGTCGTGATTGCCCCGAAGCCGGATGCCTTCAGGGCCTGCTGGTAATCGGCGAGGCTGGCCTGGGCAGGCTCTGCCTGTGACGGATCGGTCGTGTAGATGCAGGAACGGTACTGGGTGCCGCGATCATTGCCCTGGCGCATGCCCTGCGTGGGGTCATGAGTTTCCCAGAATGCCTTCAGGAGCACCTCGTAGGTGATCTGCGCCGGGTCGAAAACCACCAGGATAACCTCGGCATGCCCGGTCAGGCCGCTGCAGACCTCCTTGTAGGTCGGGTTGGGAGTATAGCCGCCAGCGTAACCGGCAGCCGTGCTGTAGACACCGGGAAATTGCCAGAATCGCCGCTCGGCACCCCAGAAACAGCCCAGCCCAAAAACCGCCTGTTCCAGATGTTGTGGGAACGGCGGCAGGATGCGGTTGCCGTTGACATAGTGGGTTTCAGGCACCTGCAGGGGTTGTTCCCTGCCCGGGAGTGCACGATCCCGGGGTACCAGTGTTTCCCGATCCAGCATAGCATCCAGAAATGACATACAATTGTTCCGTAATTAATTGAATAACAGGAATATTTCCTATTCAGCCCGAGCGCCAGTGGCGACTAGACTAGGCATCATAGACGTCGGGAGATACATTGAAAAGACCGGGGTGGTGCTTTATTCTTCACCCGGATTCCTATCCATTCATTACAAAAAAAACACCGCAGAGTCAGGAAGTTAGCACACAGAATGTATCTAGAATTTTTCGGCATGCGTGAGCTGCCTTTCACCCTGACCCCAAACACGGATTTCTTCCTGGATCTGGATGGTCACCACCGGGCACTGGAGGTGATTCAACTGGCGCTGGAGAGTGGTGAAGGCTTCATCAAGATCATCGGCGAGGTCGGTACCGGCAAGACTCTTCTCTGCCGCAGGCTCCTCAACACGATCAGTGACAACTTCGTCACTGCCTACGTTCCCAATCCCTTCCTGACTCCCGACGGCTTGCTCCTGGCCCTGGCCGAGGAACTAGGCCTCGAGGTCGATCATGAAAAGGGCCGTCACCATGTATTGGGTGAAATCAACCGCAAGCTCATGGAAATCAGGCAGTCAGGCAAACAGGTGGTTTTCCTGCTGGATGAAGCCCAGGCAATGCCTGAAGAAAGCATCGAAGTGCTGCGCCTGCTGACCAACTTGGAAACGGAATCGGAAAAACTGCTGCAGGTGGTACTGTTTGGCCAGCCGGAACTCAATGACCTGCTGTCCAGGGATTCGCTGCGCCAGTTGCGCCAGCGCATCACGTTTTCCTATACCCTGCCGGTACTGACGCCCGAGGAAGTCGGCAGCTACATCAACCACCGGCTGAACAAATCCGGCTTTCCCGGGGTCAACCTGTTCAACCTCAAGGCGATCCAGGAACTCTCCCTCGCCAGCGCCGGCATTCCACGCCTCATAAACATACTCTGCCACAAGTCACTGCTGGTCGCCTATGGCCGCGGTGATACCAAGATCACCAATGTTCATGTGCAGCGCGCGATCATGGACACGGAAGACGTGCGCATCAAGAAGAACTTCCAACAGGATGTGCGACCCGCGGGGCCAGGCTGGACCGGCGTATTCATCGCGGCCATCCTGGCCAGTGCCCTGTCCTTTCTGGCTGTATATTTGCTGGATATCTAATACAATCCCTGACTGAATTACCGGTTATTTCCGGTGCTGTGCAGGTTATTCTTCCCGCCGGTACCGGCCTACACGTTTCATGGCATGGTGCTTTCGCAGGATACTTATCTCAGGTTCGGCCCTTATCTCGATTTATTGACGGGGATACGCACCGCCCTGACGATAAACGAAGGCATCATCAAGGTGGTGGGGCCTGATGAGTCCGGTAAAACAGCCCTGTGCCGGAATCTTGCCCACGAACTCAAGGCCGAAGGCCATGACGTCATCTTCTTTGAGTCTCCTCCCGAATCGGTCGAATTTCTCCACACGCGCATCCAGACGGAACTGGACCTCCCCCGTGACAAGAACTTCACCCGTTCGCTGTCCCGCTACCTGCTGGCCAAGGCACCGCCCAACAACAGACTCATCATCATCTACGACGATGCCGAGAAGATCAGTAAGGATATCTTCATACTGATTCGCTTGCTCAATAATGTCCATGACTCCAGCGACACCCTGGTCTCCCAGGTGATTTGCGGCACTCCAAAGCTGGACAGGGTTTTCGATGATCCCGAACTGCGCTCGCTGACCCAGTACCTGAACCAGAGTTTCACCCTCAGGCCCATGAACCAGGATGAGCTGCTGGATTTTTACTACGGCTTTAAAAAACAGGCGGGCGTCACCGGCAAGGACCTGAACACCAAGGAACTGAATCAACTCTTTGCAACAGGCAAGGGTCTGCCAGGGAGGACGATCAACCTGCTTGAGCAACGCTTCAGCGCACCTGTGCAGGAATCACTTTCCGCTGCGGAGCCGGCGGTGACGCCAACACACGATCCCGACACTGACGCAATGCCGGCCGTGGAAACTCCCGTCAGCCCGGACGTCCGTGAAGTGGAAGAAATCCTCGATGAAGAAGACATCCCAATTACCGCTCCAACCTATTTCAAGGCGGCGCTCTCCCTGGTAGTCATCATCACTACCGCGATCCTTGCCTTTGTGCTGTCGGGAGACAATATCCCGGAGAATGCTCAGGTCGCGGAAATCCTGGCCGACGACACACCGCTGTACCTGGATGAGGTCGATCCCGCTGCTGCAGCCGAAACTGCAGCGACGGATATCCAGGTTCCAGTGCTTGGCGGACCGATTCAGGAACCCGCGGAAGCAACAGAAGACGTCGTCGGTACCCCGGTTTCCGAACCCGGCGTCCTGGAGCCAGTTGACGATTCCCCGATACTTGCCGGTGCCGCGAATTCCGTGTCTTCCCCTGATACTGAGCCGGTAATTGTTGCGGCAGAGGCGAGAGATGCGACCGGTGAAGATGGCCTGGTTTCGGTTCCCGTTCTAGTAGAAGCAGGCGCCGGAGCCATGTTGGATACTGCTGCTGCCGACGACAGCATCCCGGAAGCAATCACACCGCCCTCGCCCGATGACACCCAAGATGTCGCTGCAGATGCAATACCGCCGGAAACCCTTGCGGCCCCCGCCTTGCCGGAGGTCCTGAACACTGTCATCCAGTCCTGGGTTGACGACTGGCAAAGTGGCATCTCCTCTGGTTACCTGTCTGCCTACCATGAGGCGTTTATGCCGTCCTACCATGATTCGCGGGAGGCCTGGAGAAGTGAACGGGAATCCCGCATTGAAGGTGTGACCGGTATCGCTGTGAGCTTTGACCGTTTCGAGATGATGGCGAATGATGCTGATACGGCGTTGGTGAGATTCTGGCTGAATTACTCACGCGGCAGTTACACTGACGAAACGCATAAAGAGATCGAATTTCGCCGGGTTGATACCGACTGGCTGATCCTTGGCGAACGCAACCTGGAAGTTATCGTCCGCTAGCTTCCTTGCTTTACGCGCAGCACTTCTGCAACGTATTCGATCCAGTGCCTGACCTGTTTGCTGGTGCCGCCCGCCAGGTGGCACTGGCAGCCTATATTGGCGGTAGCGATACTGTCCGCCTCCCCGGCTTCCAATGCCTGCAGTTTTTGCCTGCGCAACTCCGCGGCAAACGCGGGCTGGAACAGCGAATAGGTGCCTGCTGAACCGCAACATAAATGGCTGTCACTTACGGGAGCCAGGGTGAATCCGAGCTGCTTCAATAGCTTTTCGGTCACTCCGCCAAGCTGCTGACCATGCTGCAACGTACAGGGACTGTGGAAGGCCAGGGTCTGGCTGCCGGTTGCATTGAGGGCAGACAGATCCTCCGAGGCCAGGAATTCGCCGATGTCCCTTATCGCATGAACTACGCGTTCGGCCTTTATCCTGTAAGGATCATCATGGGCAAACAGGCTGCCATAATCCTTGATGAAGTTGCCGCAGCCGCTGGCCGTACTGATAATGGCTTCAGCACCCGCATCCAGTTCAGCAAGCAGTTGGTCAATAAGTCGCCGCGCCCTCGCCAGGCCTATATCCTGGTGACCACTATGATAGTGCATGGCGCCACAGCAGCTTTCATGACGTATACGCACGCAGCGGATATCCATTTCCCGCAGGACGACAGCAGTGGCGTTGACAGTATCGGGCGACAGGCTCGGTTGCACACAACCCTGAAGCAGCACAACCTTGCGTGTGGATTCGCTGCTGTCTGCTGTTATGTCATCGAACCTGGGCTTTTCCGGTAACTGGCGAGCCAGGGATGCAGGCAACAGGAAGGCCAGCAGTCGTCCCAGTCGTACCAGGACGGCAAATAATCCAGGCGAGCCCAGTATGGCAAGCAGGAATCCACGACGGATTCGTGTCGACAGCGGCATGGCCACATCCTGTGCCAGCATGCCCTGGCCGATTGCTATCAACCGGTGATATTGCACATTGGAGGGGCAAGTCGTCTCACAGGACTGGCATACAAGACACCTGTCCAGGTGTGTTCGCGTGATACGGGTAGCCTTGCCTGATTCCAGGTATTCCTTCAGCAGGTAGATACGACCCCGGGGACTATCCAGTTCGTTGCCAGTCAGCAAGAAGGTCGGGCAAGTGGCGGTGCAGAATCCGCAGTGCACGCAGGAACGCAGGATACTGTCCGCTTCGCGACCGGCGTCCGTTGCAAGTAAAGCTGGCTGCAATCTGGTCTGCATGTCAGAGGTCTGCGTACATCCTGCCGGGATTGAGGATGCCGACAGGATCGAATGCGGTTTTCAATCGGCGATGCCAGTTCATGTGCCAATCGTGCAACGGCTGGAAGACCTGAACGGACTCACGGCGCACTTCCTGGCGAAACAGGCTGGCGTGGCCGTTGCAGGCTTCCATGGCGGCAAAAACAGATTCCGCCGATGCTTCCGCCTTCAGCCAGTGCAGGCATCCACCCCACTCCGACAGCACATCATGCACACGGCCCGACAAAGAACTGATGTCAGCAGCCGCCGGCACCGACAGGCGCCATACGTCACGTCCATCAGTGAAAAATGGCAACTGGTGGTTTTTCAACTGGCCCCAGAACGCATCATCTTCAAACCTGTGCCAGTCAACGAAGCTGTAATGCTGCGCCAGTTGTTGCGGTAGTCTGGCAACTTCCTTCTCGCCAGCGGAAAAACGCACGAGCAGGCGATCACCGTCATGACAGTCAGCAGTCACCGGCAAGCCCTGTCGGCGCATGTCATTGACCAGTGCGCCGGCCTTGTCCCTGCCGATAGCGAATGCCACGGTCAACTGCGCCTGTGATCGCGGCACCACTTTGACAGTGGCCTCCAGGATGACACCAAGGCAGCCAAGTGAACCCACCATGAGGCGGGAGACATCATAACCGGCCACATTCTTCATGACCTTGCCGCCGAAGCGCAGGATTTCCCCGTTGCCGTTGAGAATGGTGCAGCCCAGTACTGTGTCCTGTACGGCGGCGCGGTAAGGCCGCGACGGTCCTGACAATCCTGTAGCCAGCATGCCGCCGAAGGTAGCTTGCTCGCCGAACATCGGCGGCTCGCAGCCCAGCATCTGGTCGTTTTGCAGGAGGGTGGCCTCGATCTCGGCAAGCGGCGTACCCGCCCGCGCCGTGAGCACAAGCTCAGTGGGCGAATATTCGGTGATGCCTGCGTGGATGCGAGTGTCGAGTCGGTCGTGACTCACCTGCCGTCCATAAAACTGCTTGCTGCCGCCACCGCAGATCGCCAGCGCCCGCTGTTCTTTTACGGCATCATTAACCTGGGCTTGCAGGATATGGGCGCTGTCCTGCATGACTAGCGTCCCTCCCCTTGTCGCGGCAACAGGCGGTTGGGTTCGATGTCCGCTGCCAGGGCGCGATATTCCTGGCAATACTTGAGGAGCGGAATATTCTTGCCGGGGTTGAGCAGGTTATCCGGATCGAGCGCTTCCTTTACGCGATGGAACTGGGCAATTTCCGCATCAGTGAATTGCAGCGGCATCTGGCGGATCTTTTCCAGACCAACACCGTGCTCACCGGTGATGGTGCCGCCCACCGCGATGCATTTTTCCAGTATGCGCCCGCCCATTTCCTCAACGGCTTCCAGCTGCCCCTCGATATTGGCATCAAACAGGATCAGCGGGTGCAGGTTGCCATCACCGGCATGGAATACGTTGGCAACGGCAAAACCGTATTCACGGGACAGGCTGTCAATGTAATTGAGAACTCCGGCCAGGGCACTGCGCGGTATGGTGCCATCCATGCAATAGTAATCTGGCGAGATACGACCCACAGCCGGGAAGGCGCTTTTACGCCCCTTCCAGAACAAGGCCCGTTCCTCCGGATTGCCGGCCACTTTCAGGGAAGTTGCACCCGAATGCGTCAGCACTTCGCGGGTAGCATGCAATTGCTCCTGGACGTTTGCCTGCGAGCCGTCGATTTCGATAAGCAGGATGGCGGCAGCGTCACGAGGGTAACCGGCGTGGGCATAATCCTCGGCCGCGCAGATCGCATTGTTGTCCATCATCTCCAGGCCGCCGGGAATGACCCCCGCCGCGATGATGTTGCTGACTGCCTGGCCTGCAGCTTCCACGCTGTCGAAGGCGGCCAGCATGACTTCCACCTGTTGGGGCAACGGCAGCAACTTGACCGTGATTTCCGTCACCACCATCAGCATGCCTTCAGAACCTATGATGAGGGGCTGCAGGTTGAACCCCGGACTGTCGAGGCCGCCACTGCCGACAGCGACGGGTTCACCCCTGGCATTGAAGCCATGCAGTTGCAGTACGTTATGGACGGTGAGCCCGTATTTGAGGCAGTGCACACCTCCGGCATTCTCGGCAATATTGCCGCCGATGGAGCACGCGATCTGCGAGGACGGATCCGGGGCGTAAAACAGGCCATGCCCGGCCGCCGCCTCGGAGATGGCCAGGTTCCTGACGCCAGGCTGCACCCGGGCGGTCATGGCGTCCGGGTCGATCCCGAGTATGCGGTTGAGGCGTGTCAGCACCAGCAGCAGTCCTTGCGGGTGCGGCTTGGCCCCGGCAGACAGGCCCGTACCTGCGCCACGGGTGACAACGGGAACCCCAAGCTCGTGGCAAAGGGCCAGGATGGACCTGACTTCATCGGTAGTGCCGGGCAGTACCGCCAGCATGGGCAACTCCCGGTAGACCGAGAGCCCGTCGCACTCAAACGGTTTCAGTTGTTCTTCCGTGGCGAGAATGTATTGCGGGGCCAGTATGGTCTTCAGGCTTTGCAGGAGACGTGTTCGGATGCCGGCTTCAGTCACGGCAGATTTCCAGGTAGCGCTTTATTACCGCCGGCATGCCCTGCTCCAGGCACTCAACGGTAAGCGCATGACCAATGGAGACTTCCAGGATGCCGGGAATGGCAAGAAAGTCAGGCAGGTTATCCAGGTCGAGATCGTGACCTGCATTCACTCCCAGGCCCGCCGACCGGGCCAGCCGCGCCACCTCCCGGTAACCGGCAAGAACCTGCGCTTGCGCCGGGCTTCCCCACGCCTTCGCGTAGGCTTCCGTGTACAGCTCTATCCGGCGGCTGCCTGCTGCAGCGGCTGGTTCCACCTGGGCCGGATCCGGATCGAGAAAAACTGCCGTGCGCACACCCCAGTCGTTGATCCTGGCAATGACATCCGTGATAAAGGCGCCCTGCTCGAGGAAATTCCAGCCGTGATCGGAGGTAAGCTGGTTGTCTGCATCCGGCACCAGTGTGCACTGGTGAGGCCTGACCTCACGGATGATGGTGAGGAAGTCCTCCCCGGGGTAGCCCTCGATGTTCAGTTCGATACCCGGATGGTCCGCAAGGTAAGCGCCAAGGTCGTAGGCATCACGGCGCGTCACATGCCGCTCGTCCGGACGCGGGTGAACGGTGATGCCCTCGACACCGAGGCTGATGAACTTGCCGGCGAACTCGACGACATTGGGATAATCCCGGCCGCGCGAATTTCGCAGCAAGGCTATCTTGTTCAGGTTTACACTCAGGGTGGTCATCAGGGTGATACTTCAGCTGAAAACACAGGCCGACATTATAACTTTATCGGTTCCTTCTTACCCTTATTTCGCAGCCAGTTGACCGAATGCAGCACGGATGGCTGTGACACGAACCAGCGCTGCATCCTGAACTTGCCCGGGAAGTCGATCATAAGCAGGCCAAGCAGGATGGTTAACAGCCCCTGTCCGGGCAGTACCAGCAGCAAAATGCCCAGCAGGATGAAGAAAATCCCGAAGATGTTTTTCAGCAGCAGTATGGTGATACGCAGGACCGGGTGATTGAGGCTGCTGAGCAGGGAATGCCGTTCCGGTTCATGGAAATAATCTGCCGGTATCTGCAGGATAAGCCAGGGAATGACCAGCAGGGTAATGAAGAAGAAAACCAGTGAAAACAGTCCCAGGTACAAAACCAGGGTCTTATCGGACAGAAGTGGTTGCAGAAATACCGGCATTGGAAAATTGTAGGCGTTTCACTGGTTTTCAGCCACCCTGGCGGGCTATTAACAAGACCATGCGGGCCTGTTACCCTTCCCGCTAAACGTCTAAGGGCACATACTGCCATGCCGCTGTTCTCCAGGCGCCGCTTTCGGGCCGAAAACTTCGCCAGTTACATCCACAGGCGCCTGTCTTTCTTCCTGAAACTCAGCCTGTTCGTCGGTGCCGCATTGATGTTCCTGCAGGGGCGCTACCAGGCCATGGCAGAAATCCTGGTAATCCTGCTGATCACCTTCATGCCCATCATGCTGGGCAAGCGGTTTGACGTAACCATACCCCACGGCTTCGAAACACTGGCCGTTGTATTCCTGTACATGTCGCTGTTCCTCGGGGAATTCGGCGACTACTACAACCGCTTCTGGTGGTGGGATGTCGTGCTGCATAGCGGTTCCGCGTTCCTGCTCGGTATTCTCGGTTTCTTGCTCGTGTACGTGCTGAATGAAAAAAAGGACGTCAATCTCGACCTGCACCCCCAGTTCATCGCACTCTTTGCCTTTCTCTTCGCCATCGGTATCGGCACCCTCTGGGAAATATTCGAATTCTTCATGGATCAGGTATTTGGGCTCAACATGCAGAAAAGCGGCCTCGTCGACACCATGTGGGACCTTATCGTCGACGTGATCGGCGCCGGGCTCATCGCCGTAGTCGGGTGGGGGTACATCAAATCCCGTGAAACGGACTCTTTCCTCGAACGCTGGATCAGGGAGTTCATTCACAAGAATCCGCATCTCTTTGAAGACGATGAGCCTGAAAGCGGGACTGACCAGCCGTGAATCCGGACAACTCCCGGACAGGGAAAGAAATGGAAAATG
>CAZVSC010000001.1:142595-145003 GCA_964629325.1 uncultured Enterobacteriaceae bacterium
CGGACAACTCCCGGACAGGGAAAGAAATGGAAAATGCGAAAGAAGTGGAAGAAGTTAAAGAAGTGAAGAAGTGAAAGCCGTTAAACGGACGTCGGCAGAACGCCTTGGCGTCAGGTGATATTGTTAATAGCCAGCATGGCCACGTTGACCACGATCATCAGCACGAACACACCAATCAGCAGGGGATACATTTTTGAACGCCTGCGGGCCTGGCCGGAAACCAGCTCCTTGCGTTTTTCGAGATACTCGTTGTCATCCATGGGAGTCTAGAATATACGGTTTTCCTATTTTTGTTAATCTTTTCAGGCATGTCCAGGCAAAGAAAGACACCTTTGCGAGACCGGTCACAGGCCGCCAACACGGCATGAATGCCGGCTTCCCTGCCCGCCATTACACGCACCGCTTGCCAACGCTGAAGCACCCTATTCGCCGGCGATGGTCGCCACCAGGTCGGCACGTGTCTGGGGAACATTGGCCGCATGCACGGCGAGATAACGTTCGAACTGCACATCGTTTTCAACAACATAACGCGCCAGTGTCTTGACGAAGGGGTTGGCCTCGGCGCCCGGCTGCGGGAGCGTAAAATCGGCTTCGAACATCACGCCCTGTGAAGGCAGGACAGCCACGAGCATACCGTCGGTATGCAGATTCGGTACTGAATGCAGCTCTAGGCGATTGCTTGCGTCCTCGAATACGCCGACACCTGAAACACCCATCACCTCGGCATTGAGGGGCTCTTCTCCCAGGAGAGACCTTGGCGTATTCAGCGCCATGTCGAGGAATGCTACGTTGTTGGCGTGAGTGACCAGCGTGGCGCCTTCACGCATGAACGGCACCAGTCCGGCGGTATGGTCAGAATGGGGATGGGAATTCACGATGAAACGGATTTCCTTGTCGGAAATATGTTCGCGGATCTGCTGGATGATCTGCTCACCGCGCGCTTCGGACTGGCCGGATTCAAATACCACCAGGTGATCTGCATATTCCACTACCATGGCAACATAGCCACCGGTTACCAGCCAGGCACCTGCCCCGATCCGCTGGGTCAGGTCAGCTGGCGGCGCACTGGTGCCGGCCGGGGAACCACCACCTTCCCCACCCGCGGCAGGCGCGGGCAGCAGTTCATCCAGGTTGGCCGGATTGGCCGCCGCGCTGGAGACACTGATACCGAAAACGCCACCACCGGCCCGCTGCTGTTCGATGACGAGAGGCACCATCAGGCCGTTGTAGCTCATGTATTCGTCAAACAAGCCGACGACATGCAGGTCGCCCATGAAGGCGTCTTCCACCCACGTTTCCGTTCTCACCACCAGGTTGTCCGCGTTTACATAACCATTGACGGTATAACGCATACCGGATGGCGACGTTATGGACTCCGGCGACTGAAAAGAGAATTTTGTATAGGGCACGCCGTCCATCTCCACCCGGCTGCCCTGGGCCCCGGACGCCCCGGCACCTTTGACAAAGCCCCAGGGGCTCAGCCAGATTTCCATCTGCTGGCTCCAGCGGGTGCTGTCTGCCGGTACATTGAGCGTATGGGTACCTGCCACAGGCGGCTCGAGAAACAGATTCGATGCGAAGGTATCGCCGCTTCCGAGCATCGCCGGGGCCTGCAGGTCAATGGCCTGCGTCCAGTTGCTGATCCTGTCCCGCTCGGGCCAGGGCGGGCTTGCCGTCAGCGTTTGCCGGAAACTGTTGCGAATCCGCCAGGCCGTACCTGTCAGCATCACCGAACCGACATCGTCGAGCCCCATCGCCGCGGAGACCTGGTCAATGGTTGGCACCGCTGCACTCATAGCCGCAGTTGTGGAAGCTTCCGTCCCTGCTTCATCCCGGGAGCATCCGGTCAACAGGCCGGCGACCAGCAAAAATGAGATTGAAAGATGGCGCAGCATGATGACCCCCTGCCTGGATTCAGACTTGATCAATAGAAAGAAGAACTGGCTTGTTGTTATTGTTGAAGCCGTGAATATTGAAACAGAAAAACCCGGATGACAACAACCGGGTTAGCTGGTACGGATCAAGTCCCCGCAACAACCCGACAGACATAGTAACTGACATTTATAATATTTGGTGCCCGGGGCCGGACTTGAACCGGCACGATGTTGCCATCGAGGGATTTTAAGTCCCTCTTAAACCAAATCAAGCAGCAATTCACAACAGCTTACGAAACCTAAGTCTTTCTATTATACCATTTTATTGTTCAGCTGTATTTGGGGCTTATCGTGTAGTTTTGTGTGCTAGTGTCCCACAAGTGTCCCATAAAAGTGCCCCACCCCCTTTATTTCCAAATCGCTGCTCAGCTGACCCCACCTCCGGGGTACCCCCCACTTAGCCAGATAGGTTCCATATCCTGACCTGTTCCTTTGGTTCGTTTGCCCTCTACTTTTCATTACACTTTGCGGAAA
>CAZVSC010000002.1:0-16178 GCA_964629325.1 uncultured Enterobacteriaceae bacterium
GGTCTGGATGCCGGCGTCGGTCAGCTCCTCCATGGAGAATGCCTGGACCGACATCGGTGTTTCCTGCAGGTTGGTTTCGCGGCGTTGCGCGGTGATGACGATTTCTTCGAGCGCGTTTTGCTGGGCTAGCGCAGGTAGTGGTGTGCTGCAGATGCCGGCGATGGCGGTGAGCAGTGTGCCGGCTTTTAGCGGCCATGGTGCACGATGGTGCATAGGACTTCCCCCTGAAACTTATTTATTATTGGTTATTGGTATTACATGTTATTGACGTGCAGTCTTCTCCTTTTACGAGTCAACAGTGTGAGTCTCGCACTTTTAGAGGGCATCACGCAAACACTGTGTAATCGTTGCCGTCAGGCTGTATACCCGGAGCCGTATTGCCGGGGAAAATCCGGGGGAGTTCTGGCGAATTAATGCCTTAGGCGAGCGCCTGCGCCAGCACCCTGGCGACATGAAAGCCTTCACGTGAACCGAGATCCCTGATCTGGCTGCGACAGCTGGTACCGTCGGCGATGATCAGGATGTCATCGTCCGCCTTTCGCACAGCCGGCAGCAAGGCGATCTCACCCATGGCTTCCGATATGGCGAAGTTGTCCCTGTCATAGCCAAACGCGCCGGCCATCCCGCAGCAGCCGGTATCCAGCGTCTGCACGTCCAGCCCCGGTACAAGGCTCAGCACCGTTTCCACGTCACCCATCAACCCGAAGGCCTTCTGGTGACAGTGGCCGTGCAGCAGGGCTTTTATCTGCGGCAGGGGTTTCAGGTCAAGATTGAGTTTGCCCAGGTGATGTTCACGGGCCAGGAATTCCTCGAACAGGAAGGCATTGGCGGCCAGTTGTTCAGCGTCTTCGCCTGGCATCAGTGACTGCAGTTCATCGCGCAGGGTCAGCAGGCAGGAAGGTTCGAGGCCTATGACCGGCATGCCGGCCGCCACATAGGACTTCAGTGTCGCCACGGTGCGTATCAGTTCTTCGCGAGCCCTGTCTGTCTGCCCGGCGTTGAGGAACGTGCGGCCGCAGCACAAGGGGCGACCCCCTCTGAGCGGGCTGGGTATATGCACGTCGTAACCCGCCGCTTCCAGGACGGTGACGGCCGCCCTGGCGTTGTCTGGCTCAAACCAGGTATTGAAGGTGTCCACCAGCAGCACCACGCCATTGCTGTTTGACCTGGGCATGGTGGTGGCATGGCGTTTTTGCGCCCGGAAGCTATCGCTGCGCCATGCCGGTAAAGGCCGGTAGCGGGTGAACCCAAGGAGTTTTTCGGTCAGTGTCGGCAGGCAGGGCAGGCTGTTGCGCAGGTTTACCAGAAAGCCGATGTGCTTCAGCAGCGGTGCATAGCGAGGCAGCCAGGCAATGAGTCGTTCCTTCAGCGGCAGGCGGTGTTTTGTGTAGTAGTGGCTGAGAAATTCGATTTTCATCTTCGCCATATCGACGCCGGTGGGACACTCCCGCCGGCAGCCCTTGCAGCTCACGCACAACTGCATGGTTTCGAACATGGCGTCACTGGTGAAGGCATCGTCACCGAGCTGATTGCTGAGCGCCAGGCGCAGGGTATTGGCGCGGCCGCGGGTGGAATGCTGTTCGTCCCGGGTGGCGCGGTAGGACGGGCACATGGCCCCGCCGTCCATTTTGCGGCAGGCGCCGTTGTTGTTGCACATCTCCGTGGCGCGCTGGAAGCCGCCGCCATCGCCGTCATGAAAGACGGACCAGTCCATGACCGCTTCGATCCTGTTTGTCGTGTAGCCCGGCTGAAAGCGGAACAGGGTGCGGTCGTCGAATTTCGGCGCCCGCACGATGCGGCCCGGATTGAACAGGCCGTTTGGGTCGAAGGCATCCTTTACTTCCTCGAAATTCCTTACCATACGCTCGCCGAACATGGCGCCGTGGAATTCCGAGCGGGACAGGCCGTCGCCGTGCTCGCCGGAATGGGAGCCCTTGTACTCGCGAACCATCTCGAAACATTCCTCGGCGATGGCCCGCATTTTTGTCGCGCCGTCGGCCTCCTTCATGTTCAGGATTGGGCGCACATGCAGCGTCCCCACCGAGGCATGGGCGTAGAAAGTGCCTTCGGTGCCGTGCTTGTGGAATATATCGGTCAGGCGCCTGGTGTATTCGGCGAGGTCGGCCAGTTCAACGGCGCAGTCCTCGATGAATGACACCGGCTTGCCGTCACCCTTCATCGACATCATGATGTTCAGGCCCTGTTTGCGCACTTCCCACACGGCCGACTGGAAAGACGGGTCGGTCGCCTCCACCACGGCATCGACGAAACCGAGATCGTTCATCAGCGTGACCAGGTCGCGCAGGCTGTTGAGCTGCGCCTCCTCGTCCTCGCCGGAAAACTCAACGAGCAGCAGGGCATCGGGTTCGCCCTGCACGAAGGCATCCACGGTATTCCTGAACATGGGGATGTCTCGTGCCAGGTTGATCATGGTGCGATCCACCAGCTCCACCGCGGACGGGTTCAGTTTCACGATATGCTGGGTGGCGTCCATCGCCTGGTAGAAGGTAGGAAAGTGGCAGATGCCGAGAGTCTTGTGCGGGGGGATGGGCGACAGCTCGAGGTGTATGCGCCGGAACCAGGCCAGCGTGCCCTCGGAGCCCACCAGCAAGCGGGCCAGGTTGGGGTTCTGTTTCGTCAACTGGTCGATGTTGTAGCCGCCGACACGGCGCAGCAATTTCGGAAAGCGTGCGGCGATTTCCGCGGCCTCACGTTTGCCCAGGGTTAGCAACTGCGCGACCAGGGCCTTCACGGATTCCGGGAGCTGGTCGTTGTGAACGGTCAGCGGGCCGAACGTGGCCGGTGTGCCGTCCGGCAGCAGGGCGTCGATGGCGCGTACGTTGTGCACCATGTTGCCGTACCGGATGGAGCGGGCGCCGCAGGAATTGTTGCCGGTCATGCCGCCGAGGGTGGCACGGTTGGCGGTGGAGACATCCACCGGGTACCACAGCCCGTGACGTTTCAGCTGCCGGTTCAGCTGGTCGAGCACCAGGCCGGGCTGAACCACGGCCGTGCGTTTGTCCTCATCGGTGTCGATGAGCTGGTTCAGGTACTTGCTGGTGTCGAGGACCAGTGCCGCGTTCACCGTCTGGCCGTTCTGGGAGGTGCCGCCGCCGCGGGGCAGCACCGGTACGCCGGCTTCGCGGGCGATCTGCAGGGCCACCTGCACGTCTTCCTCGGTTTTCGGGATAACCACGCCGAGCGGCATGACCTGGTAGATGGAGGCGTCGGTGGAGTAGCGGCCGCGGCTGAAAGCGTCGAAAAGGACGTCGCCCTGGATTTCCTTTCTCAGGCGGGCGGCGAGGGGGTTTTGGTCGGGTTTGCTCACCTTGCCAGATTACTGTGAATACGGAACAGGGAGCAAGGGAGCTGAATTGTTTTGCCTGTCGCGGGGTGCGGTGCTACTTTTAAAGGCCTGTTGCAATGGGGGAGCCAACATGAGTAAACCACACCTGATCATGGGCGCCGTCGTGGGCGCAGTCGCCACGCTCGTCGTCACCAATGCCATCATTGATCCCGATGCCGTCATGCAGCAGCAGGCGGCTGCACCCGAACCTGCCCAACCGGTGCTGGACGGCAGCATCCCGTCCTGCGACCACTGCGAGGCCGAACTCATCACGCTGGAGGAAATCGAAAGCTACATCGACGTGGCGAAGCTGACGGGCCTGACCGATCAGCAGATCCGCTCGCTGGATATCGGCCGCTCCAACGTACAGGTGGCACTGGCCCACCGTGGCCCGTTGAGCGAACCCAATCCGCGATCGGTGGCGGTGCACAACCTGGTGACAGAGGTGTACGTGGTGCTGAGCGGCTCCGCGACCAATATTTCCGGGCCTGAACTCATCGACGCCCAGCCGCGTCCCGATGATTACCGCGCGGTCGTCTACCTCAACGGTCCCGGCCAGAATGCCGAGGCAATCGCCAACGGCACGGAAGTGCAGCTGGAAGCTGGGGATGTTTATGTGATTCCGGCGGGCACCGGCCACCAGTTCACGCGCATCGACGATCACATCACCTACATCATGATCCGCATCGACCCGGACAAGGTGGTGCCTCTTCTCGATGCAGACGATTCTGAAGCGTATCTTCAGGAGAACCTGCAATAGGTAAGTGGTAAGAGAGGGGCCAGGTTAATACCTGGCCTTTTTTATTCGTGGCGGATTTCTTCCGGCATCAGCGCAGCACGGATGACTGCACCCCAGATCAGGTTGCCCATGGTGTTGAAGTGCAGGTCGTCCGCCACGAAGATGTCGTCCATCACCGTCCCGTCAGCCTTCAGGAAGGGCGTGGCGGAATCCACATAGGTCACCAGCGGGTCGCCGGCGGCCAGTTCCCGGTAGCCTGCATTCAATGCCTGCACGTTATCCCAGATTTCCCATCTCAATACGCTGGGTTTCACCGCCATGACGTAAATGCGTGTCTGCGGCAGTTCGGTGTGGATGCGGGCCACGATCTGTTCGAGCTGGTCGAGGATGGTGCTGTTGGGGACGTCGTACCAGGTGTCGTTGTCGCCTTCGTAGATGAGCACAGCGCGCGGTTTCAGGCGCAGCACCGCGGTATCGAGATGGTGCAGTACGTCGGCCATGACACTGCCGCCAAAGCCGCGGGAAATGACCGTCAGCGGTGCCAGTGCCTCACTCGCCTGGTCGTTCCAGCGGGCGATGCTCGATGAGCCGGTAAGGACGATGGCGCCTTCCGGCGGCGGTGTCATGCGGTCGAGATTTTCCCAGGCCTGCATGTCGTTATTCCAGCGTGCGGGATCGAGGTTGGGCTGGGCGCCGACGGGTAAGACCGCCAGGGCGAAGACCAGGCAGGCAAAACGGCGCAGCATTGAAATAGTGGATTGCGTCACGGTGTATTCCCTGTCTGTCAGTGCCGCCGTAAATGCTGGCTGAAGAATGGCAGCGCATGCGTCCCGAAACGCTCGGCGATGCGGTTGCCGTGGTCGCCCTCGTAAGTCAGAAAATCATGTGCGATACCGTAGCGGGTCATGGTATCGCTCAGTGTGCGGTTGGCGGTGATAAGACCGTCCTGTTCGCCGACTTCCATGGTGATAGCGGTCATCTTCAACAGGCTGCCGACATGGGATGGCAGCATTGCCTGGGGTGAATTGGCGGCAAAGCGGGCGGCGTACTCCGGCACGATCTCGCCGTCCCGGGTGGGCAGGTCGAGATAGAACGGTGGCTTGTCGGGGTTCGGTGACCAGGCGGCGGTGACGGCGAAAGTGCGCAAGGCGCCGCGATCCAGGTCATCCATGGTCTTTATCTGCTCCATGGCCAGGGCGCGCTCCCCACCTTGCGGCGCGTATTCATTCAGGCAGCAGGAGCTCATGGCATACAGGGCGGAGAAGACATCGGGCCTGCGCATGCCGATCAGCAGGACACCGTAGCCACCCATGGAATGCCCGGCCAGGCCCCGTGCCATGCGGTCGGGAATGGTGCGGTAGTGGCTGTCGATGTAACCCACCAGGTCATCCGCGATGTAATCCTCCCAGTAGCCGGTAGCCGCTGAATTGACGTACATGCACCCGTTAAACATATTGTTGCAGTTGGGCATGACCAGGATCATCTCTTCCGACGTGCCTTCGCCCATGACGTTGTCGGCGGTCAGGTTCGCTTTCATGCGGCTGTCGTTCCCGAACCAGCCAGCGTCAGTACCGCTATAACCGTGCAGGACATAGACCACCGGGTAACGCCGGTCAGGATTTGCCGCGTAACCGGGCGGCAGGTAGACGGACACCTCCGGGGCGTCGGGCTGGTCGAGCAGGTTGCCGGCCAGCGATGGGCCGAATACGTTGACACGCTCGAGCGTGCCGGAAACCTGGCCCGATACCGAAGCGGCGGCCGCCAGGCACAGAACCATGGTGGTGAGATAGCTGACGATCCTGTTCAAGACTGGCCCCTTGTTATTTTCCGGTTCAGTTTCCGCCCTGCGCGTTCTGCATCAGTACGGCGGTTTCCGTGCTTTCGCAGCGCAGCGGCAGCAGTTGGTCGAAAGGCGCCTTCACCAGTCGCTTGGTCGGCACCACCCAGGGCTCGGTCAGCACGACCGGGTCGTAGACGGTGGCATCGACGGTCATGCTGTTGCTGTCGAGCATGTTGTAACGCTCCACCACGCGCATCTGGTCGGAATGGAAGGACACGCCGCCTTCGGCGAACATCCAGGTGTCGTCGGTGAAGTTCTTCGTCTCGACCACGAAGGTGTCGCCTTCCCAGTGGCCGACGGCATCGCCGCGATAGGACGGCGGCAAGTAGTCGCGATGTTCACGGCCGTCAGTGGGAATGAGCTGGTAGCCGTGGAAGGTTTCCTGCAGGAACACCATCATATCCGGCGACGCCATGATCTGGCCCAGCGTGCCCACATCGAACAGGCGCACGCTCAGGGTGCCGAAAGCGGTGGGTTTGCACAACAGCGTGGGATCGTCCTTGTCGCTGAGGGTCGCCATGCGTGCCTTGGCGTCGGCAGTGTACAGGTCGGTGTACAGGTTGTACTGCAGTCCGGCGCTGCGGTCGGTGGTCGAGCCGTAATTGGCGCTGCCAAGATCGCCGCCGGTCCACCAGACGCCGGACAGGTCGGGCTTGCCGTCGGCCATGCGCGGTACGGGACCGGCTTCGTCGGCGGCGGTTGCCAGGAAAGCGATGGTGGCCAGGTACGCTGCGGCCAGGGTTTTTACGGTTTTGCCAGTCATGCTGACCTCCTAGCGTTCACGTGGGCCGAACATGCCCCATTCCTTGCCATCAGCGGTGATGAGCAGGGTGAGCATGCCGTTGGTGGAGCCGTCGCGGGCACGAAAGCCGTTAATGGTCACGGTGTCGCCTTCCTGGAACTGCTGCGGTGTGTAGCCGCCGCGGATCATGCCGGAGGGCGTGCCGGCCTCGAAGGACCAGCGCTCGATCTCGCCCTGTTCGTTTTCCACGTCCAGGAAGAAATAGGAATGCGGGTTGGTCAGGCGCACGTTGACGATCTTGCCGGTAATGGAAATTGGCGCGTCCATCTTGTAGGCGGCGGCGAATGAATGGTGGGCCGAAGCCGGCAGGCTGGCCGCCAGGGACAGCAATGCGGCAGACAGGCCGCTGTAGAACAGGTTTTTCATGGAAGTTCCCCCCGGGAATTTGATCAGATCTTACGAATTTCCCTGCGCCACAGAATAACCGGGGAGGGGAGGAGCAGTCCAGTCGGGAGGAACCGATAAAGCGATAAAGGGATAAAACGATGAAGCGTAAACAATCCAGCGGTGGTAAAGCGTTTGGTGCTGCTAACCTGTTGAATGCGCTGAAATGGATTTGTAAGCGGAATCTGATTTCATACGCTTTTTCCCTTTATCGTTTTATCCCTTTATCGAAAACCCGTTGGTCTCCCTTCAACCCGCCTTTTTCTCTGGTGCCTTTAAAAACAACAGTAAGGGCAACGTGGCGATAACAATCCACATCATGAACTTGAAGTCGTTGATGTAGGCGATGGCCGCCGCCTGGCGGGTGATTTCCATGTCCACCAGGGCGGGGATCATGGCCAGGTTGTCCTGGATGCTTTGCGGTACCTGCTGCCACGGAATGCCCAGGCGTGTATCCGTGATGTACTCGGTGAGATAGGCATGGTTGATGCGGATGTTGCGCGTCAGCAGCACCATGACCATGGAGATGCCGACGCTGCTGCCGATGTTGCGCACCAGGCTGAACAGGCCGGCGGCCTCGTCACGGAATTTCGGGTCCAGGGTGGTGTAGGCGAGCGTGCTCAGCGGCATGAAGGTGAAGCCGAGGCCGATGCCCTGGATCACCCCGGTCCAGATCAGGGTCTGCTTGGGCACGAACAACGCGAAGGTGGTCATCTCGTACAACGACAGGGTGATCATGCCGAGTCCGAACAGGATCAGGATGCGCGGGTCCGTCTTGCCGGTCAGGCGGCCGGTGATCATCATCGCGAACATCACGCCGACACCCCGTGGTGCCATGATCACGCCGGTCTCGATGACGGGATAGCCCATCAGGCTCTGCATGTAGGGCGGCAACAGCGCCAGCGATGCCAGCAGGATGATGCCAACCAGGAAAATGAAGAACAGGCTGGTAACGAAGTTGCGGTCGCGAAACAGCTCCGGGCTGAGGAAGGGATTGTCGGTCTGCAGGGTGTGCACCAGGTACATCCACAGGGAGGCGCCAATCAGCGCACAATAGAGGAGGATCTCGGCGGAATTGAACCAGTCCAGCTCCTGGCCGCGGTCGATCATGAGCTGGAAGCTGCCGATCAGGAGACTCAGCATGATGAAGCCGAACGCATCGAACTTGCGGTCCTTGCGCTCGGATTCGGGCATGAACAGGATGACCCCGGCAAGCGCCAGGAGACCGATGGGCAGGTTGATATAGAACACCCAGCGCCAGTTGTAATACTCGGTGAGCCAGCCGCCGAGAGTGGGGCCCAGGATGGGTCCGATCATCACGCCCATGCCCCAGAGGGCCATCGCCTGGCCATACTTTTCCCGTGGGTTGATGTCGAGCAGGGTTGACTGGGACAGCGGGATGAGGGCGGCGCCGCTGATGCCCTGCAGGATGCGGAAGAACACCATCTGCTCGATCGAGGTGGCCGCGCCGCACAGCATGGAGCCGGCAATGAAGCCGGTCACCGAGACCGCGAACACCTTCTTGCGCCCGTAATGACCGCTTAGCCAGCCCACCGGCAGGGTCATGATCGCCGAGGCGATGATGTAGGAGGTCAGCACCCAGGCAATCTGGTTCTGCGAGGCGGACAGCGAGCCCTGCATGTGCGGCAGGGCGACATTGGCGATGGTCGTGTCCAGCACCTGCATGATGGTCGCCAGCATGATCGAGACGGTGACCAGGCCGCGAAAGGGGACGGTTTTGGGTGTCTCGGGTGTCACGGTTGTTCGGCTTTGGTATCAATTGACCCAGGGCAGGGTGCGTTCAAAGCCGGTATCGATGGTCACCTCAGCGCTCATGCCGGCAGACAGCCGCGAGGCGTCGACCGGGCCTGAGAACTCGATGCGCACGGTGATGCGCTGCACCACCTTCACCCAGTTGCCGGATGAATTCTGCGCCGGCAGCAGGGAGAATTCGGCGCCGGTGGCGGGCGTGATGCTGGCCACCGTGCCGCGCCAGGTCTGGCCGGGGAAGGAATCCACGGTGATTGCCACGGACTGCCCGGTTTCAACGTTGGTCAGGTCGGTTTCCTTGTAGTTGGCCTCGATCCACAGGTGCGAGTCATCGATGATGTTGAGCAGCGGTGTGCCCATGATGACATTTTCCCCATACAGGGCGGAGACATTGACGGCAACGCCGTCCACCGGCGAGCGGATCTCGGTGTAACTGAGATCGAGCTCGGCCTTTTCCAGTTCCGCCATGGCTTGCTGGTACATCGGGTGCTGCTCGGTCGGCATGTCCGGGTCGATGAGTTTCGCGCGCGCGACGACCAGGTCGGTCTGCTTCTGTTTCAGTGTGTTCTGGCTGTGCTGGTAAGCAAGCAGGGCAGCGTCGTACTGGGCGTCGGAGATGGTCTTGCGCTCCAGCTGCTGCCTGGCGCGCTGCAGCTCGCGCTCCTGGAAGGCGACGTCGATTTCGGCCCGTTCGATATCCACCTGGAGGGCGTTATAGGCCACCTTCTGGCTGTCGATATCGCGGCTGATGTTGGCGAGCGTCGCTTGCGCGCGCGCCAGCGCGATCTCGTGCGGGTTGCGCACCAGGCGGAACAGCACCTGGCCTTTCTCCACCCGGTCGTTGTCACTCGGGTACGACTCGATCACCTTGCCGGAAATTTCCGGGCTGATGGAGGTGATGTCCGCCTTGAGGTAGGCGTTGTCCGTGGTGACGAAGCGGCCGCCCTGCAGCCAGACCCAGGCGCTGATACCGGCGATGACGACCGGGCCCAGGATGAGAATGGTGATTTTGCGGATGATCCTGATGATGTTCATGGGGTGTGTCCGTTGGTCTTTTCCTGCTTGCCGTAACCGAGGTTGCCGCGCATGCGAAACAGGAGGTCCATAAAAGCTTTGAATTCGTTGTCATTGATGCCGCTCAGGGCTTTCTGCCGTACGCCCTTGCCGACCTGCTTAAGGGACTTGATCATGGGGGCGGCCTTGTCGGTGAGGAACAGGCGTTTGGCGCGGCGATCCCTGGTGTCCTCCTCGCGACGCAGCCAGCCGTCCTTTTCCAGGCGATCCACGTGACGGGCGAGGGTGATGGGCTTGATGTCCATGGCCTGGGCCAGGTCGACCTGCTGGACGCCCTGCTGGCGCTGCAGGTGGGCGAGAACGGACCACTGGGCGCGCGTCAGGCCGAGCTGTGCGGCCTGGCGGTCGAACTCCCAGCGCAGGAGACGGCTGACGTCGTGAATGACGAAACCGAGGCTTGTATCGAGGTCCTTATCCATAGGGAGGCTTATTATAAGCTTGCTTATTATATGTGCAATATTCAATGCAAGCCGGCAGGGACCACTGGTCTTTTGCCGACATTCGATACAGGGATAAAGGGATACAGGGATACAGGTGTAAAGATACGTCGGCAGTTATATGATTTATGTCAAGATTCCACCGCCCGGCAGTGCTAGGATTCCCCAAGAACCCTCAGGAGAAAACCATGTCTGTAGAACACCATGACCTGCACCACGAATTCCCGGAATTTCATGACAAGATTCACGAACTGAAAACGCACGATGCGCATTTCCGCAAGCTGTTCGATGAATACCATGAGTTGACCCGTGAAATCGAGAATATGGAAAACGAGGTCACTCCGGCGTCCACCAGGACCGAGGAAGAAAAAAAGCTGCGTCGTGTCCTGCTCAAGGATGCCATGTACGACATGCTCAAGAAGTAACCCCGCTACTGCCAGGCAGTAGGGTCAACCGCGTAGTATTCCCTTAATACCTCAAACAGCTCCGCATGCTTCTTGCGGAGCTGATGCGGCTTTTCGAAAAAGGTCTCCGTCGCCACCGCGAAGAATTCCGCGGGGTTGGTGGCGCCGTAATAATCCATCACCGATTCGTGGTGGTGATGGAAATCCTCGTTCAGTTCCTCGAACTCCTCCGACAGGATTTGCGCCCAGGCCGTGTAGTTGCCGCCATGCATCACGGGGGCGCCGTTCGCCGATCCCGATTCGCTGTCGAGCTGGTGCGAGAACTCGTGCAACACCACGTTGTGGCCGTCATGGATGTTGGCAGCGCCATGCCTGACATCATCCCAGGACAGGATGACCTTGCCGTAATGCCATGACTCGCCCAGCAGGCCGTGGCCGTGGTCCTCTACGTCGACGATGCCATCGTCGTTTTCCTCATGACCGAGGTTGCTGACGAAGGCGTCGGGATATACCAGGATGTGTTTCAGGCGCGGGTAGACTGCGGTGCGTCGGTTGAGCAGCAGCAGGCAGGCCTGCGCGGCAATGGTGATGCGGATCTCGTCGTTGATGGCCTGTCCGCCGCAGCCATGAAAGGTTTTATGGGCAAGAAAGCGCTGTATGTTGTCGCGCAGCTGCTGCTGTTCGCCGGGTGCAAGGCGGTTCACGTAAGGAATCGCCCGGACGAGATGTTGCTGCCAGGCATCGGGAAAGGGGCGGGCGATGATGCGGCGGTCGCGCCAGCCGGGAAACCAGGTGCCGATGGCGACGACCAGGATGATCAGGGCAATGATCGCGAGTTCGGTGGTAAACATGGTCAGGCGAAAAGAGAGAGATACAAGATACAGGATACAGGATACAAGGGGCTCAAAGTCAGCGCTAAGACCGTGTCATATCCGGCAATCGGGAGGAATGTGGCGGGTTTGACCCGGCATCCGGAATTCGGGCGCTTTGCCTTGTATCCTGAATCCTGCATCCACTATTGTTGCCCCTGTTCGATCTCGTCCCAGCGTGCATAGAGCTTTTCCAGTGCTTCCTGGGCGGCGGTGACCTGTTTCATGACAGTATCGATGGCATCCTTGTCCCGGTCGTAAAAGGCGGGATCGGAGATGGCCCTTTCCAGTGCGGCCAGTTCCGCCTCTGCGTTTTCGATTTTTCCGGGCAGCTGGTCCAGTTCCCGCTGCAGTTTGTACGACAGCTTGCCGGCTTTGGCCGGCTGCTGGGATTGCGGCTTCTGCTTGTGTTCGGTTTTGCTCTCGGGCGATGCCTTTTCCGGCAGGGGCTTCGGGTCAAAGGTGCCACCCTGGCGCACCCAGTCCTGGTAGCCGCCGACATAGTGCCTGACCTGGCCATTACCTTCGAAGACGATGGAGCTGGTCACCACGTTGTCGAGGAAGGCGCGGTCATGGCTGACCAGCAGCAGGGTGCCCTCGAATTTCATGAGTATGTCTTCGAGCAGTTCCAGGGTTTCCATGTCGAGGTCGTTGGTGGGTTCGTCCAGCACCAGGACATTGGCAGGCTTGCTGAACAGGCGCGCCAGGATGAGCCGGTTCTGTTCGCCGCCGGAGAGCGCCTTTACCGGCTGGCGTATGCGTGCCGGTTCGAACAGGAAGTCCTGCAGGTAGCTGATGACATGCATGTCGCGACCGTTGATCGTGACATGGTCGGAGCCGCCGGCGAGATTGTCCTGCACGGATTTTTCCGGATCGAGCTGTTCGCGCAGCTGGTCGAAGTAGGCAATCTCGATCTTCGTTCCCGTCTTCACCTTGCCGTGATCCGGTTTCAGCTGGCCCAGCAGAATCTTCAGCAGGGTGGTCTTGCCGATGCCGTTCGGGCCGATCAGGCCGATGCGGTCGCCGCGCATGACAGTGATGGAGAAATTGTCGATCAGGGTCTCATCGCCATAGCCATGACGAATGCCCTCGGCTTCCACCACGATCTTGCCGGACATCTCGCTCTTGTTCAGAGAGATCTTCGCGCTGCCCTGTACATTCAATCGCGCCCTGACTTCCTCGCGCATTTTCTCCAGTGCCCGGACGCGGCCCTCATTGCGCGTGCGTCGGGCCTTGATGCCCTGGCGGATCCATTGCTCTTCCTTCGCCAGTTTCTTGTCGAACTCGGCATTGGTCTTGGCCTCGGCGGTCAGCTGCTGGTCGCGGTGTTTCAGGAAGGCCTGGTAATCGTGCTGCCAGTAAATCAGCTTGCCACGGTCCAGTTCCATGATGCGATTGGCGGTGCGCTGCAGGAAAGCGCGGTCGTGTGTGATCAGGATGATGGCGCCGCGAAAATCCAGCAGCAGTTTTTCCAGCCACTCGATGGCGGGGATGTCGAGATGGTTGGTGGGCTCATCCAGCAGGAGGATGTCGGGGTCGCTGACCAGGGCGCGGGCCAGGGCGGCGCGGCGGGTCCAGCCGCCGGAAAGGCTGGACATGAGGTTGTCGGCGGGCAGGTCGAGCTGGCTGATGACAGTCTCCACCCGGTTCTGGAGCTTCCAGCCGTCGGCACCGTCGATCTCGTGCTGCAGGCGGGCGAGTTTTTTCATGTCGGGGTCGGCTGCGGAGATAAGCTGGTGGTACTGGCTGAGCAGGGCGCCGGTCTTTGCCAGGCCCCCGGCGATGAAATCGTATACGGTTTCACTGGCCTTGTAGGGCAGGTCCTGCTCCAGCATGGCGATCCGGGTGCCGGGCTGGACCCAGCGCTCGCCGCCGTCAGGCCTGATATCGCCGTGCAGCAGTTTCAGCAGTGAGCTTTTGCCGGCGCCGTTGCGCCCCAGGAGGCCGATAATGTCGCCGGCGTCGATGGTCATCGCCTCGGCATCGAGCAGGACCTGGGGCCCGTAGGCCAGGTGAATGTCTTTCAGGGTGAGCAGGGGCATTTACGCTGGCTGTTCCATGGGTGGCGGGGGCGGTGTCGGTGGCTGCAGGTTGGTCAGCTTGAGCTGGAATTCCTTGCGCACCAGCAGGAAGCTGATGACGGCCTGGATGGTGACCGACAGGACGGATACATACCAGATCTGCTCCATGGTGAAGCCTTCCTGCTTGCTGACCCAGACCGCGACGGGAATGAAGATTATCAGGCGGCTGGCCGAGGAGAACATGGCCGGCTTGGTGTTGCCCAGGCCCTGGAACATGCCGGAGCAGGTGAAGATGATGCCCTGGGCGACGAAGTTCCAGGAGATGATCTGCAGGAAGTCGCCGCCGGCCTTGATGACGGCTTCCTCGTCGGTGAAGAAGGCCACCAGCAGTTCCGGGTGGAATTGCAGCACCAGGGTGACGACCAGCATGACCGCACCGCTCATCAGTATGCCTTGTTTGAAGGCTTCGCGTACGCGGTCGCCGTGGCCGGCACCGAAATTCTGGCCGGCGATGGGCCCCACGGCGAAGGCGATTGCCATGGTGGGCATGAAGATGGACTGCATGATGCGACCGCCAACGCTGAAGCCGGCCTGCGCGGATTCACCGAAGTCCTGTATCAGCCAGTAGACCACGGCGAAGTAGCCGAACATCAGCAGCATCTCGCCGCCGGCCGGCAGGCCGATGTTGAACATGCGGCCCCAGATCGACAGCTGCGGTTTCCAGAGGTGGAGCTGGAAGGCGACGTATTTTTCCAGCTTGATGAAATACATGATGAGCATGAACACGCCCACCGCGCTCGAGATCGTGGTGGCCAGGCCGGCGCCAACGACGCCCAGGGCAGGGGCAGGGCCGTAGCCGACGATGAGCATTGGTGCAAGGATGGTGTTCAGCACAATGGTGATCACCTGGATCATCATGGTCGGCTTGACGATACCGGTGGCGCGCAGTGCCGAACTCATACCCATGATGGCGAACTGCATCGACATCCCCGGCAGGAACCAGTGCAGGAAGCGGATGCCTTCAGCCTGTGCGTCCCCGGCGGCGATGGTGGCCATGAAGCTGTCGGACAGCGTGTAACCAAACAACAGCGTGATGGCGGTGCAGATGCAGGCCAGTACCATGGACTGGTTGAAGACGAGGTTGGCGAAGTCGCGGTCCTTGCGGCCGACGGCCTGCGACATCAACGCAACAGAACTCACGCCCAGCACCTGGCTCAGGGCCATGACCATGAAAAACAGCGTACCTGCGGCACCGACGCCGGCGATGGCGGCATCGCCGAGGCCGGCGACGAAGTAGAGGTCGACCAGCAGGTACAGCGTCTGGAAGATCATGCCCATGGCGACAGGCGCTGCCATGGCAACGATGGTGCGTGGAACGGAGCCCTGGGTCAGGTCTTTCATGGAAAATGTCTGGCCGCCGACGAGGAAAAGCGCGAGTGTACAGCAATCGCTGCGGGCGCGGCAGATTGTTTTTTAACCCTGTTTTTGGCCTAATTGACAGGGGCAAACAAGAACAGCCCTGAAACATAACCGGTATATTCCGGTCCTCCCTGAATACACTGCTTCGATTAACGGCGACGCCCATGCAAGAGCAGTCTTTCCTGTCAAAAAACCTCACCCTGGTGGTCGGCATCAGCCTGCCGCTGCTGCTGGTTCTGGTGTTCTGGATCGCCATGGCCGTGCCGCGCATGACGGTGGAAGACCCGCAGTATGATCTCGTCCTGGTCTCACGCTATTACGGCGAAGCGGTGCGTCAGCTCAACGGCACCATCGCGTTTGAGATCGATGACGGCATGTTATATGCCCGGTTCACCGTCGACCCCAACTACCCGGTGGCCCGCGGCAACATCCCGGCCGTGGCCATTCCCGTGCCGCGCCTGTATTACTTCGACAGCGCCGCCGGCAACCTGCGGGAAATCGATGTCGACCTGCCCGACGAACCAGCCAATGGTGACATCCTGCCTGTGGCCGAACTGGCCGGCCGGACCCTGATAGCTGAAACCAGTGCGCCCGACGGCTACCGGTTCGACAACAGCTACCGGGGATCGCGCGGATTCCTGTTCTTCTTCGATGGCTATCGTTACGGCGCCAAGATCGAAAAAGACGGCAGGGCGGAGAAGATTCCCGCCATTGACGGCAACAACTATTACGCCAGCTACGAGTTCATCGGCTGGGTGGAGCGGGAGTCACCCTGATGACTTCGCGCAAGGAAGCACTGGACACCATTATTGCCCTGGCCCGGGAGCATGAGCTGGACGTGCAGGATATCGCCGCGGCACTCAAGCCCGGCGACGCTGACCGGGGCTCCTCGACCAGTCGCATCCTGGCCTGGGTGGGCGGCATCTTCATCCTCTGCGGCCTGGGATTTTTTATAGAAACCTTCTGGGCGGACATGAATGCGGCCGCCCGCATCATCCTCTATCTCGGTGCCGGCCTGGTGATGCTGGTGGTCGCACTGGTCTTCATCGAGAACGCGCACTACGAGAAATCCA
>CAZVSC010000002.1:16278-46888 GCA_964629325.1 uncultured Enterobacteriaceae bacterium
GTGATGCTGGTGGTCGCACTGGTCTTCATCGAGAACGCGCACTACGAGAAATCCACACTGCCGCTGTTCCTGCTGGCGGCACTGTTCCAGTCCGGCGGCATCCTGGTGGCCTTCGATGAACTGGGCACCGGCGGTGATCCGCAGGTGGCGGTGCTGGCCATGACAGTGGTGATGCTGGTGCAGTGCCTGCTGGTCTGGCGTGTGCACCGGCTGGCCGTCCATGTGTTCCTGTCCCTGTGGTTCGCCGCCTTCACCCTGGGCAATCTGCTCGACATCATCGGTCTCGACTGGGACGTGCAAAGCACGCTCACCGGCGCCGCGATACTGGCGGGCGCATTCAGCTTGAACAGCAGTACCCATGCGTCCATGGCCGCGTTCTGGTTCCTGGCCGGCGGTATCATGACCGGTTATGGTGTGTTCGATCTGCTGGAAGATTCACCCGTGCACATACTGTATGTAGGCTATGCCGGCGCCATCATCTACCTGAGCACCCTGGTGCGCAGCCGCATGCTGCTGTTCACCGGCACCTGCGCCATGATCGGCTACCTGGGCTGGTTCACGTCCGAGTATTTCGCCGATTCCATCGGCTGGCCGCTGGTCCTGATCATCATCGGGGTGGTGTTCATCGGCTTCAGTGTCTTTGCAGTAAAAATCAGCAGGGACTATATTACCGGCTCGCCTTGAACTGAATCCAAGAAAGGGCAGGGGGATCATGAGAACACTTTCGGCGCTATTCATCCTGGCCAGCATGGTCATGCTGCCTGCCATGGCGGCGGACACTGGCGCACAATCCCTCGCTGCCCGCGTCCAGGCGCTGGAAGACCGCGAAGCCATCCGCAACCTCATTCTCGATTACGGCACATACCACGACCATCGCGACTACCGTTCCCTGGCAGCGCTGTTCGCAAGCAACGGTGTCTGGGAAAGCGGCATGGGCCGCGGCGAAGGCCCGGAAGGGGTGTTCAAACTGATGGACGACATCATCGGGCACAACCCGCTGCCGGAAGGTTCCGGCACCTTCCACGTCCTGACCAATGACCGCATCCGCATCGACGGCGACCGCGCCAGTGCCGTCACCAAGTGGCTGTATGTCACCCCCGGTGAAGGTGGCGGACCGAACGCGGTTCTGCTGGGGCATTACGACGACGAATTCATCCGCGAGGACGGCACATGGAAATTCCTGCGCCGGGAAGCACCGGTGGATCTGCCGGCCGCGCCATGAAGACGTTGTCCTGCATCGTTTTACTGTTGCTGGCAGCGCTGCCGGCATCGGCCCATCACTCCAACGCCGAATACGACCGCACGAGTGTGGTTGAACTGGAAGGCATCATCGCCCGCGTCATCTGGCGCAATCCCCATGTCGGCCTGGAGCTGGATGTCACCAATGCCGACGGCTCGATGACGCGCTGGGTCATGGGCGCGGCGGATCTCGCCGGTACCATCCGCCGGGGTGTGCCCGAAGGCACCTTTCAAGCGGGCCAGCGGGTGACCGTGGCCGGGTTCGCCTCGACGCGCCGCGCCGCCAACATGCTGGTCACCAACGTGCTGCTGCCCGACGGTCGCGAGATCCTGCTCACCGGTTTTTCCGAGCCGCGCTGGAACACCACCACCGTCGGCGGCGGCAGCTGGGTGCTGGCGGCGGATGTGGGTGAGGCCGGCAGCGGCGACATCTTCCGCGTGTGGACGCTGGAGCGCGCCCGGCGTCCGGCGTTCGCCGACAACCCGCCATTGACCGACTTTGCGCGGGCAGGCTGGGCGGCTTACGAGGACACTTTCGACCCGGCGCTGCAATGTGCGCAGCTCGGCATGCCGCGCGTGATCACGCAGACGGGACCGCACCCGATCGCCTTCGAGCGCCGGGGCGACGACATCCTGTTGATCGGGGAATACTTCGACGTGGAGCGGTTGATCCACATGGACGGGCAAGGCATTCCGCCCGGTACGCCGTTGTCGCCTCTGGGCTATTCGATCGGTCGCTGGGAAGACGATGTTCTGGTGATTGAAACCTCACGCATCGATTATCCCTTCTTCGATATCGCCGGACTGGCCGGTATTCCGCAGACCGAATCCGTATTCATCACGGAACGGTACTTTCTCAACGATGACGGCACGGAACTGCACATGGATTTTTCCGTCAGCGACCCGGGGACATTCACCGAGGCATTGCTGGTGGAAGATTACGCGACATGGAAGTGGCGACCGGAGATTCAGGTGCAGCCCTACCGGTGTGAAACCGACTGACAGCGTCTGGACGTTATAACGTTATAGCGCTATACTGCTGTCATTGATTCAGGAGACAGCCCATGAGCACACTGTCCAAACGCGCCACCGTTTATTTTGATCCCGATATCCACAAGGCCCTGAAAATCCGCGCCGCCGCCACCCAGCAATCCCTTTCCGATCTCGTTGACGAAGCTCTTCGGCAGCAGATGAAGGAAGATCAGGAAGATCTCGCCGCCATTGCCAATCGCATCAATGAGCCCGAAATGACCTACGAAGCTGTGCTGGAAGACCTTAAAAAACATGGCAAGATTTGAACTGCGATTCAAACGCTCGGCAAACAAGGACCTTCAGGCCATTCCTGGCAAAGATGTCAAAAGAATTCTCAAGCGCATTGAATCACTGAAAGTGGATCCCAGGGGAAGGGGTTGCATAAAACTGACCGGTAACGAGTACTACCGGGTGAGGGTTGGTAATTACCGGGTAATTTACGAAATCAGGGATGCGGTGCTGATCGTGCTGGTAATCAAGGTGGCCCACCGGCGCAAGGCTTACGACTAGCGTTCATTATCGATTTCGGCGATCAAACTGTCGATTTCAGGCTGGAATTCTGGTGCAGTTCCCCGGCGGCAGGCCGGCGAACATGCCGACGATGCCGAGGATTTCCAGCAGGGATTTTCTGTTCTGCTCCATGCGACTGCGTTACTGCGGGCTGAGAATGTCTTCCAGCCGTCCCGCCTCCAGCATCTCGTTGTAGAACACCGTCGGGTCGCACGGCGGGCTTTCCAGCAGTTCGCGGAAGTCGCCACGCTGCGAACCGCGAGTGCGCACCAGCGGCGCCGTGTAGGCGTCGTCGTAGATGGTCATGGTGCGGTCGATGGAAAGATTGTCCTCGGCTACGGTCCAGCGCTCCACAATGCGGGTGCTGTCGCCCCCGGTCATCGGGTAGCCGGAGCCGTCCAGCCAGCCCGGTGCCAGGTGGGTGGTCTGGATGATCAGCGTGCGGTCCTGCCACACGCCCTTCGAGAAGCCCATGGAGGTCAGGGGCTGGTCCGGCAGGGCATCGCGGCCGTCCATGTAGACCCAGCGCGGCGTGTTGTCCTGCAGGAAGATCATGGTGTAGTGACTGCCGGCGTCGAGAATTTCCACCGGATAGGGCGAGCCGAAGATGCGCGGCAGACCGGCGGGCTGGCAGCGCAGCACGTGGTCGTCGCCGAACCGGCGGTTTTCATAGAGGGTGCGGGTCGCCGCCGTCATCGGCATGGGTTTGGGGTCGAAATCATCCACGGTGGTGCGGAACCGGTAGCGGTTGTCCCAGAAGCCGCTGATGTCGACGGCGTAGTCGTTGGCTTCGTAGGTATAAACCTGGTTCGGTTCTGCGGTGACCTGCGGCGTCGTGTTGGAGCTCACGCAGCCGCCCAGCTGGCGGCCGTTCTCCGGGCCGCTCAGTATGTTGATGCAGGTGGCATAGAGTTTTTTCGTGGCGTCGCGGCCAAGGTTGCCGGTGGCATAGACGGTATAGCCTTCCTGGATGGTGTCCGGCGTCCAGTTCTGGCGCCGGTAGGTGGGCAGGTTGCCGGGCGGGTGCAGGGACCATTGCTCGACCGAGCCATCGGGCATGGTCACGTCGACGTCGTAACGGATATGCGGGTTGGTCCACCACACGCGCGTGACGACGCCGCGTACTTCGCCCTCGGCGTCCTGGAATTCCGTGTTGAAGGCGTGGTGGGCATAGGTTTGCCCGAGAGTCGTGAAAAGTGCGGTGCAGGCCAGGGCCTGGATGATTGTCTTGGTTTTCATGATGCTTCCCCCGAGGTAATGGGCAAAGACTACAACAGGGGGTGCCGGAAAGAAAAGCGTGTTTAGAACGGATCCATGAAATCACCGGAGCGGATCAGCATCGTGTCACTCACCGGGTAATTGTAGAGATAGACCCATGCCTCGATGATCTCGTCGCCCTTGAGGTGGGCGTTGATGCGGGTGCGCGTGTACAGGTGGGGTTTGGGTGAATGCGGTGCGCAGCCTTCGTAATCATCGACTTCCAGCAGCTTTTCCTCGCCGCCCGTGAAGGCATAGACCTCGCCGATGACGAGATCGGTGGCCTCTTCGGCAGGCAGCAGGCCGGGGTAGTCGACGATGGCATAAAGCCGGCCGGCGATGGTGGCGCGCCCCACCAGCTCGAAATGCGGGGCGATGAACTGGCGATGGCTGTCCGAGTAGGAATCGCTGCGCAGCGTACCATAGACGAACAGGTAATCGGTTGCGCCGGTCTGTTTTTCACTCTGCTTGTGGGCCATAGGGGATTTGATAGACTGCGGTGTATCGATGTTCAGCAGTATACCCTGACTTATGTTTGCAAACCTGCAATTGAATCCCCACGCCGCCGCGGTTCTGGGCCTTACCGTGCTCGCCCTGTTCCTGTTCACCCGCGACCGCATTCCGCTGGAAACCTCCAGCCTCTTCGTCCTGGCCGTGCTGGCCGCCGGTTTCGAACTGTTTCCCTATACCCACGACGGCGAGACCCTGCATGCGACGGATTTTTTCGCCGGTTTCGGGCATGAAGCGCTGGTCGCCGTCACTGCCCTCATGGTGGTCGGCCACGGGTTATCCCGCACCGGTGCACTGGAGCCGGTCGGACGCCTGCTCGGCAAGTTCTGGGAGGTGTCGCCGCAACTGTCTTTCCTGCTGACCCTGGTGATCGGCGCCATCCTGAGCGCATTCGTCAACAATGTCCCGATCGTGATCCTGCTGCTGCCTATCCTGACCGCGGTGTCGTTGCGCACCGGTACACCGTCCTCGCGCATCCTCATGCCCATGGGCTTTGCCACCCTGATCGGCGGTATGGGCACCACTATCGGCACTTCCACCAACCTGCTGGTGGTATCAGTGGCCAGTGATATGGGCATGGAGCCTTTTACCATGTTCGAATTCCTGGCGCCCGTGGTGATCACCAGCACCCTGGCGATTGCTTACCTGTGGCTGGTGGCGCCGCACATCCTGCCAGACCGGGTCTCCGAACTGGGTGATGCCTCGCCCCGGATTTTTTCCGCAGCGCTGTCCATACGGGAAGGCGGCTGGGCCGACGGCAAGAACATCCGGGAATGCCTGGAGAAGACAGAAGGCGAGATGACGGTCCAGAACCTGGTGCGGGCAGACAGCGACTACCTGATCAATCCCCATGGCAATATCAAGCTGCGCGCGGGGGACCGCCTGCTGGTCCGGGATACGCCGGAAAACCTGAAGAATTTCGAGAAGCTGCTCGATGCCGACCTGTACAGCAAGGACGCAAAAGTGGATGCTGAACACCCGCTGCAGGCCGAGGGCCAGCAGCTGGCGGAAGTCATCGTCACGCAGGGTTCGCCGCTACTGAACCGGACCCTGGCCAACATGCGTTTTGCCGACCGCTACCAGCTCGCCATCCTGGCGCTGCACCGGGCGGGTTCCCGCAACCGCAAACTGATGTCGGACATATCCAACATTGCATTGCAGATCGGCGACGTGCTGCTGGTGCAGGGCGCCAATGAAAAGATCACTGAACTGAAAAAGGAAGGCCGGATCCTGGTGCTCGATGCCACCTCGAACCTGCCGCATTCGAAGAAGGCGCCTGCGGCACTGGTTATCCTGCTCGCGGTGGTCGGCGTGGCGGCAGTGGGCATCATGCCGATCGCGATCAGTTCGGTCTGCGGCGTCCTGTTGCTGACACTGACAGGTTGCCTGAGATGGAAGGATGTGGGCGAAGCGATCAACACGCAGATCATACTCATCGTCGCCGCATCGCTCGCCCTGGGTGTGGCCATGCTGGAGACCGGGGCGGCGGATGCTATCGCCGCCGTATACGTCAATCTCACGGCGGACGCCTCCGTCACCCTGCAGCTGAGCGGCCTGATGCTGCTGATGGCCGTTCTCACCAACATCGTGTCCAATAATGCCGCCGCCGTGATCGGTACACCCATCGCCATCGGCATTGCCCAGCAGCAGGGCCTGGCCGTGGAACCCTACGTGCTGGCGGTGCTGTTCGGCGCCAACATGAGCTATGCCACGCCGATGGCCTACAAGACCAACCTGCTGGTCATGACCGTAGGAGGCTATTCCTTCAATGATTTCCTCAAGGTGGGCATTCCGCTGACCCTGATCATGTGGGGCAGCCTCAGCTTCCTGGTGCCTGTGTTCTTCCCGGTATAAAAAAAAAGCCCCTAGGGGCCCCTTTTTAATTGCATTTTCGCGTTCAGGGAATGTCGGCTTTGGCTGCTGCGCGTCCTTCGGGGATTGCGGCGTTAAGGTGTGCTTCTTGCCGTTGTCCATGCAGATTTCGACAGTGACGGTCATGCGTGGATCTCCCGGCGGGCAACCGGACGTTGCGTGTCACAACGTCCGGCATGCAAGGGTCAGGCGAGGGTAAAGCCGTGATGCATCAGCGGCAGTGACCTGACGCGGGTGCCGGTGGCGGCATAGATGGCATTGCAGAAAGCCGGCAGGATGGGCGCCTGGCCGGGTTCGCCGACGCCGCCCCAGAAGCCGCCGGTGGCGTGCAGCACGGTTTCCACTTCCGGCATCTGCGACATGCGCAGCATGCGGTAGTTGTGGAAATTGCTTTCCTGGACGCGACCTTCATCAATGGTGATCTCGCCCCACATCGCGGCGGTCAATGCCCACACGGTGGCGCCTTCGAGCTGCGCGCTGACATTGTCCGGGTTCACCATGTGGCCGGTGTTGATACCCTGGATGATGCGGTGGATGTTGATGACGCCGGCATCATTCACCGACAGCTCGACGGCGGCCGCAGTATAGCTGCCGTAAGGTTCGGTCGTGGCGATGCCGCGGAAGTTGCCGGCCGGGGGCGGGGTATCCCAGCCGATGGCGTTGGCCACCTCGACCAGGATGTGCCGCGACAGCTCGTCCTCTGCCATGTGCTTCAGGCGGAAGTGATACGGGTCCTCGCCGGCGGCCGCGGCCAGTTCATCGATGAACTGCTCGCGCGCGAACGGGGTCTGCGACCAACCCACGGTGCGCCAGAAACCCAGCGGCACATGGGTGGGGGTGAGCTTGAAATCCTGGAACTGGTCGGCGATCTGGTACGGCAGGTCGGTAAACCCTTCCGCTGCCGTGAAATCGACGCCGCCGCGCAGCGGTACGCCGCGCATCTGGTTGAGGATCGAGCCGCTGGCGATGCGGGCCTTCCAGCCGCTGATCATGTTGTTGGCATCGAGTCCGGCCTTCACCCGGTACATGGCCAGCGGGCGGTAGAAGTCATGCTGCGTGTCTTCCTCGCGGGTCCACAGCAGCTTGACCGGGGTACCCTGCGGCAGTTCGGCGGCGATCAGCGCCGCCTGGCGGGCGAAATCGCTGGAGCCGCCGCGGCGGCCGAAACCGCCGCCGGCCTGCACCCGATGCACGTAAATGCTTTCCTGCGGCACGCCGAGGGCGTTGACCAGTTCAGACACCAGGCCTTCGGGCGCCTGCGTGGATGCCCAGATGTCCACCCGGTCGCTGTCGATGCGCACCGTGGCGCCCATGGGCTCCATGGGAGAATGGCTCAGGAAGGGGGTGAAGTATTCCGCTTCGACGACCTGCTGTGCGCCGGCCAGGGCCGTATCGGCATCACCGGCATTGTTGGGCATGGGGGCGGCGTCGGTGGCATCCAGGCTGGCGCGGAACACGTTGAGGATGTCTTCGCTGCTGACATCACCGTTGCCGTTGGCATCCCACTGGATCTCGACTTCCTGCAGCGCCTTGTTGGCGCGCCACCAGTTGTCGGCGACCACGGCGACGGCGTTGCCGTCGACGGCGAAGATATCGATTACACCCTTGCGCGAGCGCGCCTTGCTGGCGTCAAACGAGCGCACGGTGCCGCCGAAAACGGGGCAGCTGGCGACCGCGGCATAGACCATGCCGGGCAGTTCGGTGTCTATGCCGTAGACCTGGGAGCCGTCCACGGAAGCAGGGATGTCCACGCGCGGGAAGGGCTGGCCGATGATGTGCCAGTCGGCAGGGTCCTTGAGGGTGACGTTTGCGGGTACCGGTTGGGCTGCGGCGGCCGCGGCCAGGGCGCCGAATCCGCTCTGCCTGCCGCTGCCGGCATGGCTGATGACGCCGTTGGCGACACCGATCTCGCTCGCGGGTACGCCCCATTCACTGGCAGCGGCCGCCACCAGCATGGCGCGCGCGGAAGCGCCGGCCTGGCGCAGGTAATCCTGGGAGTTGCGGATGGTCTGGCTGCCGACGGTGACCATGTCGCCCCAGGCGCGGTTCATGCGGACATGTTCGTTGACGTCCACGTAGTCGATGCGAACCTGGTCCCAGTTGCAGTCGAGTTCGTCGGCGACGAGCTGCGGCGCCGAGGTCATGCTGCCCTGGCCCATTTCGCAGCGGGCATACTTGATGGTGACGGTGTCGTCAGGGCGGATCTCCACCCAGATGTTGATGTCGTTGGACTGGCTTGCGTCCTGCGCCTTGCCCGGCATGTTCAGGCCGAGGGCAAAGCCGCCGCTGACGGTGGCGGTTGACAGGATGAAGCGGCGGCGGGAAAGACTGGTGATTGGCTTGTTCATGATTTGCTCCCCTTAGGCCTGGTAAAACTCGGCGGTAGTGCCGGCGACGTCATGGATGGCTTCACGGATGCGCTTGTAGGTGCCGCAGCGGCAGATGTTGGTCATCGCCGCGTTGATATCTGCATCGGTGGGTTGGGCCTTCTTGGCGAGCAGGGAGACCGCCGCCATGATCTGGCCGGACTGGCAGTAGCCGCACTGGGGCACCTGGTGCTTGATCCAGGCCTGCTGGATCGGGTGGGAGGCGTCCTCGGACAGGCCCTCGATGGTGGTGATGGCCTTGCCTTCGGCGGCGGCGACGGGGAACGAGCAGGAACGCACCGGTTCGCCGTCGATGTGCACCGTGCAGGCGCCGCACTGGGCGATGCCGCAGGCGAACTTGGTGCCCTTGAGGTTGAGCATGTCGCGGATGACCCAGAGCAGCGGCATTTCCGGCTCCACATCCACATCGAATACCTGGTTATTGACCCGCAGTTCCATCGTGATTTTCCCCTTGTTCGTCGGTGTGCTTCGAGTGTATACCAATCCTTCGCGCAGGCGAAAGTGTTAACGGATTGCCGGGCAAATCAGGGGGTTATGACGAAGGAAGCAGGCTAAAGCGCGGCGCGGATGGCGTCGATGCGCTTGCGGTTGGTGTTCATGTCCCCGTAACCGACCCGGGAGGCCGAGCGCACCGCGATGACCTGCCGCGCGGGCTGGTAGTGAAATTCCACGTCATCGACGAAACCCAGCAAGGGCGTACTGAAGGTGAAGTGGGCGTAATCGTCCTCAGCCGTCACCAGTTCCGCACCTGCCATGGCGCTCACTGCTGCCACCAGGGTGGCCCAGCGCGAGCCATCGGCATCGGCGATGGGCGCGATGTAGTGGCTGTCGTCTTCGGGTGCCTCACTGCTGACGCAGTTGGGCGAGGGCGGGCATTGCCGCAGGCTGCCGCCAACCAGTCCGGACGGCACGTTCATGGCGCGGCTGTCCGCCGCCAGCTTGATGAACATGCCGGTCATGGCGGCAGCGAGCAGGACGATGAGGACCAGTATGATAGACATGAGCTTCTTCAGAAACGACAACACAGCGGGTTATACGCAAAAAATTTTCGCCAAGTTTACCAGACTGTGCCTGTACCTTGGAAAACACTAGAGGAAACAATGTGACTGTGTCTTAATGGCGCTCTTTTGAGAAGCAGCAAACGACCCATGCCTTCCATTTTATATCTCAACAAAAATGCCGACCGGCGCCTGAGGAAAGGTCACCTGTGGATCTATTCCAACGAGGTCGATACCGCCCGCAGTCCGCTGAAAACCCTGCAACCCGGGGAGGTGGTTTGCGTCCAGAGCGCCGGGGGACAGTACCTGGGCCAGGCCATGATGAATCCGCAGGCGCTGATCTGCGGACGCGTGTTCAGCCATACCCCCGATGAGCTGCCTGACCAGGCGTTCTTCGCCAGACGCTTGCTGGACGCCCTGGCGCTGCGCGAACGCTGTTTTAGCGAACCTTTCTACCGCCTCGTCTATGGCGATGCCGATTTCCTGCCGGGCGTGGTCATTGACCGGTTTGGTGATTATTGCGTGGTGCAGCTGGCGACAGCAGGCATGGACCTGGCGAAGGAATCCTTGCTTGCCGCGCTGGACGAGACCCTGCAGCCAACCGGTGTGGTCATGCGCAACAACCATGGCGGCCGCGATATCGAGGATCTGCCCGATGAGGTTGACGTGCTGGGCCAGGTGCCTGGCCTGATCGGCCTGGCTGAAAACGGCACCCGCTTCGAATTCGCCGCCACCACCGGGCAGAAAACCGGTTGGTTCTATGACCACCGGCCCAACCGCGCCATGGTGCAGCGCCTGGCCAGAGGGGCACGCGTGCTGGACATGTTTTCCTACATCGGCGGCTGGGGCATCCAGGCGGCGCAGGCCGGGGCGGCGGAAGTACTTTGCATCGATTCGTCACAACCGGCGCTGGACAGCGTGGTGCACAATGCCGCGCTCAACGGCCTGGTGAACAGCGTCAGCGCCACGCGCGGCAAGGCCATTGACGTCATGAAGGCGCTGGTGGCCGATGGGGAAACCTTCGACATGGTGATCCTCGACCCGCCCGCCTTCATCCGCAAGCGCAAGGACCAGAAAGCGGGGGAGGCGGCCTACCGCCACATCAACGAACTGGCAATCAAGCTGCTGGGGGAGAACGGCATCCTGGTGTCGGCCTCGTGCTCGATGCCGCTGAACGACGAATTGTTGACCGGCATCGTGCATAGCGCCCTGCACAAGCAGGGACGCAGCGGGCAATTGTTTCACAGCGGCGGGCAGGGCATGGACCACCCGGTGCACCCGGCCATTCCGGAAACCCGCTACATCAAGGCGCAGTTCTTCCGGGTGCTGTAAGGTGAGGGTCAGGCCACCTGGCCGGTGGACTCGAAGCCGCCAAAGCTGGCCTGGAACAGCACTTTCTCCAGCGCCGCCTTCAGGGCCTGGTTGATGGGCAGGTCCTGGCGGCCGAGGGCATAGTCGATCTGCCTCACCCGTTCCTTGCCGTCAGTGATTCGCGGCGGCGGCAGTTCCAGCACAGCGATGAGCGCTGCCTGCAATGCTTCGGGCCGCTCGGCCTTGATCACCCGGCACACCGACATGCGATCCTTGCCATGCTTGCCGTTGACGGCGGCCGCGCCGAACATGCGGCAGATGGCCGGGCGCTGGCTGTAGACCGAGCAGGAGCCGCTGAGGCCGTCCAGTGAGGTGCGCGCGTAGTGGTAGCAGGCGAAGCCGGAGTACTGCTCGAGTTCGGCGTGGACCTGCTCAGCGCGACCCTGGTCGTACAGGGACAGTGCCAAGGGCAGCATTTCCAAGACCGTGGCTTCCACCTGGGGATTGTTGCAGCAGGCGCCGCAGCCGGGCTTGCAGGTCAGCCCCGAAGCGACCTGGTAAGCGCTGAAGGTTTGTTCGAGTTCGCCAAACACAGCCTCTACAAGACGCGCGAGTTCACGCAGCCTTTGCATACAGACTCCATCAAACGGAAAGGGAGGCCCCGGCTGGACAGCCCGGGGGCGCGCAATTTTAGAGAGTTTTGCGGATTCCTGGCAACCGGATTTTCAGGGGGCTAATCCCGCAGGACCTTCTTGCCCTTCCAGACCAGCTCGTAAAGGTCATGGCGGCGGTCGATGGAGTTGGTCACCGAGCCTTCGCGGCGCAGCACCTTCAGCTTTTCCAGGTCGAGGTCGACGATCAGCATCATCTCGGTGTTGGGCGTGGTTTCGGAAATGATGGCGTCGTGCGGGAAGGCGAAATCGGACGGAGAATAGACCGCCGTCTGGCCGTACTGGATGTCCAGGCTCTCTACCTTGGGCAGGTTGCCGACGCTGCCGGCGATGGCCACGTAGCATTCGTTTTCGATGGCGCGCGCCTGGGCGCAGCGCTGCACGCGCAGGTAGCCGTTCTTGGTGTCGGTCCAGAACGGCACGAACAGAATCTGGATTTCCTCCTCGCTCAACAGGCGAGCGAGTTCCGGGAACTCCACGTCGTAGCAGATGAGGATGCCGATGCGGCCGAAGTCCGTATCGAAAGCCTTCAGCTCGTTGCCACCGTGCAGCACCCAGTATTTTTCCTCCATGGGGGTGACGTGGATCTTGTACTGGGAATCGACGGTGCCGTCGCGGCGGCAGAGGAAGCTGACGTTGTAGAGTTTGTCGCCGTCCTCGATGGGCATGGAGCCGGCGATGATGTTGATGTTGTAGGACACGGCCATGGCGGAAATCGCGGCGATGATCTGCTCGCTGAAACTGGCCAGGTGCCAGATGTCGTCGATGTAGTTCTTGTGCGGTTTCAGGCCGATCAGCGGGGCGTTGAAAAGCTCCGGAAACAGGGCGACATCACACTTGTAATCGGACAGGGCCTCAACGAAGGATTCGGTCGCCTGGAGGAATTCGTCCACGGAATTGAACACGCGCATCTGCCATTGCACGCAGCCAACCCGCGCGGTGGTTTTCTGGGTGTTGATGACCTTGGCATCGTCCGGGTCGTAGTGAATGTTGTACCACTGCAGCAGTGTGGCGTAGCCCATAGAGGCCTTGTCGTCGGGCCAATAGGCCTTGAGCAGGCGCTTCACCTCGAAGCCGTTGGAGAGCTGGAAGGTCAGGGTGGGATCATAGATGTCCTTGGTCTTGACCGCGTTGATGTATTCCTCCGGCGTCATCTTGTCCGCGTACTGGCGGTAGTTGGGAATACGCCCGCCGGCCATGATGGACTTCAGGTTGAGGTTGCGGCAGAGCTCCTTGCGGGCCTCGTAGAGGCGGCGGCCCAGGCGCAGGTTGCGGTAGTCCTTGCGCACCATGACATCGACGCCGTAGAGCACGTCACCCTCGGGATCGTGGGTGGTCAGGGAGTCGTCGCCGGTGACTTCCTCCCAGGTATGCTGGCCCCCGAAATCCTTGTAGTTGACGATGACGGTGAAACAGCAGGCGATGACGGTGCCCTTGTCCTCGATGCAGATCTGGCCTTCGGGGAAGGCCTCGAGCCGGGCGCGGTAGACATCCTCGGGCAGGGGATCGGTGTAGTTGCCGTACACCTCCTCCATCATGAGATGGACGTTCGCGAAATCCGCCGGACGCAGGTGCCGCAGCTGGAGGCGGTGTTCGTCGGGTTCCTGGATGACGACGGGATCTTCTTTGAGCATAAAACCTTGGTAAATCAGTGAATTCGGGGCCCATGATACACCACTGGGCGCCGGACTTCAGGGGGACGACCAAACGGGGACAGTTGACCAAACGGGGACAGTTACTTTGGTTGTAAGGGGACAAAAGTAACTGTCCCCTTACAACGGCGTCACCTGCAGATTGTTTTCCGCGCTGATCAGCCACAGTCCGCCGCGGTTGCTGAACACCAGTTCCTTCTGGGTTTCGTCGGCATAGCCCGGGCGCTCGTAGGTGAGCGTGAAGCGGGCGACCGCCTCCGCTTCGGTGAGGGAGACCAGCTCGAAATCGAGCAGGCGCAACTAGATGTACTCCGGCTCCACCAGCCGCTGCCGGCGGTCAGCCAGCCAGGCCTGGCGGGAGGCAAAGCCGGGCGCAATGTAATCCAGGGCGTAGTGGGCGATGTACAGGTCGGGCAGCTGGGCCTGCCAGGTGCCGGCCCAATCGGAGATCTTGGCCATCAGGGTTTGGGTGGTTCGATCTTCCCAGGACAGTTCATCTCCCGGTGCAGAGGGTTGCGCGCTTGCCATGCTCGTGATGAGAACAAGCACCACAATAGAAAGCCTTGAAGTGAAACTGATGTTCATCGCAACGAATATCGAATGGTGATTAAAAACAATCCAGCGCCAAGCATAAAACGCTGAACGCTTAATTCAATCGATACTTGTTAGGTGACAGAAATGTGTCGGCGAACGAACTACCGGTACAGGTCTTCGCGCCGGTCGCGGAAAAAACCCCACGCGCTACGGTGCGTGGTCAGGAAATCCAGGTCGAAGGTATGCACCAGCACGCCTTCCTCGTCCTTGCCGAAGGCTTCGACCAGATCGCCGCGGTGGTCGGCGATGAAGGAGTGGCCATAGAAGGCCTGCGGGTCGCCGAGGCCGGTTTCCGTGCCGGTGCGGTTGGCGGCCACCACCGGAATCACGTTGCTCACGGCATGACCCTGCATGGCGCGGCGCCAGGGGGCGGCGGTGTCCAGCGACGCATCGTGCGGTTCGGAGCCGATGGCGGTCGGGTAGAACAGGATGTCGGCGCCGTTCATCACCAGGTTGCGGGCGGTTTCCGGGAACCACTGGTCCCAGCAGATGCCGACGCCGATGTTGCCGTAAATGGTTTTCCATACGGTGAAGCCGGTGTTGCCGGGGCGGAAATAGTATTTTTCCTGGTAGCCCGGGCCGTCGGGAATATGGCTCTTGCGGTACACACCCATGATGCTCCCTTCGTGATCGAGCATGGCGACGCTGTTGTATGTGTGCGGGCCGTCGCGCTCGAAGATGGATACCGGGATGACCACCTTCAGCGCCTTCGCCACGGGCTGTAAGGCAGTGACGCAGGGATGTTCGGCCACGGGGAAGGCGGTGTCGAACCAGCGCTCGTCCTGGGTGGTGCAGAAATAGGGGCCCTGGAACAGTTCCGACGGCAAAATCACCTGCGCACCCTTTTTTGCTGCTTCTTCTATATAGGCAGCAGTACGCGCGATATTGTCCGTCATGTCCGCGCCGTAACGGGTCTGGATGGCGGCGACGGTGATCGAGCCCTTTTTCTTCTTGTCAGCCATGTTTGCTATTCCGTGACTACCGGTTGCTGTTGGGTGATGCAGTGGAAGGAGCCGCCACCGGTGAGCAGGTGCCGTGATGATAACCCCACCACGGCGTGATCCGGAAACAGCGGCTTCAGCGCATCGACCGCTTCACGGCCGTAGCGGGTGTTGTAGACCGGCACCACGACCGCGGCGTTGCCGATGAGGAAGTTCATGTGCGAGGCGGGCATGGCCTCCCCCTCCTCATCGAGTACCAGCCCCGGTGACGGAATGCGAAATACATTCAGGCCAAAACCTGCCAGCTTGTGTGCGATAGCTTCATAAACATCAGTATTCGGATCATCGTCACCACTAGCCGACTGGCATAGCACGGTATCCGGTGTAATGAAGCGCGCCAGGTTGTCGATATGGCCGTCGGTGTGGTCGTTGGCAAGACCCTCATCCAGCCACAACACCTGTTTGCAGTTCAGCGCAGCTTTCAGTTGTTCTTCGGCAACGGCCTCGGTCCAGCCGGGATTGCGGTTCGGGTTGAGCAGGCACTGGCGCGTGGTGAGGACGACGCCTTCGCCGTTGTGTTCCAGTGCGCCGCCTTCCAGGATGAAGTCGTTGTGCCGCGCATTCACGCCCGCTGCGGAAACGACGAGGTCGCCCACGGCATCGTCACCGGCCAGTACGTACTTGCCGCCCCAGCCGTTATTGCGGAATCGCAGCGCCACGCACTGGCCGTTTTCAACGGCGAAGATCGGGCCGGTGTCGCGCAGCCAGATGTCGCCGAAGTCGGCCCGGATCACCTCGGCCACGTCGTCGAGAATGATGTCGGCGCTGGCGATGGCTTCGCCGCCGCAGGCCAGCACCTTGACGGTGTCGCCCTGCGCCAGGGCGCGGATCATGGCGGTCACTTCCTGGCGGGCGCCGGCGAGGTCGTCTTGCCACAGGTCGGCGTGGGACGGCCACGCGGTCCAGATGGCCTGGTGCGGCGCCCACTCGGCGGGGATGGTCAGTGACGTGCTCGGCATGATGGTCAGCCAGGATTAACAGGGCCGGGCATTATATAAATCAAAGGGATCAGAGTCATTTGATTCGATTATCAAATGACTCTGACCCCTTTGATTTTTTGATTTTTGATTTAGGGCTTGAGGTATTCCTCGATCTGCCCGGTTTCCAGCAGGTCGGTGTAGTAGCTGGCCGGGTCGCACGAGGCCTGTTCGGACACGTCGACGACGTTGTCCCTGGCCCAGCCGCGCACGCGGGTCAGGGGCTGGGTGTAGTAGGGGTCGGTGATGACCATGGTGCGGTCGGCCGACAGCTTGTTCTCGGCGAACACGATGCGTTCGACGGTTTTGGTTCCTTCACCGGACATGGGCAGGCCGGAGCCGTCGAGCCAGCCGGGCAACAGGTGGGTTGTTTCGATCACCAGGGTGTTGGCGTTTTCCCAGTGCCCAACCGAATAACCATTGGACGTTGGCGCGGTGTCAGCCGGTGGCGTGCGCCCGTCCATCCATACACGGCGTGGTGAATTGTGCTCCACGTAGAGGAACAGGTAATGGTCGCCGGCATCGTAGATGGACATGTTGTAGGGGTTGCCGAAGATGCGCGGCAGGCCGAGCGAAATGCAGCGCAGGGCGGGGTCGTCGTACTTGTCGGTGTTCTCGAAGATGCGGCGGCCTTCGGCGGTGAACGGGGTCGGCTTGGGCTCCAGGTCGTCGACGGTGACGCGGAACAGGTAGCCCTGGCGCCAGGCGCCGGTGATGTCCATGGGGTGCGCCGTATTCTTGGAGCCGTAGCTGTAATCGGTGTACTCGTCGGCATTGATGGCGTTGCGGTCGACCGTGCGCGCCGGCTGGGTGCTGGCGGTGCCGAAACCGGTGCCGTCGGCGAGGGTCATGCCGCGCACGAACAGCTTCTTGCTGCCGCCCCGGCCGAGCTGGCCGCTGACCTTGATGGTGTCGCCCACCTTCACGGTGTCGGCGGTCCAGTTCTGGCTGCGCAGGGAGGTGACGCTCGAGGACTGCAGTTCCCAGTCCTCCACCGAGCCGTCGGGCATGGTGACGTCGACGCGGTAACGCACGTGGGGATTGCTGAAACGCACCTGGGTGACCACGCCGGTGAGTTCGCCGGGCAGGTCGGCATCGAATTCCGCGGCAAAGGAATGGTGGGCCTGGACAGGGCGGGCCAGTGCGGCCAGCAAGGCGATGATGACGAAGGTGGCAAGCGCAACAGCGCGAAAGGACAGGTTCAGAGCTTTCATGATTCCCCCAATGCTAACGAAACACCCCTGTCGGGACAGGGTCAGTTCCCGGCAATTATTGCATAGCCGGGAATTTTCACCATGCCCGCTTTGAGGACAAAAAAAGGAAAATCGGGCGTCAGTTTTCGCTGAATGTTGCCATGACAAAGCCGGCCACATCCCGGATCTGCTCCGGCGTCAGCGCCACGCCCAAGGGCGGCATGTTGTTGCGGCCCTCGCGGATGGTGGTCATCACGGTGGCAAGATCGCGCAGTTCCGTCAGCGGGGCGCCGCCGCCATGGCCGCCCTTGCCGTCCTCGCCGTGGCATTGCAGGCAGGTCACCCGGTACACCTCGGCGCCCTGCGCCAGGTCGGCGTCACCGGTCACTTCCTCGGTCATGGAAACGACCGGCACCAGCGGGGTGTCAGCCGGGGAGGCTGGCTCGAGCGTCCCTTCCAGGCCGAACAGCCAGACGCTGTCGCCACGCGCGGAGCCGATCAGCGAATTGCCGCCGGACAGCACGGCGACGTACTGCTTGCCGTCATGCTCGAAGGTCATGCCGGGGGCGTTGAGGCCGGCGCCGGTCTGGAATTCCCACAGCAGGTTGCCGTTGTCGGCATCCAGCGCGATGTAGCGGCCGTCGTTGCGGCCGGTGAAGACGATGTCGCCGCCGGTGGCCACCGAGCCGGAGTAGCACTGGTCGGGCCACTGCTGGCGCCAGGCCGCGGTGTTGGTGGTGACGTCCATGGCGACGAACTGGCCCAGGCGCGCGATACCCGCGGTGCCGAAGCGGCCGCCCATGTAGGATTCGCTGTGGTTGGGCACGCCCATTTCCTCGTCGCCGCCGGCGAAGGTGCCGGGGAAGTCCGAGGCGCACACGAACAGGTAGCCGCGCTCCGGGTCGTAGGAATTCGGCGGCCAGGTGGCGCCGCCCCAGAGACTCGGCCGGATCAGCACGGGTTTGGGGCCGTAGAACGGGGTGAAGATGCGGCCCTGGTTGACCAGTTCATAACCGAGCGGCGCGATGGGCACTTCCTGGGGAATCACCGGTTCGCCGATGGGGTAGGGCTGGGTCGCGGCGGTGGCCTGGCGCGGTTCCTGCGGCACCGGGCGTTCCTCGATACCGATCAGCGGCTCGCCGGTTTCCCGGTCGAGGATATAGGCGAAGCCGGTCTTGCCGACCTCGACGATGCCCTTGCGCAGGACGCCGTCGTATTCGATGTCGAACAGCACCACGGGGTTGCTGGCGTCGTAGTCCCAGATGTCGTGGTGCACCTCCTGGAAGTGCCAGCGGTATTCGCCGGTGTGGACATCGAGGGCGACGATGGAGGCGTTGTAGAGGTTGTCGCCGGGGCGGTCGCCGCCGGCGAAGTCGGGGCCGGCGTTGCCGGTGGAGAAGTAGACCATGCCCAGTGCCGGGTCGATGGCGGGCACCTGCCAGAGCGAGGCGCCGCCGTACATCCACTTGTCGTTGTCCGCTTCCCAGGTTTCCGAGCCGGGTTCGCCCGGGGCGGGAATGGTATAGAAGGTCCACAGCAGGTCGCCGTTGTCGGCGTCATACGCCTTGATGCGCCCGCGCGTGCCGCGGTCGGCGCCGGCGAAGCCGATGATGACCATCCCGTCGTAATACACGGGTGCACTGGTCAGCGTGAAACCGTCCTGCCAGCGTTCGGCCTGGATGCTCCAGTCGATTTCACCGGTGGCCTGGTCCAGGGCGACCAGCCTGCCATCGAGCTGGCCCATGTACACGCGGCCGTCCCCGAGTACGACGCCGCGATTGACCCAGCCGCAGCATACCGTGCTGATGGTCTGGCTGAGATTCGCTTCGTAGGTCCACAGGATGGCGCCGGTTTCCACGTCGAGGGCGAAGACGTCGTTGGCGCCGGTGGAGATGTACAGTACACCGTCGTGCACCACCGGGGATGCCTCGGCGGAATATTTCGGTTCCAGGCCGGAGCCGTTGAGGTGCGTGCGCCACACGCCCTTCAGCTGGCCGACGTTGTCGCGGTTGATCGAATCCAGCGGCGAATAGCGCTGGTTGTAAACGTTGCCGCCGGCACCGGTCCAGTCACGGGTGGGCAGGGCGGTGAGTTCATCCGCTGCATACGCCGGTGATAGTGGAATTGAGGAACCAGACTGAGCGGCAGCATGGGTGGATGCGACCAGGATGAGGGTAATGAAGATTATCGGTTTCATGAAAAGCACCTGATTGTTTCTTTATATAGCAAGTAAATCAAAAAAATGGGGGCTGTACACGACCTTGCTGAAAATCTTACTCGCCAGTCAGCCGTTCGACCCGCCAGTAACCGTCGGTTTCCTGCAATTGCCGCTGCAGTCGGGGCAGGCAGTGCTCCAGCTGGCCGGGCAGCGTCCACGGCGGGTTGATGACCAGCATGCCGGAGCCGGTCATGCCCTGGCCGTCGCCATCGGTACGAATGCCCAGTTCAAAGCGCCAGAGGTCGCGGGGCTGTTTGTTGACGAGTGAGGTGATCATGCGTTCGACGTCATGGCGCCTGACCACCGGATACCAGAGCAGCACCTGCGCTGACGCCATGCGCCGGTGAATGTCGGCGGCCAGTTTCACCACCAGGCGATAATCTTCGTCGCGCTCATAGGACGGGTCGATAAGCACTACGGCGCGTTTCTGCACCGGCGGCAGCAGGGCGGGCGCGCGCTGGTAACCGTTGGTTTGCTCGCAGGTGATGCGGTGGTCGGGCCCGGTATTGGATTGCAGGATGGCAAAGTCCGCAGGGTGGAGTTCGCACAGGTGCAGGTGATCCTGCTGCCGCAATACGGAAGCGGCGAGCAGGGGTGAGCCGGGGTACAGTTGGCCGGCCAGGAACGGTGTGACCGCCTGCTGGTACCGGTTCAGCGCATCGGCGCTATCCGGCGCCAGGTCCTTGGCCAGCGCGGCAAAATCCAGGGCCAGGATACCGGCGGCCGCCTCGCCGGTCTTGCGCGCCATGTCACCATTCAGCGCATAACATCCGGCGCCGGCATGGGTGTCCAGGTAGAACAGGGGGGCGTCCTTGCGGGTCGCGTAGTGCAGGGTATTGACCAGCACCAGGTGCTTGAGGATGTCGGCCACGTTGCCGGCGTGAAAGGCGTGACGATAGGACAGCATGAGGGGCGTTAACGTTTTTGCGCGCTGCCGCGCACTTCATTGGCAGGATATTTTTGCGCGTTTTTCGCCAGCTTGGTGTTCGCGGCTGTCAGCAGGTCGATGTCGAGGACGTCGGCCAGGCGGCACAGGTACAACAACACGTCCGCCATTTCTTCACCGGCCATGCGCAGTTGTTCTTCCCCCGGGTTTCGGCTCTGCTCGTCGGTCAGCCACTGGAAGATTTCCTGCAGTTCGCCGGCTTCCACGGTCAGGGCCATGCACAGATTCTTCGGCGAGTGGAACTGCTCCCAGTCCCGTTCGCGGGCAAATTCGCGCAACTGCTGCTGGAGTTGGGTGAGAGAGGATGTTTTCATCGGGACTGCCTGTTGGATGATAATGGGTTCATTCATTTTGCCGCCGGCCCATGCAGTGTCGCATGATCGGGTACCGGGAGACCATGTATGTTGAAGAAAGCATGTTGAACAATTCACCGGATCGCTGGGGACTCGCCGCCAGGCTCATGCATGGCATCGGCGTCGCCCTGATCTTTATCCTGGTTATCCATGGCTGGTGGATGACGGAATTGGCCACCCCGGGAGGCCGGCTGAACCACTATACCTGGCATGCTTCGTTCGGTTACGCGGTGCTGCTGCTGACGACGCTGAGGCTGGCCTGGCGCAGCCAGACGGCGGCGCCGCAGCCGCCCGAAGGCGCCACCAAATCCGAGCGCAATCTCGCCTGGCTCGGCCACATGGGCCTGTACCTGCTGACGCTGGGCACCGCCGTGCAGGGCTGGGCGCTGGCCGGGACTTTCGATACGCCCCTGGACGCCCGACTGCTGGGCGTCATCCCCATGCCCATGATCATGTCCGGGCAGTCCCTGCATGAGCCCCTGGTGCAGATGCACACCCAGTTCGCCTGGATGCTGGCAGCGTTGGTGCTGGTTCACATCCTGGCCGCCATTTACCACCAGTTTTTCAAGAAAGACGGTTTGTTCCGGCGCATGTTCTGGTAACCTTGCGGGTGCTCGCAGAAGCAAAAACAAAAAACAATATAAAACAAGATTTAAGTCCCAGGGGGAACCCCATGTCCGTCACGTTCAGAGAAGTCCTTTCCAGCCAGCCGATCCGCGTGTTCTCGGTGGTCACTTTCGTTATCTGTGCCATCGTGCTTGTTGCTGACGGCATGGATGCACAGTTTCTGGGTATCGTTGCACCACTTGTCATCGAAGAGTTCGGTGTCGACGCGGGTACTTTCGGGTTTGCCATGAGTGCGGCTCTGGTCGGTTTCGGCCTGGGTTCCTGGTCCGGCGGCTGGCTGGGTGACACCATCGGCCGGCGCTGGTCACTGGCCATCGCGGCAACCGTTTTCTCACTTGGCACCATCGCCGCCAGCACCTCCGCCGATGTCACCCAGATGGCTTTCTGGCGACTGTTCAGCGGACTCGGCTTTGGTTCCGCCTATGCCAACGGCATCGCCCTGCTGGGTGAATGGCTGCCGGACAAATGGCGTTCGGTGGGCATCACCACCATCTCGGTAGGCACACCTGCCGGCGGCATGGTGGTGTCGGCCATGGCGCCGACCCTGCTTGCCAATTACAGCTGGCGCGGCTCGTTCGTTTTCCTGGGGATACTGACCTTCATCTGCGTCATCCTGATTATCGCATTCCTGCGCGACAGTCCGACCTGGTTGCTGGCAAAAGGCAAAGTGGAAGAAGCGAAGAAAGCGGCCCTGAAGATCACCACTGATGCCGTGGAACTGGTCGCCGAGCGCCATGACACTGATGTGGCGGGTGGCGCGTCCATCGGCGTTTTGCACCGGACCAACCTGCGCGTGAATATCGGTGTGGGTGTAGCCTTCACCTCGGCTACCGCGGTGGCCTATGGGGTGCTGCTTTGGACCACAACCCTGCTGACAGGAAAAGGCTGGGAGCTGGATGACGCCGCCTATGCGGTTGCCTTCGCCGGTCTCACCTCGATCTTCGGTTCCATCGCTGCCGGCCTCATTATTCAACACTTCGGCTCGAAGCTGACAATGGCTGCTTTCAGCGGCAGCCTGTTCGTTACCCTGATCGCGCTGACAATTGCCGTCGAATCCATGTCAGGGACGTCAGCAGATGGAGGAAGCCTGTTAGTGGTCGGCCTGATCGGCCTGGCGGCGGCCCTGTTCAGTGCCAGTATCGCCTGCATGTACGCCATCATGACCCATGCCTACCCGCCATCCTGCCGTTCTGCAGGTATCGGCTTTGGCATCTTCATGGGGCGTTTTGGCCCGATCCTCTCCAGCGGATTCGGCGGCACACTGCTGGATATGGGTGACGGCAGCAGCGTGCCTTTCTTTGCGGTGCTTTGCGTCGGTTCCCTGTTGATCTCGGCAGCGGCTTTCGTGATCGACCGCCCGATACCGCCGGCGCGCAAGTCAGCGCAGGTATCCGCCAGCGCCGCATAAGCCGCATTCAGGCGCATACAAAAAGACCGCGATTTTCGCGGTCTTTTTTTTCGTCTGAAACTCAGTCAGTGGACCGACACGCCCCATACCGGCGTATCATCGCGGTCAGGCGGGTTCGGCAGTGGACGCCTTTCGCAGGCGATCGTTGATATCGGCCCACAGGGGAGTATCCGGCAGGGTTTCCAGGTAAATGGCATCCACCCCGGCGGCATCGATCCGGTGCAGGGTGGCATACAACTGGCTGGCATAACCGGGTTTGTCCGCCGGCATGCGGTAGCTCGCCACGCCGTCGCCGGTGACAAGATCCGAGTAATGCATGATCGCGATGCGGCGCTGTTCGCGGGCGATTGCTTCAAGTTCCTGCCGTGACTTCAGGTACAGCGGCGTTTCAGGCCGGTAATGTTCGGGCATGTTGCCCGCGACTTTCTCGTCATGGGCGCGCGGCTGCAACACCGGCGAGCCCAGGACCTGTTCGATCATAGCCGCCGTGATCGCGCCCGGGCGCAGGATGACCGGCGTTTCCCCGCTCATGTCGAGGATGGTCGATTCGATGCCGACACGGCAGTCTCCCCCATCGATGACCGCCGCGATTTTGCCCGAGAGCGTCCTGAGTACATGTTCCGCCTGAGTGGGGCTGGTTTTCTTGTGTGCGTTGGCGGATGGCGCGGCGACGCCCGTGCCAAGCTTGCGGAGGATGTCCAGCGTCAGTGGGTGATCGGGTGCACGCAGGGCGATGGTATCGAGACCGCCTGTGATCAGCGGGCTCACGGATTTGCGTTTGCGGAATATCATGGTCAGCGGGCCCGGCCAGAACTTCTTCGCGAGCACCATGGCCTGTGCGGGAATATCATCAGCCCATTCCCCGGCAGCCTCCATCGAGTGGACATGCACGATCAACGGATGGTCCGGCGGACGGCCCTTGGCAGTGAAGATTTTTTGTATGGCCTTGTCGTTGGACGCATCACCGGCCAGGCCATACACCGTTTCGGTGGGCAGGGCGACCAATTCCCCTTGCCGCAGAATGGAGACTGCCACGTCGGCCTCTGTCGAATGCAGGAGTCGGGTTTGCATGTGTTCCTGGTCGGGTTTCTGGCAGGCAATTGCAGTCGTTATAACTGGCCGGGTCGGCCCCATTTGCAATCGAATGGGGCTGACTTCATACGCTTGCTTTTCTATTCCGGCACATGGTCGCGGAAGCGGGCGGCGACATCATCGTCGCAGGCTTCGTTGGCAGGTGAAAAATCGATATCGGGCCGATGGTCCCATTGTTGCGACAATGTTGCCGGCTCGGTGAGGTAGGCCGGGTCTTCCACAGTGATGGAATAACGCAATCTTGTCCGTGCCTCGGACAGCGCGAATCGTTCGACGGTACGTTTTTCGGCGCTGGAGGGTACGCTGCCGCCAAGACCGGAAGAGTTGGGCGCGTACGCAACGGTATCGACCACGAGCGTGTCGCCTTCCCACCAGCCAATGGAGTGACCGTGACGTGACAGTTCGACGTCGGCCGGATGCTGCGCGTTCATATGCACGGTGCGGATGACATGATCGCCCGAGTTGTCGAAGTGCAGGATGGTTTCGTCTTCGCCGATGGTGATCGAGCGCATTTCATCGAGGATGGCGAGGAAGGGCACGGGCTCGACGAAGCACAGCCCGTCATCGACCATTTCTGACTGGGCGGCACGGGCAGCAGGGTTCAGCGGGAAGCGGGCGAGAGCCCCGAAGCCGGCTCCGATCGCGGCACGGTTCGGCGCCCAGCGGCCGTTCAGGGATTCCGCCGGCGTCAGGGTGAGGGTGCGGTTGCTTTCCTTGTAGAAGGGATGGATCTCGCCGTCCTCGGTGGTGATATCGAGGATGCGCACCTGCTTGCCCCAGCCGCCGCGATTGGGGTTGGCGCGCATCACGATGGGTCTGCCGGGCGGGAGGGCATCGCGGTCGAGGCCGTCGACCAGCGCCTGTGTAATGGCCAGGCCCTCACCCTCGATGAGCGCGGGTGCGCCGTCCGGCCCGGTGGTCCTGATCGTCAGGTACATGTGGGGATTCACCCAGTCGAACTTCTCGACCGTGCCTTCGAGCAGGATTTCCTGCGAGGTGTCGAACATGGCCTGGCTGTGGTGGGCGTAAGCGGGCGAGGCCAGCTGTGCGACTACAACGAGAACGACGAGTAAAGTGCGAGTGAATTTCATGGCGACCCCCTGGTGAAACACGGACAGCCAGAATAGACAGGTATTCCGGGGTTGTCCAGCCGATGCCGGACGCAGAGACTCCCCTCAGGCCAGGACTTTTTTCAGGAACAGGCCCGTGTAGCTGCCTTTCTTTTTCGCCACGTCTTCCGGGGTGCCGGTGGCGATGATCTGCCCGCCCTGGTCGCCGCCCTCGGGGCCGAGATCGACGATCCAGTCCGCGGTCTTGATGACGTCGAGGTTGTGTTCGATCACCACGATGGTGTTGCCGTGATCGCGCAGGGTGTGCAGGACACTGAGCAGCTGCTTGATGTCGTGGAAGTGCAGCCCGGTCGTGGGTTCGTCGAGAATATAGAGGGTCTTGCCGGTGTCGCGCTTGGACAATTCCCGCGCCAGCTTCACGCGCTGGGCCTCGCCGCCCGACAGGGTGGTGGCGCTCTGGCCGAGGCGGATGTAGGACAGGCCGACTTCCATCAGGGTCTGCAGCTTGCGCGCGATCTGCGGCACCGGGTCGAAGAATTCGCGGGCGTCCTCGATGGTCATGTCGAGCACTTCGTTGATGTTCTTGCCCTTGTACTTCACTTCCAGGGTCTCGCGGTTGTAACGCTTGCCCTTGCAGATGTCGCACATGACGTAGACGTCCGGCAGGAAATGCATCTCCACCTTCACCAGGCCGTCGCCCTGGCAGGCTTCGCAGCGCCCGCCTTTCACGTTGAAGGAAAAACGCCCCGGCTTGTAGCCGCGTGAACGCGCTTCCTGCGTGCCGGCGAACAACTCCCGCACCGGGGTGAAGATGCCGGTGTAGGTAGCCGGATTGGAGCGCGGGGTACGGCCGATGGGGCTCTGGTCGATATCCACCACCTTGTCCAGGTGCTGCAAACCCTCGAGCTTGTCGTGTTTCGCCGCATCCAGCGTGGAGGCCTTGTTGAGGATGGTGGCCGCCAGCGGGTAGAGCGTGTTGTTGATGAGGGTGGACTTGCCGGAACCGGACACGCCGGTGATGCAGGTCATCAGGCCGACGGGAATCTCCAGGTTCACCTTTTTCAGGTTGTTGCCTTCACAGCCGGACAGCACCAGCTGCTTTTTCGGGTTGTTCCTGATGCGTTTGGCCGGGATGTCGATCTTTTCCTTGCCGCCGAGGTATTTGCCGGTCAGGGAGTTCTTGTTCCTGATGATATCGGCCACCGTACCCTGGGCGACCACCTGGCCGCCGTGCACACCGGCGCCCGGACCGATGTCGATGACGTGGTCGGCGCGGGTGATGGCTTCCTCGTCATGCTCGACCACAATCACGGTGTTGCCGATGTCGCGCAGGTGCATGAGGGTTTTTAAGAGGCGCTCGTTGTCGCGCTGGTGCAGGCCGATGGAGGGCTCATCGAGGATGTACATCACACCCACCAGCCCGGCGCCGATCTGGCTCGCCAGGCGGATGCGCTGGGCTTCGCCGCCGGACAGGGTCTCTGCGCTGCGGTTCAGGGTCAGGTAGTTCAGGCCGACATCGATGAGGAAGCGCAGGCGGTCCTGGATTTCCTTCAGGATCTTCTCGGCGATGTCCTTCTTCTTGCCCTTGAAGGCCAGGCTGCCGAAATAGTCGCCGGCGCCGGCGATGGTCATGGCGGTGATCTCGGGCAGCGTGTGCCTGTCCACGAAGACGTGGCGGGCGTCGCGGCGCAGGCGGGCGCCGCTGCAGTCCGGGCAGTTCTGCGAGGACAGGTACTTCGCCAGGTCCTCGCGCACCATCTGCGACTCGGTTTCCCGGTAGCGGCGCTCCATGTTGGGCAGGATGCCCTCGAAGGGATGGCTGCGGTTGAAGTTGTCGCCGCGCTCGTTGACGAAGGTGAAGTTGATCTTGTCCGTGCCGCTGCCATGCAGGATCACCTGCTGGTGCTGTTTCGACAGCTTGCCCCAGGGCGTATCCACCTTGAATTTGTAATGCTTGGACAGGGACTTGAGCAGCTGGAAGTAATAGATGTTGCGGCGATCCCAGCCGCGTATGGCGCCCTCGGCCAGCGACAGGCTGTCGTCGACGATGATGCGCTTTTCATCGAAGAACTGTTTCAGGCCGAGGCCGTCGCAGCTCTCGCAGGCGCCGGCGGGATTGTTGAACGAGAACAGCCGCGGCTCGAGTTCCGGAATGCTGTGCCCGCACACCGGGCAGGCAAACAGCGAGGAGAACACCATGTCTTCCTTGTCTGCCGCGCCGCCCTGCTTGTCGTCTTCGTCCATGAAACTGGCGATGGCGATGCCGTTGGCGATCTGCAGGGCGGTTTCGAAGGATTCCGCCAGGCGCTGGCTGATGTCGGGGCGCACCTTGAAGCGGTCGATGACGGCCTCGATGGTGTGCTTCTTGTTTTTTTCCAGTGTGGGCGGGTAGTCGAGCTCGGTGACGATGCCGTTGACGCGGGCGCGGATGAAGCCGGACGTCTTCAGTTCGTTGAAGACATGCAGGTGCTCGCCCTTGCGCTCGCGCACGATCGGCGCCAGCAGCATGATGCGGGTGCCCTCCGGCAGGGCCAGGACCTGGTCCACCATCTGGCTGACGGTCTGGGCTTCCAGCTTCTTGTGGTGATCCGGGCAGTAGGGGTCGCCGACGCGGGCGAACAGCAGGCGCAGGTAGTCGTAGATCTCGGTGATGGTGCCTACCGTGGAGCGCGGGTTGTGCGAGGTGGATTTCTGTTCGATGGAAATCGCCGGCGACAGGCCCGAGATCTGGTCCATATCCGGCTTGTCCATCATGGACAGGAACTGGCGCGCGTAGGTGGACAGTGATTCCACGTAGCGGCGCTGGCCTTCGGCATAGAGCGTATCGAAGGCCAGGGACGACTTGCCGGATCCCGAAATACCGGTGATCACCACCAGCTTGTCGCGCGGTATGGTGACATCGATATTCTTCAGGTTGTGGGTGCGGGCACCCTGGACGATGATGTTTTCCATGAATGGTGGTACGGCGTGGTTCGATGCCACAGTGGCGAAATCAAACGGACAATTATACGCTCGAAAGCAATTTCTAATCGAATTTTTTCAGAAGTCTGCTAGACTTGATGGCAGAACAAATTCAGCAAATTCCACAGGAGGCGTACGTGGCAAGTAGAGGGGTAAACAAGGTTATTCTGGTCGGCAATGTGGGTGCAGACCCCGAAACACGGTACATGCCGAACGGCAATGCAGTCACCAACATTACCCTGGCCACAAGCGAATCCTGGAAGGACAAGAACACCGGTGAGCAGGTGGAACGCACCGAGTGGCACCGGGTCACCTTCTACCAGCGCCTGGCGGAAATCGTCGCCGAATACGTGCGCAAGGGCTCCAAGCTTTACGTCGAAGGCCGCCTGCAGACCCGCTCCTGGGAGCAGGACGGCGTCAAGCGCTATGCGACCGACATCATCGCCAACGAAATGCAGATGCTGGACAGTCGCGGCAGCGGCGGTGGCGGCAACGGCGGTGGTGGCAATTACCAGTCCTCGCAGCCCTCGCGTCCGCAGAGCGCGCCCCAGCCGGCACCCGCCGACATGGACAGTTTCGACGACGACATCCCGTTCTAGTCGCCAGGCGGGTCCCTTCGGGACAGATACCAGTCACCAGTCACCAGTCGCCAGGGATTCTGCTCCTGAATGTATTTTCGGCGCTGGATTTACCCTTTACAGCCGTTTTGCGTATTGAAACCAGCATGTTACGCAACATTATGTTCCTGGTGACTGGAGACTCTTAATCCCATTTCCCTGCGGGAGGCAATGTCCAGTAAGCTATAGCCTCAAGCCTCGACAGAAGCCTGGTGAACAGGACGGAAACCGTGAAGTTACTTGTATTTGGAGCCAACAGTCAGCTGGGGCGGGAGCTTTGCACCCTGCTGACCGCGCGTGAAGTCGATTTCGTCCCGCTGGCGACGGACGACGTGGACCTGCTCAAACACAAGGAAGTCGTCAAGGCAGTCACCCGCGCCAATCCCACCCAACTCATCAACGTTGCCACTTATACCAACCTGCAGAAGGCCGAAGCGGATGCCGAGTCCGCGCGTCTGTGCGACCTGGTCAATACCGAGGGAGTGACCGGCCTCGCCCGCGTGTGCGGGCAGCTGGGCATCCCCATGCTGCAGCATTCCTCGAGCTACGTATTCGACGGCAAGAAAAAGGAAACCTACACCGAGGAAGACGAGACCAATCCGACCTGCCGCTACGGCCAGAGCAAATGGTATGGCGAGCGCACCCTGCGCGAGGAGGCGGAAAAACACATCATCCTGCGCACGGACTGGCTGTTCAGCCGCTACCGCAGCCAGTATTTCCGGAACCTGATCGACACCTGCAAGGAACAGAAGGGCAAGGTCAGCGTGGTGGACAACCGGTTCAGCCCGACACCTGCCAGCGACGTGGCCAGGGTGATCCTTGGTATCGCCCTGCAGGTGGACTGTAATGCCTCGGTCTGGGGCACCTATCACTACAATGCGATGCAGCCGGTCAACCAGGATGCCTTCGTGCAACTGGTGCTGGAAGAGGCGGCCAAACATGACAAGCGCCTGGAGAAGGTCATGCCGGACCTGGCCATCGAACTGCTGCCCGTGGCAGCGCCCTATATCCACAACTCGGCGCTGAACTGTACGAAAATCATGGCCACCTTCGGCATCAAGCAGCGCTCCCGTGGTCCGGGCGTGATCGAGGTGATCGAAGCCCTTTATGGCGTGCGCAAGAAGACAGCGGTGGTCAAGGCCAAACCGAAAGTCGAAGAAAAACCGCAAGCGGCTGCCAATGCCGGGGCCCCGCCACCGAAAAAGGGCAAGGCCAGGTCAGCTGCCAGCCAGAAGAAAGCTCCTAAGCCGAGTTCCCCCAGGCGAGCGAAGCGGCCCGCCAGAAAAGCCGCAGGGCAAAAACAGTCACCATCGCCTTGATCAGGCGGCGAAAGAAAATATCCGGCATGCGGTTGAGCGAATGCCTGCCGAGGGCGGTACCGGCGACCCCGGTAACCCACGACAGCAGGATGACCGGCAGCCAGGTCATGTAATCGAATCCCGCCAGAAAATACCCCACGGTCTTGAACAGTGACATCGCCAGCAGCGTGCCGGCAATGGTCGCCACCACGCCTTCCTTGGGCAGCTTGCTGTTCACCATCAGCGATTGCATCAGGCCGCCGGCTCCCGACACCGTCGACAGGAAGGTATGGATGATGCCCACCCAGAACCAGGGCTGCGGAATTCGCGCTGCGATATTCTGCGAGGCCTGGCCGCTCGGCACCCAGCTGAACCAGAGCATGACGGACCCCAGCAGGAGGGCGATGGCGATGTCGGACAGGCTGAAATAGATCAGTGTTCCGATCAGGGCGCCGATAATGGAGCCGGGGATGAAAGGACCGGTAATGCGCCAGTCGATGTGCTGCCAGAACTGCACCGTGCGGGTTACCTGGCCGGCGAAAACGAAAACGCCGTTCAGCGGAATGACGATATTGATGGGCATGATCTGGGAGCAGGTCGCTAGGATGAGCAGGCCGCCGCCCATGCCGGCCACCGTGGACAGGTAGGCGCCGCCAAAGACGATCAGCGGAACGAGATAGATCAAATAATCAGTCACAGGGAAGTGCCGCGGTAAAGAGGTACGCATTATATAAGTCGCCAGTCACCAGTCTCCAGTCGCCAGAAAAAACTTTCTGTTTTGGGTAAATTTTAAAGATTCCTGAAGCATCATCCTGG
>CAZVSC010000002.1:46988-111793 GCA_964629325.1 uncultured Enterobacteriaceae bacterium
TGACTGGTGACTGGTGACTGGTGACTGGTGACTGGTGACTGGTGACTGGTGACTGGTGACTGATGACTGTATGTTAGAATTCGCCTCTAATATTTATTGGTCCCGTTCATGCCCCAATCCCAGTTGATCCCATTGGAGAAGGCTCTCGCTTTCCTGCTCGGTGACGTGCAGGAAAATCCTGCGGTCATCGAGGTGCCCCTGCCTGAAGCGCTTGGGTGCGTGCTGGCGCGATCCTGCACGGCGGCAATCGATGTGCCGGCCTTCGACAACAGCGCCATGGACGGGTATGCCGTCAACACGGCTGATCTCGACAAGCCGGGCTGCACCCTGCCGGTGTCGCAGACCATTGCCGCCGGCCATCCGGGAACAAGCCTGTCGCGGGGCACCGCGGCGCGTATCTTTACCGGTGCGCCGATGCCGGCAGGTGCCGATGCCGTGGTCATCCAGGAAAACACGCAGGCCGCCGCTGGCGAGGTTGCTGTCATGGTATTGCCGGAGCCCGCCGAAAACATTCGCCTGAAAGGGCACGACGTGGGCAAGGGTGAACTGATTCTGGAAGCAGGGCATCGCCTGCGCCCGCAGGACCTTGGCCTGCTGGCCTCGCTCGGCATCGCTGCGGTGACCGTAAAGCAGCCGCTGACCGTCGCCATCATCAACACCGGCGACGAGGTGGTTGCACCGGGTCAGCCGCTGCGGCCGGGACAGTTGTATGACTCCAACAGCTTTACCCTGGAAGGCCTGCTCACCGGCCTGGGCATGCGGGTGATCAAGAAAGGCATCGTGGAAGATTCCCTGGCCAGCACGCAGGCTGCTTTAAAGGAAGCTGCCGCCGATGCCGACTGCATCATTACCACCGGCGGTGTGTCGGTGGGTGAGGAGGATCATGTCAGGCAGGCGGTGGAAGCGCTGGGCCAGCTGTCTTTGTGGAAACTGGCGATCAAGCCGGGCAAACCTTTTTCCTATGGCCGCATCGACGGCATTCCGTTCTTCGGCCTGCCGGGCAATCCCGTGGCGGTCTTCGTCACGTTTGCCATGCTGGTGCGGCCGTACCTGCTGAACACCCAGGGAGCCGCTGCTGACAAGGCTCCTTATGTCAATGTCAGGGCCGGTTTCGACATTACCTCGCCGGGCAGCCGCCTGGAATTCCTGCGCGTGCGGCTGGTGCCTGACGGCAAGGGCGGCCAGGTGCTGGATGCCTTCGGCAACCAGGGCTCCAGCCTGATGACGTCCCTGGCCTGGGCCGACGGGCTGGCTGAAATTCCGCAGGGCAAAACGGTGTCTAAAGGGGAGTGGCTGAAATTTATTCCCTTCAGCGGTATTCTCTGATCACTGCCATGTGCGACGTCCTGCGAAAACACCTGCCCCTGTGCGCCCTGCTGCTTCTGGTTTCCTGTACCGGGACCGATGGCGGCAACGTGGTGTATTCCCCGGAGCAGTCACCTGATGTTGAATCGGGTCCAGGCCAGGCACCAAACCCGGGCAGCGACCCCTTCGTCCGCCAGCGCATCCTGGCGGATATGCTGTACGAGGCGCGCCTGGCCTTCGATGACAATCGCCTGACCTCACCGGCAGGCGGCAATGCTTACGACGGGTACCGGTCCGTGCTGGACCTGGATCCGGAAAACGCCGTGGCCCTGCAAGGTATGCGTGACATCGTGCAGCGCTATATCGAGCTTGCCGATGCCGCCATCGATCTGCGCCAGTTCGACAATGCCGAGAGCCTGCTCGGTCGTGCCGCGGGCATCGACAGTGACGATGCCGCCTTGGCCGAGGCAAGGGCGCGCCTGGCACAGGCGCGCGACATCGACATGGACGTGTTTGCCCTCGATGCAGAACGGCTGAGTGATCGCGGCCTGGAGATCATGGTCGAGCTCGGGGAGATCGGCCAGTACATCCGCGACCGTGAGGCCGTGTTCCTGATCAATGCCCGCACCGACGAGGAAGGCCGCTGGATCTACCAGACCATGCGTCAGGCGGTGGGGGGCTACCGGCTGCGCGGCAATATCGCCGTGGACAATGTACCCAGTATCCAGGTCGTCATCCCGAAATCCTGAAGAGGCAACATCATGCGCATCCTGAACCGTAATTCCCTGGCCGTCCTGCTGTTAGGCTGCTTGCTGCCGGTCATCACCTGGGCGGCGGCGAACCCGGTCGTCCAGGTGCGCAACGGTTATGTGCGCGGCCTGCCGCCCGGGACCACGAATACGGCGGCCTACATGACGCTGGTGAATGCAAGTGATGAAACGCTGGTCCTAACCGGCGCCACGAGCGCTGCGGCCACGTCGGCGATGCTGCACAAAACCGTGCGCCACGAGGGTGGGGTAATGGCCATGGAGCATGTCATGACGGCCACGTTGCCTGCCCACGGCCAGCTGATGCTGGAGTCCGGCGGCCTGCACCTGATGCTCATCGGACTGAAACAACCGTTGCGCGAAGGCGCCAACGTCGAGGTTACCCTGCAGTTCGAAGGCGGCTATTCCCTGACGGCCGACCTGCCCGTGATCAGCGTCCTCAACGAGTAGCCGGTCTCAATCCAGCGTGGGACCTTTCTTCACGGGATACCTGAAGTTGGCGTAGACCATGCCGCCGAACGTGGCGAAAAAGCCCAGCACCGCCCCCAGGTAGCCGGACACCAGGAAGGTCTGGATCAGCGCCGAGACCAGGAAACAGAGCGGGCCCCACAGCCAGCTGCGCCTTCTTTCAAATTCCGCCATCCCGGCAATACTGATACTGAAAAGCAACGTGAGCATGGGTGGTTCAGGCTCCAGTGTGGACCAGCCAGCCAAGCCGTGTGCCTCCTCGGTTGGCGGCCAGGCTTCGGGATGGTCCAGGCTGCGGGTTGTCGCGTCGATCTGGCACTAACTGGTACCGGATCTTTCCACAAAAACACCCGCCTGAATAAATCATGTGACAAGTATACGCCCGGTTGGCATTACCCGCGGCATGGGTTTACAGTGCAGCTGAAAATGAAAAAAGATACGGCATGACACGCATTACCTCCCTGTTTCCCCTGCTCGCCATTCTCGCCGCTATCCAGGCGTATCTCATGCCCGGCCTGTTCACGCCGATGTCCGGCGCCATCGTACCGCTGCTGACCCTGATCATGTTTGCCATGGGCCTCACGCTGACGCTGGACAGCTTCAACAGCGTGTTCCGGCGGCCGATGAAAATCCTGGTGGGCACCGGCATGCAGTTCCTGCTGATGCCGCTGGCGGCATTCCTGATCGCCCGCCTGCTGCTGGCGGACAGGGAACTGGTCATCGGGCTGGTCCTGGTGGGTTGCTGCCCAGGCGGGACGGCATCGAACGTCATCTGCTACCTGGCCAGGGGCGACCTGGCGCTGTCCATTGCCCTGACCCTGGTGTCCACGCTGCTGTCGGTGGCGGCCACGCCGCTGTTGACCTGGATATATCTCGGGCAAGCAATCGATGTGCCCATTCTGGAGATGATGCTGAGCATCCTGCAGATCGTGATCGTGCCGGTGGCGGCCGGCCTTGCCATCAATACCTGGCTCGGGGAACGGCTGCGCGCATTCGAAGCGGTTTTCCCGGCGGTGTCGGTCATCGCGATCGTCCTGATCATCGGCATCGTCGTGGCCCTGAACAGCGGCAACATGGCCGTCATGGGCGCTGCCGTCCTGGTTGCCGTCGTGCTGCACAACCTGTGCGGCATCGGCAGCGCCTATGGCCTGTGCAGACTCCTGCGCTACGACGAAGCCACATGCCGGACCATCGCCATCGAGGTGGGGATGCAGAACTCCGGCCTGGGGGTCGCCCTGGCCACACAGTTCTATTCTGCCGCCGCCGCGCTGCCCGGCGCCGTCTTCAGCCTCTGGCACAATCTGTCGGGCTCGCTGCTGGCAGGCTGGTGGGGTACTGCCAAGGGCTTTAAGCGCTCCAGCGACGCCTGAGAGCCTGCTCGGGCTCACCCGGACCTGGATCCACGTTTTTGCCAGCAAATTCCGTGACTTCCCGCACTGTGATGGGGTCTGCATGCCGCGGAAAAAACTTTGCCGCAAGCGTAAAAAATTCTTGTGTGGCCCCACAAGCAAGAGTATAAAGCGCGTGAAAACGACCTGCATTTCTGCACCCCAGAAACAGGTCGTTTTTCTTTTTCCATACACTTTATTTTGGAGATCAAAAAGGATGCTTTATCCACTTTCTTTTGGGAATAATCCCTTGTTCCCGCAAGCCAGTGATTTTGCAGTCATCGCCAAGGACCACAAAAACGGCCATGGCGTTATTACTTACAGAAGTTTTGAACCAGGCGACCTGCTGGCCATCGTGGCGGGAGAGGTCGTATCTGACATTCGGCAGCACACCCTGCAGATTTCCAAAAGAAGGCATATGTTCGATCCGTACTTCACGGGTTACCTTCTGCATTCCTGCGACCCCAACGTGTCCCTGAACATGCGCAAGAAGACGCTGACCGCCCTGAAACCCATCAAGGCGAACGACTACCTGTACATGGACTACGCAGAGACCGAGGATGTCCTTTTCAGGCAGTTTGCCTGTTGCTGTGGCAGTGAAAAGTGCCGTGGCTGGATCACCGGCCGCAAGGAACAACCGCACCAGATAATCATCGAGAGCCATGAACACGTCCACACGCATTAACAAGGACGCGAGCACTCAAACAAAGAAAGGCGAACTGGACTGGTGGCAGAGGGATGACCTTTGCTACCAGAAAGGTGAGCTTGTCTTCGCCGGTAACAACGTCGCCGATCTTGTCTGGGAAATTGGTACGCCCGGTTTCGTGTATTCGATGCCGCGCGTGAAGCAGAACCTCGGGCGCCTGCGTGATGCGCTGGATCGTGCCGGCCTCAAAGGCAGAAGCACCATCCTGTATGCCATGAAGGCCAACCGCTTTGCGCCACTGCTGGCGGCGATGAAGCAGTCCGGCCTGTGCGGGATCGATGCCTGTTCGCCGCAGGAAGTGGCCCACGCGGTAAGCTGCGGCTTCGAGCCCCGGGAAATTTCCTTTACCGCCGGCAGCCTGTCACGCAAGGATTTCGACCGCCTGTCGCGCTACCCCGGCCTGTTCTTCGACGCCGACTCCATCCATGGCATCCACCAGTGGGGCGAGATGTTTTCCGGCAGCGAGATCGGTATCCGCGTGAACCCGGGCCTGGGCATCAGCCGGCAGGGCAACACCAAGCTGCAGTACGCCGGCAATGTCACCACCAAGTTCGGCATCTACAAGGAGCAGTTCCACGAAGCCCTCGCGGTAGCGAAGGATTACGGCATGGAAGTCACCAAGATTCATTTCCACACCGGCTGCGGCTATCTCAATGCCCAGATCCCCATCTGGGAAAGCATCATCGGTGAATGCAAATGGTTCGTCGAGCAGTGCCCGTCCGTGACGCGTGTCAATGTCGGCGGGGGGCTAGGCGTGCCTCATGTCAGTGCCGACGAACCGCTGGACCTGGATCTGTGGGCAGCCGTGCTCAAGCGCCAGTTCGGCGACAGCGGCCTGCATGTGGAAATTGAGCCCGGCGATTACGTCATGAAGGATGCCGGCCTGCTGCTGCTGGAAAAGACCTACCTGGAGAAAAAGCGCGACGTGCTGTTCCTGGGTGTCGACGCCGGCTTCAACATCGCACCCGAACCGGCCCATTACAGCCTGCCGTTCCAGCCGGTGCCGCTGTATTACCGCGGCGAGGCGCTAAGCCCCTGTCACGTGGTCGGCAACATCAACGAGGCGCTGGACGTGTGGTATGAAGATGCCATGCTGCCGAATATGCGTGATGAGGATTACCTGGTGCTGATCAATGCCGGTGCCTACTCGGCCTCGATGGCGTCCAATCATTGCATGCGTGGCGAATTTCGCGAACGATTGCTCGTGTGAATTTAATGTAGGCCGCAGGAGGCCCGTCAGGGCCGTTATCCGGCACTATGAAGCTGTCAATCATCCAGACGCCCTTGGGGCGTCATGCCGGATGACGCTTCGCTGTTCCGGCCCACGATTACTGCGGCGTCAGCTGGCACCGTCCGTTGTCCATACAGGCTTGTCATCGGTGGTGAATTTCTCACCCATGGCAATCCGGTATCTCTCCATCACGTAACACAGGCAATCCTGGCGGATCACCTTTGCATCCAGCGTCAGCATGGATGGCATCAACGGTTTGTTGTTGCGTAATGCACCGTCCTCCACGCGGAAGATATCTCCCGTGATGTTCTCCCCGTCCTCGTCCATGACCAACAGCGGTGCCGTGACGCCGTTTTCCAGTTGCGCCAGGGTCGTGTGTGCCGGGATTTCCTCGAAGTTGAGGCTCTCGATGCCCTGGATGAAGCGGATGTTTGCCGGGCTGCCGTCAAAACTCAGGGAGATGGATTCCGGCACTTTCACCACGGCCGTGGTATGAAACAGATCGATGTCCTCGTCGACGACAAGGGTCTGTTCAATGGCATCGCTGTTCAGGATTTCATCGACGAAGGCCGTGGCACGCTGAATGCCGTATTCGTCCCCGACCTTGCCGCATTCCAGGGTCACGGATGGGCATAAATGGGAAAAGGCCTTGCTCTGCACGCCGCTGGGCCTCACGAAATAGATCACCGTGCGCGAGAAGCGCCTGGCCAGGTTGAGGAAGGCAGGCTCCAGGCGATTGATGCAGGCATAGTGCGGGTTGATACCGGTGTTGTTATGGATATCGATCGAAGCGAACAGGGGCCGACGGGCCATTTCATGGAGCAGGGCGGCGATTTCCAGGTGAATATCGCTTTCGTTGTCGATGCGTCCCTCCAGCCAGATCCGGTTGTAATCGGGCTGGTCATCGAGCCGGCGCTTGTCCTCTGCGGCCGCCTTCACGTTGCCGATGAATAACAGGATGGACCGGGGCAGGGAGCCGCCGGCATATTTTTTCAGGATGTTCTGCGCCACGGCGAGGCCGGTGGGTTCGTTGCCATGCAGGAGCACGGACAGGAACAGGGGGGGCGTGCGGTCGCCCGGCAGCTCGATCAACGTGGTATCGGAAATGATGCCGGCCAGCTCGGAGGCAGGGCAGTCGAGGAGTCCGTCCGGTATATGGTCCAGTCGGTGCAGCATCAGTGTCGCCTCAGAGTGCCCAGGTGTGCACAGGTTGTTCGGTCTGTTGGTGGTCGTAGTAGTGGTCCACCATGGCGTACATGTCATGGCCGTGGCGGGCGACCCAGCCTCGCTGCCAGGCGGCGCCGTTCTGGCGGGTTTGCGCCCGCGCACGGATGATGTCCAGCCAGTGACCGGCGCTTCCGGCTTCAATGCCAAGGTCCTGGAGGCCCTCGGCTGCCACGTCCAGCAATTCTCCCAGAATGAGTTCGCTGACCGGCAGTTTGCTGCCGTCCAGCCAGGTGACGATGGCGTCCAGGCCATAGCGGGCGCAGTCATAGAAGTTGGTTTTTGCCTCCGTGAACGGCAGGCAGGCGGCAATATTGTCATGGCGCAGGGTCAGGCCATGGGTCACACCATAATAGAAGGCGGCGTTGGCAAAACTGTCGCGGATGGTGGGTCCTGACGGGACCACCCTGTGCTCGATACGCAGGTGCGGCTTGCCGTCGGCGCCGAAATCGATCAATGGACGGTTCCAGCGCCAGATCGTGCCGTTGTGGAATTTCAGGCGGGTGAGCTTGTCCGGCGGGGCGTCGCTGACCAGCGGCAGCAGAACCGGGTAGTCGCTGAGGTTGGTGGCAAAGCATTCCGCGAGGGAGTGTTCCAGGTAGCCGTAACCGAAACTGACCCGGTGCTGTCCCGGTTCACCCAGCCTGACGCTCTGCTCAAACAGGGGAATGCGGGTCTCGTCCCACAGGTCCTTGCCGAACAGGTAAGGCGAATTGGCGGAAATGGCAACCATGGGCGCCGACGCCAGCAGGGTGGCGTTGTATACAGGCACCGATTGTTCCAGGGGTATCTGGAAATGCACCTGGAAGGATGTGGTTGCCGCCTCCAGCATGACGTCGAATTTTTTCGTATCCAGTTCATCGCGGCCGGTGATGTGCAGGTGCAGGGGCTCGTAATGGCGCATCTTGAGGACCTGGTGGTTCAGTGCCCGGTAGCGGGACATCTGGGACATGTTCTTCAGGGTGAGGTCGGACTCGCGCAGGTGGGGCAGGATGCCGATCATGATGATCCTTTCATCCCGGCTGGCAGCGACTTCCCTGCATTTGTGCCAGGTGCGAAGCAGGCCCTGGTACATGCGGTCAAAGGCATCTCCCGCCAAAACGGCAGGATCACCGTTGACCTCGAAATTGAAGGAAGCCAGTTCCGGCACGACATCCGGGTCCTCCAGGGTGGCCAGGAAGGCCTTGTTGTCCGGGGCGGCGTGATTGGTGGCATCCAGCAGCCAGGCCTCCAACTCGAACCCCGCCTTGTAGCCGCTGCCGGCGAGCCGGCCGTCGGCAAACCAGCGCTGGAGGAGGGCGGTTTCCTCTGCAAGCAGCGCCTTGAACTGCTCGAGTTCCGCCTCGGTGAAGGAGCTTGATTGTATTTCCTGTCCCATATGTCCCCTGGTAAATAGCCGGGTTTGACGATAGATGGTGAAACTTGGAATTCACATGGATCAACCTGCATTAAAACACAGGAATTCCGTGCTAAATACGGGTAAAAAACTGGAAAAAATGACGGGAAGTTAGTAGGATTGCGCCCTTCGGAAATTCCGGCCATGCCGAATTTTCAACCCCTGTTGCTGGGGTGTCGCCAAGTGGTAAGGCAACGGACTCTGACTCCGTCATCCGTAGGTTCGAATCCTACCACCCCAGCCATTTCTTCCCTGACTTCCACACTGTATTTTCCATAAGCATTCGCCCATACTCGTTTTCTAACGCATACGAGTGACTGGGGGAGTCCGTGAAAAATTGCGCCATATTGCTGTCTGTCCTGATTTGTGGAATCGCACCGTTATCCATCCTTGGACAGGAAAGTTCCGGCGCCTGGGAGCCGGTGACAGACGTCCGCCTGCTCAACCCCGAACCCGGCGACTGGCTGACCTATCGCCGCACTTTCGATGCCACCGGCTTCAGCCCCCTCACCGAAATCAACCGTGACAATGTCGACGACCTGCGCATGGTGTGGTCGTATGCGATGCGTGACGGCAGCCGTTGGCTGGCCACGCCGATCATCGCCAACGGCATCATGTATATCGGCGAGGGCACCGGCCGCATCATCGCCCTGGACGCCGTCACCGGCGAACTGCGCTGGAGTCACACCCGCACCTATCCCGCCGACATCGCACTGTCGGAAGCCAACCGCCGCTTCCGCGGCGTGTCCATTTACGGCGACACCATTTACTGGGGAACGGCGGACAGCTACGTGGTCGCCCTCGATGCCCGCACAGGCGAAAAACGCTGGGAAACCCGGACGGCGGATTACCGTGACGGGGAAGGCCATGCGCATCCGCCGCTGGTGGTCGACGGCAAGGTCTTCATCGGCATGTCCGGCGGTGATTTCGCCGCGCGCGGCAGTCTCAAGGCACTGGATGCCGACACCGGGGAAATCCTCTGGACCTTCTATACCATTCCCGGGCGTGAGGATCCCGGTGCCGACTCCTGGGACTGGGATGCCGGTTACCCGCCGGCAGGTGCCGCCACCTGGAATACGCTGAGCTACGATCCCGAACTCAATCTCGTTTACTCGCCCACCGGCCAGCCGGCACCCTGGACCACGACGCCGGAAGGACATGGTGATGCCCTGTATGCCAACAGTGTCATCGCCCTGGATGCCGACACCGGTGAACTGCGCTGGCATTACCAACTGGTGCCGCGCGACAACTGGGACCGCGCCACCTATGAAAGCATGCTCGTGGACCTGGCGATTGGCGGCGAGATGCGCAAGGCGCTGATCCAGACCGGCAAGATCGGCTGGAGTGTGGTGCTGGACCGGGAAACAGGCGAATTCCTGCAGGCTTTCCGCACAGCCTATGACAACACCATCACCGGATGGACGGAAGCCGGCGTGCCCATCTACAACCCCGACACTGTGCCGCAAAAGGCGGACGTCGATTCCGGCAAGGTGTTCCAGGTCTGTCCCCATCCGCATGGCGCACGCAACCTGAACGCGCCAAGCTTCAGTGCGCAGACCGGGCTCTATTATCTCGGCGTCAACAACTCGTGCATGAACGCCATGGTGGTGACGCCGGTGCGGCATACCCGCTTCGGGCTGACCGGCACCACCTATACGCCATCACTGGCCCCGGGCTACGACTTTGTCGGCGAATTCGTTGCTTTCGATCCGGTAGCGGGAATACGGCGCTGGACATGGCGGCCGGAAAGCGGGGCCCCCATGACGGCGTCGGCGCTGGCGACGGCAGGTGGCATCGTGTTTGGTGGCACGGCAGACCGGCAATTCTTTGCCCTCGACAACGACACCGGTGACCTGCTCTGGCAGGCGCGCCTGAATGGCGATGTGTCCGGTGCGCCCATCAGCTACACCGTTGACGGCAAGCAGTACATCGCCATCACCGCCGGTGGCGGCGCCGCGCAGACATCCACCCTCGGCCGGCTGGTCGACGTGGATATCACCCAGGGTTCCGGGGTCATCTGGGTGTTTGCCCTGCCGGATGGCCGCGCCCGCGAAGTGCCGCGCCCGACACGTGCCGATATGCCTGAAATCTCGGTTGCGGCAGGTATTTTCAATCCTGAACAGTCTGCCAGGGGAGAGCAGGTCTTCACGCAGAACTGCAGCGGTTGTCATGCCTCCGCCAATTACGCCGGGCAGGCCTTCCAGGCCAAGTGGGGCGGCTTCACGCTGGGTGATATCTACAGTGATATTTCCGTGAGCATGCCGCCGGCCAACCCGGGAGGCCTGCCGCCGGAAGACTATGCCAGTATCATCGCCTTCCTGCTGCGGGAAACCGGGTATGTGAACGATGCATCGGCGCAACTGCCCGCAGACGGATTCCAGTTGCGGCGCTACGTGATCGATGTGCCGGGCCTGAATTACTGACCGACGTGCTATTGTTCGACACCCGTGCCTGATTTCGTCATTACGATCTGTGGTACTGCCGCGAATGAAATTTGCCCTGTCTAGTTCGGCAAGTCCCTGCGGGCGCACTGGAGAAGGAAAGACTTCATCTCCGCAACACAAAAGCCCTGACCACATTAAACTTTATGGCCCAGGCTTGAAACAAAACCCGGCTAGGCCGGGTTTTTATTGACCGCGGCTTTGCCATTTTTCTTGAGTTTTCATGCGTATGCGTTAATGTAGGTTGCGTCGAAAAGTCCGCATGTAAGGATATGGAATGAGTCTGGTCCTGATCATCGTGATCGCCCTGTCAATTGTCGTTCTGATGCACTACGAATGTCTTTACAGGTTGACCCTGCTGATGCCGAAGCTGCGCATCAGGTATCGCTACAGGCTGGTGCTGGGCGTATTCGGTGCGCTCGTTGCCCATATCCTCGAGGTGGTCATATTCGGATACACCTACTGGCTCATGCACAGCGCCGAGGGGCTGGGTTACCTGGAAGGCCGCTTCGTCATCACCAGCGCCGACTGCATTTATTTTTCCTTTACCACATACACGACGCTTGGCTACGGCGATATCGAGCCCTTCGGCGGCATCCGCTATCTGGCCGGGGTCGAATCACTGACAGGCCTGCTGCTGATTACCTGGACGGCGTCCTTCCTGTTCATCGAGATGCAGCGCTACTGGGTATCCAGATAGAAAGCATTTACCAAAGCCCTGACATGAAAAGAGCCTTTCTGCTGTCGCCATTATTCGCCGCCCTGGTGTTTGCCGTACCGGAAGCGTGGCAGCAGATCCAGGCGCCGGGGCCGGGTTACGTCCCGGTTCTCAATGAACTGCTGCTCCTGGTTTTCGGTTATCTGGCGGCGTCCATCGGTAACGCGGTCCTGATTGTTCCGTTTTGCATGCTGGTGCGGTTAAAGACGCCTGGACTCCTGGCCGGAATTATTCTCGCCTTTTTCACGGCATTTGGCGTCACCACGGTGGCATACGCGTTCGAGATCTTTGATTACCAGACCTCCATCTTCCATCCTGCCTACCTGTACACGCTGCTCATACCCCTGTTCCTGCTGACCCTGCTGTCGTTTTATTTTCTGGGCAGTCCGGCTTCTAGGCCGGTCATCGAGGAAGCGGGGCAGGAGGGGGAGCAGAAAGAGGAGGGCGGCTGATATCGGCTGGTAATCCGCCAGACCGACCGGGTGGGCTATTACCGCAACATGCCGCGTACCATGTTGCGGTATGCCATCGAGAAGTTTCCGGAAGACCTGAGGCGCAGATACCTGGACGGCAGTATATAGCCGCTTACTTGTGCGGCCGGTTCTCGACCAGGTGGTCGACCACCGCCGGGTCGGCAAGCGTCGTGGTATCGCCGAGATTGTCCAGTTCGTTGGCGGCGATCTTGCGCAGGATACGACGCATGATCTTGCCTGAACGGGTTTTCGGCAGGCCTGGCGCCCACTGGATAATTTCCGGTTTGGCGATGGCGCCAATTTCCTTGCCGACGAAATCCCGCAGCTCCTTCATCAGGGCGTCTGTCGCTTCCACACCCTTCATCAGGCTGACGTAGGCGTAGATGCCCTGGCCCTTGATATCGTGGGGAAATCCGACCACGGCGGCTTCGGCAACGGCGTCGTGCAGCACCAGGGCGCTTTCGATCTCGGCGGTACCCAGGCGATGGCCGCTGACGTTGAGTACGTCGTCGACACGGCCGGTGATCCACCAGTAGCCATCTTCGTCGCGACGGGCACCGTCACCGGTGAAGTAATAGCCCTTGTACGTTGAATAATAGGTATCGATGCAACGCTGGTGATCCCCGTACACGGTGCGCAGCTGGCTGGGCCAGCTCGCGGTAATGACGAGGTTGCCCGATGTGGCGCCCTCGAGAATCTTGCCTTCCGGATCGACCAGGGCCGGCTGCACGCCGAAGAACGGCAGGGTGGCCGAGCCCGGTTTGAGATCGATGGCCCCCGGTATTGGTGTGATCATGTGGCCGCCGGTTTCGGTCTGCCACCAGGTGTCCATGATCGGGCAGCGGCCATTGCCGACAACATGGTAATACCATTCCCAGGCTTCCGGGTTGATGGGTTCGCCCACCGTGCCCAGGATTTTCAATGATGCCCGTGATGTGCAGGTCACCATGTCATCGCCCTGTGCCATGAGGGCGCGGATGGCAGTGGGCGCCGTGTAGAAGGTGTTCACCTGGTATTTGTCGATCACCTGCCAGAAGCGTGAGCAGTCCGGGTAGGTGGGCACGCCCTCGAACATCAGCGTGGTGGCGGCATTGGCCAGCGGACCATAGACGATATAGGTATGGCCGGTTACCCAGCCGACGTCGGCGGCGCACCAGTAGATGTCGCCGTCATGATAATCGAACACATACTTGTGGGTCATGGCGGCCATCAGCAGGTAGCCGCCTGTAGTGTGCAGCACACCCTTGGGCTTGCCGGTTGAGCCGGACGTGTAGAGGATGAACAGGGGGTCCTCGCTGTCCATCGGTTCGGGTTCGCAGGTCGCATTCGCATTCGCGGTTGCCTCGTGGTACCAGATATCCTTGCTGGCATCCCACGCGACTGGATTGCCAGTTCGTTGCACGACCAGGACGGTGTGCACGTTCGGGCATTTCGCCACGGCGGTATCCGTATTCACTTTCAGGGGGAAGACGCGGCCACCGCGTACGCTTTCATCGGAAGTGATGACCACGCGGCAATCGGAATCGAGAATCCTGTCCTTGAGGGAGTCGGGCGAGAAGCCGCCAAAGACCACTGAATGTACAGCGCCGATGCGGGCGCAGGCCAGCATGGCAAAAGCCGCCTCGGGAATCATCGGCATATAGATGCAGACACGGTCGCCTTTACTGACACCGCGGTCCTTCAGGACGTTGGCCATCTTGCAGACGGCATCGTGCAGTTCCTGGTAGGTGATCTTGCGCTCGGTGCCTGGTTCATCACCTTCCCAGATAATGGCAACCTGGTCTGCCCGCCGCGGCAGGTGACGGTCGATGCAGTTTGACGTGACGTTAAGCTTGCCGCCGAGGAACCACTTGATATCCCCCTTCGCCATATCGCATTCGCTGACCTTGGTGAACGGTGTCATCCAGTCCAGGAATGTGGTGGCCTGTTCTGACCAGAAAGCATCGGGTGTCTCGATGGAGGCCTTGTACATGGCGTCGTACTTGGCTTTGTCCAGGTGTGCGGATTTTTTCAGGGCTTCAGGAACGGGATGGGTCTTTATTTCAAACACGGGGGCTCCTTGTTAAAGGGAATTACTGAGTTATCAAACTGGTCATCCGGACCCGTTTTATAGCACGGCCTTGGGAAAATACGCCAGATTATGCTGCACTGACGTCGGCGCGGTACGTCATTGTGCCGCAACCGGAATCAATCCCCCCGTCTGAACCGGGTATCAGGCTGCCTGTACTGGTATGGTGTTGCTGGACCTGAGAACGGTATTGGTCTCATCCAGGTACACCAGCCTGGGTTTGTGGTTCAGGAGCTCGGCTTCGGTATAGCTGCCATAGGCACAGATGATTACCCTGTCCCCCACATTGGCCTTATGGGCAGCCGCGCCGTTCACGGAAATGATACCGGAGCCATGTTGCGCGCGAATCGCGTAGGTGGTGAAGCGCTCGCCGTTGGTGATGTTGTAGATCTGGATCTGCTCGAATTCACGGATGCCTGCCGTATCCAGCAGGGTGCCATCGATGGCGCACGAGCCTTCGTAATCCAGCTCTGAGTGGGTCACACAGGCCTTGTGAAGCTTGGCTTTCAACATCAGGGTTAGCACTTTCTTACCTCGAAGTACCTTCTCTTGCACTATTACAGGGATTTCGAACCTGCCGGATTCACGGCGGGGCGCATTATCCCAAAAAAGGGACGCCTTTATCAAACACGGGATTGAGGCCGCGCGGGGCTTACTCTTCTTCCCCGCCATGCGCCGGCATGTAGTCGTCATCATCGAAATCGGCGTCATTGAGCAGGTATTCGAACTCCGGGTCCACGACAACCTTGCCTTCCATGGCCTCGCGGCCCATCAGCATCATGTAGGTCATTTCGGAGCGGTCGGTCAGGGTGAGCTTGATCGGCCACTCGCGGCCGGCAAGACGGATAGTGGTGGTGATGACGACCCGTTTTTCGGTGTCGGCGGAGGAGCTTTTCACGGTTTTGGTACCCTCTACCGGGGCGGTGGTGCGGATGACCGAATCGACGTTGTGGATGTCAGGATGCAGGTCGAAACTGACATAGCTCTTGCCGCCCTTGTTGAACTCCTCGATGTTGTCTACGTGCAGTGAAGAAGTGGCCGCGCCGGTATCCACGCGGACATGCATTTTCTCGATGCCAAGGTCCGGCAGGTCGCATAATTCCAGTGCGCCCACTTTCAGTTTCGACAGTCTTGTATATGACATACGTATTCCCCTGGACCTTTATGTGCGCAGATCCCGGTTAGCCTTTGCCTTTGGGTTTGTTGGGACCCAGCACAGAATCCTTTTCGATGTACTCGATGATTTTGTCGGCCACGTTCTTGCCGGTGGCAGTCTCGATGCCTTCCAGTCCGGGTGAAGAGTTTACCTCGATGACCAGCGGGCCATGGGACGAGCGGATGAGGTCCACGCCGGCCAGGTCGAGGCCCATGACCTGGGCCGCGCGAACCGCCAGGGAGCGTTCGTCGGGGTGCAGGCGGATCACTTCCGCCGTGCCGCCACGGTGCAGGTTGGAACGGTATTCGCCCTTGCTGGCCTTGCGCTGCATGGCGGCGATGACTTTCTTGCCGACGACAAAACAGCGGATGTCGGAACCACCGGCCTCGCGAATGAATTCCTGGACCAGGAAGTCGGAACCGATGCCCATGAAGGCATTGATCAGTGCTTCCGCGGCCTTCTTGGTTTCCGCCAGGAGGACGCCGTCACCATGAGTGCTTTCGGTGAGTTTCAGGATCAGCGGGGCACCGCCAACCGATTCGATCAGTTTGTCCGTGGCACGCGCCGAGTGGGCGTAACTGGTGACGGGCTGTCCTATGCCCTTGCGCGCCAGCAACTGGTGTGCACGCAGCTTGTCGCGGGACCGCGTGATGGCAATGGATTCATTGATGGAATACACGTGACCCACTTCGAACTGGCGCAGCACGGCGCAGCCATAAGCGGTGATGCTGGCGCCGATGCGGGGAATGACGGCATCAAACTCCAGTTCCTCGACGATTTCCGCGTTGCGCTGGTAAAACACCGTCGGGTCGTTCGCCGTGATGTTCATGTAGCACTTCAGGACGTCGATGACGCGCACTTCGTGGCCGCGCTCCCGCGCGGCTTCCACCAGCCGGCGGGTGGAGTAAAGGTTGCGGTTTCTGGAAAGAATGCCGATGCGCATGAGATTTGATAGCCGGGTCAGGTTGTTGCTGCAGGAAGTGGCCAATACTATGCCAGCCATTGGCATAAATAAAGCAGACAGTCCTCAGCGGGTGATTCGGATATTGTCTATCAGGCGCGTTTTGCCGAGCCACGCCGCGGCAAGGATGACGAGGTCGTTATCCTCGTGTTGTGCGGCGTCCAGGGTTTGGGCGTTGCAAACGGTGAAGTAGTCGGTTCGGAATCCTGCCTTGTCCAGCTCAGCCCGGGCGCTGGCTTCAAGGTGCGTGAAATCGGCCTGGCCGGTTTCGATGGCTGTTGATGCAGCCACCAGCTGATCGTGCAACAGTGGCGCCAGTGCCAGCTGCCCTGCGTCAAGGTAGCCGTTTCTGGAACTCAGTGCCAGGCCCTCGGCATTCCTGATGATGGGCACACCTTCGATCCTGACCGGCATGCACAGGTCGGCGGTCATTTTCCGGATCACCTGCAGCTGCTGGTAATCCTTTTCACCGAAAAAGGCGATGTCAGGCTGTGACAGATTGAACAGTTTGGATACTACGGTGCAGACGCCGTCGAAATGCCCGGGCCGGCTGGCCCCGCAATGTTTTGCGGACAACCCCGGGACGCTGACGAGGGTCTGGCCCTGCAGACCGTTTGGGTACATTGCACTCACGGCTGGAACGAACACCGCGTCGCAACCGGCAGAAGTGAGCAAGTCGCAGTCAGCCTGCAGGGTGCGCGGATAGTTGTCGAGATCCTCGGTCGGACCGAACTGCAGCGGATTGACGAAGATGGTGGCCAGCACAAAGTCAGCTTGCTCGCGTGCTGCCGCGACCAGTGCCAGGTGACCGTCATGCAGGTTGCCCATGGTGGGCACCAGGCCGATGGTGCGACCGGACTTGCGCAGGCCCCTGAGCTGCTGCTGCAGGGCATCCCTTGATTCAAAAATTTGCATAACTGGGAGGATCAGTCGTAGGCGTGTTCGGGGCCGGGGAAAGTGCCGTCCTTGACGGCCTTGACGTAAGCAGAGATAGCGCCCGGTATCCCGTTGCCGGAATCCGCGAGGAAGTTCTTCACGAATTTCGGCGTGATGGGCGAGATGCCGAGCAGGTCGTGCAGCACCATGATCTGGCCGTCCACGTCGACACCGGCGCCAATGCCGATTACCGGGATGGTGAGGGCATTGCTGATTGCCTTCGCCAGCGTGCCAGGCACGGACTCCAGCAGGAGGCAACTGGCGCCGGAAGCCTCGAGCAGGCGGGCTTCCTCGATCATGGTGTCGGCCTGTTCCGGGTCGCGACCCTGGACCAGGAAGCCGCCGATGCGATTGACGGATTGCGGTGTCAGGCCCATGTGCGAACACACGGGAATACCGCGTTCGGCGAGCAGGCGGGTGGATTCGGCGATCCATGCACCGCCCTCCAGCTTCACCATCTGGGCGCCTGCACGCATCAGGCGGGCGGCGTTTTCCAGCGTCTGGGCCTCGGAGGCGTATGACATGAAAGGCAGGTCGGCGATCAGCAGGGAGCCCTTGCTGCCGCGCTTGACGCATTCCATGTGATAGATGACATCTTCCATGGTGACGGGCAGGGTGGTGTCATGGCCCTGGATAACCATACCCAGGGAATCACCGACCAGGATGACCTCCACGCCGGCGTCTCCCAGCAGCCCCGCAAAAAGAGCGTCATAGCATGTCAGGCAGGCGAATTTTTCACCGGCGGCCTTAAGCTTGTGAAGTGTGTTGACGGTGACCTTTTTCATTGATTATTGGTTTGTGTTTCTTTTCAAGTTGCACTCATTAACGCAAGGATAGGCAATATTCTGGATTAGAGCAGGGTGGGCCTGGGGTTGAAGTAATTCCTGCTCCCCTTGCGGGTCGTGAGGATGTAATCCAGCAACTGGTCGTAGTCCTCGTCGTTGTTGACCAGGTCGATCTCGGCGCTGTTCACTACCAGCAGTGTCGAGTCGTCATAGTAGTGAAAAAACTCGGTGTATGCATTACTGAGATTTTCCAGGTAGCGTTTTTCGATCAGTTGTTCCGACTGGATGCCGCGCTTCTGGATGCGTTCGATCAGGACTTCCACGGGTGCCTGCAGGTATATGACAAGATCAGGCTGCGGGGCATCGATGGTCAGGTGTTCATAGACGTTCTGGTACAGCTTGAATTCATCGGTATCCAGGTTCTGGCGGGCAAACAGGCGATCTTTCTCCATCAGGAAGTCGGCCACGCGAACCGGTTCGAACATGTCGTCCTGGCGCAGGTCCTGTATCTGCTGGGCGCGTTGGAACAGGAAGAACAACTGCGTCGCCAACGCCATTTGGCGCGGGTCGCGGTAAAAGCGTTCAAGGAAGGGGTTGTCCTCGCTCTTCTCAAGCAGGATCTCGTAATTGAAGCTCTTGGCCAGGCGCTTGGCGAGGCTGGTCTTGCCAACACCTATAGGGCCTTCAACAGCGATATACCGCGGTATGGAGGAGGATTTGTTGATGTCTTGTGCCACTGGCTTGCCGCTGTATGGTGGAGTCGGGATGCAACGGACCGGCTGGCCAGGCCTGCCCTTATCCTGCGCTCCTGTTGTTTCGGGAAGATTTTACTCTGCGTTTGCCGGATTTTGAATGACGTCGCCCACCCCGGTTGGGGGACAGCATCTGGTCACGCTGGGTTTTATCGGCAGTCTGGAACTCCGTCCACCACGCGCCGAGTCCTTCCATGTCCTCGCCGGCCTGTTCGCGCAACAGGACGAAATCGTAAGCGGCCCTGAAGCGCTTGTGGTTCATCAGTACATTGGCGCGTTTCCGGCGCGGCAGGCGCAACTGGAATTCCCAGATCTCCCGCATCGGGATGCTGAACCGCTTGGGTATCGATATGCGGCTCACCTGTTCACTGACCACATCCTGAGCGGCGTGGTGCATGGCGACCATAGGGGGCATATTTTCGTCCAGGTTCGCCCGGTACTGCCTGTCGAGGGCCGGCCACAGGATGGCGGCGAGCAGGAAAGCAGGTGTGACACTTTTCATGTCCTTGATGCGCTGGTCGGTGCTGGCGAATGCCAAGCGCAGTATGTTCTCCATCAGCCCGTTGTCATCCTGCAGGGCCTTGGCGGTGGAGGGGAACAGGTGCCTGAACACGTCATGCCGGCACAGGAGTTCATAACTTTCCAGGGAATTGCCGGTGAAAAACAGCTTCAATACTTCATCGAAAAGCCGGGCGGAGGGAATGGATTCCAGCATGTGTGCCAATGGTTGTATGGGCGCTTCCGTCTCTGGGGCAATGTCAAAGCCGAGTTTTGCCGACAGACGAACGGCACGGAGTATGCGTACGGGATCTTCACGGTAGCGCTGCTCCGGATCACCGATCATGCGCAGGCAGCGGTTGTCCAGGTCGGTTTTGCCATTGACATAGTCATGCACCTGGAAATTTTTTACGGTGTAGTAAAGCGCGTTGACCGTGAAATCGCGGCGCACGACATCTTCTTCGAGGGTGCCATAGACGTTGTCCCTGAGAATCATGCCGCTCTGGGAATGGGCTGAATCGATATGCTTGACGCTGCGGGCAAGACGTTCGCCCTGGATTTCCACGCTGTCGGTGTTGCTGGCCCGAAATGTCGAGACCTCGATGATTTCGCGCCCCATGGTCACATGCACAATACGAAAACGGCGGCCGATGATGCGTGCATTGCGGAATTCGGCCTTGACCTGCTCCGGCGTGGCGTCCGTGGCCACATCGAAATCCTTGGGCTGCTTGCCCAACAACAGGTCCCTGACGGCACCGCCGACGATGAAAGCCTTGTACCCGGCATCATTGAGCGTGTAGAGCACACGCAGGCAGCCCGGGCTGATATGTTTGCGGGAAATGCAGTGCTGGTCGCGGTTGAGGATGACGGGGGTTAACAACGGAGCCTGGCAGGGGGATGCCGGGTGGTCGGGTGTGGAGGTGGGTTTTTGGCTCAAAATTCTGACTCTGCTGGGGAAGCAGCCATTTTACACGGATAGGCGGTGGTCGGGTAATTGTCTGGAGGGATCAGGAGCCGTACATATAAAGCCTTACACCTAAAGCCTTACATATAAAACAGGGGAAGTGCTTGGCACTTCCCCTGTCAATGAGGCGTTTCATTATTATTGTTGTAATTATTGCAGCTTCCATGTCTGCAGCAAGGCAGCCTATCTGGCTGCTGGAAAAGGGAATCGCCCTTACCTTAAATTTATTGACCCTACAGTTTACCCCCCGGATAGCTGCTGTTTGCCAGTTCTCTTTTTTTCCGGAGCCACAGCCAAAGACTGCTAACTTAAGTCAAGAAGCCCTGCTGTTATCATTATTGGATGCAGGTGCCGGGAAAATATAAGTCACATCCCGGGTTATTTTCAAAGACTTTTTACAATTATTTAACAATTGGTGATTCCGGCAGTTGGCAGATGCTGTTTGCACCAGGTGCCGATGGCGGCAATGCTGTTTGTAAATGTAACCCGGAGTGCGAAAAAGGGTAACGGATTGGCTGATGTGTTCGCTTATGCCGGCCAGGCAGGTCATTGTGGCCGTCAGCTCAACGTTGTTTCTTCTTGCGGGGAATATCGAAGCGCTGGCGACGCTCCCACAGACACTTGCGACTGATGCCGAGTTTCTTGGCGAGTTCTGTCTCATTCATCTGGTCCTGGTGTTCGAGAACGAAGCGCTGGAAATAATCCTTCAGTGAAAGATCCTTGTCCTGGCTGTCTTCCGGATTCTTTTCAGGCGCCTGGTTCTGCACCTGGTTCGACATGGAATCGATTTTCACCAGTTCCACGTCCAGCCCCAGCATGTCCATGGGTATGTCCTCGCCCTCCGTCATGATCACGGCACGCTCGATGGCATTCTCCAGTTCGCGCACATTACCGTGCCAGGGGTAGGTGGAGATGGCCTGGATGGCATCGGCACTGAATTTTTTCAGGGGCATGTCAAGGCGGTTGCAGCATATCTCCAGTTTCCTGTCCGCCAGTTCCAGGATGTCGGAGCCGCGTTCGCGCAGCGGCGGTATCTGCAGGGGCATCACGTTGATCCTGTAGAAAAGGTCTTCCCGAAAGCGGCCTTCACTGACCAGCTGCTTCAGGTCGCGGGCTGTAGCCGCTACCAGGCGGATATCCACCTTCTGGGATTGCACAGAACCGACTTTGCGTATCTCGTGCTCCTCTAGAACGCGCAGCAGCCGGGCCTGTGCATCCAGCGGCAATTCGCCGATTTCATCGAGAAAAAGGGTGCCATTGTTGGCAGACTCCACCAGGCCGGTGCGGGTGGAATTGGCCCCGGGAAAGGCGCCCTTTTCGTGGCCGAACAATTCGGACTCGATGAGGTTTTCCGGTATGGCGGCGCAGTTGACGGATACCAGGCTGGCATCCTTGCGGGTGCTCGCTTCATGCAGAGCCCTGGCGACCAGTTCCTTTCCCGTGCCGGATTCTCCCTGTATCAGGACTGAAGAATTGGTCTGCGCGATCTTGCGAATGCGGCGGAACAATTCGCGCATTCCAGGACAGTGGCCGACCATCCCCCTGACTGGTTCTTCACTGGCGCGGGCATCAGCATCCTCCCGGTTTTTCTCCTTGGCGTTGCTGTCCAGGAGACGATTGATGGCGGTGAGAATTTCCTCGGGATCCAGCGGAATGGACAGGTAGTTGATGGCACCTATCTGCAGCGAGTCGATCGAATTTCGCAGGCTGGCATAGCTGGTGAGGATCAGCATCGGGGTGATGGTGCGCCGAAGCAGGGTGGTGCCGGGGTCGCCGGGAAGTCGCAGGTCCGCAATGATCACTGTGAACTTGTCGAGATCGAGACCAGCGGTGTCCTCCACCGAAGCGGATTCGGTCACTTCAAAGCCGTTTCGCTCCAGCAGGCGGCGCAGGGCCTTGCGGAGCTCCTTGTCGTCTTCAACTACCAGGATATGCTGCATGTGCTATTACGGGCGTTGTGAGGCCGGTGGCCGGATCCAGGCGCCTGCTATTGGGCAGGAAACCGCTATATCCGTCAAAAGTAACAAATAACATTGTTTCTTTTCTACACATTTTTCAGGAAATTTATCCGTGCTGGGGCCGCAAATGCCTTTATTGCAGCGCAGCATGGCCATGGTAAGACCGTTGGCTGTGCTGCTACCAAACGTGACAGGGATGCCGGATCAGACCGGCTGGGTTTCAGGCAACACGGTGACGCCTGCCAGGCGCGAAGGGTCCCAGTGGCGGATTGCCCAGGCGAGGATATCCCCGGGGGCGGCGGCGGACAGGGCGGGGTCGGGATCCTGGCCAAGATAGGCGAGCGCAGCAAGCAGCAGTGGCGCCGGGTGAGTCGTGTCGATGGGAGCAGCCATGTGTTGCTTGCTCAGTTTCTGTCCATCCTGGTTAACTATGACGGGTATATGGGCGTAAGTGGCTGCAGGGCAGCCCAGCAGCTGCTGCAGGTAGCACTGGCGTGGCGTGGAATCCATGAGGTCGATGCCGCGCACGATATCGGTGATGCCCTGGAAGGCATCATCGACTACGACTGCCAGCTGGTAGGCGAAAAATCCGTCCTTGCGGCGAATGATGAAATCCCCGACTTCCCGTGCCAGGTTTTGCTGCTGCCTGCCCTGGATACGGTCGTCGAATGCCAGGGTCATGTCGTTGACGCGGCAGCGCAGAGCCATACCGGGCCTGTCTTCCAGGCTCCGGTCTCGGCATGTGCCTGGATAAATGCCGTCATGATCCTGTACTTGCTGACGGGAGCAGTCACAGGCGAAAACCAGGCCCTGGCTGGCCAGAGCCATGATGGCTTCCTGGTAGGCGGCATGGCGGGCGCTCTGGTAAAGCACGGGGCCGTCCCAGTGCAGGCCGAGGGCCTCGATTTGAAACAGAATCTGGTCGGCGGCTTCCGGGCTTTCCCTGGGCGGGTCGAGATCTTCCATGCGCATCAACCAGGTGCCGTCATTACTGCGGGCATCACACCAGGAGGCCAGTGCGGCAACGAGCGAGCCCATGTGCAGCGGGCCTGACGGAGATGGAGCGAAACGGCCGATGTACGGCTTGGGGGAGGTGTCGCCGGAAGCTTTAACAGTCATTGGCTAAAGCTCCCGGCCGTGTCCGGACGGTGGTGAAACGGGAAAACGGAAGCGAAGGAGCCCGCTCAGGCGCCCAGCTGCTTTTCCTTTATTTCGTCCAGGGTTTTGCAATCGATGCATTTGTTGGCGGTTGGCCTGGCTTCCAGTCGGCGGATACCGATTTCGACACCGCAGGAATCACACCAGCCATAATCATCGTTGGCGATCAGTTCGATCGTGCTGTCGATTTTCTTGATCAACCTGCGCTCGCGGTCGCGGGTGCGCAGTTCGATGCTGAATTCTTCCTCCAGGGTGGCGCGGTCTGCCGGGTCGGGCGGGTTCGCCGCCTCATCCTGCATGTGGTGCACGGTGCGGTCGACTTCTTCCATCAGGTTGTTGCGCCAACTGAGCAAAATATTCTTGAAATGCTCCTTCTGAGCTTCATTCATGTACTCCTCACCACGCTTGATCTTGTAAGGAGAGAAACCTCTGGCCTGCATATGTGAATCCGATGCTTTGACTGCAGCTACGGCCGGGGTGGTGGCGGTAGCTTTAGCTGGGGTTTTGGATGATGCTTTTGTTACGGCTTTTTTTGCCTTGGGTGCCGCCTTGGCTTTTGGCGCCTTGGCTTGTTTCGCTTTCGGCGCAGCTTTGGCTTTTTTCACCTTGGCTTTTTTCGCTGTTGCCTTGGTCTTCGCTTTGACCTTGGCCTTCGCTTTCGCCTTGGGTTTGGTTTTGGCCTTGGCTTTCTTCGCCTTGGGACCTGCCTTTACCTTCGACCGGCTTGATGCCTTGGCCTTGACGGCAGCTTTTTTAGCCTTGGCTTTTGTCTTGGCTTGGACCTTGGTTTTGGCCCTTGTCTTCGCTTTGGCCTTGGCTTTCGCTTTGCTCTTCGGGGGGGATTTTCTGGTTGCCATTCCTGGTCTCAAAAACTAATCTTTAGAATTAAATGTAAAAATTACTTCAATTACAGGCTCGCCGTTTTGCGAGGCACGCTACGCTACCAGATTATCAATTCCAGTTCCATAAAAAAACGTGATTTTTCCCGTCTTGCGCCTGTGCGCGGCACAATGCGAATGCTTTTCCAAACATGAAATTCAATCCACCATTTCAGACCGCTAAACTGCTGCGGCGATACAAGCGCTTCCTGGCGGATATTGAGCTGCCCGATGGCGGTGTCATGACGATCCATTGCCCGAACACGGGGTCGATGATGCACTGCAAAGAGCCGGGCTCCCGTATCTGGTATTCGACGTCAGACAGCAAGACCCGAAAATACCCGCATACTTTCGAAGTGATCGAGGTGGCTGGTAAAAAACTGGCAGGCATCAATACGGGCAGGGCCAACGCCCTCGTGCGCGAGGCGGTAACGGAAAATGTGGTGCCGCTGCTGTCCGGCTACCGTCGCGTGCAGCAGGAGGTCAAATACGGCAGGGAAAACAGCCGCATAGATTTCCTCCTGCGTGAGCATCCCGGGCGCCCCGGCGAAGACTGCTATATCGAGGTCAAGAACGTCACGCTGGGCGAGTCAGGTGGACTGGGGCTGTTCCCGGACGCAGTATCCACCCGCGGTACCAAGCATCTCCGCGAGCTGATGCATATCGCGGAACAAGGGGATCGCGCGGTGTTGTTTTTCTGTGTGCAGCATACCGGCATTGAGCGGGTGGAGCCGGCCGTTGCCATTGATCCCGACTACAGCGCGACGCTGGCGGAGGCTGCGGCAGCCGGCGTGGAACTGATGGCCTGGCGGGCGCGCATCGGCCCCAAAGAGATCAGGCTGGTCGAGGAGATTCCGGTAGTTCTGCCTCATCGATCATGAGCATGCCATCCGCAACCTGGTAGCCCACTGACCACAGCGCGTCACCCAGGCAGGGACCCTGGATGCAATTGCCTGTATCGATCTCGAAAAAAGCACCGTGGTTGGCGCAGCGGATATAGAGCCCCTCTGAATCGAGAAAGCTGTCGGGCTCCCAGTCAAGGGCGATGCCCAGGTGCGGGCAGCGATTCAGGTAAATATAAATTTTGCTGTGATTCCTGACGGCGAACAGCCGTGTTCCCTGCAGGGTGAAACCCCGGGCACTGCCCTCGGGAATGTCATCAACATGGCACAGGGGGACGGCCACGGGCGTGTATCAGACAGCCAGTGCCTGTTCGAAGTCGGCCAGCAGGTCCTCGGTGTCCTCTATGCCCACCGACAGCCGGATCATGGAATCGGCGATCCCCATGGAGGCGCGCCGCTCTGCACCCATCTCGAAATAGATAGTGTGCGCCACCGGGATGCCGAGTGTGCGGTTGTCACCGAGATGGCTGGAAGACACCACCAGTTCCAGCCTGTTGAGAAAGTCGAAACAATCCACCTTGTCATCCAGTTCTATACTGAGCAGGACGCCGAAATGGCGGAACAGCTGTTTCGCCCGCGCATGCTGCGGGTGATCCGGCAGGCCGGGATAGAACACCTTGCGCACGTTGGGATGCCTGGCGCAGAACTCGGCTATGGCCATGGCGTTGGCACAGGCCTTGTCCAGGCGCAGGCTCAGGGTATCGCTGCCCACCGATATGTGGTGGGCCGCTTCCGGGGCCAGGGAGGCACCGAAATCCCGCAGGCCTTTCTTGCGGATCTGCGTGATGCCCCACTGTGCGGGATCGAGATTCTTGTAGTTATCGTAAATGTTCGGGTAGGTCGTCCAGTCATACAGGCCGGTATCAGTGACGCTGCCGCCTAGGGCATTGCCGTGGCCGCCGATGGTCTTGGTCAGCGAATTGGTGACCAGGCTGGCTTTTGCGGTGACCGGTTTGAACAGCCAGGGCGAGGTCATGGTGTTATCCACGAAATACACCAGGTTGCGCGCTTCGCACAGGTCGCCGATGGCGACCAGGTCTGCAACCTGGGTCACGGGGTTGGCAATGGTTTCCACGAACACCAGACGCGTGTTGTCCTTGATGGCGGCTTCCACGTGCTTCACGTCGGTGGCATCCACGAAGCTCACCTCGATACCCAGTTCCTGGAACGTGCTGAACAGCGAGTTGGTGTTGCCGAACAGGAAGGCGCTGGACACGATATGGTCTCCCTGCCTGAGCAGGGCCAGCAGCGTGGAGCCGATGGCCGCCATGCCGGTGCCGAAGACCACCGAGGCCATGCCTTCCTCCAGTTTCGTCACCTTCTGCGAGAGCGCCTCGATGGTGGGATTGTTCTGGCGGCCATAGGCAAAGCCCTTGCGCTTGTTCTGGAATACTTCTGCCAGCTCCCGGGCATCCTCGTAGGCAAAGGCGACCGACGGATGTATTGGCTTGTGCAATACCCCGTGCTCCGGTTTGCCTTCCCTGTCGGAATGCAGCACCGTACTGTTGAAGCCTTTCTTCGTTGCCATGATGGTGTGGTTTACCCTGTTTGCCGGGACCCTGGAAAATCAGGACTGCGGATGATACTCCTGCTGGCTTTGACAAGCAAAACAGCAAGGCGCCTCGGGCTGCACGTCAAGTCGGCCCGGCTCGATGTCGTTGCCGCACACATCGCAGTAGCCGTAATCCCCGGACATGATCCGCGCCAGGGCCCTGTGCACGAGCCTCAGGCGTGCCGTGACATTGCGCAGCGTCGATTGCGCCATGTTCTGTTGCTGGAGCGCATCCATGCGCGACAGGCGGCCGATCTTGGTCTGGTCGAGGACGACGGTGCCGGCAGCCGACCTGCCGGCTTCGAGCTGTGCGCAGAGTTCATCCCGCAATCCTTCCAGGCGTTCCCGGTGATCTGACAACTGTGCATCATTCAGCACGGCTCTGGCCCTCGCTGCCAAAGGCCCTGAAAAACGGGCGGGCGGCAATGCTGTCCGTGATCGCTTCGAGTCGTTGCAGGTAGGCGTCGGACTCACGGCTGCCATACTGCTCGATGAACTCCTCTTCGGTCATGCCGTCATAGGTGCCCAGTGGCGGCAGGTAGTCGGCATCGGTCAGTGTGTCCAGTATCACTTCCTGGAATCGCCTGGCGTCTGCTTCCGAGCGGCTGGCCAGTATGCCCAGCATGGTACCGGCCTGGTTGGCCGCAATGTCGGTAAAACTGAACCCCGTGCCGAAACGCGAATCGCTGACCTCCTTGTAGACTGTCAGTACCTGCACCATGGTGGCGCCGGCCGATGCGGCAATAGCCGCCGAACTGACCACGTGCCTGGCAAGATCTTCCCGCGACTCGATGACGACCTTCACTTTGCGGGGTTCGGTGATGGCAACCTCAGTGCCGATCAACTGGTCCAGGTCGAGGTCGGTCATGTAGGCGGTCAGCACGATGAATATGGCGCGGTTTTCGGCCACGGCGTCGGCGCCGCCGGCACTGTTGATGCTGGCATTGAGAAAGAGTGGGCGCAGCAGGTCATTGAGCCTGACGGTATTGATGCCTTGCGGCAGTTCCGAGAGATGGCCAGCTAACCTGTCATGGATTGCAAGCAGGCGGTCGGCTTCCCGGGCACTGACGAATACCTGCCGTGCCTGGCTTTCAAGCTGCTGCAGGTTGTCTTCCTGCCAGTCCAGCAGGATGACTACCCGTTCTTCCGTGATGGACTGGAAATGCAGCGACTGAAAGAACGCGGCGACCAGTTGATAGTTCTCGTCGACCGCAAGTCGTGCTGCCAGTGCCTGGCCCAGCGGTGCCAGCAGGGGGGAGGGCAGGGTCAGGCTGCCCGTATCCACGGAATCGATACGCAGGGTGTCATCGTCTTGCAGCAGATGCAGGGTGATGTTGAACCAGCGCACCACTCCGAAGACATTGACGGGTATGCTCATGGCCACATCGGCGCCATTGTCGACAAGTGCCGTGCGGATGTTGACTGAGGCCAGGATGGCATTGGAGTTCTTGATGTAGGTGGTCAGGGCGTTCAGTTCAGTTTCGGTAAGTCGCACTTCCTGGAAATCACTGGCCAGCAGCTGGCGCGGGTCGTGATCGATGAGCAATTGCTGTATTTCACTGATCTGGGCCTGGTCCAGTGGCGGGTTGGGCGCCAGGGCGGGACCCTGCTGCAGGACAAGCAGGAGCAGGATCAGGGGCAGGCTGGATATGCACGAGACCACGCTCGTGAGGAAAATATCGAACAGTTTCATGCAAATAGGGGCACTGGTTCACAGGAACCGGGTTCCTTAATTTCAACATTATGCGTTATCATGGCGCAATCACCGGTTCTTGGCCAGAATTTGCAGTGTGGTATCAGGATGTTACACGTCCTTTTTCACGTTTGTTTTAGGCGTTGGCCAGGCGCAGGTAAGGCAGGTCGCAACACCGGGGCATATTCACCGATAACAGGGCAAAGCAGGGCAACCGAGGTCAACGTTATGCGTGGTTACAGGGATTTAATTATCGGACTGGCAGCAGTCCTTGTACTGGCTTCTTGTACCAGTACGGATTCACAGACGGTGTATTCACCGGAAACCCGGACAACCTCCAGCGCAGCACAGGATCGCGAGGCCACCCTGGAGCAGCAGCGCGCCCTGGCGGAGGAGCGGGAGCGCCAGCGTCTGGCAGCGGAGCGTGAGGCCGAAGCCCGCCGAATTGCCGAGGAGCAGGAAGCCGCACGTCGTGCCGAGGAAGAACGCCTGGCTATGGAGCGCGAACGCCAGGAAGCGGAAGCCGCGGAACGCCGTGCCGCAGAACGCCAGCGTGAAATTGCTGCCCGCCGCGCCGCCGAACAGGCGCGTATCGCTGCCGCACAGCAGGCGCGCATCGAGGAGTTGCGTGCAGCAATCGCCGCCAATGAAGCGCAAACCGGCAATATCGAGGCCGCCAACGAAGTCCTGCGTCGCGCCATTGCAGCCGCCGAGGAGCTCAACGAGGCCCTGTCCGAGGAAGAAGAAAAGTACAACAATGCAGATCAGGCCACCGGCCAGCTGACCGAGGAACTCAACACCGCCCGCCTCGAGGAACTGGCCAACGAGGTGGAGAGCCTGAGCACCCAGGCACAGTCACTGATGTCCCAGCCCTGACAGGGGGCATAACTGGATCATGAGCAGGGAGAGCGAACCAGGCGACGTTGTCGCCTTTGCCCGGACTGACACCCGTCGCGAAGAAAAGCGACAGGCCAAGGCAAGCAATCTGCGCCAGCGATTCACTGCCGCCAGGAGTGCCTGCGAACCCAAATCAAAGGCGGCTGAACGCCTCAAGAAGCTCTTCAAAAATCCCGGCCGCAATCCTTCCAAAACGCCCTGAAATCAAGTCGTTCCGGGTACCCGTTCAAGCACTGTCCACGCTGCCGTGAAAAGGGCTAATTCCCTTTGTTTGTGCCCTGCGTTGTGGTAAAGTGCGCGGATTTTTTACGACCCCAATCAGAAAAATCACACGTTTACGGAGAGACCCGAATGCTTGGCGCAACTGGCTTGATTATCCTGCTTTCACTGTTTGGTATTGGTGTTGCTTTTTTCTACATGAAGAAGGTCACCGACATTCCTGTCGACCTTGGCCTGGGAAAAGAAGAGAGCGATCGTCTCAAATCCATTCATGGTGCAATTGCCGAAGGTGCAATGGCGTTCCTGAAGCAGGAATACAAGACACTGTCCTATTTCATGATCGGTTTTGCCGTGGTTATCGCCCTGCTTACCGACAATCATGAAACCGAAGTAGCCAACGAGGGTGTCTGGACCGCAGTGTCATTCCTCTTTGGTGCCGTCATTTCCGTGCTTTCCGGCTACATCGGCATGAAAGTGGCCACAGCCGGTAATGCCCGTACCACCGTTTCCGCCCGTAACAGCCTCGCCGATGCATTCGTTGTCGCTATCAACTCCGGCGCCGTCATGGGCTTTTCCCTGGTTGGCCTCGCTACGCTCGGCCTGATCCTGATCTACCTGTTCATGAATATGGTGCTCGCCGATGTGCCGAACAACGTGCTGATGGAAGTCATCGCCGGTTTCGGCCTGGGTGGTTCCACCATCGCGCTGTTCGCCCGTGTTGGCGGCGGCATCTTCACCAAGGCGGCTGACGTTGGCGCCGACCTGGTGGGTAAGGTGGAAAAGGGCATCCCTGAAGATGATCCCCGCAATCCTGCGGTGATTGCCGACAACGTTGGCGACAACGTGGGTGACGTAGCCGGTATGGGCGCCGACCTGTTCGGTTCCTGTGCAGAAAGCACCTGTGCCGCACTGGTGATCAGCGCACTGGCCTTCGCCGCTGACCTCAATGCCATGCTTTACCCGATCATGATCACAGCCGTCGGCATTCCCGTGAGCCTGGTGACCAAGCTGATGGTAACCGTGAAAACCGAGGAGCAGGTAGGTCCTGCCCTGAAGCGCCTGCTCATGATATCAAGCGTCATGATGGCGGTTCTGATGTATTTCGTCACCGTGGCCATGATTCCTGAGTCCTTCGTGATTGACGAAGTCATGTACTCAGCCACCGGCGTTTACTTCTGCTTCCTGTCCGGCCTTGTTGCCGGCCTGGCAGTTGGCCTGCTGACCGAATACTACACCTCAGGTGATTACAAGCCCGTGCAGGAAATCGCCAAGTCCTGTGAAACCGGCGCTGCGACCAACATCATTTTCGGCCTGGCACTCGGCTACAAGAGCACCGTGCTGCCCTACCTGGCCATTGCCGTCAGCATTTTCGTTTCCTGGGAACTTGCCGGCATGTACGGTATCGCCATCGCCTCACTGGGCATGCTGGGTACCCTGGTCATTGCACTGATGATAGACGCTTATGGCCCGGTCGCCGACAACGCCGGTGGTATCGCCGAAATGGTCGGCCTGGACAAGGAAGTGCGTCGCCGCACCGACGTGCTCGATGCCGCAGGCAACACCACTGCCGCCATCGGCAAGGGCTTCGCCATCGGCGCCGCCATCCTGACTTCACTGGCCCTGTTCAGCGCCTTTATCACCCATTCCCAGAACCTGATGCGCGCCTTGCCCGAATACGGCGCCAATTACGATCTGGTCAGTGCCATCACCCTGCTCGACCCCACAGTCTATACCTCTCTGTTCATCGGGGCGGTACTGCCGTTCCTGTTCTCCGCCATGACCATGAAATCGGTGGGTGCCGCTGCCTTCGACATGATCGAGGAAGTGCGTCGCCAGTTCCGTGAAATTCCGGGCATCATGGAAGGCCAGGGCCGTCCTCAGTACGGCCAGTGCGTGGCCATCTCCACCCAGGCCGCCCTGCGTGAAATGATTGCCCCCGGCGTGCTCATCATCGGCACCCCGCTGGTCGTCGGCTTCCTGTTCGGCGTCCAGGCCGTGGCAGGCCTGCTGGCGGGTTCACTGGTGGCCGGCGGCGTGCTGGCGATCGCCTCGTCAAATTCCGGCGGCGCCTGGGACAATGCCAAGAAATACATTGAGAAGGGTCATCACGGCGGCAAGGGTTCTGAAGCACACAAGGCCGCGGTTATCGGCGATACCGTCGGCGACCCGCTGAAAGACACTTCAGGTCCGTCCCTGAACATCCTGATCAAGTTGTCCGCGATCCTGAGCCTGGTGTTCGCCCCGTTCTTCGTCAATTACGGCGGCCTTCTGGTTGGCTGATCCGCAGGCGGGAAATTAACGTAAGGGAAAGGGGGCATAGCCCCCTTTTTCTTTTAGAGTGAGTCCCATGTCATGAGCAACGGTCACAGTATTCATCCCAAGCCCGATTCAAACCTGAGCAAGGTCAGGCACATCGTCGTGGTTGCCTCTGGCAAGGGCGGTGTCGGCAAGTCCACCACTGCCGTGAACCTGGCGCTAGCGTTGTCACGCCAGGGCCACAAGACCGGCCTCTTCGATGCCGATATCTACGGCCCGAGCCAGCCGCTGATGCTGGGCATCGCACCGGGTACCCGTCCGGAGATAGAGGGCGGCAAGTTCATGCTGCCGGTGGAAGCCCATGGCATCAAGTGCAACTCCGTGGGCCTGCTGGTGGATGAAAATCAGGCCATGGTTTGGCGCGGCCCGATGGTAGTCGGCGCCTTCAACCAGATTCTCAACGATACCCGCTGGGGTGAACTGGACTTCCTGATCGTCGATATGCCGCCGGGCACCGGTGATATCCAGCTCAGCCTGGCCCAGAGCGTGCCGGTTACCGGTGCGGTTATCGTAACCACTCCGCAGGACGTGGCATTGCTGGATGCCAGGCGCGGCATCGAGATGTTCCGCAAGGTGGAAGTGCCGATTCTGGGTGTCGTGGAAAACATGAGCATTCACGTGTGCAGCAACTGTGGCCACAGCGAGCATATTTTCGGTGATGGCGGCGCTGCGCGTATCGCGGAAAACTACGGCGTGACGCTGCTGGGTGAACTGCCCCTGGATACGGCCATTCGCGAACAGTGCGACGCCGGCAATCCTGCCGTGGTGGCAGACCCCGATGGCAAAGTGGCGCAGATCTACCTGGATATTGCCGCAAAGGTAGCGAAGCAGCTTGCGGAGAACCCGGCAAGGAAAAGCGGGCCGACCATTTCGATCAGTGACGACTGACGGCGTTATTCCGCCGTAATTTCCCTGAGGTAGGCAAACAGCTTGCGCGAGGCGGCAGGGGACTTTTTCTCTGCCTGTTCTTTCTGCGCCTGCCGAATCAACGCCCGGGCATACTGGATATCAAATCCGGCGTAGTCCCTGATGAGTTCATCAAGCGTCGCCTGGTCACCTGCCAGCAATTGCGCGCGCACTTCCTCCAGGCGGTGAAAATGCCGCTTAGCCAGTTCCGCCTGCTGCCCCTGCTCATCAAGTACCTGCAGTATGGGTTCCGCATCAATGTCGCGCATAACCCGCCCGATGAATTGCAGCTGGCGTTTCTTGGCACCGCGCCGGTCGGGAATGCGTTTGTATTCCGCAATCGCCTGCAGCAGCTCGACTGGCAGGTTGCACTTGTCCAGCAGTGCCGACGGCAGTGTGGTGAGTGTTTCACCCAGGTCCTGCAGCGCATGCATATCCTTCTTGCGCCGCGTTTTGCTGAGTGGTTCCTCAGGCAGGTTGTCATTTAATTCGTCGTTGGTCATGTGCGCCAGATCAGTAAAAGACGGTGGCCAGGCCGAGGAAGGCCAGGAAGCCCACCACGTCGGTCACGGTCGTCATTGCCATGCTGCCGGCCAGGGCCGGGTCAATCTTCATGGATTTCAGGAACAGAGGCAGGAAAGCGCCTGCCAGGGCGGCCGTGAACAGGTTGATGATCATGGCGGTGGCAAAAATGATTCCGAGCTTCAGGTCGGAGAACCACAGTGTGGCAACTGCTCCGGCGACAGTGGCCAGCACCACGCCGTTCAGCATGGCAACCTGCAGTTCGCGGTTCATGAGCCAGCGCTGGTTGGTCCTGCCGATCTGGCCGATGGCCATGCTGCGAATCACCAGGGTCAGGGTCTGGTTGCCGGCCACGCCGCCCATGTTCGCCACTACAGTCATGAGGATGGCCAGTGCTACCACCTCGTCAATGGTTTCCGAGAAGCGGCTGATCACGGTGGCAGCGATAAAGGCATTCACCAGGTTGATGCCGAGCCAGATCGCACGGCGCTTGCTGGTTTTCAATACGGGCGCGAAGGTGTCCTCCTCCTCGTCGAGGCCATGCATGCCGAGCAGGGAATGTTCGGCGTCGTCCCGGATGACATCCACCACGTCGTCGATCGTGATGCGTCCCAGCAACCGGCCATCCTGATCCACGACGGGTGCTGACACCAGGTCCATGCGTTCGAACAATTGCGCGACTTCCCGTTCACTCATCCCTACCGGTATGGCATGGTAATCCGTGATCATGACTTCCTCGACCGTCAGATTCGGGTCCGACACCAGCAGCTTGCGCAGGGGCAGGATGCCGACCAGATGGTCATCCTTGCTGGTCACCAGGATATTGTCGGTCATGTGCGGGATCTCGTTATGCCGGCGCAGGTAGCGCAGGACCACATCCAGCGTGGTGCTGCGGCGAACCGTGATGGTGTCTGTGTTGAGCAGGCCGCCAGCAGTGTCCTCGGGATAGGACAGGACGGACTCCAGCCGGTTGCGGTCCTGCTCATCCATCGCCAGCAGTACCTGGTAGATGACCTGTTCCGGCAGCATCTGCAGGATGTCTGCGATGTCATCCGTTTCCAGGCCTTCGGTCAGCGAGGCCACTTCCTCGGGGCTCAGCTTGCCAAGGATGTCGGCCTGGATATCCTCGTTGAGGTAGTTGAGAACCTCACCCTCATTGTTTTTTTCCACCAGCTGCCAAAGCACTTCGCGGGCGGTATGGGGAGAAGATTCCAGCAGGTGGGCTATGGTCGGGGCGGGCAGGGCATTGAGCATGCGCCGGACGCGCACGAAGGCGCCACTTTCAAGAGCCGTGCTCAGCTCATGAAGATGGTCCTGTATCTGCGTGCTTTGTTCCTTCGACTCGAGCATGGGGTCAGCCTGCCTGGAGTTTCCTGCATTATAACCCGGCGATTATTTCTGGCTGTTCCACACGGTGAAATAGCTAGTGCCAGGGTAAGTTACTTTTTGTCATTCTCACCGAAATTGTTTTCCACAAGCGCCTTGATGGCTTCCAGCATTTCAGACTCGTCGGTGCCGTCGATCCTGAGGGTGAGCTTGCTGCCGGGAGAGGCCGCGAGCATCATCACCGGCAGGATGCTTTTACCGTCGACGGTTTTTTCACCATTGCTGATTTCAACACTGCTGGTGAACCTGGAAGTGGCTTCGACGAACTTGGCGGCTGCACGTGCGTGCAAGCCGGTTCGGTTCTTGATGGTTATAGCTGATTCAATCATAAACTGCGGTATTTCTGACAGGTAAAACCAGGATTAACGAATTTCCTTGTGCCTGACCTGTACATTTATTTTTTTGTTACTGAAGTGTGTTGTTAGTTTTTCACACAGGTAAACGGACCTATGGTGCCCTCCCGTACAACCGATGGCAATGGTTATATAGCTGCGGTTGTTGGCCTCGAACCTGGGCAGCCACCTCTCCAGGTAGTCCCGTATATCGTCATACATTTCCGTGACTTCCTGCTGTGAATCCAGGTAGTCGATGACGTCCTTGTGCATTCCGTTGAGTCCCCTCAAATTGATGATCCAGTAGGGATTGGGCAGGCACCGGACATCAAACACGATATCCGCATCCACCGGTACACCATACTTGAACCCGAATGACTGGAACTGCACCGCCATGCCTTTCGCATCGTGACGCGCCACCCGGTTCTTTATGATGTCCCGCAACTGGTGCAGGGACAGTGTACTGGTATCGATGGTCAGGTTGGCCAGTGAGATGATGGGTGATAACAGCTCCCGTTCCCGCTTTATGGCCTCCATGAGTCCCAGTTTCGCGCTGCTCAGCGGGTGCTTGCGTCGCGTTTCACTGAATCGTTTCAGGAGCGTATTGTCGTCGGCGTCCAGAAAGATGATCTGCCTGCCGATGCGGCCCTCGTCCAGAGAGGCAAATATATCGGGGAATTTTTCCAGGTCCTCCGAAATGTTCCTCGCATCGATACTGACCGCCACCTGCTGGAATTCCGGATGCAGGTCCTTGCTGACCCGGTCAGTCAATGTTCCGAGCATGCTGGCTGGCAGGTTGTCGACGCAGTAATAGCCGATATCTTCGAGCACGTGCAGGCAGGTACTCTTGCCTGAACCCGACCTTCCGCTGATGACTATTAGCTTCACTGTTTGTGAGTTGCCGGTTGCGCAGCCAGGACCGGTATAACGGCCTAGTTGCCGTCACCTGCTGCTATGGGTGCGGTTGCTGCCGAATACAGCTCGGCATTGGTGGTGCAGTTCCTGAGATTGGCGCAGTAATTGTTATCGTTGAAGCGCTCGGCCAGGGCGCGCAGCACTTCCAGGTGACCCTCTATGGTGTTTTCCGGTACCAGCAGGAAAAACAGCAGATCCACAGGCTTGCCATCGATAGCGTCGAAATCGACACCATTCTCCAGCTTGATCAGGCAGCCGATAGTGGACTGGCATTTCGGCACACGGCAGTGCGGGATGGCGATGCCGTTGCCAAGACCTGTGCTGCCAAGCTGCTCACGTGCGATGAGGGCGCTGTATATCTGGTTGGCGTCCACCGATTTGACTTGTGCTGCAATCAGGTCGGCACTGGTCTCGATCAGTCGCTTCTTGCTGACGCCCTGGACATTACAGAAGGTCAGTTCCGGGGTCAGGATTGTTTTGATTTCCATACTGTGAATTCTCTGAATTTTTCTCTGAAAGAAAAGATCTACAACAATCGCTTTCTTTCATTGGAAGGGGCTATCGACAGCGATTCACGGTACTTGGCGATGGTACGACGGGCGATATTGATGCCCTGGTCGGAAAGCAACTGGGTGATCTTGCTGTCACTAAGGGGTTTTTGCGGATTTTCGGCAGCCACGAGTTTCTTGATCAGTGCCCGAATGGCGGTCGATGAACATTCACCACCGCCCTCGGTACCGACATGGCTGGAGAAAAAGTACTTCAGTTCAAATATACCCCGTGGTGTATGCATGTACTTCTGCGTCGTCACGCGGGATATGGTTGATTCGTGCATGCCGACAGCCTCGGCAATGTCATGCAGGACAAGAGGTTTCATGGCTTCCTCGCCATATTCGAGAAACCCCTTCTGGTGTTCGACGATCTTGGTGGAGACCTTCATCAGGGTCTCGTTGCGGCTGTGCAGGCTCTTGATGAACCAGCGCGCTTCCTGCAGGTTTTCCTTGATAAAGGTATTGTCCGCCTCCGAGCCCTTGCCATTGGCCAGCATGGCATATTCCGGATTGACCCGGATTTTTGGCGCCGTTTCCGGGTTCAGTTCCACATGCCAGCGTCCGTTGCGCTTGGTAACGAAGACATCGGGAACGATGTAAGAGGTGTCTGAGGGAGTGATTTCGGATCCCGGCTTGGGATTCAGGGACAGGATGATTTTCAGGGATTCCTTGAGTTCGTCTTCCTTGATTTTCAGCACTTTCATGATTTGCGCGTAATCATGGCTGGCCAGCTGTGCCAGGTGATCCTCGATGATGCGTGCAGCAGTTGCCACACCGGGAAAGTCCGGGTCAATCTGCCGCAGCTGCAATGCCAGGCATTCCTTCAGGTCCCGGTAGCCCACGCCCACGGGATCGAATTGCTGGATACGGTGCAGAACCGCCAGCACTTCCGCTTCATCGATATCCAGTTCGCGGATCAGTCCGGCATGGATGGATTCGACGGAAAGCGTAAGCTGGCCATTGGCATCGATGGCATCAATGATGGCCATGGCGATGAGCCTGTCGCCATCGGACATGGGTGTCAGGTTGAGCTGCCAGTTCAGGTGATCCTGCAGGGTGTCGGTCTTGCTGTTGCGCGTATCGAAATCGAAGTCATCACCATCGGCCGGTGCAGAAGAGGCCGGCATGGCGGTGTTGGTATAGATATCGTCCCAACTCGAATCAACGGACAGGTCATCGGGTATGTTCTTGTCCTCCCAGTTGTCGGCGCTGGAAAATTCGCCGTTGGGATCCTGATCGTTGTAGCTGTCGCTGTCGGCTTCCTTGCCCGAAGCAGTGGCCGAGAACTCCTCGCCTTCCTTGAATTCGCGTTCACCTTCGGCCTGGTTTTCGGAGTAGTCGGAGGATTCGCCGGACTCGTCGATTTCCAGCAACGGGTTGGATTCCAGGGCTTCCTGGATTTCCTGCTGCAGATCCAGAGTCGACAACTGCAGCAGGCGAATGGCCTGTTGCAACTGGGGGGTCATGGTGAGTTGCTGACCCAGTTTTAGCTGGAGTGCTAGCTTCATACAGAAGGTATTTTAATGCGGCAAAAATGCCTGCCGTTGACGTGATTTAGCCAGCCCCGCGGGGCTGAAACCGGGGCTGAAGAATAGCAAATTCCCGTGTTTTATTACAGGAAATCGTGGGGTTCGGAACGATTATTGCATTCCCGGAGCGGGCGGCTACATGCGGAACTGCTGTCCCAGGTACACTTCTCTAACCTGTTGATTTTCAAGAATTTCTCCAGGTGTGCCCGAAGCCAGGACCGAGCCCTCGCTGACGATGTAGGCTTTCTGGCAGATTTCCAGGGTTTCCCGGACGTTGTGGTCGGTGATCAGGATGCCGATGCCCCGGTCACTCAACTTGCCGATGATCTGCTTGATGTCGTTGACCGAGATGGGGTCGACCCCGGCAAACGGCTCATCAAGCAGGATGAAGGCCGGATCGGTGGCCAGGGCCCTGGCGATTTCCGCCCGTCGCCGCTCACCCCCGGACAGGCTCATCCCGAGGGTGTCGCGCAGGTGGCCGATGTGGAATTCGGCCATCAGGTGTTCCGCTTTCTGTTCCCGTTGCTGCCTGTCGAGTTCCGGCCGGGTTTCGAGAATGGCCAGGATGTTGTCCCTGACCGAGAGCTTGCGAAAAATGGAGGCTTCCTGAGGCAGGTAGCCGAGTCCCTTGCGGGCCCGTTCGTGCATGGGTTCACGCGTGACATCCTCGCCGTCGATGGACACCTTGCCGTGATCGGCCCTGACCAGGCCGATGATCATGTAGAACGACGTGGTTTTGCCGGCGCCGTTGGGTCCGAGCAGGCCGATGATCTCACCGCTGCTGACCTCGATGGAGGTGTCGGAGACGACCTTGCGGCCCTTGTAGGACTTGGCGAGGTGCTCTGCCCGCAGCGTCTTCATGAAAAGGGTACTGTCACTGTGTGTTCCTGGGCGAGAGTATGGCGCGGGCCTGGCTGCCATCGGCACAACGCGGCGTGCTGAGTTGCCGGCTTTCCAGGTAGTAATCGATCTGGCAGCCGGTCCACTGGTCATTGCCCTGGGTGAAACGGACATTACCGACCGCCGACATGTGCTGGGTGTCGTAATCCAGAATGATGCTCTGGCCTTCCGCGGTGACAAGCGCCTGGTCGATGGCAGGTTGCTGCTGGTACAGGGCAGGGCTGCCGGTGACCGATACTTTTTTCACTTCGCCGTCGATGCGTTCGATGACGATTTCCTCGCCGGATATTTTCAGCGTGCCCTGGATGATTTCCGCCGGTGTACCGGGTGCTCCGTAAAACACCTGTTTGCCTTCATCGAGCAGCAGAAGACTGTTGTCGTAGGTGCCCAGGATGGGCTGACCGGCGTCCTCAGGCAGCGCCTGCGATGCGGCAGGGAGAAAAACCGCCAAGCAGGTACAGGCCAGGGCGAGGCGGGCTGTTTTTGCGGTCCTGGTTGTCATTGTTTCATTGCCCCTGTCCTGGCTGTTCATAACGCATAAATCCGCCGGCAAGCTGCCGGATGACATCCGTGACCAGGTCTGCGGTGAGACCCTGGCTGGTGGAGTAAAAACCCTCGGATTCAAGCATGACCTCGCTGTCGGTGCTGATGCTTTTCTCTGCCGGGTATAGCGTGAGCGAGTCGGTATAGATATTCACCGGCCTGCCGGCGGCTGTTATGCCCCTGATAATAACATTTTCAGTGAGTACGAGGCGTTCCCGGTTGCTGCCTGCTTCCACGTCGACGCGGCCGCTCACGCTGTTGATGCGCCAGGCAGAGTCGTCCTGCCGGTAAATGACCAATCGCGGCGATTCGATGATGCTGTACTCGGGATTGGGGTAATGGGTCACACGGCTGGCGCGGAACCGGTAATCGGCCCGGCCCTCGCGGGTGTAATGGATGCTGTCGACATCTCCCATGAAATAGTCGTATTCCTGCGCGGACAGGCCGAGCAACTGGTTGAAGTCGAGAATTTCCTCGTCGGTGGCCGAGTCGAACAGGTAATAAACGATTACGCCGAGCACGAGAATCGCCAGCATGTGCTTGCGCAGGCTTGTCCTGCGAATGTCGGATTCCGGGTTCGCCGGCGCTGGGAAGGAAGAGGCCATGTGCAGTTACCGTTTAGCGGAACGGACTGACAGCTGTGTCGAAATTACCCTGGGCCAGCAGGATCCAGTCGCAGATTTCCCGGACGGCACCCGCTCCACCGGCGCGCACGGTGACGGCATCGGCGGCATCGCGTACCAGGAAATGTGCGTCCGGCACGGTGACGCCGAGTTTTGCCGCTGTGATGCAGGCAAGGTCGGGCAGGTCGTCACCGGCATATGCAACCGTGCTGTAATCCAGCCGGAGGGTTTCGAGGATTCCGTCGAGCACGACCTTTTTGTCATCGCGGCCCTGGAACACCAGGTCGATGCCGAGGTTGCGTGCCCGGTCGGCGACGATCTGTGATGTCCGGCCGGTGATCAGGGCTACCCGTACGCCGCTTTTCATAAGCAGTTTCAGGCCGAGGCCGTCGAGGGTATTGAAGGCCTTGATCTCCTCGCCCTGGTTGTCGAAGTACAGTCGGCCGTCGGTCATCACGCCATCGACGTCCAGTGCGAGCAAGCGGATGTCCCTGGCCAGTGTTGTGACCTTGTCGGGAATATTGCCGTTGTTCATAGCATCTTTCTCATACGACATTTGCCTTGAGCAGGTCATGCATCGTGATGATGCCGCAGAACTCATCATTGGTATCGGTCACGACCAGGGTATATATCTCGTTGTCCTGCATGAGCTTCGCGGCTTCCGACGCCAGTGCCGCGCCGGAAATGGATTTGAAGGTGCTGGTCATGACGTCGCGGATCGGGGTGTTGTTCATGTCCCTGCTGCTGTCCAGGAAGCGCCGCAGATCGCCATCGGTAAATACGCCGACTACCTTGCCCTTGCTGTTGGTGATGGTGGTCATGCCCAGCTTCTTGGCGGACATTTCCAGGAGCGAATCCTTGACACTGGTGTCCTCACTGACGCCAGGGATGGCCTTGCCGGTATGCATGACGTCGTTGACCATGAGCAGCAGGCGCCGGCCAAGGTTTCCGCCCGGATGGGAAAAGGCAAAGTCCTCGGCAGTGAAACCGCGGGCTTCAAGCAGCGCCATGGCCAGGGCGTCACCCATGACGAGGGCTGCGGTGGTGCTGGTAGTGGGAGCCAGGCCAAGCGGACAGGCTTCCTGTTCCACACTGGCATTGAGGTTGGCATTGGCCTGCCTGGCTAACAGGGAGTCCGGGTTGCCTGTCAGTGCGATCAGGGCCACCCCCTTGCGCTTGAGAATGGGGAGAATGGCCTCGATTTCCGCGGTTTTTCCGGAATTGGAAATAGCAATGACAACGTCACGGTCAGTGACCATGCCGATGTCGCCATGACTGGCCTCGGCCGGGTGCACGAAGTGGGCTGGCGTGCCGGTGCTGGCGAGCGTGGCGGCGATCTTGTTGGCGATATGGCCGGACTTGCCTATACCCATCACGATGACCCGCCCCTGACAGGCGAGGATCAGTTCGCAGGCCGTGAAGAAATCCTCGTCGATGCGCAAGGCAAGGTTTTCAACGGCGTGTTGTTCAAGCTGAATGGTGCGGAGGGCGCTTTGTTTCAGCGCTGCTTTGTCCACGGAACGGCAACCCCTACTGGCTGACAATCAGGATTGCAGTGTAAGCGATATATATAGCCATTAAAACTATGCCGGCGGGCCTGCCGATCTGTTGACCCTTGCGGGCCCGCATGTACAGGAAGTAGGCGCAGCCGAGTGTGATGAGCATCATGGTGGCGTAGTCCCTGGTCAGGACTTCGGGCTGGATCACGAATGGGGAAATAAAAGAGGGTACCGGCAGCACCAGGAGGATGTTGAAAATATTGGAGCCGATAATGTTGCCCAGCACCAGGTCGTAGTGACCCTTGACGGCACTGGTGATGGAGGTGGCCAGTTCCGGCAGGCTGGTGCCCACGGCCATGACCGTCAGCCCGATCACCAGTTCGCTCACCCCCAGGGCCATGGCCACACTGCGGGCGCCTTCCACGAGGATGTTGGAGCTGATGACCAGCAAAACGAGGCCGAACAGGAGCAATGCCACTGCTTTGGGGGTGGACATGTCGTCGGCGATGAATTCGTCGGTGACTTCGTCGGGATTGATGATGTTCACATCATTTGCCGGATCCTTGTCCAGCAGGTTCAGGTCCTTGACGACACGCCAGGTAAAAACGGCCAGGAGGAAAAGCAGCAGCAAGCCGTCAAACATGTTCAGCGTGAGATCCGCGAAGACAATAAAGCAGCAGGCGGAAACGACCAGCAGCGCCGGTATTTCCTTTTTCAGGAGCGACAGGGGTATCTCTATGGGCTGTATGAGCAATGTGATTGCCAGGACGATGCCCAGGTTGGCTATGTTCGAACCCAGGGCATTACCGATGGCAATATTCGGAGAGCCCTGGATTGATGCGGTCGCGGAGGTGAAGATTTCGGGCGCTGACGTGCCGAAGGCGACAATGGTCAGGCCGATAATCAATGGGGAAACGCCGAGGTTGCGCGCAGTGGTGGAAGCGCCCAGAACGAAACGGTCGGCGCTCCAGATAAGTCCCGCGAATCCAAAAACAATATAGACCGCGGCCAAATAAATACTCATGCCATTTTCCTGGTCTGCTGCCCTGAAGGCCCGCAGCCGACCGACTCAAAAAACAGCGGCCAATATGGCAAGTCTCCCCTTAATAATCAAGTAGCCCGGCCGCGTCCCCTGAATGACATCGGGGTGAATTTTTTTAAACTGCATATTCGGGTAGAATGCCCGCCTGGCAGGGAGGGGCGTGAAACTTTTTGCCAGGATTCCGTTCCTCTAACAGAACCGGAACCGACCACACATTACCACGGAGTCAACTCATGAATACCTTGCGCCGAGCATTGCTGGCATTGGGTTTACTGGCAGCTTCTGCGACAGCGGCCTTGCCGGTTTGCGCCCAGCAGGAAAGTGCCGAAGCAGCGGTTGAGCGCTACATCGGCGGTCTAATGCAGCGGATGACCGAGATCCAGCCGTTGTACCAGTCCGACCGTGAAGCCTATTTCGCCACGGTTGAAAATGCCCTCTCGGAGTTCGTGGACTTTCGCGAAGTGGCACGCGGCGTGATGGCAAAGTACGGGCAGGGACCCAATGGCGCCACTCCCGGACAGCTGGACCGGTTCGCCGGCGTTTTCCGTGCATCCCTGGTGGAATTCTACGGCAGTGCCCTGGCTGAATATGGCGGCGTTGAATTCGAGATACTGGACAATCGGCAGCAGTCCAATTCCGATCGCGCCGCCAATGTACGCATGTCCGTGCTGGGCGATGACGGCAACCGGATCGAGGTGCAGTACACCATGTTCCTGAATGACGAGGACGTGTGGAAATTGCGCAACCTGTACGTGGAGGGAGTCAACCTGCGCCGCCAGTACTACTCCAGGTTCGACAACCTGATGACCCGCAATGATTTCGATATCGATAAAGTCATCGATCTCTGGCAGATCGAGGAATAGGTGCCGTCCGACATGAATCCTGAAGAGATTGAAAAAGCCCTGTCTGCCGAATTCGCAGGTGCGGATATCACTGCTGCAGGCGCAGACGGCAAGTACCAGGTGCGTATCATTTCCGATGCCTTCGCCGGCCTGAATGCGGTGAAGCGCCAGCAATCCGTTTATCGCGTACTGAATCCCCATATTGCCAGCGGAGCCATACATGCCATCAGCATGCAGCTGCTGACGCGCGAGGAGCACACAGGTACCGGTAACTGAACCGGTTCCTGCAGCAAAAGGCCCCGCGAGGGCCTTTTTTTATGGCTGTGAGAACGGGTTTGGGTCGCTAAATAAGTTCAGCGACCATGCACGAATCTTGTTAAAATGCGCCGTTGCTAACAGGGCGTACCCTGGTCAAGGAAACTGTAAGACAGTGGACAAATTAGAGATACATGGCGGTATTCCGCTGAAAGGCGAAATCCGCATCGCGGGTGCGAAGAACTCGGCACTCCCGATCATGGCGTCGACCCTGCTGACCACCGACACGGTGAAAGTAGGCAACCTGCCGCACCTCTACGACATCACCACCATGCTGGAGCTGCTCGGCTGCATGGGTGTGGAGTCCATCGTGGGTGAGAAACTGGGTGTGGAGATCAATTCCGGCACCATTCGGCATTTCAATGCACCCTACGAACTGGTAAAGACCATGCGCGCCTCCATCCTGGTGCTGGGACCGATGCTGGCACATTTCGGTGAAGCCGAAGTGGCCCTGCCTGGTGGTTGCGCCATCGGCAGCAGACCAGTCAACCTGCACCTGGCGGCACTGAAGAAGATGGGTGCCGACATCATTGTCGAGAACGGCTATATCAAGGCGAGGACCAAAAATCGCCTCAAGGGCGCGCACATATTCATGGACCTGGTGACAGTCACCGGTACCGAAAACGTCATGATGGCGGCGTGCCTTGCCGACGGCGTCACCATCATCGAGAACGCGGCCCGTGAACCGGAAGTCGTCGACCTGGCTTGCTGCCTCAGATCGATGGGTGCCGATATCTCCGGTGAAGGCACCGACACGATAACCGTGCGCGGCGTGGAAAGGCTGCACGGCTCTGAATATTCGGTTATGCCCGACAGGATCGAAACCGGCACCTACCTGATTGCCGTCGCAGCAACGCGCGGCAGGATCAAGGTCAAGGACACGCGTCCGAATATACTGGAGGCCGTGCTCAGTAAACTCGAGGAAGCCGGTGCGCATATCGACATCGGCAAAGACTGGATTTCCCTGGACATGAAGGGCAATCGGCCGAAGGCGGTATCCCTGACGACGGCGCCGTACCCGGCATTCCCCACCGATATGCAGGCGCAGTTCACGGCGCTCAACGCCGTGGCCGAAGGCACCGGCACGATCACGGAAACCGTGTTCGAGAATCGTTTCATGCACGTGCATGAAATGAATCGTATGGGAGCCGACCTCAAAGTGGAGGGCAATACCGTGGTGGTCAACGGCAAGGAGATTCTGAAGGGCGCGCCCGTAATGGCAACCGACCTGCGCGCATCCGCCAGCCTCATCATCGCTGGCCTGATGTCCGAGAACCAGACCACGGTCGATCGTATCTACCATATCGACCGCGGCTACGAGTGTATTGAGGAAAAACTGCAATTGCTCGGTGCCAAGATCAAACGCCTCCCTTCCTGAGCATGCCGACATGAACAAGAACAAACTGGTCATTGCCCTGACTAAGGGGCGTATTCTCGATGAGGTCCTGCCGCTGCTGGAACAGGCGGGGATCATGCCTGCCGAGGATTTGAACAGCAGCCGCAAGCTGATATTCGACAGCAACCTGGAAGGCGTGCAGCTGATGGTGCTGCGTGGCTCTGACGTGCCCACCTACGTGGAGCTCGGCAGCGCCGATATCGGCATCACCGGCAAGGACATCCTCATGGAAAACGGCTCCGATGGCTACTATGAGCCGCTCGACCTGAAGCTGGCCACCTGCCGGCTCATGACCGCGGCACCGGTGAACCAGAAGGAGACACCGAAGCGCCTGCGTGTGGCGAGCAAGTTCGTCAATATCGCGAAGAATTATTTTTCCGAGCAGGGCCGCCAGGTCGATATCATCAAGCTCAACGGCGCCCTGGAACTGGCGCCCATCATGGGACTTGCCGACTGCATCGTGGATATCGTAGACACCGGCAAGACGCTCAAGGCCAACGGCCTGGAGCCTCGCGAACATATCGCCGATGTCAGCACCCGCGTCATCGTCAACAAGGCGGCGATGAAGATCAAGCACGACAACATTCAATCCCTGCTGGAGCGGCTTGCGGCCGCTGTCGCGGCAAAGGACGCCTGACGGGGACAAACGATGAGCATAACCATCAAGCGACTCGATGCCGCCGCCGCTGATTTTCGCCGCAATCTGGACGAGGCCCTGGCCTGGGACGCCATCGCAAACACGTCGGTGCAGGACACCGTCACCGCCATTCTCGCCGATGTGAAAGCCCGCGGCGATGCGGCGCTGGTTGAATGGACCAACCAGCTCGACAGGCTCGAGGCAACGTCCATGAGCGATCTGGAAATCGGCAGGGACGAGCTGGAGCAAAGCCTTGCGCAGATACCTGCAGACCAGGTTGCCGCGCTCGAAAAAGCGGCTGACCGCATCCGCATCTACCATGAAAAACAGAAGCAGGATTCCTGGCAATACACCGATACCGACGGCTCCGTGTACGGCCAGAAGGTCACTCCCCTGGATCGCGTCGGCATGTACGTTCCTGGCGGCAAGGCCGTGTATCCCTCCACGGTACTGATGGATGCCGTCCCCGCCCGGGTGGCTGGTGTGGGCGAGATCATCGCTACGCTGCCGACACCCGATGGCACCCGCAATCCCATCGTGCTGGCGGCATTGGCCCTGGCAGGTGTGGATCGTGTATTCACCATTGGCGGGGCACAGGCGGTGGCGGCGCTGGCCTACGGCACCGACAGTGTGCCGCGCGTCGACAAGATCGTCGGTCCGGGTAATATCTACGTTGCCGCAGCCAAGAAAGCCGTGTTCGGCCAGGTGGGCATCGACATGGTGGCGGGACCCTCCGAGATACTGGTCATCTGCGACGGCAAATCCGCTCCCGACTGGGTGGCCATGGACCTGTTTTCCCAGGCCGAACATGACGAGAATGCCCAGTCCATTCTCGTTTGCCCTGATGCGTCATATATAGACGCGGTCATGGCGAGCATCGACAGGCTCCTGCCCGAAATGCCCCGCCGCGACATCATTACCGCCTCACTGGAATCCCGGGGACTGCTGATCGACGTGGCCGACCTGAAGGCCGCGGCCGATGTCTGCAACCTGGTGGCACCAGAGCACGTGGAGTTGTCCGTCGAGGACCCGAATGCCTTGCTCGCGGAAATCCGTCACGCCGGCGCCATCTTCCTGGGCCGTTACACATCCGAATCACTCGGGGATTACTGTGCCGGTCCCAGCCACGTGCTGCCTACTTCCGGCACGGCCAGGTTCTCATCGGTGCTGGGTGTTTATGATTTCCAGAAACGCTCTTCAATCATCGGTTGCTCGGAAACCGCGGCCCGGGAACTGGCGGCAACGGCATCGGTACTGGCCAGGGCGGAAGGGTTGATCGCCCATGCCCGTGCAGCTGAAATCAGGGATGAGGACTGAAGGCTGTTTTGCCGGGTGAGAGCCTAGTGCAACAGGCCTTCGCTGAAGGGGTTGGGATCGAACAGCGGTTCTTCGTCGTTGCTCCAGTACAGTACGGCTTCCCCGACACCGAGAATGATCGGTATGGTCAGGATTTCACCGTTGCGGTAGACAGATGCCACCACGGTTTCGCCAGGCCCCAGGCTATTGGTGGTCTGGATGGCGCGAATGGCGGTTTCATCACTGTCGATGGTAATGCCGGCAAGGTTGATGATGAGATCATTGCTGCGCAGTCCGGCCATGTCGGCAGGTCCGTTGTCCGAAATCTTCTCCACCCATAATCCCTGCACATCGACATCGAGCAGCATCTTGCCGGCGATACGGGTCAGGAAGCGTCCTTCCACCCCCAGGAAGCCGCCGGGCCCCTGTTCAATGTAGGCCTGCATGAGGTCGTAGGCCTTGTGCGCGGGGATGGCGAAACTGATGCCTTCCGATCCCCCGGATTCCGTCACGATGGTGGAGTTGATGCCCACCAGCCTGCCGTTCACATCGACCAGCGCGCCGCCGGAACTGCCCGGGTTGATGGCAGCGTCGGTCTGGATGACATAACTGTCCTGTGTCCTGAGCAGGGCGCTGATGATGCCGAGAGTCACTGACTGGCCAATATTGCGCGGGTTGCCGATGGCCAGGACGATGTCGCCGGTATCCAGCGTGCTTTGTTCGACCTGGGTCATGTAAGCCATGTCCGTGGCGTCCACTTTCAGCAGCGCCAGGTCGTTCTTGGGGTCGACGGACACGATGCGGGCCTGCATGGTCTGTCCGTTGTACAGGGTTATGGTGATTTCCGGGAGAGAGCGATCCACGATGTCGGAGTCGTTGATCTCGAAAATATGGAAGCTGGTGATGATGTAGCCGTCGGCGGAAATAATGACGCCTGATCCCAGGCTGGTGCTTTCATCCTCGAGCAGGATGGGGCGGCGCAACCCGGGCAAATAACGCCCGCCGACACTGCGCCTGACATCCGAGGTGGAGTTGATGCTGACTACGGCCGGAGCCGCCTTGGAAATGGCGTCTGAATAGGAAAAGGAAAACAGGTTGTCAGCGGCGGCCTGCTCGGGCGGCAGGTAAGTGTCGATGCCGGGAACCAGTTGGGCCAGCCTGGGCATCTGCAGCAGGGCAAAGCCGAACGCGAGGCCGGCCACGGCGGGCCAGATAACAAAATTGATTACCTTGTTCATGATGAACTGCCAGTTTCTCCCCCCGGTGCCGCTCCGGTTGACAGTGTGCAGTCATAGAGCGGTCATAGCGACTTTGCTATGATTACGGACCGGCAAGTATAACCCAATTCCCCGTTGTACACAGGCTGTGCGCCTGGAGGTAACACGGTGGCGACCCAATACGGGAGAACCAATCCATGCCAGTCAGTCTGGCCGAACTGCAATCCACACTTGATACCCTGCTGAAGCCAGGTGAATTTCGCGACTATTGCCCTAACGGCCTCCAGGTCCAGGGCCGGGGAACCATCGGCACGCTGGTCAGTGGCGTCACCGCCTGCCAGGCGTTGATCGATGCTGCCCTGGAAAAGGGGGCAGATGCCATTCTTGTCCATCATGGGTATTTCTGGCGCGGCGAGGAAGCGACAGTGACAGGAATTCGCAGGAACAGGCTCAAGGCCCTGCTCGATAACGACATCAACCTGTTTGCCTACCATTTGCCGCTGGATGCCCACCCGCAGTTTGGCAACAACGCACAGCTTGGCCTGAAACTGGGTTTTAATACTGAAGCGGACCTGGATCCGCTGCACAAAAGCCGGGTCGGTGTTTGGGGGGTTGTGGATGAACCGTGCAGCGGCGATGAACTGGTCCGGCGCATTACCAGGCAGCTTGGGCGGGCGCCCCTGCATATTCCGGGTACCGCAAAGCGTATCGACAAGATCGGCTGGTGTACCGGATCCGCCCAGAACTACATCGAGCTCGCCTTCGAGGCCGGCGTGGATGCTTACCTGACGGGCGAGGTTTCCGAGCAGACCGTGCATTTTGCCCGTGAAACCGGCATGCATTTTTTTGCCGCAGGCCATCACGCCACAGAGCGCTATGGTGTTCAGGCCGTCGGCCAGTACCTGGCCAGTGAATTAGGCATCGCCCACGAGTTCATCGATATCGATAATCCCGTGTAATAGGTTAGAGCTTAGAGGTTAGAGGTAAGAGGTAAGAGGTAAGGATGTCAGGTTCAAGACCGGTTTATTCGACTGAAGTCGGCAGGTTGTGTCCACGTTGCGGTCTATCTGCACGGGTTTGCGGCTGTGATGTCGTCAAGGAGTTTAAAGGCGGAGACGGCATCATTCGGTTGTCCCGGGAAACGAAAGGGCGCAAGGGCAAGGGCGTGACCCTGGTGACAGGTTTCCAGGGCAGCGAAGATGAGCTGAAAGCACTGGCAAAAAAGCTCAAGCAGCTTTGCGGCACCGGCGGCACCGTCAAGGACGGGATTATTGAAATCCAGGGTGATATGCGTCACAAAATTCAACAATCGCTGGAGGCATCCGGGTACCGGGTGAAACTCGCGGGCGGGTAAGTATTCGTTAAGAGGAGAAATGACGTGGACAAAATGACTGAAACCGAAATCGAGGCCGCCGTGTTCAGGCGCCTGCTGGAGCACTTGGATTCCCGCAAGGATGCCCAGAACATCGACCTGATGAACCTGGCGGGCTTCTGCAGGAATTGCCTGTCAAAATGGTATGTTAAGGCAGCCAGTGAAAGGGGTTTCGACGTCGAGTACGAGGCTGCCCGGGAGCGGGTTTACGGCATGCCCTACAGCGAGTGGAAGGGCAAATACCAGCTTGAAGCCACCGATGAACAGAAGCGGCTGTTTGCGGAAAACTTCCCGAAACCGGAATAGCGCCGGCCGATTGCTGGCAAATCCCGGGATTCGCCATACCGTCAAAACTGCGAACTGATTCACCCACCTTTGCTGAATACCTGCGATAGGATGGCTCCACAGCCTGGAAAAAGCCGGGTTGAAGGAGTCCAGAGATGGGTACATTAAACGTAAGCCAGATCGCAGAAAATCCAGTCGTTGTAGGAGAGATCCGCTATACCCTCGTGGAGGATCTGCCCGCACGCTTCAACCTGAATCCGCTGAAGCGCAGCAACCGCATCAACATACGCCTGCGTGATGAAGATATCAGTGCGCTCGAGGCAATGGCATTGCAGGCCGACATGCCGTTCCAGGCCTTTCTCGCCGATGTGATTCACAAGTACGCCACGGGCAAAGTCGAAGAAAAATAATCCCCCCAGTCCCCTCAATCCTGCTGTCAGTCTGAATATCCGAAAGGGGCAGCAGGGACCGGTGGGCAGCCAGCCTGCCGGCAGCAACCACCTAACGTATGGATGCACCGTGACAACAGGAATTCCTGTTGACGGTAATGCCGCACGTGCTACCTGAGTGGAACGAGTTTGACCGGCCGGATCTCGATGTGCTCCCAGACACGGCCCCCGATGTAGGGGTCGCTTTGCAGATGTTCTTCCAGGCTTTCCCGGTCAGGGAATTCCAGGTGCAGGGTGGAACCGATCATCTTGCCGTCCTCATCGAGGATGGCGCCGCCGCTGAGGAACCTGCCTTCCCTGATCAATTCCCTGACACTGGCGAGATGGGCCTCGCGGTGTTGCATCCGGCGGTCAAGGGCTTCAGGGTCGGTGTAATCGAGGGCGGTGACGGCGAATTGCACGGTCATACCTCCGAGATAAGCTTGGTCACCAGGCAGGCTTCGAGACCTTCAATACCTTCCTCCGAGCCGTGGCCGGATTCCTTGATGCCACCGAAGGGAGAGTCCGGCGTGGAAATGGCAAAGCTGTTGATGCCGATCATGCCGGCCTCGAGCTGCTCACCAAGCAGTTTCACGCGTTTTGCCGAATCGGTAAAGGCAAAGGCTGCCAGGCCGTACGGCAGGCGGTTGGCTTCGCTGATGACCGCGTCGAAGTCGCTGAACCGGTTGATGATGGCCACCGGCCCGAACGGCTCCTCGTTCATGATGCGGGCACTGTGCGGCACGTTGGACAGCACGGTAGGCTGGTAGAAATAGCCTGGGCCATCGATGGGTGCGCCGCCCGTTTCCAGAGTGGCGCCAGCCTGCACGGCATCATCGATGATGCTGCTGATGGCTTCCAGCCGGCGCGCGTGAATAAGCGGCCCCATCTGGTTGTTTTCGTCCAGGGGGTTGCCCACCTTGATCTCTTTGGTTTTCGCGGTGAAGCCTTCGACAAACTTGTCGAAGATGGATTCGTGCACCAGGAAGCGGGTCGGGGACACGCAGACCTGGCCGCCATTGCGGAATTTTGCCGCCACGGCCATTTTCAGCACTGCCTCGACATCGGCATCCGCAAAGACAAGCACCGGTGCATGCCCGCCCAGTTCCATGGTCGTACGGATCATTTTGTCTGCCGCCAGTTTCATCAGTGACTTGCCGACCGGCACAGAGCCGGTGAATGACATCTTGCGAATGATGGGCGAGTTCAGCAGGTAAGTGGACACCACGTGGGGCACGCCGAAGACGATCGACAACACGCCATCCGGCAATCCGGCATCCTGCAGGCATTTGGCCATCAGCAGGGCGGTGGCCGGCGTGTCTTCCGCCGGCTTGAAGACACAGGAGCAGCCGGCGCCCAGGGAGGCGCCCATCTTGCGGGCCGGGTTGCCCTGCGGGAAATTCCAGGGGGCAAAGGCGGCAACCGGTCCCACCGGTTCCTTGACCACGTACATGCGCGAGCCGGGCTGACGCTGGGCCAGCACACGTCCATAGGCGCGGCGGCCTTCCTCGGCATACCAGTCGAGCACGTCGGTCGACATCTTCAGCTCGATCCGCGACTGCAGGATCGGTTTGCCGGACTCCAGGGTTGCCACGGTCGTGATCTGTTCTCCGCGTTCACGCATCAGCGAGGCGGCCTTGCGCAGTACCGCGCTTCTTTCTTCGGGCAGCTTGGCGCGCCAGACCCTGAAACCTTCCGCGGCGGCAGTCAGTGCGCGATCGAGATCTTCCTCGGTGGCGTGGGGCAGTTCACCCAGCACTTCACCGGTAGCCGGGTTCAGGACGGGCTCTGATTTACGCGATCCCTTCGAAATCCACTCACCGGCGATGAAAAGCTGCAATTCCGGGTAATGGGTAAGTGGGTCGGTCTTCAGATGTTTCGCTTCAGCCACGGAGAGACTCCTGCAAATAAATAGGGGTGAGTAATTTGGGGGCGTAATGATGGACCAAAAGGGGGGTTGGAGTAAAATTTTTTCGCTATACTGCGCCGCTTTACTGCCATTTTTCGGAGCTTTGCATGGCCAACATTCCCTTCAGCGACAAGTACCGGCGTATCGCCACTGAGGAAGCCTGGGCACCTCAGGAAATGATGGATATGTACCGGGATTTGTACGAAACCCGCAAGCTGGACGATCCCGGCTTCAGCAGCCTGTGGGGTTTCTACGGCAGTTCCATGGAACCGCGGCCAGTGACGGTGCGCCGCAAGCTGGCGGACCTCGACGACGAGCGTATTGCCGACATGGACGCCGCCGGCATCGACTTTGCCGTACTTTCCCTGACCTCACCGGGTGTGCAGGTATTCGACCGGGACACTGCGATCCGGGTGGCCAGGGACAGCAACGACATGGTGAAGGAAGCGGTCGACCGGCATCCCGACCGCTACGCGGCTCTCTGTGCCGTGGCACCACAGGCGCCTGACGTTGCCGCGCAGGAAATCCAGCGCTGCCAGGCCCTGGGCTTTCGCGGCATCATCATCAATTCCCATACGCACGGGGAATACCTCAGCGATAAAAAGTTCTGGCCGCTGTTCGAGGCTGCGGAGTCCCTGGACATGCCCGTCTACCTGCATCCGAATACGCCGCCGAAGGCGATGATCGAGCCCATGCTCGAGGTGGGCCTGGACGGCGCCATCTTCGGGTTTGGCGTCGAAACCGGCCTGCACATGCTGCGCATCATCACCGCCGGCGTGTTTGACCGCTTCCCGAAACTGCAATTCATCATCGGCCACATGGGTGAAGCGCTGCCGTACTGGATGTATCGCCTGGACTTCATGCACAACGCCCAGGTGACCTCGAAGCGTTATGAGACACTCAAGCCGCTCAAGAAAAAGGTCAGCGACTACCTGAAGGAAAACGTCTACATCACCTGCAGCGGCATGGCGTGGGAGCCGGCGGTGCGATTCTGCCAGCAGCAGATCGGCGTCGACCGCACCATGTACGCGATGGACTATCCGTACCAGTATGTCCTGCAGGAAGTGGTCGACCTGGACAACATGGCCATTCCTGATGCGGACAAGAAGCTGTTCTACCAGGACGTGGCGGAAAAAGTCTTCAAGCTTTCATAGTTGCCGCTGAAGGCTCTTTTAACAGCCGCTGAAGGCTCTGTTAACAACCGCTGAGGTCTCTGTTAACGCCCGCTGAAGGCTCTGTTAACACCCGCTGAAGACGGCCGTTCATATTGATTCCATCTTTCGTCCGTAAATTAGCCGCTTTGGTTGTACCAACAGGGGAAGTCTTGAGCATGTTTCACTTTAGTGCAGGCCGGTGCCTGTTGCTGCTTGCGGCATGTATCGTCGTGCCTGCCGTGCTCGGGCAGGATGGTGTTCCCCTGGGCGGCATCACGGGCGGCAAATCCTTCGTCGTACCAGAGCTCAACGATAACGCTATCCGCATCGACGGCCGCCTCGATGACAACGTCTGGGAACGGGCGGCGGTCATCACCGACTTCCACCAGATGGCACCCTTCGAATACGCTGAGCCCAGCCAGCGCACCGAGGTGCGCGTGTTCTACTCCACCGATGCGCTCTACGTCGGCGCGCGCATGTACGAGGACGATCCCTCGCTGATAACAGCCAACGTCTTATTACAGGGCCAGGGCCTTCCCAACGACGATTCCTTCAATATCATGCTGGATCCCTACCTGGACCGGCGCAGCGGTTTCATCTTCGAGATCAACGCCAATGGCGTGCGTGTGGACGGTATCTACCAGAATGTCTCCGGTGTGGACAGGAACTGGGAGGGCATCTGGCAGGCCGGCTCCAGTATCGATGCCGAGGGCTGGACCACCGAACTGCGCATTCCCTACCAGACCCTGTCCTTCGATCCGGCAAATACCGAGTGGGGTATCAACTTCCGCCGCACCATCCGCCGCAATCAGGAAGAAATCGGCTGGATTTCACGCAACCGCCTCATCAATCCCAGCATCGCCGGCAATGCCACCGGCCTGACCGGCATCCAGCAGGGCCTGGGCCTCGATGTAGTGCCCTACATCGTCATGCGTCGCGAGCGTGTTTTCGGCCCGAACGGTTACGAGGACGATGCGCTCGAGCCGCAGTTGGACATGTTCTACAAGATTACCCCCCAGTTGAACGCCGCGCTGACCCTGAACACGGATTTTTCCGCCACGGAAGTGGACTCCCGGCAGGTCAACCTGACCCGCTTCAACCTGTTCTTTCCCGAACAGCGGGATTTCTTCATCCGCGATGCGGATATTTTCCAGTTCGGGCGCATCGGCGTCGGCGCCAATTTCAACGAGGAAGGCAATGACGCGATGCCGAATTCGGCGCTGCAGAACGGGCGGCCGTTCTTTTCCCGTACGATTGGACTCAGCCCTGGCGGCACGCCGGTGGATATCAATGCCGGCGGCAAGATCAGTGGCAGGACAGGCGACTGGGACGTCGGCGCCCTCGTGGTCAACCAGGATGGGGATGACGCGACCGGCCTGGACAACCAGACGGTATTTGTCGGTCGCGCGGCGCTCAATGTACTCAGCGAATCCCTGTTGGGCGTGATCGCCACCAGCGGCGACCCGCGCTCGAATATCGACAACAGTCTCGTCGGCGCCGATTTCCGCTATCGCAACTCCCGGTTGCCGGGCAACAGGATCGTGGAAGGGGAGGCGTGGTACCAGCAGACGGATACCGACGGCATCTCTGGCGATGACGCGTCCTGGGGATTCGGCCTGAGTTCGCCGAATACGGCCGGATGGCGCGGCGGTTACCGGTACAAGCAAATCGAGGACAATTTCAATCCCGCCATGGGATTCGTCAACCAGCGGGGTATCGAAGACCATGCCCTGGACTTCGGCTACCGCAAATTCCTCGCCCCGGGCGGCAGGGTGCGCTCTGTTTACGCGGGATTCGATGCCTATCGCAACAGCGACCTGGACAGCGGCAGGCTGGTCTCCGAGATCAAGGATATTCGCGCCAACGCCAACAACAATTCCGGGGATGCCGTTGATATCAGCCTGATACGCACCCGTGAAGTGCTGAGCAGGCCATTCACCATCTACCGCGCTTCCAATGGCAGCGGCAATATCGTCATCCCGGTCGGCGACTATGCCTTTACCCAGGGCTCCGCCGGCATCAGTTTCGCCGGGCGCCGGCGCCTGTCAGGTTCACTGCGCGTCACCTGGGGCGATTATTTCGGCGGCAACAATTTCTCCCGCAGTGTCGGTGTGCGCTGGCAGCCCAGCAACCGCTACAACCTGGGGCTCAATATTTCCGAAAACGAAATCCACCTGCCTGAAGGGCATTTCACCGTGCGGTTGATGAATTTCACCACACTGATCAATTTCACGCCGGAGCTGAGCTGGTCCAACCGCATCCAGTACGACAATGTGTCAGAAGGTATCGGCATCAACAGCCGGTTGCGCTGGATTCCGACCGCCGGGCAGGAAGGCTTCCTCGTGCTCAACTGGGGCATGATTGATCCTGACAAGGATAATGATTTTTCATCCATAAACATGGATTTATCACTGAAGTTCAACTACACGTTTCGGTTCTGAAAGAGGATCGCAGCAGCTACTGCACTCGCCGACTTTTCGTTGCTTAAGTGCTCAGTCGGTCATGTACTTCGTGTACACTCCCTCCCTGTGCGCTTAAGCGCCTCAAGCCGCCTTCGTTCGTAACGCTGCCGGCGCGGGGCTTTGTTGGGCGGACGATGTCCGCCGGGGGGGCTGGTTCATGAAAATTAATCCATTCAAATATTTGCTATTCCCGCTGCTGTGCCTTCAAACAGCCTTGGCCTGGGCTCAGGGCGGTCTGGATTTTGAAGCAATAGAAATTCGCACCGTACAGCTCGAGGACAATGTGCACATCCTGATGGGCGGGCCTGCGCAGGGCAACGTGCTGGTGCTGTCGGGGCCTGATGGTGTTCTCCTGGTGGATTCCATGTACGCCCCCATGCATGACAAGCTGGTGGCCGCGGTGCGGGCAATCAGTGATGCCCCGATTCGGTATGTGGTGAACACCCACATGCATGGCGACCATACTGCCGGCAATGACGCCATGAAGGCCATTGGCGCCACCGTCATCTCCCAGGACAACATGCGCCCGCGCATGGAGGCCATCGGCAATGGCAACCTGCCTGAGCTGACGTACAGCGACTCACTGACTCTGCACATGAATGGCGAAGAAGTGGAAATTTTCTGGCCTGAGCCCGCCCATACCGACCATGATTCCATGATCTTTCTCAAGCGCGCCAACATCCTGCATATCGGCGACGTGCCGTCCAACCTGCGCTACCCGAATATCGGCATCGACGACGGCGGCAGCGTGGACGGGATGACGCAGGCGTCGCGACGCGTCTTGGAAATTGCGGATGCGGACACCCGGTTGATCGCCGGGCACCTCGGTCCGTTGGTGCCTTTTGAACAGGTCCGGATGCAGCTGGACATGTTCGCCGATGTCAGTGCTGCCATACAGGCCATGATCGACCGGGGCATGTCGCTGGAGGAGGTGCTTGCCGCCAGGCCAACAGCGGCTTTCGATGCCGCCCGTGCTGCAGGGGCGATCACACCGGAACGTTTCACTACCCTGGTTTACACGGATCTGTCCAGGCGTCGGTAAATCAGGAGGAGCCTACCAACAGGTGATCGCCGTCCCGGCGCAATGGAATGCTTTCCAGTGCCTCGCCGGCACAGGGTCCCGCAACACACAGGCCGCTATGCTTGTCGAACTGCGCATTGTGGGTCATGCACACGAAGAAGCGGCCGTCCGGGGAGAACAGCTCTTCCGGCAAATGGTTCAGGGGCACGTCGAAATGCGGGCAGGAATTCCTGAAGGCCCTGAAATTTCCCTGGTCGTTATAGATGAACATGCGAAATGCAAACGGGGAATCGCCGCCGAAACGGAATTCCAGCACCTGCCCGTGGGGAATGTCATTCGCATCGCAAAGGAAGGTGCCGTCAGCGGGGGCGAATCGTTGTTGAAACCAGGCGGTCATTTGCAGTCAACGGAATACAGCTTGAAGCGTTCTAGTGAATGTGAAGTGTACAGGATAAGCGGAGATGACGATGAAAAAATCATGGCTGCCCTGCCTGCTGGTATCGCTACTTTTCAGCATGGCTGTTTCGGCCCACCATTCCTTTGCCATTTACAGTATTGATAACCGTATAGACATATCGGGTGTGCTGACATACTTCGAGTTCAGGCAGCCGCACATCATGATGGAGCTGGAGGTGATCAATGCGGATGGCAGCATTGAACTCTGGGCTGTCGAAAGCATGTCGCCGGGGCGCTGGGATCGCATGGGCATCGCCAGGGACATCGCCCAGGTGGGGGAGGTGGTGACGCTCGAGGGGTGGCCTGCCAAAAACGGCGAACATGCCATGCTGCTGAGCGCCATCACGACGGCGCGGGACAGGACGCTGGTCATCGACCGCGTGCGCCAGCCCGGGGCCCGCGCTGGATTTTAGTTTCAGTAAATTTGGTACTTGATGGAATCAGGTAGCGTCACGAGCGATGGCCGGGTGAGACAATACATTTTTCCAGAGCAGGGCGCTTACAAATAGTAAGTAACCGGTTTGGAAAAATTTTCTAACGAAACCCGGGCGAGCGCAGTAGTTACTGCTGACTGGCAGTCCGTTCTACACCAAAGAAAAAGGGCCCGAAGGCCCTTTTCCTGGTTAGAACGGATATTTATTCTGCCCGGTTTGCATGGTGACCCATTTCAGCTCGGTGCATTCGTCGATGGAGAAGTGTCCACCTTCGCGGCCGTAGGAGGAGTTCTTCACACCGCCGAACGGGATGACGGGTTCGTCACGTACTGACGGACCATTGATGTGCACCATGCCGGTTTCCAGGTTTTCGATGCAGTACCATATCTTCTGCATGTCGTTGGTGATGACGGCGGAGGACAGGCCGTAGTCGACGTCGTTGGCCAGATGCACGGCATCGACATGGTCCTTGGCCTTGATGACGGCGGCCAGCGGTCCGAACACCTCGGTCTTGAACAGGCTCATGCTGGAAGTGACGTCGGCGCAGACGCTGGGCTGGAACACATTGCCGTCGTAATCGCCACCGACAACCAGTTTGGCGCCGGCATCGACAGCGGCAGTCAGATGCTCCTTGATGAAGGCCGGCTGCGTGGTGCGGATGAGCGGGCCGACGATGAGGCCGGGGGTGCGCGGATCGGCGCCATACGGAATTTTTTCCACTTTCTTCGCCAGTTTTTCCACGAATTCGTCGTATACACCTTCTTCGACGATCACGCGAGAGCCGGTCATGCAGATCTGGCCCTGGTGCATGAAGTTGGAGAATGCCGCGGTATCGACAGCGTAATCCACATCGGCGTCGTTGAGCACGATGATCGGGTTCTTGCCGCCCATTTCCAGGGCAAAGCGCTTGCCGGCCGCGGCCGCTGTGGCGCCTACCTGCCAGCCGACGCGGCTGGAGCCGGTAAAGGTGATGAACTTGACGCGCTTGTCGGTGATCAGGCCGTCGCCCAGTTCGGCGCCCTGGGCCGGGATCACGTTCAACACGCCCGGCGGGAAGCCGGCATCGGCAAAAAGCTCACCCAGTTTCAGGCCGATGACGGGAGTCATTTCCGAGGGCTTGAGTACCATGGTGTTGCCGGCGGCCAGCGAGAAGCCGATCTTGCGTACACCCAGCAGCAGCGGGAAGTTGAACGGGGCGATGGCCACGGTCACGCCCAGCGGGCGGCGGATGCAGAAGGATTTTACGCCCGGGTAGTTGGAGGCATAGGTCTCGCCCTTGATGCGGCGGCATTCGCCAGCCATTGAGCGCAGGAAATCGGGGGTGTGGTGGGTTTCATAACCGGCCTTCAGCATGGTCGAACCGGCTTCGTCTATAAGGACGTCGCGCAGTTCGGCGGCACGTTCTTCCATCAGGTCGGCGGCGTCGAGAAAGAGCTTCTCACGTGCAGAAGGCGGCATGTCCTTCCAGGTTGCAAAGGCCTTCTGGGAAGAAGCCAGTACTGTTTCCAGGTCTTCTTTCTGGGCGTTCTGTACCTTGGCGTATACCTCGTTGTTGGCGGGGTTCATGTCGTCGCTGTATTTACCCGACTTGGATGGCGTGTACTTGCCGTCAATAAACAGTTGGTATTCTTTCATACTGGGATCTCCCTGATGGAAATTGGCAATGCTTTCGTATTTTTATCTGGGTTCTAATTAAAGACGAAGGGCGTTTAAAGTAGCGAAAGCCGGGGCCAGAATCAAATGGAATTTGGCTGGCTTTTTGTAGCCTACAGGCGCAGGTCCGTGCCCGCTTGCAAGGCCCGCCGCGCCAGCGTGGCCGCGGATTCAGCCAGTCCGGTGGCAGCCTGGGACAGGGCCGCGCGCAGGCGCTGCTGGTAAGGTGTGGCCGCACCGGCAGCGGTATACAACTGCATGCCAAGCCAGTGCATGACCAGCAGTCCGTTGAGGCTGAGGAAATGGTAGGCACCGGGTTCCACGCTGGCGGGATTGCCGGCACTGTTGCCGAGCAGGCTGTCCAGGGTGCCGGCCACGATATCCGCACAGGCGTTTACCCCGGCCTTCAACGGATTGTCATCCGCGGTATTGCCGAGGTCGCTGCGAATCATGTCCAGCAAGGCGGTCAGTGTTGCTCCCTGGTCCCCAACGACCTTGCGCTTGACGAAGTCCAGTGCCTGGATGCCGCTGGTCCCTTCATATATAGAAGCAACACGAATGTCGCGGGCCATGCGCTCAATTGGATAATCGTTGGTGTAACCATATCCACCGAGGACCTGGATGCCCTGGCTGGCGACATGGAATGCGGATTCCGCACCCAGGGTCTTGGCCAGGGGCAGCAGCAGTTCACCCAGTTTCAGGTATCCGGCTGCCGCGTCCCCTTCATTGATGTCGGCCTGGTCGAGCAGGGCCGCCGTCTTCAGGGACAGTGCCCGGATCATTTCGCTGGAGGCGGTCATCTCGAGCAGCATGCGTTTCACGTCGGCGTGTTCACTGATCATCACGGCAGGTGCATCCGGGCGACCGCCCTGGGGACGCTCCCTTGCGTAGTTGAGTGCATGCAGGGTCGCGACATTGGCCACGGCCGCGCCCTGCACGCCGACGGCGAGCCGCATCCCGTTCATCATGACGAACAGCGCCTGCAATCCGCGTCCGGCCTCTCCAATCAGGTGGCCCCTGGCATTGTCCAGTTCCAGGACGCAGGTTGGCGAGGCATGCAGTCCCATCTTGTGTTCCAGGCGCGACACGTTGAGGCCGTTGACACTGCCGTCTTCGCGGGTGCGCGGCACGGCAAACAGCCCGAGTGCACGCGTGCCGATCTCTTCGGAAGGCACCCGTGCCAGCACCAGGTGCACGATCTGCCCGGTGGCATCGTGATCAGCGTAGGAGATCCATATCTTGCTGCCGTTCAGGGTCCAGAGACCGTCATCCCCGGGGGTGGCCATTGTGCGGATCCTGCCCACGTCAGAACCGGCCTGGGGTTCGCTGATGACTATGGTGGAAGATATTTCGCCTGCGATCAGTCCTGGCACCCACTGATCCACGAGCTCCGCAGGTGCGTTGGCGAGCAGGGCGCGGACGGCGCAACGCAGGTTGATACCCATCATGCCGAAGGCAAGGTTGGCGCCATCGAGAATTTCCTGAACGGCGCTCTGCACGACGTTGGGAAATTCGAGCCCGTCCCTATCCAGGGGCAGGGCCAGGGTGGGAAAGCCGAGTTCACACCATTCCTGGTAAACCTCGCGTGTGCCGGGCGGCAACAGGACCCTGCCGTTTTCCAGCCTGCAGCCGGCGATATCACCAGCGGCGGCGAGAGGTGCCAGCTTTTCCTCGGCAAAGCGGCTGCTCTGGTCGAGCATTATGTCGATCATCTCGTTATCGATATGGGCGAATTTCTCGGCGGCGAGGATGGAGTCGAGGCCGGCAATGGCTTGCAGTTGAAGCTGGAGGCCTTCAACTTGTTCGGGAAATAGGGGCATCGCGATTAACTACTGGATTGCTGGGAAGTGAAGGATAAAGGCTGAATGCTAAAAGCTGAAGGCAAAAAGCGAAAAAGACATTGTTGCTTTCAGCTTTCGGCTTTTTGTCCTTACAAAGGGGTGGAACTGGGATACCAGTTTTCATCCGGAACGAACTCGGCGGTCTCGTTCCGGTTCAATGTGCCGGTACGGGTATCGAGGAACAACAATTCCTTCCTGCCGTATGGATTGATGGCCATGATGGTCAGCGTGGTTGTCTGGCGTGAATAACTGAGGTGGTACGGCAGCATGTCATGGCTCTGGTAGAGTTCTTCCCGCGACTTTGTGCGGATGTCGAAGCGTGACAGCATCGCTTCGTTCTCGTTCATTTCGATCACGACCAGATCACGGCCATTCAACCATTCCGGTGACAGCAGGCGGTAGGGACTGCATTCGATCAGTTTCTGCACCGACAATATGTTGGTTTCCGACTGGGAGATCGATACCGATTTCAGGGAGGCACATTGGCGCTCTGCGCAGCGTTCCAGCAGGCAGGAGGCGTCCACGAAAACCAGCTGACTGCTGTCGGCCGACCATGCCAGGTGCTCGTATACACCGGCTTCCTCGGTCAGCAGGAAATCGTTGCCGTAGGCCAGGTCCCTGGCCCAGAGGTGGGCACGACGCTCCTCGAGATAGCGCGGGTAGACCACGTAGCGACCATCCGGGGAATACACGGGAAAATCATCGGGATTGGTGATGGCGGCGATCAGGGCCTGGCGGGCCACTGGCGTCCGGCGGCCTGTGAATGGGGCATCCAGCGAGGCGGCCACACTTTCGGGTGCGCGGGTGTCATGCGTCGGTGCCAGGACGGCTAATCCGAGTGCCAGCAACAGGACGGCCGCGATACCCGCCGCCAGCGCCGGCCTGTACCGGGGTTTCCGATCCTGCGCCTGATTCCCTGGTCGTTCATCCTGCCAGCGGACCCCGGCGACCAGGCTGTAGCCTTTCTTGGGATAGGTGGCTATGACCCGTTGCTGGCGGGCGTCATCCCGGAAGGCCTTGCGTAACTGTGCGATGCAGCGCTGCAGGGCGCTGGGCTCGACGATGGTGTTGGTCCAGATGGCATCAAGCAGGATCTGGTGCGAAACCACTTCACCCGCGTGGCGGGCAAGGAAGACCAGCACCTGGATGACCCTGGGCTCCAGGGATAGTATTTCGCCATCACGAAAGACCCGGCAACGGTCGGCGTCGACGCGGATATTGTTGATAAAAAACTGGTTCAAGAGGAGTACTCGAAGGTTGGTATGGAGTACAAAGCGCTACATCAGGAAAAAATCAGCTTTTTCCTGATGTAACTTATTGGTTTACAGCATGATTTGTGCAGAATATAGCAAACTTTCACTGTCCGGTGATACCGCAAGGCCGGGCAGTAGCCACATCACGTTCATTTCGGGGGAGAGCATTACATGAACACCCGCTTCAGACACCATCCCATTCAAGTTGCCATTCGTCTCGTTACCGGCGGCCTGCTGGCATCTTCCGCCGGCGCGGTACTGGCCCAGGGCAATATCCTGGAAACGATCCTGGTCACTTCCGATCGCCAGGAAACCGCTCTCCAGGATATTCCCGCCAGTATTTATGCCCTCGATGCCACGCTGCTGGAAACCTTCAAGCATGTTCACATTGGTGAAGTGCTCAATACGGTGCCGGGAGTCGTGTTCAACCGCGGCAATGGCCAGGAATCCCTGATGGGTATCCGTTCACCGGTACTCACCGGCGCCGGCAGTTGCGGCGCCTTCCAGACAGCACAGGACGGCATCCCGCTGCGCGGCTCCGGATTCTGCAACGTCAACCAACTGTTCGAGGCCAACAGTGAACAGGCGGGCGCCATCGAAATCATGCGCGGCCCCGGCAGCGTGTTGTTTGGCGTGAACGCGCTCTATGGCGCCATCAACGTGGTCAGCCCGACCCTGGCGGGTGATTCCGGGACAGAGATTTCCATCGATGCCGGTCCCAATGAGTACGGCCGGGTCAACATCGGGACACGCAGCGTATCCGGCGAGCACGCCTTCGGTGTCTGGTTCAACGGCGCCAGCGATGGCGGCTACAAGGACGATTCCGGCTTCGACCAGCAAAAGGTCAACGTGGGCCATCAGTATGATGGCGGCAACATCCGTATTTCCACGGTCTTTGCTGCCACCAATCTCAACCAGGAAACCGCCGGCTACCTGGAAGGCTTCGAGGCCTACAAGGATGAATCGCGCAAGAGGGAAAACGGCAACCCCGAGGCGTTCCGTGATGCCCAGAGTATCCGTCTGCATTCCCGCATCGAGGGTGACACTGAAAACGGCACCTGGATGCTGACGCCGTATTACCGCAATACCGACATGACCTTCCTCATGCATTTCCTGCCGGGCACACCGCTGGAAGAAAACGGCCATCATTCCGTGGGTTTGCAGAGCATGTACGGTTTTGACGCCAGTGAAACACTGAACGTGACCTTCGGCCTGGATATGGAAAGTACCCAGGGTTACCTGAAACAGACCCAGGATGGCGGCTTCGGTCCGTTCCCGACAGGCAAGCAGTATGACTTCGAAGTCGATGCCACCATGTGGTCGCCCTATGCCTTGCTGAAGTTCCAGATGTCGGAGCAGGACCAGGTCAGCCTGGCGCTGCGCTATGAATTCCTCGAGTATGAGTACGACAACCTGATGATCGACGGCAACACGGCCGAGAACGGCACGCCGTGCCCGGGCGCCGGTTGCCGCTACAGCAGGCCAGCAGACCGCTCCGATGATTTCGACAACGTTACCGCGCAGATTGGCTGGATCCACGACTTCGATGCCGCTTCCCAGTTCTATGCCAACGCCGCTTTCGCTTTTCGCGCACCCCAGGCCACCGAGCTTTACCGGTTGCAGGCAAACCAGACCGTGGCGGACCTGGATTCGGAAAAGGTGGACAGCTTCGAAGTGGGCTACCGGGCCAACCACGGCATCGCGTCGTATACCGTCAGTGCCTACTACATGAAGCTTGAGGACGTGATTTTCCAGGACAGCTCCCGCAACAACGTCAGCGGTGGTGAAACTGCCCATCGGGGCCTGGAATTCAATTCACTGTTCGCCCTGGCCGACAACCTGTCACTGAACGTGGTTGCCAGCTACGCGCGTCATACCTATGAATCCAATATCGCTCCTCTTGGCGTGACCGTAATGCTCGACGGCAAGGACATGGATACGGCACCGAAACTGGTGGGCAACGTGCAGCTGAACTGGCAGGTGAACGCCAGGAACAGCCTGAATCTCGAATGGGTGCACATGGATGATTACTACACGGACGAGCAGAACCTGCATTCCTACGAGGGCCACGATGTCTTCAACCTGCGCTACCGGTACGACTCTGCCGATGACTGGTATTTCGCAGCAAGGGTGACAAACCTGTTCGACACGGATTATGCGGAGCGTGCGGATTATTCGGGTTTCGGGGGCGACCGCTACTTTGTCGGGGAACCGGCACAGGTGTTCTTTACCGTGGGCGGCAGGTTCTAGCAGTTTCCAGGAAGGGCTGTTCTCCA
>CAZVSC010000003.1:0-5881 GCA_964629325.1 uncultured Enterobacteriaceae bacterium
GCGGGCGATCACCACATCCACAGTCGCTACAGTGTCGGCTATGAACCCGACACCTCGCCGCCTGTGCCCATCATCGGCGGGGATGCCATCTACCCGATTCCCATGAACAACCTGATGGGCCACCTGTATGGCCTGTCCTGGGCGGTGGCCACGGACCATGGCGGTCCCAACCACAGCAAGGTCAATTACGAGCAGGCCTATCCCGAATTGCTGCTGTCCCGCGAGGCGATACCTGACATGCTGCAGTTCTATGGCATGGAACTGAACACACCCGGTGCCGATCATTCGACCGTCATGATTGCGCATACCCATGATGAGCGCGAACACCTGCACGAGATCGAGAGTACATACGACAGCAGGGAGGCCTGGCCACTGGATCCCGGCCGAAACACTGAGGCGCGCATGCTCGAAGCCCTGCAATTGATGGACGGTTTCGAGGCAAAACCCATCGTTATCGCCAATCACCCGTCCCGGTCGGCCCGTGATCTGCGTGTCTATGGTCTCGACGAGCCGGCGGAGCTGCGCGGCTGGAATGACACGGCTCCCGAAGTGGCTGTAGGAATGGCGGGCGCGCCCGGCCACCAGGCTGCCGGCCTCGTCGGTGCCCCAAGGGGTGCCTACGGAGCTTATCCCACACATGGCGGATTCGACCAGATGACGGCGATAGTGGGCGGATTCTGGGATTCCATGCTTGGCGAAGGCCGGCACTGGTGGATCACCGCCAACTCCGATTCCCATATCCATGTCTCCGAAGGCCGTGTCGATTTCTGGCCTGGTGAATATTCGAAGACCTACGTTTACGCTGAAAAGAGCTACGAAGACATCATGGACGGTCTGCGCAGTGGCCGGGTTTTTGTCACCACCGGTGACCTGGTGTCAGAAATGCATGTAGAGGCGAGTGCGGGTAATGCGTCTGCCACGATCGGAGGAGAGTTGCAGCTGGCAGGTCCGCAAGAAGTCACGGTTGACATCACGGTGAAAGATCCAGATGGACCGAATCACCACGATGACAACCCGGCAGTGAGTCGCATCGACCTCATCGTCGGCGAAATTCACGGTACCGTCGCGGACAAGAGCGTCGACACCAATCCGACTACGCATGTGGCAAGAAGGTTTACAGCGAGCAACTGGACCCGGCGCGGGGAATTCATCAATGTCAGCCATACTTTCCTGGCTGACAAGCCGATGTACCTGCGCGTGCGCGGCACCAGTACCCGCGAACTCGAACCCGTTCAGGATCCGTCCGGAGAGGATCCGTGGCAGGACCTGTGGTTCTATTCGAACCCGGTGTTTATTTCCGTCGAGTAGAACCTTGCTTGGCGTCCACCTGTGCGGCACTGCCGGGATAACTGTATAATCGAGCCATACAGGCCGTTTTGAAGTCGGGCCTGGCTACCGGGCTCACACATGACAGTTGCTTCACCCTATTTTGCCGCAGTAGACCTCGGGTCAAACAGCTTCCACATGATCATCGCCCGTGTCCAGGATGGCAAAGTGGAAATTGTCGACCGGGAAAAAGAGATGGTGCAGCTGGCCAGGGGCATCATGGCCGATGGTCATCTGTCCGTGGCGGCACAGACCCGCGCACTGGACTGCCTGAAACGTTTCGCTGAACGCCTGCGCGACATTCCCTCCGACCAGATCCGGGCCGTTGGCACCAAGTCACTGCGTACCGCCCGCCAGTCCGGCGCATTCATCAAGGAAGCCCAGCAGATTCTCGGCGCACCCATCCAGATCATTTCCGGCTACGAGGAGGCGCGCCTGGTTTACGTGGGCCTGTCCCATTCCGTCCTCAACGACCAGAACCATCGCCTGGTGGTCGACATCGGTGGCGGCAGCACCGAGTGCATCATCGGGCAGGACTGGGAACCCATCATCATGGAAAGCCTGAGTGTCGGCTGCGTTACCTTCACCGAACAATTCATCCGCAAGCCGGAAAAAATCACCCGCAAGGACATGCAGCGCGTCTATGTTGCAGCATGTTCCGAGATCGAAGTGATCAGGCAGGTATACCTGCGCATGGGCTGGCGCATTGTTTATGGTACGTCGGGTACCGCGCGCGCCATTGCCGACCTGGTGGTCGAACGCGACGGCGGTGCCGTGATCAGCAAGAACTCCCTGAAGTGGCTGTATGACCAGGTCGTTACCAACAAGAGCCTGCTGTCCGGCGTTGCCGCTCCGCGCGCCTCGGTGCTGCCAGCCGGTATCGCCATCCTGCAGGCCGTGTTTGACCAGCTGAAGATCGACACCATGCATGTCAGCGATTATTCCCTCAAGGAAGGCCTGCTCTACGATACCGTGGGTCGTCTCAGCGACCAGGATTCACGCGCGCGCACCGTGAAAAAACTGCAGGAGCAGTACAAGGTGGACATCGACCAGGCGAAACGGGTGGCGACCACCGCGCAGTACCTGTGGAAGCAGATCGACGGCCCGGTCCTGCCTGGCGTGTCGCGCACCAAGGTGCTGCGCTGGGCCGCGCAGCTGCACGAGATCGGGTTGAGTATTTCCCACTCCAGCCATCACCATCACGGGTATTACCTGCTGCGCCACGGCGATATCGCCGGGTTTGGCCGGTATGAGCAATACATTCTCGCGAATCTTGTACGCTCACATCGCAAGGGCCTGTACGAGGAAAAATTCGGCGACATGGACGACAAGGCCATCGCCGCATTCGTACCCATCCTCGTATGCCTGCGCCTGGCCACGGTGCTGCACAGGCGCCGCGAGGACATTCCCCAGGAAGACTTGCCTGAACTGTCTGTCACAGGCCATATCTACACCCTGAAATTTCCACGCGGCTGGCTGGGAAAGCATCCGTTGACGCTGGCGAGCCTGGAAGCTGAAAAAGAGCAGTACGACCGGATCGGTGTAGGGCTGGAGTTTAAATAGAGGTAAGAGGAATAAATCCTTAATCCCCCCGTTTATAGTAAAACCGGATGAGGTAGATGTGGTGACCGGTGCCGTGCTGGGCCGTCTTCATCAGTTCTCCCACGCCGGTAAAACCGGATTCCATCGCCATGGTCTCGGAAATATCGTCGAAGTTGATTTCGCGGATCGAGGTGACGATCACCTCGCCGGGGTCGAGTCGGTAACGGCCGCCGGCCATGACATGGGGATATTTCCAGAAACGTATGGATGTGGTGATTTCACCGTTGATCACCCTGTCGCGCAGGTGTCTGGAAAATTGCATGGAGAGGAGTCGGGTTCCTGATGTTTTTGTCTTTTTACAGTGTGCCTGTAAATACGCACAAAAAATAGTTTCATGATTGTGCAAGCACTGTGAAAATTCTGCCATAGGCGCGGTTTTTCCTCTGGCGCTTTCCTTTTGCGGCTCGGTATTCTCAGGGCTGTTTTATAATTTCCCCTTCATGGCAGTTCCATAACCAGACGGATACGTTGATGCAGTCGTCTCACGTGCAAGACACCCCGGGCAGATTTGCCACACTTATCCTATTGGCCCTGCTGGTTGCCGCCCTGTTCCCTGCATCTCCTGTCCAGGCACAACTGACCGCCGGCAGTGACGGCGGCAAGACCATCGAGATTCCAAAGCTCAGCGAGCGGGCCACCATCGATGGCGTTCTCGATGACGATGTCTGGTCCCGGGCACTGCTCATCAATGACTTTCACCAGTACGAGCCGGTGGAATACGCCGAACCCTCCGAAAAAACCGAGATATGGATTTATTACACGGACGAGGCGCTCTACATCGCACATCATTTCTGGGAAACCGATCCCAGCCTGATCAGCGCCAACATCCTGCGCCAGGGGCAGAGTTTGCAGCCCGACGACATCCTGGCAGTCGTCCTTGATCCTTACCTCGATCGCCGCAACGGTTACCGCTTCGAGGTGAACGCCAATGGCGTGCGCTGGGAGGGCCTGTTCCAGAACATCACGCAGGTGGAAAGCAGCTGGGACGGCATCTGGCAGGCCGACGCCAGCCGTGACGAGACAGGTTGGTACGGGGAGATGCGGATTCCCTTCCAGACGATTTCCTTCAATCCTGATTCAGATTCCTGGGGCATCAACTTTCGCCGCGCCATTCGTCGCAACAACGAGAGCATCGCCTGGGTGTCGCGCAACCGCCAGGTCAACCCGAGCATTGCCGGCACCATCTCCGGCCTGCAGGGCCTGCGTCAGGGCAGGGGGCTCGACATCGTGCCGTCCATGGTGATGCGCCAGGATCGCGTCATCGGCGCAGTGGGTACCACAGAGGAAAGTTTCGAGCCCCAGCTCGACGTGTTTTACAAGATAACGCCGCAGCTCAATGCCGCGCTGACCATCAACACGGATTTTTCCGCCACGGAGGTGGACTCGAGGCAGGTGAACCTGACGCGCTTCAGTCTCTTCTTTCCGGAAAAACGTGATTTCTTCATCCGTGATTCCGACATCTTTGAGTTCGGCCAGATCGGTACCGGCGGTTTCGACCGCGGTCAGGGCGGTGGCGGCAATCCGGCCATTCCGGGGGCGGCCCAGCAGAACGGCAGGCCGTTCTTTTCCCGGCGTATCGGCCTGAGTGCTTCCGGAGCGCCCGTGGATATCAATGCCGGCGCCAAGATCAGCGGCCGGGTTGGCGACTGGAATATTGGCACATTACTGATCAGCCAGGATGAGGACCCCCGGAATGGGGTTGAGGCCCAGGAAATGTTCGTGGGACGTGCAGCCCTGAATGTCCTGGCGGAATCCCAGATCGGGGTAATCACCACGGTGGGTAATCCGCAGTCAAACATCGACAACAGTCTCGTGGGTATGGATTTGCGCTACCGCAATTCCCGCCTGCCGGGCGGCAAGACCATCCAGGGCGTCGCCTATTACCAGCAAACCGATACCGATGGCGTCTCCGGGGATGATGCCTCCTGGGGGGTCGGCATCAGCTACCCAAACAACCAGGGCTGGCGCGGCGCCTACACCTATACACAGGTGGAGGATAATTTTGATCCGGCCATGGGATTTGTCAGTCGCACCAACCTGGAAGACCATCGACTGGATTTCGGGCATCGCTGGTTCTTTGAGCCGGGCGGGTTTTTCCGTTCCTGGTATGCCGGGTACGATTTTTACCAGTCCCGCGACCTCACGGATGGCAAGGTTATCGAGGAAAATGGCGGCCTGCGCCTGACCATCGACAACAACTCCGGCGACGGCTGGTTCTCCCGTATCATGCAGAGCCGCGAAATCCTGCGCCGCGACTTCACGATCAACCGTGCATCCGACGGCAGCAGAAACGTGGTCATACCCGCGGGTGACTATACCTGGAACGAATACCTGCTGGGCTGGCAGATCGGCGACCAGCGCACCATATCCGGGCGCCTGAACACGCGCTTTGGCGATTATTACAATGGAACCCGGTTGCAACGCGGCGCCGATATCAGTTGGCGCCCGACTCGGCAGTACGATATCGGTATCGGCTATACGGAAAACGAGATTCACCTGCCTAGCGGCAATTTCACCGTGCGCCTGGTCACACTGGATGCCAAGATCGCGTTCTCCTCGACCCTGTCCTGGAGCAACCTGATCCAGTATGACAACGTGTCCGAAGTCATGGGCCTGAACTCCCGCCTGCACTGGATTCCGGAAGCCGGGCGCCAGGCTTTCCTGGTGTTCAACTACGGCCTTGCCGATTTCGACAAGGACAACGAGTTCCATTCCACCGGTTCCGATATTTCACTGAAATTCAGCTATACCTTCAGGTTCTGACCCCGGGGCCGCCACCGGCGCCATTTTATTTGCCGGGAGAGTGGTTTATATTGGGGGCACGCCTGATAAAGACATTTGATAAAGACCTCCCGAGGTCGTTGAATAAAGCCACGGATTCCGTGGTCTTACCCTGTATGGATTGCCGCGCCATCTTCAATATATCCCGCCACTCACTGAACAATGTCGTCAT
>CAZVSC010000003.1:5981-36209 GCA_964629325.1 uncultured Enterobacteriaceae bacterium
TCATAATGGTCGTCATGCTTTGCGCCGGCGCCAGTGTGTACGCCCAGGGGGTGGGCTCGATGACTGTCAGACCGCCGCGCATGCAGGGGAATGCACAGGCGGACCCCAACGGATCGGAGTTCCATTTTGCCCGCCTGCAGTACGGCGGCAACGGCCTCGGCGGCCGCGGCGGCTGGGGCAGGGGTTCCTGGACCACGGACTGGCCGGAAGCGGAGCATTTCCTGACCGAGGGTATTTCCCGCCTGACCAATGTGGATGTCACGAATGTGGCGCTCTACAACGGTGAAGGCGGCGAACGCATCAACCTTGCCGACGATTCCATCTATGATTTTCCATGGCTGTATGCCGTGGAGGTCGGACGCTGGTCACTGAGCGTGGAGGAAGCCGCGAAACTGCGTGAATACCTGCTCCGGGGCGGCTTCCTGATGGTCGACGATTTTCACGGCACGTATGAATGGTCGCAGTTCGAGATCGGCATGAAGCGTGTATTTCCCGACCGTCCGATACTCGACATACCCGATGATGACGAGGTCTTCCACGTACTGTACGACCTCGATTCGAAAATCCAGATTCCCGGTCTCGGCGCCTACTACCGCGGCGTGACCTATGAACAGGATGGCTACGACCCGCACTGGCGCGGCATCTATGATGACCATGGTCGCCTGCTGGTGGCCATCAACCACAACATGGACCTGGGCGATGCGTGGGAGCATGCGGATACCCCCGGCTATCCCGAACCCATGACCGCTTTAGCTTACCGATTTGCCGTTAATTACGTCATCTATTCGATGACGCATTAACGGTTTGCGGGCGTTTGTCAGTTTGTCCTCATGCGGCGTTGCTCGTGTACTCGGTCGGTCATGTACTGGCGTGTACACTCCCTCCCTCCGTGCACCAGCGCCTTGCCTGAGGACAAACTACCTAAACGCGGGAGTATTCCAGGACGTTGAAGACTATGAATATCCTAAAAAAGGCCTTTCTTTTATCTTTTATCTTTTATTCTTTCTCGCTGCTGGCCGCCGATGAGGCGGATCTCGTTGAACGTGCTAGAGCAATTCATGACCGCGTCATGGCGATCGATACCCATGTGGATATCCCGCTGAATTTCGCGACCAGCGAATTCGATCCTGCCACGGCCGAGGCCCAGGTGAACCTCGACAGCATGGAGGAGGGGGGGCTCGATGGCGCCTTTTTCATCGTCTATGTGGGCCAGCAGCCGAGAACGCCTGAGAACTATCGCCTGGCGATCGCCGATGCCGTGGCCAAGTTCGATGCCATACACCGCATGACCGACATCATGTATCCCGACCGTATTGGGTTGGCGCAAACGGCGGCCGAAGCACGGCAGTTGTTTGCCGAAGGCAAGCTGGTCGCCCTGATAGGCATTGAAAACGGTTTCGTCCTCGGCGAGGACCTGTCACTGCTGGAGGATTACCGCCGCCGGGGCGCCCGATACCTGACCCTGGTGCACAATGGCCACAACGCCATCGGCGACTCCGCGCAGCCACGGCCGCAGTTTGGTGATGCGGGTCCGGAAGAGCATGGCGGCCTCAGTGATTTCGGCTACCGGGTGGTGGAGGAACTGAATCGGCTGGGCATCCTCGTGGATGTCAGCCACGTTTCCCGGCAGACCATGCTCGATGCCACGCGACATTCAAAGGCGCCGGTCATTGCCTCCCATTCCAGCGTCAAGTCGGTCGCCGACCATCCACGCAACTTGGACGATGAGCAGTTACGTGTGCTCAAGGAGAACGGCGGCGTGGTCCAGGTCGTTGCCTTCAATCCCTACGTGAAAGAGGGCGGCGGGGCCGACATTGATCTCTTTGTTGACCACATCGACTACGCCGTGAACCTGATTGGGATCGACCATGTCGGTATTTCCTCCGATTTCGGCGGCGGTGGCGGCATCACCGGGTGGAACAACGCCATGGAAACCTTCAGTGTGACACTGGAACTTGTCAGGCGCGGATATAGCGAAGAGACTATCGCAAAGCTGTGGAGTGGGAATGTGCTGCGCATCCTGGAGGAAGCGGAGCGCGTGGCGGAATACCAGTAAGTAGAAAAATGCGCATGAGCGGCACAGGGTTGTGCCGCCGCAGCCGAAGGCTGGCGCGAGCCGGTGAAATTCAAGCAGATCCACGCATCTGCGCCAGGAATTCACCGGCGACAATCAACTGGTTCAGGACGAACTATTTGATGATCAAGGAGTGAGCTATGCCCGCAGTCACAATACCCAGAGCCATCGATGACGGCCTGCGCATCCTGAAAGCGTATTTCTGGCCCTGCATCCTCATTGTCATCATTCTTTCCATCCTCGATTCCTTCGGCCAGGGCTCCGTCATGCGCAGTGGGTTTTATGGCCCCGGCTGGTGGATGGACCAGGAACATTCTACAAACGGCTTTCTGGTGTTCATCATTGCAATTCTCATCAAGCCGGTATTCGCTGCCGGCAGCAATCTCGTCTTCCTGCAGGCGCTGCGGGGTGACGGCATGGAAGTGAAGGATGTCCTCAGGGGCTTCGATTCCAGGGAGCTCTACATCGACATCATTCTCGCCAATCTGCTGGTCTGGGTATGCATCATCCTGGGGTTCATCTGCCTGATACTCCCCGGCATCTATATTGCCTGCCGCAGCATCCTCACACCGTACCTCGTTATCGACAAGGGCCTGGGTCCCCGCGAGGCCTTCAATGCCAGTTGGGAGCTGATGCGCGACTTCTGGTTCAACGTCATCTGGCTGGGCTTCATTGCCGCCGGCATGTGCCTTGTCGGCTTGCTCCTGCTATTCGTCGGCATTTTCCCCGCCGTGGCCTGGATCAAAGGGATGTTTGCCTCTTTTTACCAGCAGGTTATCGATGTGCACGACGAGGAATTCCTGCGTTCCCTTGACATCGAACCCTGAATTCACCTAAAGTGCGGCCTCGATGCTTCACAGGGTTACTGTGATTCACGGCATATGAAGTTCATACGGGCTTCATGTGGAGAAAGGTGGACGGGCTGACAGGTGATCCCATGTTCAGCCGCCAGGACCAATCGATCCTAAATGGATGTTGGTTGACCCCCAGAGACCGGCTTTGACTGCCTACTGAACTTGGAACGGGTTCAGAACACGTGGAAGCTCCCCGGCGCGTTATCTCGCGGCGGGCCTCAAAGGTTCAACCAGAGCCTGGCAAGACAGAGACAAGATGCAAGAAACAACGGGCAGGCCATGCAGGTCTGTGTCTGTTTTATGTGCCAATAATTCGGGGCCAGATACCTATTTCTATATTAAGAAATACATAGAGAAATAGGTATCTGACCCCATTAATCAGCGAAGCAACAACGAGGACAGAACAGTGGAAATGCTTTCCGGTGGAGACATGCTCATTCGTGCCCTGCACGATGAAGGCGTGGACCTGATATTCGGCTACCCCGGCGGTGCCGCCCTGCACATATACGATGCCATCTTCAACCAGGACAAGGTGGATCATGTGCTGGTGCGTCACGAACAGGCCGCCACCCATGCGGCCGATGGTTATGCCAGGTCAACAGGCAAACCCGGCGTTGTGCTCGTCACGTCAGGCCCCGGCGCCACCAATGCCATTACCGGCATTGCCACCGCCTTCATGGACTCCATCCCGATGGTCGTGATCTCCGGCCAGGTCACACGTGACGCCATCGGCTCAGACGCCTTCCAGGAAACCGACATGATCGGCGTTTCCCGTCCCGTCGTGAAACACAGTTTCATGGTGCAGAAGGCAGAAGACATTCCCATGATCGTCAAACAGGCTTTCTTTATCGCCACGACTGGCCGTCCCGGTCCCGTGGTCATCGATGTGCCCAAGGATGTTACCGATCCGGGTGAGACATTCCCGTATGAATATCCGGAAACAGTCAGGATCCGCTCCTACAACCCGCCGACCAAGGGTCATTCCGGCCAGATCAAGAAGGCTGTCGAAATCCTGATGAGCGCCAAAAAGCCGGTCATCTATTCCGGCGGCGGCGTGGTACTGGGTGACGGCGCCGAATTCCTGACCAAACTGGCGCAGAAACTCGGTTACCCGGTGACCAATACCCTGATGGGGCTTGGCGCCTACCCTGCCACGGACAAGCAGTTCCTGGGCATGCTCGGCATGCACGGCACCTACGAAGCCAACATGGCCATGCACGAATCAGACGTTATCCTGGCGATCGGTGCGCGTTTCGATGACCGCGTCACCAATTCCGATGTCAGCAAGTTCTGTCCGGATGCCACCATCCTGCACGTGGATATCGATCCGGCATCCATTTCCAAGACCGTGACTGCCCATGTCCCTATCGTTGGCCCCGTTGCCCCGGTACTCAAGGAAATGCTGGAGCAGGTGGAGGCCTCCAAGATCAAGCAGGACAAGGAAGCGCTGGCTGCCTGGTGGAAAAAGATCGATCACTGGCGTGAGCGCCAGTGCCTGGCCATCGCGCCGGGCGAGGGCGGCATCATCAAGCCGCAGCAGGTGGTTGAGGCCCTGTACAAGGCCACCAATGGCCAGGCCTATATCACGTCGGATGTCGGCCAGCACCAGATGTTCGCTGCACAGTATTACCACTTCGACCTCCCAAGGCGCTGGATCAATTCCGGCGGCCTCGGCACCATGGGCTTTGGCTTGCCAGCCGCCATGGGTGTTCAGCTGGCCTTTCCGGATGCCGTGGTTGCCTGTGTAACGGGCGAGGGCAGTATCCAGATGAATATTCAGGAATTGGCTACCTGCAAGCAGTGCGCGCTGCCCATCAAGATCGTCAACCTGAACAACAAGGCGCTCGGCATGGTGAAGCAGTGGCAGGACATGCAGTATGGCGGCCGTCATTCCGCCAGCACCTACGCCGATTCGCTGCCTGACTTTGTCGCCCTGGCGGAAGCCTATGGCCATAAAGGCGTGCGGATCGACAAACTGAGCGAGCTGGACGCCAAAATGGCTGAAGCCTTCGCCATGAAGGACGACCTGGTGTTCATCGACGTGTCAGTCGACCCCGACGAGCATGTTTACCCGATGGCGATTCGCGGCGGTTACATGAGTGAAATGTTTTTGAGCAAGACGGAGAGGACCTGATCATGAGACGCATCGTATCTGTACTGATGGAAAACCAGCCGGGTGCCCTGTCTCGAGTCGTCGGCCTGTTCTCCCAGCGCAACTATAATATCAACTCACTGACCGTGGCGCCGACAGAGGATCCGACACTGTCGCGCCTGACGCTGACCACTATCGGCGACGACCGCAAGATCGAGCAGATCATCAAGCACCTGAACAAGATCGTGGACGTGGCGAAACTTGTGGACCTTACCGAGGGCAGTCACATCGAAAGGGAACTGATGCTGATCAAGGTCAAGGCGACCGGCGCCCAGCGCGCCGAGGTCAAGCGTGTGGCGGATATCTTCCGCGGTGACGTGGTGGACGTGACTCCGACCATGTACACCATCCAGCTCACCGGCACCAGCGAGAAACTGGACGGGTTCATACAGGCTCTTCAAGGTACAACAATCCTCGAAGTCGCCAGAACTGGCGTGTCAGGTGTGGCACGGGGTGAGAAAGTCCTCAGCCTGTAATAACAGCAAGCAAAAAAAAACCGGGCATTGCCCGGTTTTTTATTGCCTGGAGAAGCGTTAAACCACTTTTTTCATTGCTGTCATGTAACCACGCAGCTTGCGGCCAACGGCTTCGATCGGGTGGTTGCGGATGGCGGCATTGACCTCGATAAGCTCGCGGTCGTCCACGCCATTGTCTTTCACCTTGAGGCCGGCACCGATGATGTCGGTATCCACGCCCTTCATGAAACCTTCCAGCATGGGCACGGCAGCGTTGGCGAAAAGGTAGCAGCCATATTCGGCGGTGTCCGAGATCACCTTGTTCATCTCGTACAGTTTCTTGCGACCGATGAGATTGGCGATCAGCGGTACTTCGTGCAGGGATTCGTAATAGGCCGATTCCGCGATAACACCCGCCGCAGTGAGGGTTTCGAAACACAGCTCGACGCCGGCCTTGATCATGGCCGCCATCAGGATGCCGTGATCGTAGTATTCCTGTTCACTGATCTCGGGTGCACCGTCGACAGAGGACTTCTCGAATGCGGTCTGGCCGGTTTCCTCGCGCCAGCCCAGCAATTTGGCGTCGTTGTTCGCCCAGTCCTCCATCATGCCGGCAGAGAAGTTGCCTTCCATGATGTCGTCCATGTGTTTTTCGAACAGGGGCCGCAGGATGTCTTTCAGTTCTTCGCTGACCCGGAAGGCCTTGATCTTGGCAGGGTTGGACAGGCGGTCCATCATGTTGGTAATGCCGCCTTGTTTGAGGCCTTCGGAAACGGTTTCCCAGCCATGCTGGATCAGTTTGGAGGCGTAGGCGGGAGCGATGCCTTTTTCCACCATCTTCTCGAAGCCCAGGATGGAGCCTGTCTGCAGCATGCCGCAGAGTATGGTCTGTTCGCCCATCAGGTCGGATTTCACTTCGGCAATGAAGGAGGATTCCAGCACGCCCGCGCGGTGACCGCCGGTAGCGGCCGCGTAGGCCTTGGCGATTTCCAGGCCATCGCCGTCGGGATCGTTCTCACGGTGTACCGCGATCAGGGTGGGAACGCCGAAACCACGCTTGTATTCCTCACGGACCTCGGTGCCGGGACATTTCGGTGCAACCATGACAACGGTGATGTCTTTCCGGACCTGCATGCCTTCCTCGACGATATTGAAACCGTGGGAGTAGGCGAGGCATGCGCCTTTCTTCATCAGCGGCATGACCTGCTCGATAACGCCGGTATGCTGTTTATCCGGGGTCAGGTTCAGTACCAGGTCGGCGGTTGGAATCAGGTCTTCGAAGGTGCCGACATTAAAGCTGTTCTCGGTGGCATTGACCCAGGATTGGCGCTTTTCCTTGATGGCGGCCGCACGCAGGGCGTAGGAAATATCCAGGCCGCTGTCGCGCATGTTCAGTCCCTGATTCAGGCCCTGGGCGCCGCAGCCCAGGATAACGACTTTCTTGCCCTTGAGTTTGTCGACACCGCCCGCGAATTCAGCTGAATCCATGAAACGACATTTCCCGAGCTCTTCCAGCTGTAAACGCAGGGGAAGAGTGTTGAAATAATTCATTTTTACTCCGAAAGGTCCACTGTTTCGGCCGCTTAATGGCCGGGTTGATTAATCAGGGCGGCAATATTAGTCAAAAATGCCTTTTGGGTCTAATTTATCTAGACGCTCAACGTCGTTTATTGGGCGCTTCCAGCGTGGGTGGGGCTTGGCGATCTGCAGGACTACCCCAGTGCGCTGTCCTGAATGGGCAGAATTCACCTGATTATGGGCGTATAATCGCCGACCTGGCCCTACTTCCAGGACATTCAGCGCCATGAGCGACGAACACGAGAACACACAACAGCAGGAAGGCATCGAGTCTGGTGAATCCATCCTGCTGATTGATGATCACGAAGAAGAGGTATCGGAGGACGGCCGCAAGGTCCGCCGCCGCGGCATTTACCTGTTGCCGAACCTGCTCACCACCGGAGCCATGTTTGCCGGCTTCTATGCCGTCATCGCCGGCATGGGCGGTGATTTCCGCCATGCCTGTGTCGCCATCATCGTGGCCATGTTCCTGGACGGTCTCGACGGCCGTGTTGCCCGGCTCACCAATACCCAGAGCGCCTTTGGCGCCCAGTACGATTCACTGTCAGACCTGCTGGCTTTCGGTGTGGCCCCCGCCCTTATCTGTTTCAGCTGGGCCCTGTCCACCTTGGGCAAGGCTGGCTGGACGGTCTGCTTTATTTATGTCGCCTGTGCAGCACTGCGGCTGGCCCGCTTCAACGTTCAACTCGGCACCCAGGACAAGCGCTTTTTTGTCGGCCTCGCCAGCCCCTCTGCTGCCGGCCTGGTGGTGTTCATGGTGTGGGCGCTTTATGAAAACCAGGTGGATCCCACCGGCTTTGTCGCTCTCCTGGCAGCATTCGTGACCTTTACAGCGGGAGCCCTGATGGTGCTCAACATTCGCTACTACAGTTTCAAGGACCTGGACATGAAAAACCGGGTACCGTTCATCGCCATGATCCTGGTGGTGCTGGTATTCGTTATCGTGTCATGGGATCCGCCCATTGTGCTGTTCAGCATGGCCATCATGTACGCGCTGTCTGGCCCTGCCATGGCGCTGTATGTGCGCCGGGCAAAATGGCTCAAAGCCGCACGCCTGGATGCACTGACACGTCATAATGCAGCCAACAGTGAAGAGGTGCATGCCGAACCGGATTTACCCTCACCGGGCCAGGTGGAAAAAGAAAGGCAGCAATAGGGAAATTTCCGGCCAGATTCAGGGTCACAGTCAGTAACAGTCATTCGTTCAGTATTTTATCCAGAAGGGACCAACACGATGCTCATCAAAACACGCAAGGAAATCCCCTCTTCAGAGATCACGCCGGAGTCGGTGTACAAGGCTCGCCGCCAGTTCCTGAAAACCGGCGCCAATGTGGCTCTCGGTGCCGCGGGCGCCAGCCTGCTGTCACCCACCGCCAGTGCCCAGGTAGGGGATTCCCTGTTTGCACGCGCCCCAGCCGATATCAACCTGGCCTCCAGGCCCGACTGGCTTGTGCAGCAAGTGGCGGCAAGGAAAGATGCGCCGGCAACCGGTTCCTTCAATACCGACGAAGAATTGACGCCGTTCTCCGATGTCACCACGTACAACAATTTCTACGAGTTCGGCACCGGCAAGGAAGACCCCTCCAATAACGCCAGTGAATTCCGCATCGATCCGTGGTCCGTGGAAGTGGCCGGGGAGTGTGCCAAGCCCGGCACCTACAACCTGGAAGACGTACTGAAGCCGCATACCTTCGAGGAGCGTGTCTACCGCCTGCGCTGCGTCGAAGCCTGGTCCATGGTCATTCCCTGGATCGGTATTCCCATGAAGGACCTGCTGTCCCGTTTCGAGCCCAATGGCAACGCGCAATTCGTCAAGTTCACCACCCTGGTCGACCGCGACCAGTTCCCGGCCCAGCGCTCACGCTTTGCCACCATCGACTGGCCCTACCAGGAGGGGCTGCGCATGGACGAAGCCATGCACCCGCTGACCCTGATGGCAACCGGCCTGTACGATGACGTCCTGCCGGCCCAGAACGGCGCGCCATTGCGCCTCGTTGTCCCCTGGAAGTACGGTTTCAAGAGCATCAAGTCCATCGTGAAGATCGAGTTCACCCGCGACATGCCGAACAACACCTGGAACGATCTGCAGCCTCGCGAATATGGTTTCTATGCCAACGTGAACCCGAATGTCAGTCACCCGCGCTGGAGCCAGGCCAGTGAAAGGCGCCTGCCGTCCAGCCTGTTCATGCCGCGGCGCATCGATACCATGATGTTCAACGGATACGAAGAGGTTGCGAGCCTGTATGCGGGGATGGACCTTCGGACTAACTACTGAAGACCGATAAAGGGATAAAGGGATAAAGAGATAAAACGATACAGCGTAAACAAAGCAGGAATTGTGAGTAGTATGGTTATTGTGATTATTCGAGTTCTCCTTTTTTCCAAAAGAACAGTTGCAAGAATGACATACGCTTTATCCCTTTATCGTTTTATCCCTTTTTCGACATCGTGAAGTTTCTGGTCAAACCCGCCGTATTCCTGCTTTGCCTCCTCCCCGCCGCGTGGCTGATCTACGGCGTCTACCTTGCCTTCAGCGGCGGAGAAAATCTGCTTGGGCCTGATCCGGCGCAGTTCCTGTCGCTGCAGACCGGGGAATGGGCGATCCGCCTGCTGATTGCGTCACTCGCCATCACGCCGCTGCGCTACCTGCTTAACATGCCCTCGCTGTTCCGCTTCCGTCGCATGATCGGCCTGTATGCCTATTTCTATGTCTTCCTGCACCTGATCGTATTCCTGTGGTTCCTGCTGGGCTGGGATTTTTCCGCGGTCGGGCGCGAAATCAGCGAAAGACCATACATCACCATCGGTTTCGCCGCGTTCGTGCTGCTGACTCCGCTGGCAGCGACATCCTTCAATGCCGCGCAGCGCAAGCTGGGCCGCAACTGGAAGCGCCTGCACCGCCTGAGCTATGCGTGCGCGATCCTGGCCTGCATGCACGTGATCTGGATCGTGCGCTCGAGCTACTTCGATGCGGTGTTGTACGGGGGGCTGACGCTGGTGTTTCTGGGATACCGGGTCCTGCGCAAATACAGTGTGGCGGTGCAGAGATTCACGTTTTTCCCACCAAAACAACGAGCTGCCTAAAGCCCTTGTCTGGCAAGGCGTAATCAGTATAATGCGCGTTCTCTTTTTCTAGAGATTCCTTTCAGGAAATTTGGGACTGTAGCTCAGGTGGTTAGAGCGCACCCCTGATAAGGGTGAGGTCGGTGGTTCGAGTCCACCCAGTCCCACCAAATTTCCTGTACCCCTAGCTCAGGTGGTGATTTAGAGCGCACCCCACGTCGTTATAAAGAGCAGGGTGAGGTCGGTCCCCTGTTCGAGTCCACCCAGTCCCACCAATTTTTGTCCTGTTAAATCTCCCCAGCCTCCATCCGCAGCTGCTGTGCCACCGTGAGGTAGTAATTCCTGCCTAACGCATTCACCGAATCACGTGCCAGCACTGTCAACGCATCTGCCTTGACCAGTTTGGCGTCGGCGGCGTTTTCATCCAGCGCCAGCAGGTAGTCGCACAACTGGGCCGCCCATTGTGCCTCGCCATTGGCCAGCGACTGCCTCGCGCTATCCAGCAATGCAGCCTGACCACCCGCCAGCGCGGCGATCTTTTCGGCTTCCTCGCGGGGTGATAAGGGTGACAGGTTGCTGGGATTACCGTCATACCATCCCAGGTAACCATTGAAAATGGAACGTACTGCCCACGCTACCCGTCCGTAGTATTCACCCAGGTCCTGGTCCGCAAGAAGCCGGTCGGGCAGCTGTACGTAATCCACAAGCTCGTCTGGTGTCATGCCAAGATTCATGCCTTCCACTGTCTTGTCGTGCACGAAGCGAATGGCGTCCCGGAAATTTTGCAATGCCTGGCGAGTGTTCTCCCGACCGATGACGGGGAGCGTGTGACCGGGAACGACCGCGACGGCGTTTTCAGCCAGCATGGCATCCAGGCTTTGTGACCAGGCGAGGACGTCGCGGTAGGGTGTGCCGCGTATGGCGTAAAGATTGGGAAAGGATTTGTAGTAATTGTCACCGGCAAAGAGGACTTCCTCTGCGGGAAACCAGACATACAACTGGTCGTCGGTTTCCCCGGGTGCGGCAACCAGTTCGAGTGAGATACCTGCGAGCGTCAGAGTTTGCCGGGCGCCGGAAAAAGTCCGGTTGGGGCTTGTGTCGAGGGCGCTGCCATCGCTGCCTGCGGCATTGGCAAAAGCGTTCGGCCGGCCGGGGCGCATGGGCGGGGCGATGCCGTTGTTGATGCGCAGGGTATCCGGCAGGGCAAAGCCGGCCTGGCTTGTACCACGCTGCTGCTGGACTGTCAGGCCGGCAGCAGCCAGTGGCCGATCCTCGCTGCCGAAATTGTCCCGCGCCCAGATTTCCGGCTGGGCACCCTGGATGAAGGACTGCGCGCCACCGGTATGGTCGCCATGGCCATGGGTATAGATGATGCCTGCAAGCGGCAGGTTGCTGATTTCTCGAAAGGCGGCGGCGATAGCATCACTGTGCTGTGGTGTCATGCCGGTATCCACCAGGATGATGCCATCCCTGCCAACGATCATCGACACGTTGGCCGGGCTGTAGCCGACGGCGGTATACACGCTGTCCGAGACGTGCACGATTTCCCGTGTGAATTCGGCATTGCGGGAGCGCAGGAGGGATTCGGCTGGCGTGTCCTGGGCGAGTGCACCATTAAATGCCAGTGCCAGTGCAGGCAGGAGCAGGGAAAAGACGGACTTTGATATTCCGGGATTCATGGTGTGATGTTCCGCAAGAGTCGGGATTGCAGTGTACCTCAATTCAATTTTCCACTTCAGCCAGGCTTGGGCGTGGGGTCACTCGATGCGGTACTCCACAGGTGGCTGCGCCACCGTCACCTCGAACATTGGATCCTGTGCGGCGTGTATGCTGCTGTCCAAAATATGCTAATGTCCGCCTTCATCCAGATCCCGTTCAAACCACAAGAAAAGGCAGCATATGAAGAAGCAAAATCTTGGTAATTCCAGTCTCTCCGTGGCACCCCTGGCCTTTGGCGGCAATGTCCTGGGCTGGACCGCCCCCGAACCCGTGGCCTTTGACCTGCTGGATGCCTTTGTCGATGCCGGCTTCAACCTGATCGATACTGCCAACGTCTATTCAGCCTGGGTGCCTGGGCATTCCGGCGGTGAATCGGAAACCGTGATCGGCAACTGGCTACAACGGGGACATGTTGCACGTGATGACGTGGTCATCGTCACCAAGGTGGGCATCAGCATGGAAGACTCGTTCAACATGGACAAAGCGTCACTGAAAAAGGCCGATATCCTGCGCCATGCCGAGGCCTCCCTCAAACGCCTCAAGACCGATCACATCGATCTCTATCTGTCGCATATCGATGACGGCAAAACACCCTTTGAAGAAACGCTGTCGGCTTATGAAGAGCTCATCATGGCGGGCAAGGTGCGTTACATCGGGGCGTCCAACCACAGCAAGGAACGCCTGGCGGCAGCCCTGAAAGCCAGTGCCGACAACAGCATGCCTTCCTACGTGGCGCTGCAGCCCCATTACAGCTTGTACCACCGCGAGGATTACGAGGGAGAACTGCAGGACTTCTGTGTTGCCAACAACATCGGTGTGTTCACTTACTTTTCCCTGGCCAACGGCTTTCTCACCGGCAAATACCGCAGCGAGGCGGACCTGGAAGGCAGTTCACGCGGGCACCATGTGCAAAACATGCTCAATGACCGCGGCTTCCGCATCCTGGCGGCACTGGACGAGGTCGCGGCTGAACTGGGTGCGAAGCAATCACAGGTTGCCCTGGCCTGGCTGATTGCCCAGCCTGGTGTCGTGGCGCCGATAGCCAGCGCCACCAAGCTGAGCCAGCTCGAGGAAATCATGGGTTGCGCCGATCTTGAACTGTCATCAGACCAGCTGCGGCGGCTCACGGACAGCGGAAATTAATCATGCATTCCCTCCTGCGCAGACTCGTGCTGATCCTTGTTGCGGCCCCGGCAATGGTCCTGGCCCATCACGGCAATTTCACGTACGACGGCACCACCGTGGTGACCCTGCAGGGCGAAGTGCTGGCGTTCAACTGGCGCAATCCCCATGGCTCGGTTCGCGTCCGCCTGGACAGTGGTGAGGAAGTCACCATCGAAACCGACGGGCCGTCGCTGATCCAGCCGATGGGTGTGACACCGGAGTCCCTGGCCCCGGGCATGCACGTGGTGGCCTATGCCAGTCCCAGCAATCGCGGTCGCAGCGATGAATTTCTGGGCCGTGAATTCCTGCGGGAAGACGGCGAACTGGTGCCGGTGTCGGTGGCGTATGCCCGGCGCGAGGAACGCGAGGATTTGCCAAAGGCGAGTTCCGTAATCGGCACCTGGGTGCCGGACCGCACCAACCTGTTTGCCCATGTCGCCAGCAGTGCCTCCTGGCAACTGACGCCGGCGGGCCAGGCGTCCTTCGACAGTTACGACACCATGCGACCGTTCGCCCAGACCAACTGCATCGCGGCTACCACTCCAACGTTGATGACTTACCCAACAGCCAATGTGATCAGCCAGTCCGGTGACCGTATCGACATAGATGCCGACTGGATGGGTGCGACGCGCACCATTTATATGGATGGCAGGGCGCACCCGGATGCCGGCGAGCAGTTCTACCAGGGTTATTCGGTCGGCAGATGGGAAGACGGCGACCTGGTGATTGATACCCGCAACTTTGCACCGAGTCCTATCGGCAATGTATTCAGTATCGCCTCGGGTCCACGCAAACGCGTGGTTGAACGGCTTTCCCTCGACGCGGATGGTGCCTCCCTGACCTGGCGTTTTACCCTGGAAGACCCGGATTACCTGGCCGCTTCCGTCACCGCCAGCTATCAATGGCACTATCGGCCGGATGTGGGTGCCAGCAGCGAGGCCTGCGATCTTGAAGCCGCGAGCAAGTACCTGCAGGAATAGGGTTTCGCCAGCCTTGTATTTAATTTAACATTGTTCAATTAATTTTACGTAGCCGAGGATGCCATGAACTCCCGAATCACTATTACCCTCATCGCCCTTCTACTCGCCGCCTGCGGTGGCGATGCCCCTCAAAGTGCTGCGCCGGCAGCGCAGGAAGCCGTAGTTTCGGAAAGCGACCGCATCAATGCGTGGTTTGCGGAGAAGAACGAGGAAAGGCTCATGTACAGCCCGCTGGAGCTGACCACCCTGAACCGCAAGGATATGTATGACCAGATAGACGATTTCAGCCAGGAAGGGATCCGGGAATTCCTCGCCTGGCATGCCGGCACCATCGAGGAGATGCAAAGCGAGTTTGACTACGATGCCCTCGACCTGGAAGCAAAAACTTCCTGGGACACCTGGATCTATATGTACGAGCGCAATAATGGCATCAATCAATTTGCCAGCCAGTTCTACGAATTCGAGCAGATGGACGGTTCCCATTCCCTGTTCCCCACCTTCCTGATCAACTACCACAAGGTGGACACCGAGGCGGACATGCAGGCCTACATATCGAGGATCATCCAGGTGGAACGCGCACTGGGCCAGGAACTGGAAAAAGGCCAGGCCAATGCGGAGCGGGGTGTGCGGGCGCCGCGTTTTGCCTATGAAATCGTGATCGATGAGTCGCGCAAGATCATCAGTGGCGCGCCGTTTGATAATACCGTTGAAAATGATTCCGCCATCTGGGCCGACGTGAAGGCCAAGATCGCTGCGCTCGTCGAGGCTGGTGAAATCGACGATGCGACTGCAGGGGCCCTGACCGATGGTGCGCGTGCCGCCCTGCTCGATCACTACCAGCCGGCATACCAGGCCGTCATCGACTGGCTCAGCCAGGACATCGACAATACTGACCCGGAACCACGGGGCGTGTGGGCATTGCCGGAAGGCGAGGCCTATTACAACCAGTTGCTGTCTTACTACACCACGACGGACATGACGGCTGCCGAAATCCACCAGATTGGGCTGGATGAAGTGGCAAGGATCATGGCGGAAATGGAAGCCGTTAAGGCCCAGGTGGGTTTTAACGGGGAGTTTCTGGCATTCCTTGATGCCGTCAGTTCCGATCAGCAGTTCTTTTACCCGAATACCGAAGAAGGCAGGCAGCGGTATATTGATGAAACCAACGCCTACTATGACTTCATCCGTGAGAAGCTGCCTGAGTATTTTGGCATTCTCCCCAAGGCGGGCCTGGTGGTGAAACGCGTCGAGGCTTTCCGCGAGCAGGATGGTGCGCCCGCACATTACAACCAGAGCAGCCCTGATGGGGAAACACCCGGCACCTACTATGTACATATGTCAGCCATGAGTGCCAATCCCACCTATGAGATGGAATCCACTGCCTATCATGAAGGCATTCCGGGCCACCACATGCAGATTGCCATTTCGCTGGAGTCGACAAGTATTCCGGCATTCCGCAGCCAGACCTGGTACAACGCCTATGTGGAAGGCTGGGCCCTGTATTCCGAAAGCCTGGCCCTGGAAATGGGTGCTTACGAAGATCCGTATTCCAACCTGGGCCGACTGTCGAACGAGATGTGGCGCGCCGTTCGCCTGGTAGTGGACACCGGCATGCACGCCATGGGCTGGACCAAGGAAGAAGCGGTCAATTATTTCGCCGCCCATACCCTGGTGCCAATCGAATCCGTGGTGGCGGAGATCAACCGCTACCTGGTGATCCCCGGCCAGGCTACCAGCTACAAGATCGGCATGTTGAAAATCCAGGAATTGCGCGAGCATGCAAGAGAAGCCCTGGGCGATGAGTTCGATATCCGTGAATTCCATGATGTTGTCCTGGGTGGCGGGGCATTGCCGCTGGATATCCTGGACCGCCGGGTGAACAATTACATCGCGGCGACCCTCCAGAACTGATCGGCGGAAAATTGCAGATTCCGAGGAATTCACCCGCCCGGCTTTACTACCCGCGAAAGGCAGTGATATAACCTTTCAGCAATATTGACTGGAATCCTGAAGGGGGACGGGTTTCATGCCAAACCGATTGAAGAAGAGTTTGTGGGGGGTGCTTGCCGCGGCGGCTTGCCTGGTGAGCTGGCCGCTGGCGGCCCAGGAACGCCCTGACTGGAGCGGTGTATGGGCCATGATTGGCGGCACGATCTTTGACGCCGACACCAAGACCGGCGAGGGCGGCTCCACCACTCCCGGTGTGCGCGAACATCCCCCCTACAATGCCGAATGGGAGGCGAAATACCTCGCCAACCTGGCCCAGCGCGATGCCGGCACTTTCCCCGATCCGAATTCCTTCTGTGGAATCCCCACCGGATTTCCCCGCATTTTCAACCTGCCGGATGTATATGAATTCGCAGTGACGGACAAGCAGGTCTGGATCATCACCGAGAATGGACCCAACATCATGCGCATCTATACCGATGGCCGGGCGCACCCGCCTGCCGAGGACATGTGGCCGACCCATACGGGTGACTCGGTAGGGCACTGGGAAGGCGACACCCTGGTTTTCGATACACTCAGCCTGCACAGTTCTGAAAGCGGCAATACGATTCTTGACAGGACGGGGCTCATACTCAGTGATGCCGCCCATAGCGTCACTCGCATGCGTATCAATGACAATGGCCAGATGGAAGTACAAATGACCATAGACGATGCCAGGGCCTTCACCGCCCCCTGGGTGGTGACGAAGCGGTTTCGCCACCTCGAGGAAGGCAGCCGTGTCTACGATTACGCCTGTAACGAGAACAATCGCAACCCGATCGATCCCAACACGGGCTGGACCTATACCACTGACACCGAAGGCAACATCATCGACAGGAATCCCGGACAATGAGGGGGCTGATATGAAAAGATTAATGATTGTTCTGGCCGCCGGCCTGGTTTTATCCAGCCTGCCAGTCGTAGCGCACCATTCCAATGCCATGTTCGACCAGGACCGCGTGATCGAGATGAGCGGTACGGTCAAGGAATTCCAGTTCACCAATCCGCACACCTGGCTGCAGGTTGTGGTAACGGACGCGGCGGGCAGGGAAACCGAATGGAGCCTTGAGTGGGGCAGCCCCAACAACCTGGGACGCCAGGGTATCCGGCCGTCAACATTTCCACCGGGCAGTACCCTGAAGGTGCGCACCTATCCCATGAAGGACGGGTCGCCGGGCGGTCTGTTCATCGGTGCCGTGTTCAACGACGGCAAGACCGTGGGCAACTGGGAATAAATTCAAAACAAGACGAGCAGCAAGCGACCAACGAGAGAGGAAGTCATGAAGCACCAGATTAAAACACTGACCCTTGCCATTGCCCTGTTGTCGGCTGGCGGCATCAGCGCCCAGGATGATGACGGACCCCGTACACCGACGCCGCGATTGCCGGACGGCAGCGTGGATTTGGGAGGAAACGGGGTGTGGGACCTGCCTTACATCACCAATTTCGCCCAGCGCATGGTGAACAGGGACTACGAGGCCGGTGAGAGGCCCCCGTTCCTTCCCTGGGCACAATCCATGTGGGAGTACAACCGCTCCAACCTGGTGAAATACGATCCGGAAGGCTTTTGCCTGCCCCCTGGCGGCCCGCGCTCCATGGGTACACCTTACCCGGCGGAAATCATCCAGAATCGTGATCGCATCATTATCATATTCGAAGGCGGTGGCCACGTCTGGCGCGAAATCCATATGGATGGCCGCGAGCATCCGCCGCAGGACGAGTTGAATCCGACTTACTTTGGTCATTCCATCGGCCGTTGGGAAGGTGACACCCTGGTGGTGGATACCATCGGGTACAACGAAAAGACCTGGATCGACTTCAATGGTCATCCGAAGACCGGGCAGTTGCATACTATCGAATACATCAGCCGTCCCTACAAGGAAGTGCTGCACTACGAGGCGGTTATCGATGATCCGGGCGCCTATAACGATACATGGCGTGTCGCCTGGGATATCAACTGGAATGACGGCCAGGAACTGCAGGATTATGTCTGCCAGGAAAACAACAAGTTCCTGCTCGACCTGCACGACGATTACGGTGAGCCCTTTTTTGAAAAGACCGAAGGTCTTTGATCAATTCTATGCAATACAAAAAAAAGGCCTGCATCTGCAGGCCTTTTTTTTGTCGGTTCAATTATCCGGGAACATGAAGGCGTAGTTGCCGCCATCGCCGCTGACCGAAATCATGCCGCCCTGGGTATCGCCATTGCGGCGCACCGCCTGCACCTGGTAGGTGCCCGGCGCCAGGTCAAGGATCAGCCAGGGCCCTGTCGTTGTCGTGTTGACGATTTCACGACCGCTGTCATCGGTTACGACAACCTGGATGGAGGACAGGTAATGCCCGCCGGTAACGAAGAATTCCAGGCGTGTCCCGCCGGCAGGCGCCGCTTCCCGTTCCTCGAGGGTGATGCCGCCAGTCCAGATTATCGGCGACTGGGCTGCCAGAGCGGGCAGTACGGAAAGAGACAGTAGCAGGATGAGTGTCCTGGTCAGCGTGTTCATGTGGGATCCTCCCTGTGGATGAAATGCATACACCACCAGCATAAGCCTGCTGTCAGGAAGTGATTTGATCTACATCCAATGGGCGCGTGAAAACGATAGCTCAGGAGGCGGCCGGACTGACGCCGGTATAGACCCCGTCAGGTACGCCAAGATCGTCGAACACCAGGGTGCCACAGGCCGCCGGTCCTTCACCCGTCACCTGGCCCAGTTTGCGGCCTATGAAGGTAACCGTCAGGTCGGCCTGCACGGCTGAGCCCAGGATCCTGCCGGTGTCGCTGCAAAGCCCGGAGGGAATATCGGCGGCCAGTACTGGTGCGCCGGATGCGTTGATCAGGGCAATGGCACTGGCGAAATCCCCGCGCACATCGCCGGTCAGGCCGGTGCCGAGCAAGGCATCGATGATAACCGTACCAGGAACAAGCAGGCCGGCAGTATCCGCGGCCAGGGAAGCAAATGGAATGACCCGCACCTCTTCTGCAACGGCCATCTCGTAAGCCTGGCGGGCATCTGCGCCGAGATTGCCGGGATTGCCCACGGCGACCACGGTGGCGGCGAGACCCTGTTGCCGGGCGAGGGCGGCCATGACATAACCGTCGCCGCCGTTGTTGCCACTGCCGCAAAAGCACAGTACCGAACGGGTGTCAGGCCACCGGTCCAAAAGCGCATTGAAGGCGGCGGCGCCTGCGCGCTGCATCAGGGTGAAGCCGGGAATGCCGTATTCCTCTATGGCGAGGCGGTCCAGTTCCCGGACATCGGCGGCCAGGTAACAGGCCTTGCGCGGGTCGCCGGTCATTGTGCTTATGGTGCGAGCAGCGCCCTGGCGTTGACCGTGAAAGTCACCTGCGCACGGCCGGGTTCAGCGACCGGCACGCTCATTGCGCCCGCTGCGGCACTGAGGCGCATTTCTGACATGCCAAACATGGGAGCAGCGAAATCCTGGCTGCCGTTGAGATTGATTTCGATGAGCCTGGCGGAGTCTTTGTCGAGAAGACGGGCGACTTCGTCGGCGCGTGCCTGCAGCTTGGCCAGTGCCGCCGCCATCAGGGAGTCGGACACAGCCTCGTAACGTTCGCTGGAGAGGCTGTAATTCATGTTGCTGATGACGAGGCCGGCATCCTGCAGGCGGGCGGTGACCACCAGCAAGGCCTCACTGTTCATGCTCTGCATCTGGATGCCCTGCTGCGCACGCCACGTGGGGCTGGAAGTGTTGCCGCGGTCAATGGGATAAACATTGTACTGCTGGATGGAAAATACAATGTTGTCGGTGTCATCGAGAATGTCGCGGGCTTCACGCAGCACCCGGTTGACTTCGTCCTGCAGGGCGACGGTATCGCGTCCCTGCGCGGTGTACTGCATAAATACGTTCAGGGTGTCCTGGTCGACACTGGTTTGTTCGGTGGCATTGAGGTTGAGGATCAGCTGGCCATCGGCGAGTGCATCGAGGTCATAAGTATTCTGGGCGTTGACCTGCACGCTGGCGAGCAGCGCAAGCAGGAAGGCCGTGATGGTGTGGATAGCGGAATTTCCGGTCTTGCAGGTCATGGCGGCTCCTTGTCCTTGGCATGATGGTCTCATGGTGAACGGGTTCAGGTGAATAAACGCTTAACCGGGTGAGATAACGCTATTGTGACTGAAAAAAAGTTGTTACTGCAAAAATTAAAAAAATAATGGGCAAAAAAAAAGAGCCGGCAAGCCGGCTCTTTTCAATGACACGATGCGATTATTTCATGCGCAGGACGAAGATATCGTCGTTGCGGGTCGGATCGGTTGCCGCGCGCACCTCGCTGACCTGTGCCGTGCTGACACCGGAGGCGTTATGTCCCCAGGCCGAGCGGACATAGGTGATTACTTCGGCGATCTCGTCGTCACTGAGCAGCTGGCGGAAGTAGGGCATGTCGTTCACATCCGGGCCCTGGTCGGCGATCACGCGCAGTGAGCCGTTGAGGGTCAGGTTGATCAGCGAACTGGGATCGGGGTCCATGATCACCGGATTGCCGGCCAGCGGGGGCTGGTAGGGGTAGTAGCCCATGCCGTTGGTGCCATGGCAGTTGGAGCAGTACTCGTAGTAGATCTGCGAACCGGACTCGCTGAAATCGAGTCCCAGCAGGGCTTCTGTGTCGCTGTTGCTGTAGGACCATTGCGTGGCGTTGACTTCGGCAACCGGCGGCAGCGACTTCAGGTACACAGCCATGCCGCGCAGGTCGGCCTCGCTCATGTGCTGGGTGCTGTTGTTCACCACTTCAACCATGGTGCCAAAGGCCGTACCGAAACGATTGTGGCCAGAGCCGAGGAACTCGGCAATGTCATCCTCACTCCAGCGGCCAAGACCGCTGTTCACGTCGCCATTCAGGCTGGAAGCCGACCAGTGGTCGAGCGGGGCGCCGGACAGGAATGCCGAATCGCCTTCATCCAGGCCTTTTTCCTGCATGAGCAGGCCGCGGGGGGTATGACAGGCGCCGCAGTGACCCAGGCCCTGGACGATATAGGCACCGCGGTTCCAGTCGTCACTCTGGCTGCTGTCGGCTGCATAGGGATCGTCATCCATGGTCAGCAGGTTCCAGATGCCCATGCCCATGCGGGCCATGTCTTTCCAGCCAGGGATGTCGGAAGGCTGGTTAGGCGCATTCACGGGCGCTACGTCGTTCATAATGAAGTCGTAGAGCGCACGCATGTCCTGCTCGGACATCTTGGCGTAGGACGGGTAGGGCATGGCAGGATACATGCGGCTGCCATCCTTCTTCACGCCGAAACGCATGGCGCTATCGAAGTCCTCAAAGGAATAATCGCCGATTCCGGTAGCGGCATCCGGGGTGATATTGGTGGTGTAGATATTCCCGAGCATCGGTACGTTCATCTTCAGGCCGCCGGCAAGGGGCTCACCTTCCGGAATGGAATGGCAGGCGACACAGTTACCCAGCCTGGCGACATATTCGCCATGGGATAAACCAGCCGCTGCGGCCTGCGCAGCGCTATCGTTCGCATAGGAGGACTCGGTGGTAACGGCGCCGGAATCGCAGCCGACAGCCAGGGCCGAAACACAGCAAACGGCCAGCAACTTTCTGAAATCCATAAAATTCCCCTGAGCTAGTTATTGTTATGGGTAATGAGCCTGAAAGATTACCATTATCATTACGAAAATAACATCTCTGAACCCCGCACGGGCAGGGAATTCGGGGCCTTCAGCCATTCCGGGTTTTCCTGACCCGGGAATTACCCTATGCTTGAGCCTCGATTGCCGGCCCCGCAGGCCCGGCGGTTGCCGTTGCTGTTCATGTTTGCTGCAGGAGTCCGGATATTGAGTAAACCCAGAGTGTTGATCACGCGGCGCTGGCCTGAAGCCGTGGAAAATGCGATGTCAGCCAGTTTTGATGTCACCCTGAATACAGGCGACATCCCCTTGACGGCCGCACAATTGCAGGAAGCCCTGCAGGAATATGACGCGGTCTGCCCCTGTGTCACGGACCGGATGCCGGCCGACCTGTTCGTTGATAACACCTACAAGACCCGCATCATTGGCAACTACGGCGTCGGCTTCAACCACATCGATGTCGAGACAGCCAGGGGCAAGGGCATCGTGGTCACCAACACACCAGACGTGCTCACCGACGCGACCGCTGACCTGGCCATGACGCTGATGATGATGCTCGCACGCCGCGCCGGCGAGGGTGAGCGTCAATTGCGTGCCGGTCACTGGAAAGGCTGGTACCCAACCCACATGATGGGCACGATGGTTACGGGCAAGACCCTGGGCATCGTCGGCATGGGCCGTATCGGTCAGGCGATGGCAGAAAAAGCCCACTTCGGTTTCGGCATGCGCATTCTCTACCACAATCGCAAGCCGATTCCCGAAGCCGAGTCACGGCGCCTGCAGGCGGAATACTGTACGGAACTCACCTGGCTGATGAGCAAGTCGGACTTTGTCGCCGTACACTGCCCGAGCAGTCCGCTAACCCGGCACATGATCAATGAAAAGACACTGGCCTACATGCGCCCCGAAGCGAGCCTGATCAATACCTCGCGCGGTGATGTGGTGGACGAGAAGGCGCTCATAAAGTTCCTGAAGAAAGGGCTGATCGCGGGCGCGGGGCTGGATGTCTACGACAAGGAGCCGCAGGTGCCGGAGGAATTGCTCGGTATGGAAAACGTGGTGCTGCTGCCGCATCTCGGCAGCGCCACCGAGGAAACGCGCGTTGCCATGGGCATGCGTGTGCTCGGCAACCTGAATGCCTTTTTCAACGGCGAGGATCCTCCAGACAAGCTGTAATCAGGCAAAGATTTCCGCCAGAAAATTCTGCATCGCTATCCAGGAGCGCCGGTCTGCATTGCCGGAGTACATCATGCCGTTGTCTGGCATGTTGGCCTGCGGGTTGGTGAAGGCGTGAGACGTGTGTCCGTAAGCATGCACCTGCCAGTCCACCCCGGCCTCTGTCATTTCCGTCTCCAGCGCGAGCACGCTTTCCGGAGGTACCATGGGGTCATCGTGGCCGTGCAGGGCGAGGACCTTTGCCGTGATCTTTTCGCCGGGCAGATTCTCAGGGGCGCCAAACAGGCCGTGAAAGCTGACCACACCCTTCACGTCGGCGCCGCTGCGTGCAAGGTCGAGCACGCACAGGCCGCCAAAACAGAAACCAATGGCGGCGATGCGCGATGTATCCACCATATCGAGACCGGCCAGCGTTTTCAGGCCGGCTAGTAACCGCTGCCTGAGTTTGCCCCGGTCCTCCAGGAAGGGCGTCATCAGGGCACTGTTCTCTTCCATGCTGGTGCCCAGTACGCCCTTGCCGTAATTATCCATGGCGAAACCGACGTAACCCATTTCAGCAAGTGCCTCGGCCTTGCCGCATTCGAATTTGTCCCGACCGGCCCAGGCATGGGCAATCATGATTGCCGGTTTCTTGCCGGGCTTGCCGTCATGGGCGAGGTAGCCTTCAAGCAGCGTATCGCCGTCCCTGTAATCAATTGTAGTGGTCTGCATCGGTGTAGCCTCCGGGTTCGCGGGTCAGGAAGTCTGGCATTATAACCACCCGCGTTCTGCTTGAGGTACCGGCCGCCGGTACGTGTTGAATTGGCCAGGGGGGTGGTTTACATTGCTGTCTCGCCTTTGCGAAGGCTGTCATTGACAGGGGGGAACATGGCACAACAGGAAGCAATCCCGGCCATCGATCACCAGTACGCATTTTCCATGCGCATAGAAAGTGAGGGTCGCATCGAATTCCAGGGCGAGATGCGCAGCCGCACATTCGAGCCCACCGGCGGTGGTGAAGTCTGGGGACCGAGGCTGCAGGGCAGGGTCGTACCGAAAAGCGGAGCCGATTTCGCCAGCAATAACCTCACCGATGCCCACATGATGCTCCAGGCCAGTGACGGCACCTGGATCTACATGAACCTGCTCGGATACGAACACCACGATGACGACGGCAATGCCTACTTCCGGGTTGCGCCGTATTTCGATTCCCCGACAGGGCCTCATGCCTGGCTGGCAAAAACCGTGTTTATCGGCATAGGTGAGAGGCATCACAATCCCGACCACACGATCATCCATTTCCACGAAATCCGCTAGGGGGAGCAAAGGACCATGGCAGAACTGCAAATCCCCGGACTGGAACTGGAATATGCATTTTCCGTGACCATGAATTTCGCCGAACGCATCGATTTCATCGGACCGCGCGGCGGCAAAGGTTACGTGCCGCCGGCCAGCGGTGTTGTTTACGGACCGATGCTGCAGGGTCGTGTCGTGCCTTACAGCGGCGCAGACTACGCCATCTTCAAGAGTCTGGCTGAAGGCATCAAGGTGAACACGCATTACATGCTGGAAAGCGACGACGGTCACTGGATCTATATCAACAACCGGGGTTACCTGCACAGGTCGCCGGATCCGGACAATCCAGGACAGAGCAAACTGTATTTCCGCATGACACCGTTCTTCGAAGCACCCAATGGACCGTATGAATGGTTGTCACGCACGATGATTGTTGGAACCGGGGAACGCCTCACCAATCCCGACCGCTCGCAGTTCACCTATTACAGGGTACTGTAAATGACATCGCGCCGCCTCGTCCTCAAGCTGGCAGCCGCAATACCGGCGGCATTACCCGTTTTTGGCATTGCTGCCAGCGTTGGCAGCACCCTGAAGTATCACCTCGTCAGGGAGCAGGTCAGTGCCGCGGGTGTGCAGGCGGATACGCTAGTGCTTGTTGATACCGGGGTCAGCAGTTTTACCGGCGACGGCTATTACCTGTATCCCGACTGGGGCAGGCCCCTTGTCTACGAAGTGAAGCGCCGGGGCGATCGCCTGGATTTTCATTATCCCGGGATGGGCACTCCGCTCTGGGCCATGAGCGCTGCGCATGCCGATGCCCGCTTCAGCGGCCGCGTGGAAGGCATCGTGGATACCGATATGTACCCGCAAGCCCGCCTTCCTAATCCCGGTAGTAACAACATCCGGGTCCTGGAAGTTCCCGAACTGCCCCTTGCCTGACCAACAACCCTGCCCATGGGCAAACTGACACTGAAAGACCTCCTTGCCGATGTCCGCACCTGTACGCATTGCGAACCGCAGCTGCAGCTCGGCGCCAGGCCCGTACTCAGCATGGCCGATTCGGCCCGCATCCTGGTGATCGGCCAGGCGCCGGGAACGCGCGTGCATGCCACGGGCATACCCTGGAATGATCCGTCCGGTGATCGCCTGCGCGGCTGGATGGATGTCGATCGCGCTACGTTCTACGATGAAGGCCGCATCGCCATCATGCCCATGGGGTTCTGTTATCCCGGCAAGGGTGCATCCGGCGACCTTCCGCCCAGGCCCGAGTGCGCGCCACGCTGGCATGCCCGCCTGCTGGAGCATCTGCCGAACCTGGAACTGACCTTGCTGGTCGGCAGCTATGCCCAGAACTATTACCTGGACAGGCGCCATGCCACGCTGACGCAAAGGGTGGCAGCCTGGCAGGAATACCTGCCGCAATTCATTCCGCTGGTGCATCCGTCGCCCCGCAATACCTACTGGCTGCAGCAAAACCCCTGGTTCGAGGCGGAACTGGTACCTGCACTGCGACAGCGCGTTCACAATCTTCTCTAAAAACCATATAAATCAATTAGATGAGTGTATTTTGCGGTTGCCGGAAATTGCCGATTGAGTGTCAACCGAAAGCGGCTGGCTGCGTTTATTGACGGTATCAGCAGTGATAAAGACGGTTTGGCGGACGCATGACGAGCATTTTCACAGGCACCTTCGCGCTACTCCCCGGTGGCAGTGACACCCCCATGGTGCTGGGCTATGATAAATCGACTGAACGGGATCAGAGCGGGAGAACAGCGCTGGAACAGGACCGCGCCTTGGACAGATTCCTGGCATCCGTGGAAAAAAGGGCATTCCGTATCGCCCAGATTGCCACCAGTAATTCCGATGAGGCGTTCGACATCGTCCAGGACGCCATGTTCAAGCTGGTGGAAAAATATGCCGGTAAACCAGAAGCTGACTGGCCCGCCCTTTTTCACCGCATCCTGCAAAGCAGGATCCGCGACTGGTACCGACGCAACAGCGTACGCAACCGTTTTCGTTCCTGGTTGAGCAGCAGTCTCGACGATGATGAAGATCCGATGCAGACGGTTGCCGACGAGGCAGGCAGAAGCCCCGAGGAACAACTGCAGCTGGGCCAGGGTATGGAGGCGCTGGAAAAGGCACTGCACAACCTGCCGCTGCGCCAGCAACAGGCTTTCATCCTGCGCGTGTGGGAAGGCCTGGATGTTCGCGATACCGCGAAGGCGATGTCCTGCGCAGAGGGCAGTGTAAAGACGCATTATTCACGCGCGATTCACAGTTTGCGTGAAACCCTCGGTGAGTACTGGCATGAGTAACGATTTTTATAAAGACATTCATAAAGACATTAATAACGACATTAATAACGACGCTATTAATGGCGAACAGGCATTCCTGGACAAGGCCAGGGATGAGCTGGATCGCAGTTGTGACCGTCTCGACGGCCACACGCAGTCCAGGCTGAACAGTATTCGTCATGCCGCCATCGAACATGGTCACCAGCATCCCGGCAGGGCAATGCTGGCCCCGTTCGGCGGATTGGTTACGGCCTGCGTGCTGGTGCTGGTGGTTTCGGTATTTTTCCAGGGTACGGAAACGCCCGCCCTGTCCGTACCGGATAACAACAGCGCCATCGAGGACCTGGACATACTTACTTCGGCCGAAAGCCTGGAATTCTTTGAAAACCTCGAGTTTTACCAGTGGCTGGAAGAGAATGAAGCGTCAGTGTGACACGCGGATGTTGTTTTTTTGCCTGCTGTCATCCCTCTCTTCACAGGCTTTCAGCCAGGAAGATGGCGATCTGAACAGCAACCCTGTTGATGAGGCCGAGTCACGGTTCCTGTTCATCAACATGCTCGAGTTTCTCGGCGAGTTTGAAACGGAAGCGGGGGAGTGGGTCAGCCCCGATATACTGGGCAACGAAACCTTTGCGGACCTGGATGGCGGCACTGGCAACGACGGCGTGAACAGTCGCGGCGAGAGTGCCGTGATGTCCGCAACCGGTAATGAAGACGAGTAAAATCACGAAAACCATGAGTGTCATGACTGTCATGTACAAGAGACTACCGACAATCATATTGCTGCTTTGCCTGCTGCCGTTCACGGCCGCTGCGCAGGACGGCGTGCCCTGGGAAGACCTGCCGCAGGACCTGCAGGGCCTCCTCGGTCCCATGCAGCCGCAATGGGACAACCTGCCCCCGTTGCGGCAGGAACGGCTGCGCAACGGCGCCCGCCGCTGGCAGTCCCTGAGCCCCGATGAACGCAGCCTGGTGCAGCAGCAGTTTCGCGGCTGGATGCAGCGTTCCCCCGAACAGCGTGAACAGATCCGTAACCGTTTCGATCGCTTCCAGCAAATGAATCCCGAACGCCAGCGTGCCGTGCGCAACCGCTTCGAGCGTTTCCGCAACCTGCCGCCCGAACGCCAGGAAGAGTTGCGCCGCCGGTTCAGCGAGGCACAGGAGCGCCGCAGCGAGCGGGCGCAGAATCCGGGCCTGCAGCGCCCGGGAATCCAGCGTCCCGCCACCCGGGACCAGCAGTCACGTCCCGAACGTCCCGCCCGGCCGGGTCAAGGCAGGTAAAGTCCTGCCGGTTTTCCCCTGTAATCGTGTACAAGACCACAACATACTGAATCTACTGGCATTTTCCGGTTGATTTAGGCCAGCCCGCTGGGTATCCTTTTCGCCCCCAGTCGATATCCGGCAATGACCGGCGGTAACTCCAGGTATTTAAAATGACAGGAAAAACAGGGACAGCCCATCGCCCGGCCCCCGGTGTATGCCGGTCCCTTCTGTTTTGCCTGGCGTGCCTGGCAACCCAGGGCGCTTCTGCCCAGGCCGGTTCCAGTCCCGCGCAGTTTTTCACCGCACCGGACTCCTCGCTGGCCAGCGGTTCCCTGTCCAAAACCAGTCCCATGCTGCCCCGAGGCGTGCTCAGGCTGGCGGAAGACGAGCAGTTCCTGTTCTGGGTGGAACTGGAACAGGGCAGGCTGCACGTCCTGGAAAGAAACGAGGAGGGCGGCATGGACCTGAAAATCACGGTACCTGTGTCCATCGGCAAGAATGGTTTCGGCAAACAGGTGGAGGGCGACCGCAAGACGCCAGTGGGCGTATACCGGCTGACGTCATTCCTGCCCGACGACAAGCTGATCGATTACTATGGCCTCGGCGCCTACCCGCTCAACTACCCGAATGTACTCGACCGTCGAATCGGCCGCACCGGTTCCGGCATCTGGCTGCACGGCCTGCCCAAGGATGTGAACAGCCGGCCCCTGCAGGACAGCGATGGTTGCGTCGTCATCGACAACGACAGTTTCCAGGCCATGGCGCCCTACATCACCACGGGAATTACCCATATGGTGCTGGCGGAATCCGGCATTGCCTGGGCGCCCGCCCAGAAGTCGCTGGATCGCGGGCGCAGCGTGCAAGCCGCCTTCGATGCCTGGCGCACTGCCTGGGCAAACAAGGATAATGCCGCCTACCTGTGCTGGTATGCGGATGAATTCAGCGATTTCAGTCGCAACAAGCGCCAGTGGTCCGACTACAAGAGCCGGGTCAACAACAGCAAGCGCTGGATCGAGGTGGAAGCCTCCCAGGTCAGTATCTATGCCGATCCGGTGCAGCCGCAACTGGTGACGGTGCGGTACTACCAGCAATACAGCAGCAACAATTACAACTGGCGAGGCTGGAAGGAACAGCTGTGGCGGGAGACCGATGCGGGCTGGCGCATCGTCTACGAAGGCAACGGCTAGCTAGCCGCGGACCGGCAAATACACTATATTATTTTTCGTGAAACAACCGGCAACCGAATTATCAGACGAGCGGAAGTAGACATTGAATAGCAGAATTCCCGCCTTGATTGCACTGGTGCTGCTGGCAGCAGGCTGTGCCCAGGTAAGCACCATCCCCATTGACGAACCCGTCGCCGCCCCTGCCGCCGAAGCAGTCCCGGCGGCCGAAACCCTTGTCCGCGCCGAACCCGAACCTGCGCCGGAGCCCATGAGGCCAGTCGATATCGCCATTGGTGTCTCTGAAGACACCAGGGACGACCTGGTCACCATCATCCTCGACGAAACCTCCACGGCACCAGCTGCCGGAACAGTGGCCCCCCCGGCGACCGAAACGGAAGCAGCCGACGCCGAGCCCGCCGAAATAGTGGAAAGGGATGTGGTAGAGGGTGTGGAAGAGGGCGCTGAAGAGGGCGTTGAAGAGGATATGGCGCTTGTTCAGTCGGACGAGTAAAGACAGCGTGTGAGTGCCCTTTGCGACGAGATCGGCAACAAGCTGGGCAGTGTTTCTGTCGAGGACTGCCTGGCGCAGCCGCTTACTTTCGCCGGCGGTTATACCGTGCAGAGCCGGCCGATGGTGGTCAGGGACTTCCATTTCGACAAGAAGGCCGGGGACAAGGCCGACAAGGAAAAGCGCATCCTGATCCTGGGCGGCATCCACGGCGACGAATATTCCTCCATATCGATCATGTTCAAGTGGATGGAATTGCTGGATGCCAGTGATAACAAGGATTTCCGCTGGCGCTTCGTGCCGACCGTGAATCCCGATGGCCTGCTCGACGGCCAGGCTGTGCGCCAGAACGCCAACGGTGTCGACCTGAACCGGAATTTTCCGTCCGAGGACTGGGTGGCGCTGGCCGAGGAATACTGGACCAACACAACCAGCCGTAATCCGCGCCGTTATCCCGGCGATCGTCCCGCCAGCGAGCCGGAAGTGCAATGGGTGGTACAACAGATCAAGTCATTCAAGCCGGATGTCATCGTCTCCGTGCATGCACCTTATCACCTGCTGGATTATGACGGTCCGCCTGAACCGCCCCAGAAGATCGGCGAGCTTCACCTGCACCTGCTGGGCGTATATCCCGGGTCGTTGGGCAACTATGCCGGTATCAACCTCGGGATTCCCGTCGTGACCATGGAACTGCCGTCGGCTGGCATCATGCCTTCCAGCGAGCAGATCACCAGCATGTGGTCGGACCTCCTGAAATGGCTCTACGAGCATCACGAAACCTGACCCGCCTACGTGGTGCCTGACGCCGAAGCCATACTCTCTTTCTGGTTCGAAGAGACAAAACCCGAATTCTGGTTCAAAAAGGATGCTGGTTTTGATGCGCTGATCAACGACCGTTTCCAGGTCGTGCACCGTGCGGCAGGAGCCGGTGA
>CAZVSC010000003.1:36309-39896 GCA_964629325.1 uncultured Enterobacteriaceae bacterium
ATGCGCTGATCAACGACCGTTTCCAGGTCGTGCACCGTGCGGCAGGAGCCGGTGAGGGCGGGCGCCCTCGATGCGCTCGATCCCAAACGCCAGGCGTTCCTGATCATGCCCTACATGCACAGTGAATCTGCCGTCGTGCATGGCGAGGCAATGCAGCTGTTTTCCCGTCCGGGACTGGAGTACAACCTGGATTTTGAAAGACAGCACAAGGCGATCATCGACCGTTTCGGCCGTTATCCCCATCGCAATGCCGTCCTCGGCCGCAAATCTACTGCCGAGGAAGCGGAATTCCTCAAGGAACCCGGTTCGTCCTTCTGAGGCCAGGGATAAGCGTACTGCACCCACCTGTCGCTCACCGGGATAAAGCACGGTGCACAACGATAGTGCCCGATCGTCCGAAGTTCACAAAAAATGTGAATATTCCGGGGAATCTCAAGGGTTTGCGGGTATTCACCTTTACATGTTGCAGTGCATCATTATACTGCGCACATCGTAAAATTCTGCAGCGACACAGGAACGTGACAACCCCCTTTCTCAGATCCTTAATCGCCATGTTGCTGCTGGTGCCGGCCATTCTCATGGCACAGGTTCCGCAGAGCGAGTTCGTCACGGATACCCGCGACGAATTTGCCGGCAACCTGGATCCCGGTGCCTCACGCAAGCGCATCGAGATCACTCGCATGGTCATGGAGATGGAGCCGGTCATCGACGGCATCCTGGACGACCCCATGTGGGAAAGCGCCACCGTCATTTCCGACCTGCACCAGTTTCAGCCGGTCGACCACGGACAGCCCACCGAGGAATCGGTTTTCTACATTGCCTACAACGATCGCTTCTTCTATGTCGGCGCGCGCCTGTTTGACAGTGAGGCCGACGGCATCATTGCCCGCCAGCTGGTTCAGGGCGGCGGCCTTGGCAGTGATGACGCCTTCGAATTCATTCTCGACACTTTCAACAACGGCCGCACCGGCTACCACTTCCAGGTCAACCCCAACGGTATTCGCCGCGAGGGTGTCTATGAAAACCCGAACGAGCTCAACCGTGACTGGACCGGTATCTGGCAGGTGGAGTCACGCATCGACGACAAGGGCTGGACCGCCGAAGTCGCCATCCCGTTCAATACCCTGAACTTCGATCCGGCAACCGAGGAATGGGGGTTCACCATCGCCCGCACCATCGCCCGCAAGAACGAGGAGATGGCCTGGTCATCGTTCAATCGCCGCATCAACCCGACCACCACCGGCGTCATTTCCGGTATCCGGGACATTCGCCAGGGCAAAGGCCTGGACATCATCCCGTCGATGACCATGGCCACCTCGGAGAATTACAACGCCGGCGGCACCACTGACCAGCGCATAGACCCGTCGCTGAACGTTTTCTACAAGATCACGCCCAACCTGACCGGTGCGCTGACCTTCAACACCGACTTCTCCGCCACGGAAGTGGATAACCGCCAGGTCAACCTGAGCCGTTTTTCACTGTTCTTCCCCGAAAAGCGCGATTTCTTCCTGCAGGATCTGGATATCTTCAGTTTCGGCGGCTTGAGCCAGAACGGCATACCGTTCTATTCACGCCGTATCGGTCTCAGCCGTTTCGGCACCCCGGTGGATATCAATGCCGGCACCAAACTGACCGGCAGGATCGGCCGCTGGAACGTCGGTGGCCTGGCTGTGCGCCAGGGTGAGTTTGACGGCCTGGACAGCCAGAACGTGTTCGTTGGCCGTGTCGCGGCCAACGTACTGTCTGAATCCAGTGTCGGCGCCATTCTGACCCATGGTGATCCCACCAGCGGAATCGACAACACCGTGATGGGCGTGGATTTCCGCTACCAGAACACGCGCTTTTCCGATGCCTACAGCCTGCGCAGCAACATGTGGTACCAGCAGTCGGACACCGAGGGGCTCACCGGTGACGACAAGGCCTTTGGCATCCAGGCCAACATGGACACCCAGGGCGATGGTGTCGCCGGTTTCGTCAATTACGAGTATTTTGGTGAAGACTTCAACCCGGCGCTGGGTTTCGCCAACAACACCGGCGTTGACAGCATCGGTTTCGGCGGCGTGGCCCGCAAGTTCACGCCGGCCAACAAGAACATTCGCAGCCTGTTCTCCTTCATGCGTTTTGGTTACACGCGTTTCCTCGATACCGGCGAGATGCAGAGTCAGGACTGGTTCTGGCGCGCCCTCGGCATCAACACCAACCGCGGCGACCAGATCGGGATCGGCCCCTGGTACAACCGCGAAGGCCTTCGCCGCGACTTCGCCATTCGTCCCGGGGTCATCATTCCGGCGGGTGATTACAGCTTCAGTGGCTTCAGTGGCGAGATTCGCGGATCCAACCAGCGTTCCCTGTCACCGAGTCTCAATTACAGCGTGGGCGATTACTTCAACGGCGAAAGGACTCAGGTCCGTGCCGGCATCGACTGGCGTCCAAATCAGCATATCAACCTGGGCATCAACTACAACTACCAGGACATCAGCCTGCCGGTGCAGGGCGGCGATTTCGACGTGCGCATCGTCTCTGCCAATGCCAACTACGCTTTCAATTCGAAGTGGTCATGGATCAACCTGCTCCAGTACGACAACTTTTCCAACATCGTCGGCCTGAACAGCCGCCTGCGCTGGAACCCGCAGGCCGGGGAAGACCTCTATCTGGTGGTGAACTACAATTTCCAGTCCGAGGGCGTGTTCTCCGACCTCAGTTCCAACAACTCGGAAATCGTCCTGAAGTACACGAAAACCCTGCGTTTCTGACCTGAAAGTTTTCTCCCTGGAATCCTGTCCTGTCAGTGACAGGGTTGACCAGGCAGGGTCGCGTTGTCAGGTGCCGGGGGCAGGATTATACTTTTCGGGGTATATAGCGCGTGTTCCGCCAAACCTACCCCGGCATCCGTGAACTGCGGATACAGGAGCTCGACATAAAAAACCGATTACTTTCACTCACCGTCGCCGGCCTTTGCGCCGGGTTGCTGGTTACCCAGTCCCTGCAGGCGCAGACGGCACGCACCGGTACCAACCTCAGGTCCAAGGCGATCCCGTCCGATGTGCTCATGCTGCATGAGCCCGACGAGGTGGAAACCATCCGCCAGTACCTCAATGACGGCCGGAAAGCCGACGCCCTCAGGCAGGCGGAAGCCTACCTGGAAGAAGTCGATCGCGTCGCGCTGAAGCATGAAACCGAGCGTTACTACTATGCATGGAATGCCTACTGCACGGTGCTGACCAGCCTGCAGCGGGTGGAGGATGCCATTGCCGCCTGTTCGACGGCAATGGCCTTTGAGCCCGGCAAGTGGTCAGCGGTGAACAACCGCGGGACGGCAAAATTCGTGGGCGGGCGCTATGACGAGGCCCTGATGGATTACCAGGCGGCGCTGATGCTGGCGGACCAGGACAATACGCAGGTCCATGAGACCATCCGGCACAACATCAGCCTGCTGGAAGATCGTCGATCCGCAGATCTTAACCAACGTCGTTAACGAGCGTCGTTAACCAGCGTTGTTAACCAAAGTCGTTAACCAAAGTCGTTAACCAAAGTCGTTAACCAGAGACGCGTTCGAATTCGGCCATGAAGGCAGCCAGGGCCTGGCA
>CAZVSC010000003.1:39996-73847 GCA_964629325.1 uncultured Enterobacteriaceae bacterium
GTCGTTAACCAGAGACGCGTTCGAATTCGGCCATGAAGGCAGCCAGGGCCTGGCAACCCTCGATTGGCATCGGGTTGTAGATAGACGCCCTGATACCACCGACCGCGCGGTGTCCCTTCAGCGCATACAGCCCGTTCGCCAGGGCATCCTTCAGAAATTTCTGTGTCAGGTCATCATCCGGCAGGGTGAAGGTGACGTTCATGTTGGAACGGTCATCCCTGAAAGTGGTGCCAGCATAGAAATCACTGTCATCGATGACCTTGTACAACAACCCGGCTTTCTCGGCGTTTATCGTAGCCATGGCTTCCACGCCGCCCTGTTCCTTCATCCATTCCATTACCAGGCACATCGTGTAGATGGCAAAGGTGTTGTTGGTATTGGCCAGTGAGTGTGACTTGTCGTAGGTGGTGTAATCGATCAGCGACGGCGTGCGCTCCATGGCGTAACCGAGCAGGTCTTCGCGAATGAGTACCAGTGCAGTGCCGGCGGGGCCAAGGTTCTTCTGCATGCTGGCGAACATCAGGCCGACCCTGGAAAAGTCTATGGGACGCGAAAAAATATCCGAGGTTGCGTCGACCACCAGCGGTATGTCGCCCATGTCGGGAAATTCCCTGTACTGCGTGCCGTAGATGGTGTTGTTGCTGGTGATATATGCATAGGACGCATCATCGGGCACCATGTCGCGCGAGAACGGCGGCAGGCGGTCATAGTTGTTGTCCGCGCCACTGCTGGCGACGATGATGTTGCCGAAGCGTGCAGCCTCGACATTGGCCTGGCGGGAAAATTCGCCGGTCTCGCTGTACACCGCCTTGTGTGCCGGCTTCAGCGGCAGCAGGTTCATGGGGACGGCCGAAAACTGCATGCGGGCGCCGCCATGGGTGTAAAGGATGTGGTAATTGTCGGGCAGGTGCGCGACTTCCCGCACCAGCTCATCACAGCGGTTGATGATTTCGTCAAATTCCTTTGAACGGTGGCTGATTTCGATGACGGATACGCCCATGCCGCGGTAGTCGAGGAATTCGTCGCGGATTTTTTGCATGACCGGGATCGGCAGCATCGCCGGACCGGCCCCGAAGTTGTATACCTGTTTGCTCATAGCTCTGCTGGTCTTGGTTGTGGGTCGGGCGGGTTCAGACCAGCCAGACCTTGATGACGTGTTCGATGGCCCTGATTTCTTCGAGTGTATCCTCGCTGGGAGCAGACTCGATATCGATCAGGTTGTACGCGATGTCGTTGCGGCTCTTGTTGAGCATGTCTATCACGTTGATGTCCTTGTCCGCCAGGATGGACAGGATCTGGCCGAGCATCCTGGGCACGTTCTCGTTGATGATGGCGATACGGTGACCTCCGGATTTTTCCAGCGACAGGGACGGGAAGTTGACCGAGTTGCGGATATTGCCGTTCTCGAGAAAGTCACGCAGCTGGTCGACTGCCATGATGGCGCAGTTTTCCTCCGCCTCGTCCGTGCTGGCGCCGATGTGCGGCATCAGGATCGCTTTCCTGTTGCCGAGCAGCCCCGGGGTGGGGAAGTCGGATACGTAGCATCCCAGCCTGCCGGTGTTCAAGGCATCAAGCAGGGCGACCTCGTCAACGATGGCATCGCGCGAGAAATTCACCAGCACTGCACCGGACTTGAAATAGTTGATGACCTTGCGGTCGATCAGGTTGCGGGTGGTCTCCAGGACGGGCAGGTGCAGAGTGACAAAGTCCGAGCGCGAGATCAGCGATGTCAGGTTTTCCTGCTTCTCGATCTGGTTGGCCAGGCGCCAGGCCGCGTCCACGGAAATGGCGGGGTCGTAGCCCAGCACTTTCATGCCCAGCTGGATGGCGGCATCGGCCACCTGCGCCCCGATGGCGCCAAGGCCGACGATTCCCAGGATCTTGCCTTTGAGTTCCATGCCCTTGAAGTTTTTCTTCTCGGCTTCCACCAGTTTCGACAGCTCACCAGACTCCATGTCAGGCGACTGGTTGTTGAGCCAGTTGATGCCAGGTAGGATGCCGCGGGATGCCAGCAGAAGGCTGCACAACACGAGTTCCTTGACCGCATTGGCATTGGCGCCCGGTGTGTTGAATACGACGATGCCTTCACGGGTGTAATCTTCAACAGGAATGTTGTTGGTGCCGGCACCGGCCCTGGCAACAGCCTTCAGGTTGCTGTTGATGTTGTCCCTGGACATTTTGGCGCTGCGCACCAGGATGGCGTCGGCTTCCGCCACGTCGGAAGAAACCTGATACTCTTGCTTCGGAAAACGCACGAGGCCCTTGTCAGAAATCTGATTGAAGGTCTGGATCTTGAACATGGTGAGGGTAGTACCTTTGGGAACCGGTAGTGCCAGTTAAAAGCCAATAACCAGTAAGGAGCCAATAAAGGGATGCGGATTGCGCACCCTGAAAAATTCAGGGGCGAATTTATACAGGGAAATGAGAAAAAATTCCAGTTTAAATGGCGTCAAAAGCAGTACAGAAGCAGGGAGAAAACCGGATGAAATCCGACTGGCATGTCTATATCCTGCGCACCGCCGCAGGCATGCTTTACACCGGCATCACCACGGATGTCGACCGACGGCTGGCCGAGCATGCCGGCGCTGGCAAGGGGGCAAGAAGCCTGCGTGGGAAAGGACCGCTGGAACTGGTCTACCGGCTGCCCGCCAGGGACCGCAGTGAAGCCTCCCGCCTGGAGGCGCGCATCAAGAAGCTCAGTCGTGCCGACAAGCTCAGGCTTATTGCCGATGACAGGGCCATCCTGGACCTGATCAACCCCTGAATGTCCGTTGCCGGCAAGTGGGGTATAATACCTTCCTTCAATTACTTACGGCCCGGGTCATGACCGAAGCGAAGAACATCATCAAGTTGCAAATGCAGGAGCTGGGGCAGAATGCCCGTGCGGCTTCCCGCGTCATGGCAGCGGCGGATACGGGCACGAAGAATGCTGCCCTCCTGGCTGCCATGGCAGCCATCGACGGCACCCGTGCTGTGCTGATCGAGGCAAATGCCCGTGACCTTGCCGCTGGCAGGGAAAAGGGCCTGGAATCGGCGATGCTCGATCGGCTGGAGCTGACCGAAGCCCGGATCGACAAAATGATCGAAGGGCTCAGGCAGGTTGCGGCCCTGTCGGATCCCATCGGTGAGATCACCGATATGCGTTTCATGCCAAGCGGCATCCAGGTCGGCAAGATGCGCGTACCACTTGGCGTCATCGGCATCATTTACGAATCCCGTCCCAATGTCACCGTGGAGGCCGCCAGCCTCTGCCTGAAGTCGGGCAATGCCACCATTTTGCGCGGCGGCTCCGAAGCCTTCCATTCCAACCAGGCGATAGCCGACTGTATTCGTGTGGGACTGGAAAGTGCAGGCCTGCCCGCCGCCGCTGTCCAGGTGGTCGGTACCACTGACCGGGCGGCTGTCGGGGAAATGATTACCATGCCGGAATACGTCGACGTGATCGTGCCTCGCGGCGGCAAGAGCCTGATCGAACGCATCAGTCGCGATGCACGGGTTCCCGTGATCAAGCATCTCGACGGTATCTGCCATGTCTACATCGACGATGGCGCAGATGCCACCAAGGCGGTGAATATCGCCCTCAATGCCAAGACCAACCGTTACGGCGTCTGCAATGCGATGGAGACTTTGCTGGTGGCGGAGTCCATGGCCGAGACCATCCTGCCGCAGCTGGAGCAGGTCTACAGTGAATATGACGTAGAACTGCGCGGGTGTGACAAAACCCGGGCCATCCTGCCTGGCGCGCTCGAGGCGACCGAGGAAGACTGGCGCACCGAGTATCTTGGCCCGATCCTGTCCATACGTGTGGTTGGCGGCATCGATGAAGCGATCGAGCACATCAACACCTACGGCTCACAACATACCGATACTATCGTGACGGAAGATTACGCGCGCGGCCGCCGCTTCCTGCGTGAGGTCGATTCCAGCTCCGTCATGATCAATGCCTCGCCACGTTTCGCCGACGGTTTCGAGTATGGTCTTGGCGCCGAGATCGGCATTTCCACCGACAAGATCCATGCGCGCGGTCCCGTAGGACTCGAAGGTCTTACCTCGCAGAAATACATCGTCCTGGGTGACGGGCACCTGCGCAAATAGGTGGCAGCCACTTCCCCGCCAGTATCCGGACTGGGCCTTATGGGCGGCATGTTCGACCCGGTTCACAACGGCCACCTGAATATCGCCCTGGGTACCCAACAACGTTTGCAACTGGACCGGCTTGCACTGTTGCCATGCGGAATACCTGTGCACCGCGCCAACGACCTGACGCCTGCCGTGCATCGCCTGGCCATGCTGCACCTGGCCCTGCAGGATCATGCCGGCCTTGTCGTCGACGATCGGGAATGCCTGGAGCCCGCACCCTCCTACGCATTCAACAGCCTGCAGGCCATCCGCAGGGAAAACCCTGAAGCGGCCCTGTATTACCTGGTGGGCCAGGATGCGTTCAACAAGTTCCACACCTGGTACCACTGGCGTGAGATCTTCGGGTTAACCCACATCGTGGTTGCCGCCCGGCCCGGTGCGACTGCTGAAACTGGTGGGGAATTGTCAGGGGAAGTGCGGGTGCGTAAGGTTGAATCTGTCGATGAATTGAAACAATCGATGTGCGGCAAAATTTTTACCCTGGAAATGCCCATGCTGGATATTTCCTCGACCATGGTGCGTGAAAGAGTTTCCCGCCATGAACCCATCGACGACCTGGTGCCCACATCTGTTGCCGATTATATTGAAACCAACGGGCTCTACACTGCGGAGAATAATGCGTGAATGCCGAACAACTGAAAGATATCGCGATAACAGCAATTGATGACATGAAGGGCAGGGATGTCGCCTGTCTGCAGGTATCCGATATCACGACGATCACCGACTACATGATCGTCGTCACCGGCACATCTTCGCGCCATGTCAATTCGATGGCGGACGAAGTGCAGAAAAAGGTAAAGGAAGCAGGTGGAACAGTTACCGGGATGGAAGGTAAAGGGCAATCCGACTGGGTGCTGATCGACCTCGGCGATGTGATCGTGCATGTCATGACGGAAGAGACACGGAAGTTGTACGACCTGGAATCGCTCTGGAGCATGACGCCGGCATCAGCGGAGTGATGCAGGACATGCGCGACGGTTTTGCGGAGCATGGCAGGTGAAAATCAACCTTGTTGCTGTCGGCACGAAAATGCCGGACTGGGTTGATACCGGTGTCGCCGAGTACCGGAAGCGTTTGCCGCGCAGTTTTGAACTGGTCGTTACGGAAATTCCGCTGGCCAGGCGCAGCAAGGCTAATCCAGACATTGACAGGCTGCGCGACAAGGAGGGCAAGGCGCTGTTGAATGCCCTGTCCGACGGCCAGTTCATCGTGGCGCTGGATGTGAAGGGCAAAACCTGGTCTACCGAGGCCATGGCGCAGAAATTCGAGCAGGTTATGGGGCAGGGCAGGGATATTGCCCTGCTGGTGGGTGGCCCGGACGGCTTATCCCCGGAATGCCTGGCAGCAGCGGATGAAAAATGGTCGCTGTCCGCTTTAACATTACCGCATACTATTGTTAGAATTGTCGTTGCGGAACAAGTATATAGGTGCTGGAGCGTGCTGGCCGGGCACCCGTATCACCGAGAGTGATCAGGAAAAAAATCAGGCGCAATCCGTACCAGGGCAAGCCCAGGCAAAATGGCACAATTTGATATCGCGTGATATCGCTTATGGCTGAAAAGATTACGCTACAGGATCACCAACTCGAACGGCAAATCGTTTTGTCGCGAATCCTTGTCGGCGGCACAATCGCCTTCCTTCTCATTCTCGTTCTCCTGGCCAGGCTGTTTTATCTCCAGGTCAACCAATTCGATTACTACACCACCAAGTCTGACAGTAACCGCATCCGCATCCAGCCCATCGTTCCCACCCGCGGCCTGATCTATGACCGCAACGGCATTTTGCTTGCCGAGAATGTCCCCAGCTTCACCCTGTCACTGGTGAAAGAGCAGGCCGGTGATATTGACCAGGCGCTTGAAACCATTCGCTCCCTCATCAACCTCACGGATGATGAAGTGGACAAGTTCCGGACCCGGCTCAAGACACGCGGTGTGCCCTATTCGGCCGTGCCAGTTCGATACGACCTCAACGAAGAGGAAATCGCCCGTATCGCCGTGAACCAGTTTCGCCTGCCTGGCGTCAGTGTCGACGCCGAACTTGTGCGCCACTACCCGCAAGGCGACGCCTTTGCCCATGTTGTCGGCTATCTGGGCAGTATCACCGAGGAAGAGATCAAGATCCTGGATCCCGTCAATTACAACGGTACCCACCAGATCGGCAAGATGGGTATGGAGAATTTTTACGAAGACATCCTGCACGGGCAGGTCGGTTACGAAACCGTTGAAAAGAATTCCTTCGGCCGGATCATGAAAGTGCTCGAGCGCACCGACCCGGTGCCCGGTCAGGACATCGTCCTTAACCTCGACAGTTCGCTGCAGCAGGCCGCTATTGAGGCGCTCGGGGATTACCGGGGATCTGTCGTTGCGCTGGATCCGGAAAGCGGCGGTATCCTGGCCATGGTGAGCAAGCCGGCATTCGACCCGAACCTGTTTGTGCGCGGTATCAGCCGCAAGCAGTACGCCGAACTCAATGATCCCGTTCGTACGCCCCTGTTCAATCGCTCGGTGGCCAAGTATGCGCCGGGTTCCACGGTGAAACCCTTCATCGGTCTTGCCGCGCTGAATGAAGGATTCCGCACAACCGAAGACACCGTATACGATCCGGGTTATTACACGCTGGACAAGCACCGCCATTACGACTGGACCTGGTGGTCGAACAAGTCGGGACACGGCACGGTCGATCTGCAGCGTGCCATTTACCAGTCGTGCAATGTGTATTTCTGGGACCTTGCCACCGACATGGGCATCGACCGCATTCATGATTTCCTGTTCCGTTTCGGCTTTGGCCGCAATGTCAGTTTCGACCTGCCGTCCGCCAGCACCGGCACCCTGCCGTCGCGGGAGTGGAAGCGGGCCGCCTTGGGTGAACCCTGGTATCCGGGTGAAACCCTGAACTCGTTCGTCGGCCAGGGTTATACCGAGGCCACGCCCCTGCAACTCGCCACGGCCGCGATGCTGATGTCCAACAAGGGCAAGTGGTATCGTCCGGCGGTGTTGAAGCAGATAGGCGTTGAAGGTACCCCCATCGACCAGCGCGGCTTCCTGCCGGATATCGAGATCAAGAACCCGGAGCACTGGGACTTCATCGCCCGGGCGATGGAAATGGTCGTCAACAGGGGCTACGGCACAGAATATCGCACCTACGGTACAGCCTTCCCATACATCGCCGACGGCAATCCGGTGAAATACCGCATGGCTGGCAAATCCGGCACCGCCCAGGTGGTGGCCATTCCCGACGAATATGATCGTGCCGACGAGGTGCCTGAGAAATACCGTGAACATGCCTGGTTCATATCCTTCGCTCCCATCGACAACCCGAAAATTGCCCTGGCCGTATTCATCGAACACGGGGAAGGCGGCAGTGCGGTGGCCGGACCGATTGCCCGGCAGATACTGGATGCCTACCTGCTGGAAGATGGTGAACTGAAACCGGAATACCGCTATCCCCAGATTTCCGAGGAGCTGCACGAGGAAGGCGAGACACACGATGAACCGGCGCCAGGGGATTTCGCCGAAGTTCTGCCCGTCCGGCAAAATGAGCTGCCCCTTGCTGCCATCAACCAGTAATCACTCAGGTCACCAGGCCATGGCCCTGAACAGGCGGTGAACATTTGAGCAGCCCTGATTTTGTAAGACACCTCGGATTCATAGGCCAGGGCCTGGGCCGGCGCAAGAGTCTCTGGGAATATTTCCACATCGACCTGCCCCTGCTGGTTTCACTGGTCATCCTCCTTGGCTTCGGATTGATGGTGCTGTACAGCGCCACTGACGGCAACCTTGTCCTGATGCGTCGCCAGTTTGCCTTCATCATAGTTGCGATCATTGCCATGGGTCTTGTTGCCCAGGTCGACATGCGCATCCTGAAGCGCTGGTCGGGCTGGATGTATCTGGGCGGACTGGCGTTGCTGGTAGCGGTAATTTTCTTCGGCAGTACGGGCGGTGGCGCGAAACGCTGGCTGGACCTGCCGCTGCTGCCGCGTTTCCAGCCTTCAGAAATCATGAAAGTCGCTTTGCCGATGACCATCGCGGCGTATTTTTCCCGGCGCGCACTGCCGCCCAGGTTCAAGCACGTGTTCTGGTCATTCATACTGGTCATGCTGCCGGCCGCGCTTATCGCCGTCGAACCAGACCTGGGTACGGCCCTGCTGATCGCCGTGTCGGGCATTTTCGTCTTGCTGCTGGCCGGTATCCGCTGGAAATTGGTGTTCTCCATCCTGGGCGCCGGCATCCTCTCGAGCCCGGCGCTGTGGATCTTCTACATGTCCGACTACCAGAAGCAGCGCATCAAGACCCTCCTGAATCCGCAAAGCGACCCGCTTGGCGCCGGCTGGAACATCATCCAGTCCCAGACTGCCATCGGCTCCGGCGGTGTCTACGGCAAGGGCTGGCTCAATGGCGTACAGTCACGGCTGGACTTCCTGCCGGAAGGGCAGACCGACTTTATCGTCGCCGTCCTCGCCGAGGAATTCGGCCTGGCAGGCATGCTGTTCCTGCTGGCCTTATATGCCAGCATCATCGGCAGGGGGCTGTATATCGCCGCCATGGCCCAGGACACTTTCAGCCGCCTTCTGGCCGGCAGCATCATCCTGACCTTTTTTGTATACGTGTTCGTGAACATCGGCATGGTGAGCGGAATCCTGCCGGTGGTAGGTGTGCCGCTGCCCATGGTGAGCCTTGGCGGAACCTCCATCCTGACTCTGATGGTCGGATTCGGGATTCTCATGTCCATCCATACGCACAACAAGACTTTGATCCCTTAATCAGGATTCCTCGGGTATAATGCGCACTACTGATTTGTTTCTCGGAGTGGAATAAGACAAGTGACGCCTTGGTCGGCATTGACCAGAATCGTACTACTTCTCCTGGCTGCTACCCTGGCAGCCTGTGTAAGCCCAACCTCCCCCCAAAAAACGGGTTCCGGCCGCTACGAGATGGCCAATGACAGCCCGGAACTTGAACCTATCGACCTGTCTGCAATCAAACCAGTAATGCCCGTGCCGGTTACGCGTACACTTGCCGGCAACAAGAGCCCCTATGAGGTCAACGGTAAAACGTACCATGTCATGAACTCCGAAGCGGGTTACCAGGAAACGGGGATGGCCTCGTGGTACGGCAGGAAATTTCACGGCCACCTGACGTCCAATGGTGAGATATACGACATGTTCAGCCTATCCGCTGCGCACAAGAGCCTGCCCATTCCGAGTTTTGCCGAGGTGACCAACCTGGACAACAACAAGTCGGTCATCGTCAGGGTGAATGATCGGGGTCCGTTTCACGATGGACGCATCATCGACCTGTCCTATGCGGCAGCGGCAACCCTGGATTATGCAGACAAGGGTACGGCCCGGGTCAGGGTAAGGGCGCTGGTACCGGCGACGGTGACGCCGACCGATCGCCAGCCGTTGCTGCTGACCGAGAACAGCAGTGCGCCCCAGGCGCAGATTGAAGTGCAGAATGAAGTGCTGCAGGAACGCGAAAGAATCGAAAGGGATGCCGGCGAGGAGTTCCTGCAGGTGGGTGCATTCAGCAGCATCGATAGTGCGCGGCAGTTGCTGGCCACCGTGAGTGGATTTACCTCGCTGCCGGTTTTTATCCGCAGTGACGAAGATGTGAACACCGGCAACCTGCTGCACAGAGTGCGCCTGGGGCCGGTAAATGAGACAATGGACCTGCAGGGCCTGATCGGCGCGATCATGGCGGCAGGTTTGGGCCGGCCTTTCAGGGTCAGGCAATAGAAGAGACAAGAGACAAGGGGAATCAGCCAAAAGCCATGTACAACTCACTTCCAATACTACCGAGCATGACCAAATTCACCGCCAGGGTTTTTGCCAGCGCAATTCTTGTCCTGTCAGTAGCTGCTGCACAGGTTCAGGCCCAGCAGACCATTATTCCGCGGCCGCCCCAGATCGCCGCTTCCAGCTACATCCTCATCGATGCCATGACCGGCGATATCCTTGTTGAGGAAAACGCCGACATCCCGTTGCCGCCTGCCAGTCTTACCAAGATCATGACGTCCTACGTGGCGGCCCATGAACTGCAGCAGGGCACCATCAACCTGAACGACATGGTGAATGTCAGCGTCAGGGCGTGGCAGATGGAAGGTTCGAAGATGTTCATCCAGGAAGGCACCCAGGTCAGATTCGAGGACCTGCTGCGCGGGATGATCATCCAGTCCGGCAACGATGCCAGTGTCGCCATCGCCGAGCATATAGCCGGCAGTGAGGATGCCTTTGCCGACCTGATGAACCAGCATGCCGAACTGCTCGGCATGACCAATAGCCATTTCATGAATGCCTCGGGCCTGCCGGACATGTACCACACCATGTCAGCGCGCGACCTGGCCATACTGTCGAAGGCGCTCATTGAGCAATATCCAGAACATTACGCCATGTATGCAGAGCGTGAATTCACCTATAACGAAATCCGCCAGCCCAATCGCAACAGCCTGCTGTTCCGCGACCGCAACGTCGACGGTATCAAGACCGGTCATACCGATGAAGCGGGCTACTGCCTCGTGGCCTCTGCCGTGCGGGACGATATGCGGCTGATCGCCGTAGTCATGGGCACTGACAGCACGGATGCCCGGGCCGTGGAATCACAGAAATTGCTGACCTACGGTTTCCGCTTCTATATGACCCACCAGCTCTTCACCGACAATGCCGTCCTTTCGACAGAACGGGTCTGGTCAGGCAAGGCCAATGCCGTCGATATTGGCATCGCTGACGAAGTCTACGTCACCATTCCCCGCGGCCAGGAAGGCAGCCTTGAGACCGTGATGGAAATCGACGAGACCCTCAGGGCGCCGATCGCCGCTGGACAGGTCCTGGGCAAGGTCACCGTCAAGCTCGGTGATATGGTGTATTTCGACGGACCGGTGGTTGCCATGGAGGCCGTGGAGCGCGGCAGTTTCATCAAGCGCATCATGGATTTCCTGCACCTGTTTTTCCTCAGCCTGTTCTCCTGATTCGGGACTGTGCATTGAATCAGCATGAACCAGCATGAACCAGGAAGAAGCGCCACATATCGAATATCCCTGCCGTTATCCCATCAAGGTAATCGGTGAGGATGTGGATGACTACAGCAACGCGATCATCCGCATCATCAGGGTGCACGCCCCCGACCTGAAGGACGAGGACATCAGCTTCCGACCCAGCCGCCATGGCAAGTACCTGGCGGTCAATGTGATCATCGTGGCGCATGGTGAAAAGCAGATCGAAGCTATATTCAATGACCTGAAAGCCAGTGGCCGCACGGCCATGGTGCTCTAGGGTACTCCGGCCTGTGACAGGCTCTACCCAAACGCTCGTTTTCAGGGATCTGGGGAGCCAGGATTACCGGGCAGCCTGGGAATCCATGAAAACATTCACCGATGCCCGCGATGCAACCACGGCAGACGAATGCTGGTTGTTGCAGCATCCGCCGGTATACACGCTGGGTCAGGCGGGCAGGGTGGAACATGTCCTGGATGCGGGGGATGTTCCGCTGGTGAAATGCGACCGCGGCGGCCAGGTGACTTACCATGGCCCTGGCCAGCTCGTTGCCTACCTCCTGCTGGATATCCGTCGTCGCGGTATCGGCATCCGCCAGCTGGTCGACATCATTGAACAGGCGCTTATCGAATTGCTCGGTGAGTACGGCGTCGAATCCCATACCCGCAAGGGAGCACCGGGCGTCTATGTTGGCGATGACAAGATCGCCGCCCTGGGCCTGCGTATTCGCAACGGCTGCTCCTACCACGGCCTGAGCCTGAACGTTGATATGGATCTCGAGCCGTTTTCCCGGATCAACCCCTGTGGTTATCCGGGTCTTGGAGTCACGCAATTGAAGGACCAGCTTGACCATGCTCCCGTCGACCTGATGGCCGACGTGCAGGCGCGCCTCCAGCATGCGCTGGCGTCCAGTCTGCTATAATCCCGAAATTCCAACACAGGCAACTGTAACCATGTCAGAAACACAGAACCCGAAACCCGTCGTCCGTGGTGAGAAACTGCGCGGTGCCGACAAGGTGGCTCGAATTCCGGTCAAGGTCATTCCCACCGTGGAACTGCCGCGCAAGCCGGACTGGATACGTGTCACCCTGGGCAATAATGAAAAGGTCGAACGCATTCGCGCTACGCTGCGCAAGCACAAGCTCAGTTCGGTCTGCGAGGAAGCGTCCTGCCCCAACCTGGGTGAATGTTTCAGCGGCGGTACGGCGACTTTCATGATCATGGGAGACATCTGCACGCGGCGGTGTCCGTTCTGCGATGTTGCTCACGGCCGGCCCAATGCCCTGATGGAAAACGAACCCCTGGAACTGGCGGAAGCCATTGCTGAAATGGGGCTCAGGTACGTGGTGGTCACTTCGGTGGACCGTGATGACCTGCGCGACGGCGGCGCCGAGCATTTCGCCCGCTGCATTGCGGAAACCCGTCGGTTGAATCCCGGCATCAAGGTGGAAATCCTGGTACCCGACTTTCGGGGTCGGGGCGACATCGCCATCGACATCCTCAACCGGACGCGGCCCGACGTGTTCAACCATAACCTGGAAACCGTGCCGCGTCTTTACCGGAAAGCCCGCCCGGGTTCCGATTACCAGTGGTCACTGGACCTGCTGAAGAAATACAAGGCCATGGCGCCTGAAGTGTTGTCCAAGTCGGGCATCATGGTCGGGCTTGGGGAAACCAGAGAGGAAGTGATCCAGGTAATGGAAGACATGTACGCCCACAATATCGATATGGTCACCATCGGCCAGTACCTGCAGCCGTCACGCGACCATTTGCCGGTGGAGCGTTTTGTGCATCCGGATGAGTTCGATGAGTACGCCCGCATCGGGGCGCAGATGGGTTTCCACCACGTCGCCAGTGGGCCCCTGGTGCGCTCCTCCTATCACGCCGACCAGCAATCCAAGCTATAGGAAATTTTTTTAGCGCCCCTGCCTTCGTTAAAGCCGCTCGGCTTGATGGGCATTTACCCGAACGTAAACTCCGCCCAATCCTCGCAACGCTGCCTTGGCAGTAACGCTAAAACGCTTTCCGGTAGTTGAATAAAAAGTCGAAGATTCAGGCGGGCAGGAAATGAAGTGACGGATTGGCCAGTTTCAGCACGATACCCGTCAGTTCATCCCAGGGCCTGCGCTTGAGCATGCCTTTCACCGACTGGTCCACCAGGCGTGCGTCCAGCAGCAGTTGTTCCAGGCTTTCCCCGGAGTGTTTGCGCAGCGCAGTACTCACAATGGCTGTGCGGTTCTGCCATATGCGTTCCGCCTGCATGACACCGTTGATATTCTGGCCCTGGCGAATCCTGGCCTGCATGCGCAGGAGTGTGCGGATCTCGCGCGTGAGGAAAAACAGGATCTTCAGGGGATCGTCACCTTCCGCACGCAGGTGGTTGAGGATATTGAGTGCCTTGCCCGAATGACCCGCCAGGCTTGCATCGGTCAGGGCAAAGACGCTGAAACGCGATGAATCTGCCACGGCGCGAGCGACGATTTCCCGGGTCAGGTGCTTGTCTCCTGCCAGGACGGCGAGTTTGTCGATTTCCTGCGCGGCCGCCAAAAGGTTGCCCTCGACACGATGGGCGATAATGTCGATACAGTCCTGGTCCGCTGTCAAACCTGCCTGTTTCATGCGATTGGCAATCCAGCCCGGCAATTGCTGGGCATTGACTGGCCATACCTGGACTACAAGGCCCCTGGATTCGATGGCCTTGAACCACTTGGTCGAAAGGGTCGCTTTCTCGATTTTAGCGCTTGTAATCAGCAGCAGATTGTCTTCGCCCGGGTCATCCACATAGGCCTGCAAGGCCGCTTTTGCCTCGTTGTCGAGCTTGGGGGAATGCAGCCGAAGGTCGATGAGCTTCCTGTCTGCAAACAGGGACAGGCTGCTGGCGGCTTCTACCAGCACGCTCCAGTTGAACTGGGCGTTCGCATCATGAACCTCGCGCTCGGTGAAGCCCTGTTCCCGGGCGAACCGGCGCACGCTGTCACACGCCTCCTGGACCAGCAGCGTTTCGTCACCGCATATCCAGACGACTGCTGGCAACTGTTGCTGCTGCTTGGAGAGTTGGGAAAGGAGTTGTTCGGGCCTGACTAGTGGCATCCGCTTATTCTAGCGAACGGGGCCCTGGCCGTCAGGCGCTTTCTTCGACCTTGGGCGCTTGTGGTTCTGCAAGGTTCTCTGCGGTGTCCTGGAGAATGGCGATATTGGTTTTGTCCGTCACAGCGGATTCCTGTACCTGGTTGTCCGGATTGCGTTGCAGCGACTCCCTGACCACTGCCAGCCGGCGTGCGGCTTTCCACAAGTGCCGGCAAGCCCGCTTCACCTGATTGGCATACTGCAGCAGGTCATCCATGTCCGCCATGTCCAGGTTGCCGAAAGACGTACTCATCAGGATGACCTGTTTGAGCGTGTCGTATGTGGTTTCCACCTGTTTGTAATTGTCCGGGTTATTAATGGCTTCCGGCGTGTTGTCCGGCGTCATGGCATCCAGGTGCTTGTCGGCGGCCGTGATGAAGGCGTCGAGCTGCGGAAAGAAATCCTTCTCGGCAAACTTGGCCGGGAATTCCCGCAGTGTCACGATATCCTCGGCGATTTCGACGGTCAGCATGTATTCCTGCGTGGAATGCATCAGCGAGAGCAGTGCTTCGGAGATGAACGGGGTCAGTTCGGTCTTGTTCAGATTGGCAGCAAAGCTTCCCACTTCCCGGGCCAGTTTGCGTATGACCGTGAAACGGGCAGCGTCGGCCCTGGTGCCGGCGCGCAGGCTTTTCTGCACCAGGTGGATGGTCATGGTGGCGATGCGGCTGAGTTCCAGGGCAAGCGCGTCAACGGCGATATAGGGCAGGGCCAGCACGCTCTTGTCCAGATATTGCGGCTTGGATTCGGTCTCTTCTTCTGTCTGGAAAAACCGGTAAAGCATGTCGACCATCGTGCCCGACAGGGGCCACATCAGCAGCACGCCGAGGATATTGAAGCTGGAATGGAACAGGGCAAGCGAGATGGCGGGAGAGGAGCCCAGGCCGAACTTGCTCTGGACGGCGGCACTCATGGCCAGCATGGGGCCGAGGATAAGGATTGCCACCATGGCGGTGATGACATTGAAAAAGACATGGCCCAGAGCCACCCGCTTCGCCGTGGGTGTGGCGCCGAACACTGTAATGATCGCGGTCGTGGTCGTGCCGAGGTTGGCGCCGATGACCAGGGCCGCTGCGGCGTTGAAGGGAACCATGCCGCTTTCGGCGGCGCTCAGTGCCACCACCATGGCGGCGCTCGAGGACTGCATTAGCGTCGTGAGCAGGAAACCGATGCCGACGAAGCTGACCACGGCCAGCAGGGATATACTTTCAATCGCCGGCAGGCTGAAATCGCTGCCGACGGTATCGAAGGCCGATTTGAGTGTATCGATACCCATGAAGAGCAGGCCAAACCCCACCAGGGCCAGGCCCAGGGAGGCGCGCCGGGTCTGCGCACCAGTCAACTTCAAGATGGCGCCGATGCCGACGAGCGGGAGCGCCAGCACATCGATATTGAACTTGAACCCGATCAAGGCAACGATCCAGGCCGTCATGGTGGTGCCGACGTTGCTGCCGAAGATGACCCACAGGGCACGTTCCAGACTGAGCATGCCAGCGTTTGCGAAACCGATGGTGGCTACCGTCACAGCACTGGATGACTGAACGATGCCGGTGATCAGGAAGCCAGAAAACAGTCCGCGGGTGCGGCTGTTTGTCCACAGGGCAAGAATATCCCTGAGCGTGTTGCCCGCGGCCAGTTTCAGGCCGTCCGTCATCAGCGACATGCCAATGAGCAGCAGGCCGAGGCCACCTATCAGGATACTCACGAATGCAAACATAAGGGGCTATGATAATGGAATTAAGCTGATTTTAATTAACCTGTATCAAGACATTTACGCGTCCACACGCTACCCTGCCTGTCAATATGCAAGCTGTTGAAAGCCTCTTTCCCAGGCCGCTGCGATTCCTCAGCGGCCATCTCTCCAAGCTGGTTGCCGGTCGCCTGTGGCTGAAGGTGATGCTCGGTATGGCCGCCGGCATTCTCGCGGGCATCCTGCTCGGTCCCACGACCGGCCTGCTGGAGCCTGAGCATGCGGTCACGGCGGGCAACTGGCTGGCGTTTCCGGGGCAGCTGTTTCTCATCCTGGTGCAGATGATCGTAGTGCCGTTGGTGTTTGCCTCGATCATTCGCGGACTCGCCTCCACCGAGGACGTTAACCAATTGAAAAGGTTGGGGTTTTCGGTAGTCATCTTTTTTGTATGCACCACTACGGTATCCATCGCGACAGGCATCGCCCTCGCGCAATGGATCAAGCCCGGCACTTATATCGATGCCTCGCTGCTGGACAGTTACCAGATCGATATCGAGGAGGAAGTCGCCGGTGAGGTCAGCGCGCCCAACCTTGCCCAGCTGCCGGAGACCCTGATCAACCTTTTTCCCGCCAACCCGCTCAATGCAATGGTGGAAAGCCAGATGCTGGAGGTGGTGATTTTTGCCGTCATCTTCGGCATTGCCCTGTTGATGACGACACCGGAGCGGGCGCGCCCGTTGCTCGACTTTCTCGGCTCGCTGCAGGAGGTGTGCATGACCGTGGTGCGCGGCGCCATGGTGCTGGCGCCCTATGCCGTGTTTGGGCTAATGGCTCAACTGGTATCGCGTATCGGCCTGGAGGCCTTGCTGGGCATGGCCATCTATGTACTGACCGTGATCGGCGGCCTGCTTTTGGTGTTTTGCCTGTTCCTGGTACTCGTTTATATGATGGCGCGGGTAACGCCGCTGACCTTCGTGCGCAACATGCGTGAACTGATGCTGCTGGCTTTCTCCACATCAAGTTCCGCAGCGGTGATGCCCCTGTCCATCAAGACGGTCGAGGACCGCTTCGGCGTCAGGCCGTCCATTGCCGAATTCATCATCCCGGTGGGCGCCACCATCAATATGAACGGCACTGCCCTTTACCAGGGCGTGGCTACCATCTTTCTGGCCCAGGTCTACGGCATCGACCTCAATGCCGGCGCACTGATGCTGCTGGTGGTCGTTGCCGTGGGGGCATCCATCGGTTCACCGGCGACCCCTGGCGTCGGTATCGTGATCCTGTCCATGGTGCTTGCCACTGTCGGCATTCCGCCGAGCGGCATAGCGCTGCTGATGGGTGTCGACCGCATTCTCGACATGAGTCGCACGTCACTGAATGTCGCCGGTGATGTCGTTGCCTGCCTGGTCATGGACAAGTGGGTAGGGGGGCAAAGCACATCCGGCGAGGAAAGCCAGCGCCAGCACAGGCTGCAGGTGGCGCGTTGTTCATCGAACGAGGACGTTATCGTTCAATAGGTGCCGAGCAGGCTGTTCAGCTTCAGGAACAATGAACGGGCCCCTTGGCTGCTGTCGCCGCAGCCTTCATTGATTTCGATCACCAGGCCGTTATCGTTGTCCATTTCCAGGATGTCCGTCCTTCTCAGGATCAGGCCGTCCTCGGTAGCATAAACGGTGTAGCGAAGCAGGGGGTCGATAGCATAGTAAACGGATGAGCCGTAGGAAGTATCGATCAGCCAGCCATCCGTCGCTTCCCGGTTATTCTCGTCAAAAAAGTCGAACAGCATGTCCGGTGCCAGGTCATGGGCTAGTCCCGGCTGCGTATTTTGCGCCTGTACGTCCCGAAAGCGTCCGCTCAACCTGTCCAGGCGGTAACGGGGCCTGAAGCCCAGCAGCACAGCAGGTCCTTTCCACTTCACGAAGCCCGCATCGACCTGGAACTGGTCGCCGCGCAGGAGATATTCCTCGCGCGTACAGAAATCACCGCGGCTCAGCCAAGCGTTCCAGGCATTGTCTCCGGCACGGGTGAATTCGAGGCGGGCAATCGGAAATTCCTGATTGAAGACGTCGTAGATATAAAAGGGGGATATCACCAGCAGGCTGCCAACGGTCACGATGGCCAGTACCAGCCCGAATCCGGTGAACCTGATGAGTCTGCGCAGCAAGGGGGTCTCCCGGACAGTGAACTGACCGGTATTGTACCGTTTTCGCGCTGGGAAATGGGCCGTGGTATCAGGTGCCGCGGTAGAGGGTGACCAGTTTGTCCAGCGTGACGATTTCGAAAGCGGGGTTGCTGGTCACATACTCCAGGATCTGTGTGCCGACGTCCAGGCGATCGGCATCGATTCCCATGACATGGGGATGCCAGATGAACAGCATGTATTTGCCGGTCTCGACACTGCGATCCAGGGCCCTGCGCCAGTCGCGGCCGACTTCCTCGTTGGCCTTTTTCTGCCACAGCCAGTGACTGGCATCGACGCCGACCCATTCGTAGGGGGCCGACCACAGTGTACGGCTCAGCCTGTCCACGGCGCCGCCGTCCTGGCCTGAAGGGCAAAGGCTGGAATCGATGGTGTAACCGAGCGAGGTGAGAATCTCGCTGGTGAAGCGGGTCCGTTTGCCGCCCGGTGCACGAAAGGCATGGGGCCGGGCACCGGCCCGGGAGATGGCCTCTGTGGCGCGGGTAGCGATATCCATGGCACGGTCGTAATCCAGGGAAGACCACAATTCGTGCTGCCAGCCATGCATACCCAGGCTGTGGCCATCGGCCAGGTCCTTCTCTATATAGTCCGGGTAGGCTTCAGCTGCCCAGCCTTCTACGAAATGGGTAATGGGAATGCCAAAGCGGCGATACAGCTCCAGCATGGCGGGAAAGCCTTTTTCCAGGGCGGGACGTTCACCCGGCTTGCGCGGCTCACGGATGACACCCCTGCCGAGATCGGCGGCGTCACCGAGGTTGTCCATGGTGAAACAAACGTGGGCAGTCATTAATCTGGCTTTGCGGGACTGTGGCGTGTGTTCTGGAAAAGGCGCGAAGGATACTTGAGCCTTCCCTGAAAATCCATCAGTTTACCCCTTCCAAATCGCTGTGATAGCATCATTCGGCAAGTTTCAATCGGCATGATGCCACACCGAAGGGTCGTCAACGGGCCGGCAAATGGCCTGCAACAGGGGCAGGATAACATGTATTCTGCAGGTCACAGGTATAGGGGAACAACGATGTCGCTTCTGAAAAAAGGCATATTCATTCTCATGCTGGGGCTCGGCATTCCTGCTTCAGCTCATCACAACACCCAGGCTGAGTACGGACCCTTCGGCTCCGATTTCATGGTCGTGGATGGCGTCGTTACCGATATCCGCTGGGCCAATCCGCATGTCCAGATTGAAATCGAGGTTACCGGGGGGGACCTGCCGGCCGGTGAGACGGGTAAAACCTGGATCATCAACAGCCATCCGATCAATGTCATGATTGCCTACGGTTTCAGTAAAGAGGAGTTCGCCGTGGGCGACCGGCTGCATCTGCTGACCTGGCGTCACGTGCGCGGCATAAACCACCTGTGGCCCCGTGCCATACAGGTGAATGATGGCCCGCTCAAGTCCAACTTGCGCTACACCGACATGATAGACATCGCCGACGGTACCTTCGATGCACTGGGCATCACCCCGGCCGCCAATCTCAACGGCTCCTCACCGCAGCGTTCCGGGGCCGCCACGGTCAGGAAGCTCAAGTCCCTCGGATACCTGGATGCCGATGGCAACATGATCTGGCCGCTGCCCGGTCGGTAAAACGATTCCCGCATCACCTGTCGGCCAAAACAGAAAAACAAGAGGGCAGCGTGTTATGAACAGCACCATGAAAAATGTTATGACGCCCGGAAATGCAAGCCGGGCATTGCTGCTTCCGTTTATTCTTCTCACCGTCATGGGCGCCCAGGCCGCCACCTTCACTGGCAGTGTTGTTGATATCAACGGCAGCCCGGTCGTTGGTGCCATGGTGACGCTTGAGCCGTCATGGCCCGGACCGACCTATGTCACTGCATTCAGCGATCCTGACGGCCGCTTCAGCCTGCCCGACCAGGCCAATTACCGCCCTGGCAGCGAGTTCCAGGTGGCCATTCGTGCACTCGGCTATGAACTGGTGGATTCCAGCAAAGAAGAAGAGGGGGGCAGTGTCTCCCTGACGGTCATCGCCCGGGCCACGGACAACCAGGCAGCTTCCGCTCCGGCTTCGGCCTGGCTGCAGGACAAGGCCGACCATGACACCACATCCACGTTCGTGCTTGACTGCGTGGGTTGCCACCAGGTGCCTTCCCCGGAGTTTCGCCATTACGCCGCGGCTATAGCCGACATACCCGGTGCGGATCGCGATGCCATCAGGCATGCCAGCTATGATGCTCTGGTCAAGTACATGAATTTCCTGTCTGCAGAGGAATTCGGCCGCGGCCCCGAAGCCGGCCCGCCGGATGCCAGCCGGGTCTACGAGGTGGGAGACGGTCCCCGGGTCATCGATTATCTCAGCGCTAATTTCACCGACCGCATGGATAGTGTCAGCGGCTATGACTGGGGTGCGCCGCTGGCAGTCACGCCGCAAACGGCGATCATGGAATATGCAGTACCGCGGCCCAACGCCATTCGCGAGGCCCTGCTGCTGGGCGAGCCGAAGCAGTTGTGGGCAGCGGATGTGGCGTCGAATGCCATCGTGAAGATCGACCCCGAATCCGGCTATACCTCATCGCTGGAGGTGCCCTCCGATACCCCGGTCGGCCCTCACTCACTGCACCGTGGAGCGGACGGCTCCCTGTGGGTGGCGCCGTTCATCACCAGTGTCGTCGGCCATCTCGATGTGAATGATGAAACCTGGGACACCTGGCGCATGCAGACCGTTGATGGTACGCCTACCGGCATCCATGACCTCAGTTTCGGCGCCGAACATACGCTGCTGACTGACAATGACGGGCTGGTCTGGTTTTCCGACATCGTCAACAACGCCGTGGGCTATCTGGATCCTGATACCGGCGCCATCGACCACTATATGGCGCCGCCAGTGCTGGACAGGGCGACCACCGGTACGGCCCTGTACGGTTTGGTCATGACCTCTGACCGGGAGGAAATCTGGTTCAGCCAGCTCAATATCGGCAGTATCGGCAGCTTCAACGTGGTGACGCGGGAGTTCGGGCCGTCTTTCCAGTTGCCCCTGAACAGCGGACCGCGCCGGCTGAGCATCAGTGATGACGACATCCTGTACGTGCCCCTGTACGGGACCGGGCAACTGGTCGAATACGATACGAAAACCCATACGCAAATCGGCATCTATGACATGCCGGATATGGCCAGTGCACCTTATGCCGTGACCTGGGATCCGGTCCGCAAGGTCGTCTGGATCCCGACGTCAAACACCGATGTGATCTACAAGTTCGATCCGGCAGACAAGTCCTTCACCGTGCTGCCGATGCCGCGCACCGGCGCCTTCCTGCGAATGGTGGACATCGATCCGGATACGGGCAACCTGGTTACGTCCTATGCCAACATCGTCGGTCACGTACATGGGCCACGCATGGCACTGATCATTGACCCGGGCGACGGCGCCTACCGCTAATTCCGGAAATCCGGTAACAACAACGGAATACCCGCCATGAATTTCCTCTTCCGCAACCTGCACATTGCCGTCTTCGCCATCCTGCTGCTGGCAACCGTGCTGGCCACTTCGCCGCTATTTGCCCAGGACGCTTCCGAAGGGGCGAATCTGGTCAACGAATATCGCTGTTATGCCTGTCATGACATGGACAAGGCGCTGATCGGCCCCCCCTACCAGGCAATCGCAGCCCGTCATGCCGGCCAGAAAGAAGTCATGGAAAAGGTGCTGGCGACCAAGATCATTCTCGGTGGCGGCGGCAACTGGGGCATGGTGCCCATGGTGCCCAACGAGCATGTGCCGGAGCAGGATGCCCTGATCATCGCTCGCTGGATTCTCGCGCTTACTCCTTCGCGCTAGCCATTCACGACAAGCAGAAACAATTCCGGCAGCTGGCGCTGCCGGAGTCGTTATCTTTTCTGGCCGGGTAGACCGGGTAGGTGGAGTGGATCTGGTAGAAAGTGCCGCCCAGGGCGGCATGGGTCATGCGGCGGACATCAGCGCCATGCGCACGACTATGGCAGTGCCGATGAACAGGGCCGGGATGGCGATGGCATAAATGATTGCCCAGTAGCCTATGGACTGGCCCATAGTACGTTGCGTGTTGTTATCGTCAGACATGGTTCCCCCTTATCTAAAGACGTTTCTGAAGTCATTCGTAGTGAAAATTCCTGCCTACGATAATCGGCCCGGGGCGCTACGTCCAGTGTCCTTTTTGATCTATATCCAGAAAGACGCGAATAGATGCGGATCGACTCAGCCCGTCACCCGTAAGTTCTTCAGGATCTGGTTGACCCGTTCCAGCAATTGCTGGGGGGTGAATGGTTTCGCCAGGAACTCGTGCATGCCCTGGCGAACCCCATAGCGGGCGAGCTCGTCACCGGGATAGCCCGAAATGAATAATACGGGTATACCCTGGTAGCGTTCACTGAAAATTTCCGCCAGTTCGCCGCCGCTCATGCCTTCCATAACCACGTCGGTAATCAGCAGGTGCACCGGTTCAGACAAGTCCGCCATGGCCGCCTGGGCCGCGCTGCCCGAGGTGGCGGTATGAACCTGGTAGCCGGATTCGCGCAAAACAGACGTGACGTAATCCAGTACTTCCACCTGGTCTTCGACGACCAGGATGGTGCCTGAGTCGACGAGTCCAGGCGACGCTGGAGTTGCTTCCGCCTCCTGGCGTGTCTCCGCTTCTTTACTTTTGGGTAGCAGAACCTGGAATTCGGAGCCTTCACCTTCAGTACTGGTAACACTGATTGTGCCCAGGGACTGTTGCACGATGCCGTAGACGGTGGACAGGCCCAGACCGGTGCCGGAGTTGTCCTTGGTGGTGAAGAAGGGCTCGAAAATATGCTGCAGGATGCCCGGGCTCATGCCGAGGCCGTTGTCGCGCACCCGTATCTCTATGTATTCGCCGGCTGCGATCTCCAGGCCCTGGGCATTGCGCGGCGTGACAAAGGTACTGGCCGTCGTGATTTCAAGGACGCCGCCGTCAGGCATGGTGTCCTTGGCATTGACCACCAGGTTGATCAGCACCTGCTGCAACTGGCCGGGGTCGGAAAGCACGGTGCAGCTTCCCGGCAAGAGATCCAGTTTCAGGCGGATGTTATCGCCAAGTACGCTGCGGATAATTTCCGAGGATTCCCTGATGATGCGATTGACGTTCACGGGAACCTGGCGGATGGCCTGCCGACGGCTAAAGGTCAGCAGTTGCTTGGTCAGCTCGGAGGCGCGAATGCCGGCCTTGCGGATCTGCTGAAGAATTTTTTCAGACTTGCTGCTGCCCATCTCCAGTAGCAGGACTTCACAGTAACCGTTGATGATGGTGAGCAGGTTGTTGAAGTCGTGGGCGATGCCGCCGGCCAGGCGGCCGATCGACTCCATACGCTGGCTGAACGCCAGCTGCTGCTCCAGGTCCTGGCGTTCCTTCTCATTCTGGCGCCGCTGGGTGATGTCTTCCACGGTGGCCTGGATGAGCTTTCCTGAGGGCGAGTCAAAAGACATCAGGTGAATGTTTGCGATCCAGCTTTCGCCGTTAGGCCGGATATGAGGCCAGTCGAAAGTGGCATGGCCGTTTTGCAGTGCCTCCTGTTGCGTACGAGCCATTTCTTCCTCGACCTCGCTGGTATATTCCTTTTCCGGGTCGGACACAAAAGTCACATGCCGGTTGACCAGGTCATTCTTGTGCCGGTAGCCGTACAGTTTTACGGCTGCCGGATTCATGTCGAGAAATGTGTCGGTTTTCGGATCGACGACCACCATGGGGATATGTGAACTTTCAAACAACAGTTTGCGATACCTTTCGGATTCCTGGAATCGGCGGCTAAGGCGCTGCGCATTGATGAAACCGCCCAGAATCAATGCCAAAAGCAGTATCAGGGCCAATGTGACCAGGAAAATATTGTTGAGCAGCAGTTGTTGCAGGGGCATCCTGCCAAGTCTGCGCCACGGGCCCAGGCGCAGTTCCTCCATCATCGCCCTGACCTCGTCATATGGAAGCGGGGCGGTAAAGCCGCTTACATTGACGGATTGAGCGACTGTGCTGTCTTGCTCGATAGCCAGCAAGGCGCTTGTGAACGACCGGATGAATTCCTCGTCCTGGTTGCCTACCATCACGAGGGCCACTTCGGGGTACAGTCGCGTACTGTGCGGAATGTCGTAGCTAATGTTCTGGCTGATCCCGGGTTGCGGCAGGACCCGAAGGGGAGCGTTGCACTGTTCCTGGTACTTGGGCAGCGTATTGGCGGCGATAACACCGATATCAGCCTGACCTGAGCAAACCCGGTCCACGACCTCGGAATAGGAAAAAACGAAATCCAGTGATGCGAACTCTGCATTGATGTTTATACCCAAATCGCGCCATTCGCGCAGGGCAGACATCCAGCCACCCAGGGCTATTTCCGAGAGTGCCACCACCCGCTTGCCGCGCACGTCGACCATGGTCTCGATGTCGTTCCGTGAATCGAGTGTGAACACGGCTCCGGCCAGCCAGGGTGAGTGGGTGTCACCAACCGGTTGGGTGATGGTGGAAAGCAGTCGCAGGTTGCCGTCGATGGTCAGCTCGACGTAGGCGGCAGGTGAAATGAAGGCAAAATCGAGTGACTCGTTTTCGACGGCCAGCATCAGCCCTTCGATACTGGCGAAGCCTGAGATTTCGAACGTATAACCCGGGAGCGCCTGGGCCAGGTATTCCTGGAAAGGGCTGAAGGCATCGGGTGCATCCAGCTGTCCGCTGACCGTGCCGATAATGACCTGTGTGGCAGCATTTTCCTGCGCCAGTACCGCAGGAGGCAAAGAGGCCAGTGCCATGATGAACCACAGAAGGCAGGCCGTCTGTTTGACTGTCCTGCAGCCACGAGTGTTGTGACGGGGCATGCCCGTCGCTTGTATGGGTAAGTCAGCTATTGTTGGGCCAATAGTGTCGTCTGCAGTCATGCGCCGGTAGGGAAATTTTTTTGTTATACCCCGGGGGCCAGGGTCTTGATGAAAGAAATATAGGCGAAATGCCCGGCATTATCCAGCGGCCGGAAAAGAGCAGCCATTGTAAATGCGGGAGCTTCAGCAATCCGGTAAGTACCCCGGGGGCATGCGTCACCATACCCTGTCTGCTGAAGTCCGTCTTGTGGTATGGTTGTTCCATGCAGAAGCAGTCAATTCACCGGGTCGTACTTGCTCATCAATTCCTGAACACAGGCGCACTGCTTGTTTTGTTGTTGGCGGTGACGGCCGGCAACTTGTTGCATGCCCAGGAGTTCAAGTATTCCGTCAAACCGCCCCTGCATGGGCAGCACTGGGTGGCCGTTGCCGGCAAACCGCTGGCAGCGTCGGCCGGTTCCCGTATTTTTCTCGAGGGCGGCAATGCCGTGGATGCCGCCTGCGCCATGCTTGCAGCATCCGCAACCATGTTCGATACCCTGAGCTGGGGTGGTGAAACCCAGGCCCTCATACACGATCCACGGTCCGGCAAAGTGGTTGCCATCAATGCTCTCGGGGCGGCCCCTGCCGGGGCTACGCCGGAGGCTTACCGGCAGCGCGGCATGAGTCATCCCCCGGACACCGGCCCGCTGGCAGCGATCACGCCCGGTACGCCGGGCGGCCTGCTGGTCATGCTGGCAGAATACGGCACCCTCAGCCTGGAGCAGACCCTGGCACCGGCCATGGAGATGGCGGCAGGCTACCCCATCGAGCGCGTCAAGGCGGAAACCTTCCAGTTCTACAAGGACGACATTCTGAAATGGCCGCATTCGGTAAAAGTGCTGCTGCCCCATTACGACGCGCGCTTTCCGGAAGGCTGGGCGGCGCCACGCCCCGGCGAGATTTTCCGGCAGCCTGGACTGCTCAACACGCTGACCCGGCTGGTGGAGGCCGAACGACAGGCACTGGCAGCAGGCAAATCCCGCAAGGAAGCCATCTATGCGGCTTACGAACGCTTTTACCGTGGCGACATCGCCGAGGAAATCGCCAGTGCAACGCAGGCAGCAGGCGGCCTCATCACAATTGAGGATCTCGACCAGTGGCAGGTATATATCGAGGAGCCGGTGATGACCACCTACAAAGGCATCGAGGTATACAAGCTCAATTCCTGGGTGCAGGGACCTGTCATGTTGCAGATGCTCAACATGCTGGAGGCAGTCGACCTGCGCGGCATGGGTTACAACAGCGTGGAATACATCCACACCCTGTACCAGGTAATGAACCTGGCCTTTGCTGATCGCGACTTCTATTACGGTGACCCGTATTTCCCGCCACTGGAGCCCATGCGGGGGCTGCTGTCCAAGGACTACGCCCGTGAACGCGCCAGGCTCATCGACAAGACCCGTAACACACCGCGCGTGGCGCCCGGCGATCCCTATCCCTTCCAGGGCGGCACGAATCCCTACAGTGAATTGCTGGAATCCTGGGAGCCGGTCATCCAGGCAGAACCAGCCGTTGCCATGGCTTCCCCGCTCAACAGCATGGACCATGACGCCGGCTTTCTGGCCGGCACCACCTCCATCCAGGCGGCCGACGCGGATGGCTGGGTTGTATCGATCACGCCGAGCGGTGGTTGGACGCCGGCCTTCATTGCCGGGGATACCGGCATAGGCCTGTCACAGCGCCTGCAGAGTTTCGTCATGTCGCCAGAACGCAATCCCTTTAACGTGATGGAACCGGGCAAGCGTCCGCGCGCCACCCTGACGCCGACACTGGCCATGAAGGACGGCAAGCCTTTCTTGGCCTTTGGCGTGCAGGGCGGCGATACCCAGGAGCAGAACCTGTTGCAGTTTTTCCTCAACGTGGTGGAGTTCGGCATGGATGTACAGCAGGCTGCCGAGGCCGCCAATTTCAACAGCTGGCAGATGCATTCTTCCTTCGGCGAACATGCCATGCAGCCTGGTCGGATACTGCTCAGGGAAGACCTGCCGCTCACACACAAACTGCGGCTGTCCACCATGGGCTACCAGGTGGAAACGGAACCGCTCACGTCGGGTCCAATCACCGGCATCTACTTTGACCAGCAGAACGGGACCATGATGGGTGGCGCCAGCAACTACGGTGATGATTACGGGCTCGCCTGGTAGCAGCGCAATTCTGGGGCAGTATGTTCACCATTACACCGATCGCGCACATCCGCTCCCCCTATAAACAAAAATTCGCCATTCCCCGCCAGCCCGGTCTGGTACCGGCGGCCCGGGGCGAGGTCGTGTTCACCGGGGAGTTTGCCGATCCCAACTGTCTGCGGGATATCGAGCAGTTTTCCCACCTCTGGTTGCTGTTTCACTTTCATGAAACGGCCGCAAAGGGCTGGTCGCCGACCGTGCAACCGCCGCGCCTTGGCGGCAAGGACAGGGTGGGTGTGTTCGCCAGCCGCTCGACCTTCCGGCCCAACGGCATTGGCCTGTCCGCGGTCACCAACCTGGGGTGGGAGCATCTCGATGGGGAACTGGTGCTGCGCGTTGGGGGGCTCGACCTGCTCGATGGCACGCCGATTATCGACATCAAACCCTACCTTCCGTATGCCGACAGCATCGCCGTCGCCACTGGCGGCTATGCGGAAACGGCACCGGGCAATGCCTTCGCCGTGACTTTCAGTGCGGCCGCCGACGAGGCACTGGCCTTACTGGCAGCAGCCTACCCGGACCTGCGGCAGCTGGTAACTGCCGTGCTGGAGCAGGATCCACGACCAGCCTGGCGCCAGCGCGACCCGGATGACAAGCAATACGGCATGAACCTGTATGACCTCAATATCAAGTGGCGGGTGTATCCGGATCGCCTCGAAGTGGTTCGTATCGAACCGGCGGGGCAAGGCGATTGATTAAAAAAGGGGGCATCTGCCCCCTTTTTTTGTCCGGATTCATTTTGTCCGGATTCCGGTCGTTACTCGGCGCCTTCCGTTTTATCGAAAAAGGCAGTGCCGTAGTCATCTTTCAGGTCCAGCATGAACTGGTTGTTTTCCTGGCAGATGTAGTCCTTCATTTCCGTGCCTTCGCTCCAGGGGATATCCCACTCGGCTACCCAGGGTTCAAAAAATGCGCCCGGATCGTCGATCAGGATGCGGTAATTGAGTTTTTCCTTGTAAGGCCGGCTGATGTACTCGACGGTATGCAGCTGGCTGGTATGGTGCGTGCCGCTGTAATCGAGCCAGGTCTTCTCGTTGTAGCCGATGGTATCCACGACCAGGGTGTCGCCTTCCCAGTGCCCGATGGAATGACCGAAGTAGGTGGGATTGACCTCCTCCAGTGAAGGATGCTCGCGGCCGTCCATGTGGATTTCACGCCAGACATGCCCGCCACCCTCGAAGATGACCAGGATGCGATCACGATGCTGGACGATTTCGGCCGGGTAGGGCGTGGCGAAGGCGCGGGGCCCGCCTGGCGGCAGGCAGAAACCCTCCGGGTCGTACTTGGAGTCGTTGGCGGTATGGTATTCCCACATGGCCTTCACCCAGGGACGCCAGGGAGCTTCTTCCGGTACTGGCCGGGCGTTGGCGAAATTGCTGACCCAGGGCAGGTCCCAGTAGCCATCGCCACTCAGGTCGACGGTGCCGTCCGCCAGGCGCGGCGTTGGTGAACGCGGGCCGTCATCATTGATCAGGTAGGTGTTTTCCGTGCCTTTCACCGCAGTGGTGTTGACGATGGTGGGGTGAAGGGCAGAGTTTTCAGCCGAGAGCTGTGCTACAGCAGGTTGTCCGGCAATGCCGCCTAAGAGCGCGGCCAGAGCCAGTGTGTTCAGTGATGTTTTCAACATGATCGGTGCTTTGTCACTTCCGGATTATCAATAAAAAAGTGTTCCGCCGGTATTCGGCACGGTTTTCGCTATTCGCAGAAAAGTCTAGCAACGGGCCGCTTCGCTTGTCCACCAACCACTTGAATTTTCATGGTTTTTGCAATTTATACGGGGTCCGGTAAGCCGGCAGTTCACTGGAGACTGCTGATGGCGCCGAATACTTCATGGCAGTTCGCCATTTCCCGGTTGCGGCGACCATCCACCATGCCCCGCGCCCTGGCATAAACGTCCAGGGAGTGGGCGCGGGTCTCAGCTGACTGGTGATTGAGCATGTAGCGCTCGAGCAGGCACAGGTCGTTGATGCTGCCGAGTGCGCTGCCCAGCCGGTCGAGGTTTTCGAGCACGAAATATTCCTTCGGCGACAGCATGGGTTTCAGCTGGTACTGGTACATCAGTTTCTTCACCTGCTTGCGCCAGTCATGCAGGGCTTCCCAGTCATTACCGCTTAACAGTTCGCGACCCGCGGCGCACAGGGCGGCAAGGCGGGTGTCCAGGACGCGGCTGATTTCCGCATCACTGTGACGGGCCTGCAGCAGGCGTGGAGATTTCTTTTCGATTTCACGCACAAGCCGGTGTATGCGGCTGACATCACCGGCGGGCATGTCACCCCCGTGCAATTCACTCCGCAGCGCGGCCAGCAGCTGCTGGACTTCCAGGTCTTCGGTTTCAGTGATCAGTTCCTGCAGCAGGCCGGACATGACATCGGCATCACGCTGTGCCGCAAGCAGGCGGGCCAGTTCCTTGACGGCCTGGCGCAGCTGTTCGGTTTCCTGGCGCGGGCCTTCGAGCTGGCGCAGCAGCTGCAGCCTGGCCCGCAACTGCTTCGTTCCCTTGCGGATATTGTGCACGCTTTGCTCATCAAGCGTGGGTTTGAGACTCAGTGTGCCAAACGGCTTGTTGTCGGAATCCATGTTTTTGGTACCGTTTGTTACTGGGATTTAACGATCTGCTCTATCCACAGGGCCAGCATGAACACGATGCCCACCCAGTAGGCGTTCATCCTGTGGAAGACATTGTTGTAGGTCAGGTGAATCCAGGCATGGGCGCAACGACTGATGACGAAGCCCCAGCCCAGCAGCAGAGTATAGATGCTGACCTGGTCGAGAGCGAGCGCCGCCACGCTTGCGGTGTAGAAGAGCACGGGCACTTCGAACTGGTTGTTGAAACAGCGCGTGGTGATGACGACACGTTCCGGAACCGCGGTGCCCTCACGCGCCTGCATGTTGCGGAAATAGCGGACATCCAGCTTGCCCGATTTAACGCTGGCGATCCGGCTGCGCAGGGCGATGATGCCTACAACCAGTGTCAGCAGCACCATGGCGAAAAGCGGATAGAGCATGAGTTCAATCCTTGTGGCCGGTGTCGGCACACCTGTTGGTCGCCGCATTATCCCTGATTTTCCAACGGCGGGGGAGATTCTGCTCAAACCTGCCAGTCGATCCAGCGGCCATGGTAATCGGCGCGTCCAAGGCAGTGCTCAGTGCCGTCCGGCCACAGGGTAAGCAGGATGGCGGCGCCGGGTTCCCTGCCGTCCGGCTCCAGGCGCAGCCAGGCCAGGGGAGCATCACGGGTGGCCTTTGCGCCGGCGGCCTCGATGAGGGCCTGGTTGGCCTGGCAGGCGGCATCGCCCTGGTAGCTCCAGGTGATGGTGTGGTAGATGACATGCACGCTGCCGCGGGTATCCAGCGCGAGTCGCCCGGGCAGCCAGTCGGAAATGTTTGCCTTGTCCACGGTGTAGCCGCAGCGGTCGAGTATGGCCAGCGCCGCTTCCGTGCGGGTGAAGCGGTCCTGCTGGCCAGCCCAGATATACGAAAGCAGCCTGAGCTTGGCGTCGGGGTCATGGACATTCACCGGCGCCAGGTCGCAGGCGGCCCGGCTGGTTATCCTGATGTCGGCCATTGGCGGCGGTGGTGTGCCGCGCCAGTCGGGTGCCAGGAACACGCCGCTGTCCGGGTCGCCCCAGGTCTGGTCGTCAAGTGCGTAGCCGAAACTGTCCCAGCACTGGTTGATGCCGGCGCTGGCGCCCAGTTCGGAAAGCACGAACGGCAACCCGGTTTGTTCATGGATGAACAGGAAGCCAGGCAGCAGGGCGGCGGAACGGCGCACTTCGTTGGTCTGCGGCGCACTGTCGAGAAAGGGGACGAAGAAATCCGCGTGTGCCAGCATGGCATGACTGATGGCATCCCACAGCTGTTCGTCAGATGCCTGGTCATGATGCGGCGGGTAGACGGCGGCCAGCCTGTCACAGCGGCCTGTCAGCACCAGGGCGTGCAGCGCGCCGGCAACACGCAGCGCCAGGGCCAATGTCCAGAAGCTTGGGGGTTTGGGCAGGCTTATCAGCCGGCTGGCGGTGGCGTCATCTTCCTTGATGTGTGCGGCAAACAATCGGCAAAGCCGCGTCATGAACGGGGAATCCAGTTCCTCGCAATACCGGGCCTGGGTGAGGAAAATTTCGCGGACCTGGTCCAGCATGTGTTTATCGGCGGCAGACAATGCGTACTCCGGGAGTCACGGGGAATTGCTGGTGGGTGGAAGCGGCTACAAGTTTCATGTACGGGCCCGTCAGTTCAGGGCGGGAAGTTTACCACTACAGCAGGTTTCCGGGTGAAGCCATGCGCAGACCGCAACCGTGTACACCCGCACAACCCGAATTGTCCACGGATTTGCACATTCACCCCGTTGCCCCGCCAATCCGGGTGGGCATACACTTGGGGTTGCACGCTCACTGTGCATTCGAACAGATTATGGAGGGGGGTCGTTGACGTACAGGCATCTATCATTGTTCCTCCTTGGCTGCCTGCTCTCGCCAGTGCTGGTTGCCCAGGAACGTGTCATCGCCGGGGATGTGTACGTGGAGCCACCCACGCTTATCTCACTCGGGCTCGAATGGCCGATCAGCGGGGATGATGACCGCGACGCTACCGTCACCCTGGAGTATCGCCCTCTTGGCGGCAGGGTCTGGCAGCAGGGGCCGCCCATGCTCCGAATCGGCGGCGAACGCATCAATGAAAATGCCCTCCAGTATGTGACGCCCAATCTCTTCGCCGGCAGCCTCTTCGATCTCGAGCCAGGGACAACCTATGTCATTCGCCTGCACATGGAAGACCCGGACGGCGCCACAGGAAAGACGACCCAGCTGCTGACGGCGGCTACGCGACCGGAACCGAAACCGGCGCTGGGCGGACGCGTATTCCACGTCTACCCGCCGGATTTCGAGGGCGACCTCGACGAGAATTCCTTCATTGGCCTGCTTGGCGCCTACTATACGGGCTCGTCAGGCTCCGACAACTTCAACACCTACCCGCCTCGCGTGCGTCCGGGCGACACGATCCTCGTGCATGCGGGCGTATACAGGGACAATCGCTTTCGTTACGGCGGCGGGCTCGGTACCGTATCGAGCGGTACTTACTTTCTCACGGCCAGCGGAACACCTGAGCGACCCATCGTGATCAAGGCGGCAGGTGACGGTGAGGCGATCTTCGACGGCGACGGCGCGTACAACCTGTTCAACGTGATGGCCGCGAACTACCACTACTTCGAGGGGCTGACCTTTCGCAACACCGACCTTGTGTTCCAGGCGGGCCTGAAAAACATCGGCGGCAGCAGCGGCCTGACGATCAAGGGATCCCGCTTCGAGGATATCGGGCGCGGCATCTACACGGACTGGTCAGGCTCGAGAGACTACACTATCACCGACAATGTCTTTGTCGGCCGTTTCGATCCGGACGACCTGCGCGGTTTCACCGGTGAAACCTGGCAGGGATACAACCGGGATGGCCCGCCACCGCTGGTATCCGAGTATGCCGTGAAGGTTTACGGCGCCGGGCACGTGGTGGCCTACAACCGCATCAGCCGTTTTCATGACGGCATCGATGTCGCCACCTACGGCAACCCGGACGGTACGCCTGCGCCCATTCGCGATCGCATGCCGGTATCGATCGATTTCTACAACAACGACATCAGCCATTCCGAAGACAACTGCCTGGAAGCCGACGGCGGCGCCCATAACATCCGCATCTTCCGCAACCGCTGCTTCAACCACGGGCACCGGGCGCTCAGCGTACAGCCGATGTTCGGTGGACCGGTGTATTTCATCCGCAATGTCGTCTACCACGCCCCGGAAGGCGGGGCGGCGAAATTCACGGCGTCTTCGGCCGGTATCATCGTGTGGCACAACACCCTGATCGCGCCAGTGAAACCGATGCTGCTGGCGGCTTCCAACGTGCATTACGCCAACAATCTCATCCTGGGCCAGAGCGGCTCCCCGGAAATCTTCGCCGTGGAGACCAACACCAACTATTCGTCCTCCGATTACAACGGCTTCCGGCCCAATGCGGGGGCGCCCTGGTCCTTTGAATGGAGTACGCCCCCCTTTGATGTGCCGGCACATTTCCCCGGCGCAGCCGGGGATGCCTACACCACCTCACCCTTAAGCACGCGCGCGCAGACGCAGCTGGAAGCGCAGGCGCGGGAAGTGCGGCGGTTCGAGACGCTCGCCGAATACAGCGCGGTCACCGGGCAGGACGCGCACAGTGTGCTGGTGGATTTCGGTATATTCGAAAACGTCAGGGCCCCGGGTCCGGACCCGCGCACGATTTATGATTCGGCGGATTTCGATTTCCGTTTGAAAGAAAATGCCAACGCTGTGGATGCCGGCATGCTTATACCAGGAGTAAATACTGGTTTCAGCGGCAATGGTCCTGATTTGGGTGCGTATGAATCGGGCATGGATTTGATCCATTACGGACCCCGGGAGTAGAAAATTACAGGGCGCCCGCGGGTTGGCGTTTCGGAGAAGGCAGACGTACCTGCAAGCAGGTCCAGCCAGCCATCACAGATGGCTGGCGTTCAGCTGCGCTGAAGCTACGCTTCGGTTACGCTTGCTTCACCCCTGTACGCTCGGCCTCGGAATTGTTTCGCATTGAACAGTATGTAAATCAACAAATTTAGGCTCGGTCGGTGATATCGAATAGGCTACCAAGGATAATCGGCTCGGACGTCTCCGAAACT
>CAZVSC010000003.1:73947-101094 GCA_964629325.1 uncultured Enterobacteriaceae bacterium
GTCGGTGATATCGAATAGGCTACCAAGGATAATCGGCTCGGACGTCTCCGAAACTACCAATCCCGCGATCGCCCCTCGAGTTCAGTGAAAGTATCAATTTCAGAGACTTCTTCTGGGATTCAGGGTCAGTGACCTGGTATGAATCTCTCAATGGAAAGATTAGCTTAGCCTGACGGCTGAGGGAGTGGGAGGGGAATGATGAGAGCGGGGGCGTCCGAGCCATGGATGGCGAGGCCGAGTGCACATGGACGTGCGTCACGTTCCACGCGACATCATCCCCTTTCTCTCGAATAACTGGAAAGTTTATTGAATTATTTATGACTTGGAGTGATTTTGGAGCACGTATGAAAAACATTCTTATCACATTGATTTGGTTTTCAGTAATGACGGCTTTGAATGTTCAGGCCCAGCCCTATCCCGCCCCTGATCCCGACAAGATCCAGGTGCTCATCATCACTGGCCAGCACGTGCACTACTGGCCGGACACCACGCCGGGGCTGAAGACGGCGCTGGAGGACACCGGCAAGTTCGAAGTGCGGGTGACCGAGGAATTTCGCGGGGCCACCGCCGCCACCCTGCAAAACTACGATTTGCTGGTCATGAACTACTACGACAGGCGCCAGGACCCGGTTTACCGCTGGGGCGAGGAAGCAGAACAGGCCGTTGAGGATTTCGTCAGGGGCGGCAAGGGCGTGGTCATGTACCACCTGGCACTCGGCGCCTTCTATCACTGGACCGAGTGGGAAAAGATGAGCGGGGGCAACTGGCGCGACGGCCGTGGCCACCATTCCGCCCAGCATGATTTCGATGTCGACCTGATCGACAGGAATCATCCCATAACACGGGGCCTGAAGACGCCGCTGCGCATGGAGGACGATGAGTTGTACGCCAATCTCATCTATCAGCCTGAGGGGAGCTACCATGTACTGGCCACGGCATACGACGACCACTCCCTGTACGGGGAGAACGTGCGCCAGCCCATTCCCGGGCCGGGCATTCACCAGCCCATCCTGTGGACGGTCGATTACGGCCAGGGGAGGGTGTTCGTCACCACGCTGGGGCATGACGGTGAGGATGTACTGCATCCCACCTTTGTCACGACGTTCACCCGCGGCGCGGAGTGGGCGGCAACCGGGGCGGTGACGCTCGCAATTCCACCGGCGCTGGCTGAATAAGGAATCAGTCTGCCGGTTCGAGTTTCAGCAGCTTGCCGGAAATACCTTCCTGGCCGGTGTGGCGCCTGACGAGCGCATAAATATTACCTGCAGCATCGGCATCGACATCGCGGAATTCCGCCATCAGCGGCGTGAGCAGGCTTTCCCGTTCGCGGGATGCGCGTCCCTCCAGCACCACGGTCTGCAGCATCATGCCGCTCATGCCGGTGACGATGAGGTGGTTTTTCCATTCCGGGAAGGCGTCGCCGTCGTAGTAGATGATGTCTGAAATGCCGATCGAGGGCACCCAGAACCAGCGCGGAGGCTCCATGCCGGCTTTCATGGGTTCATCGGTGATGAGTTCGCCGGGGTAGGTACGGCCGAAGGAGACGACAGGCCAGCCGTAATTGGCACCGGCTTTCAGGATATTCACTTCGTCACCTCCGCGCGGGCCATGCTCGCTGGCCCACATTTCGCCCGTGACCGGGTTCAGCATCAGGCCCTGCTGGTTGCGGTGGCCATAGGAAAAGATTTCCGGCAGGGCGCCGGGCGTATTGACGAAGGGATTGTCGGCCGGAACGCGGCCATCGTCATGCAGGCGTACGGTCTTGCCGTTGTGGTAGGCCAGGTCCTGGGCTTTAGGTTCGCCATCGGGGCCGCGGTCGCCTATGGTGATGTACAGGTAGCCTTCGCCGTCGAAGGCGATGCGGGAGCCATAGTTGAGTTCACGCGGCTCCCACGCAAAAGCTTCGAAGATTTCCTCCACGTTCGTAAACCGCATATCGTCCAGCCGCGCCCTGGTCACGACCAGGGTGCTGCCGTTGTCGTTGATGCGGGAATGGGCAAGATAAACCAGCTGGTTTTCTGCAAAGTTCGGGTGCAAGGCTATGTCCATGTAGCCGGAATGCAATCTGCCAGGGGCTTCCGGCATACCTTCTATGGCTTGCGAAACCAGTTCTCCGTCATGCACCAGGCGCACACGTCCAGGCTGCTCGGTGATCAGAAGGTCACCGTCGGGCAGGATAGCCATTGCCCAGGGACTTTCCAGGCCGTCGACCAATGTGGTGATCCGTATGTCGTGATTCAGGGAAGGGATGACCTGGCTGTCCGCCGCACCAGCGGCCGGGGGGATAACCAGCATGAATGGCAAGATGAGTCGTCTAAATACTGAGTTGAATGCAGTCATGGTGTCTTCCCCCGGAGTGTTGAAACGTGCCGGAAAGCACATTTACCGTGGCCGATTATGCGAAACCTGCCGCCAAAGCGCCAGCATTGCTCAGCGTCTGACGAGGTAGAGGAGCCCCGCCAGGGTAAACACCAATAACGAGACAAGGAAGACCAGGCCGCCCCAGTGAAATTCGGCGATATTCATGAACAGGTCGGTACTGAAGTCGGTCATGGCGGACGTCACGCCGTCACCCAGTTGCTGCAGGGCATTGCTATTGCGGTCCCTGAGCACAGCCTCGATTGCGGGGAACAACAGGACCAGCCAGACACCGACCGGGCTGACGATGCTGGCACGACCGAGGCCGGCCAGGATCAGCGCCGGGGCTGCCAGGGCGAGCACAACTACCAGGACGGCTTCGACGGGAGCGATGCGGTTATAACTGACTTCGCCGTAAACAGGAAAGCTGGTCAGGGGCAGGAACATGCCGACCGACAATCCCAGGGCGGACAGGTAAATGGCAACTTGCAGCGTGTTCCGGTTCATCGGCATATCGTAGCTGAAAGAGGCTATTATGCATTATCAACCGGGGCAGGCTCGACAATAAGTATGATCAATCGATCATGCTTGGCGATAGCGAATCCTTCGATTTTCAAGCGGCCGGCAAGGCCATGCTGGTGAGTCACCGCCAGGCGATGAGGCTCAAGCGCTCAGATAAAGCCCTGATCGCAGAAGATCGCCTTGCTGGTCACGCTGGTTGCCATGGGGCCGGTGTTCCTGACCAGTGATTTGCACATCTCGCGCACGTAATCCTGGCGGCAGGCGAACAGGTGATTGGCTTCCTGGATAACATGCCGGTGGCACTCGGTGGCATGGGCGAGCAGTGTGCTGACACCTGCCTTGACCAGGTTGGCAGCCGCCTCATCGAAGAGCAGGCAGGCCTGCCGGCTTTCCTTGCTGCGTGGGCCGACATGGATGCGTTTCTCCAACAGGCCAAGATCGACTACCTCGTGGATGCTGGAGTCGATATCCTCGTCCAATGGGTCCAGCGACTTGCGGGATATGGTGAAGAACAGGGGTTCATCGCCTTCGACCCTGATGCAGTTCATTCCCTCGCGAATATTAATCTCAAGAACCGCGTGCAATTTTTCGCGGATGCCCGTGCCCTTGTGCGTGCCGCGAACGGCAATCTCGAACCGGTTCATGCCTTCAAGGGCGATACTTGCGACCGCGGCAGCCAGGGTCACGTCGTAAAAACGCTCTTCTGATTCATACCTTATTGTGCACAACTCGGCCAGGCCGCAGGCTTCCATGGCGGAAGTATCCGCAATGACGCGGGTTGGTACTGTCACTTGCTGTAAGGCACCCATGGGAAATGATCATCCAGGTTCGCGAAGCGGCTTTGGAATGAATGGTTTGCGGGAGGCTATCCGACTTTTCCCGCCACATAAGGTACAGGGTAGGGGTTATTCGCCAGTAATACAGTGATCCAGGTCCAAGTTTTGGCTGTCTCGGGGGCGGTCCCGAAAACGCCAGGTAAGGAAAAGCGGACAAGGACCGGATTGGCGGGACTGCGGGACTTATGGCCAGTAGGGCAGGGAGTCAGGACGTGGCCATGTAGTACTTGACGCCCCGATTGATGGCAACGACGGTAAAATCATCCAGTTCTTCCTTGAGCATGTCATACATGGCGTTGATGTAATCCGCCTTGTTGGTGAAAAGCCGGCTGCGGCTTTTGATAAGACGGTTGTGGCAGTCCATCGAGCCGCCGATGATGGTGCTGATACTGCTCATTAGCAGGTTTATCGCGATACGGTCATTGAGCAGGTTCACTGGAACCTTGCGCCGGTTGGTTTTCAGGAAGTCATCCGTGATCTCCCCCTTCAGCCAGGAAATGCCTTTTTTGACGGCGTCCACAATGCCTTCATCGAGATCGGTGCAGGCCAGGTCGAGGGTTTTCTTGGTGATCCAGAAGGGATAGGTCGGGCCACCCTCGATGCTGATCTTGTTGTTGCCTTCCTGCAGCTTGAAATCGAGGACTGAGGTCAAAGATTCTGTAACGTCGGATTGTTTATCCCAGCAGCAAACGGAGACCGAAAAGTTGTTCAGTCCTTCAAGGGAGATTTGCGACAGGTTGACGCCGAACTCGAGCGTGTAAACCTTGTCGCCCAGATCCTGGGAACTGGTCCCCAACAGTGTCAAATCCGACTTTCTGCGCGTCGGCGTGGGTTGCTTCTTATCCTTGTTATCCATACTTCCCTGCTGTGAATGAGCCCTGGTCAACGGGGAATGAATCCTGATTTATCTGTTCATTTATAACACGATATAGCATTAAAGAAGTGCAACATTTTGGCAAATAGTCGCAATTTGCTCGCAAAACAGTATTTGAAACCAGGGCAGATCTGCTCAGGGTGTCAGCCTGCCAGTCACGGGGAGGATGCCGCCGGGCCCTGATTCCGCCACTTTGAAATTGAAGACATAGCCGTCTTCGAGTCCCATCCGCAGATCGGTGACAACGATATCTTTGCCGCGCCGGGTGACCTTGTAAAAGCCATGCGTGAACCACACCAGGCGCTGCACCGGCCAGTGACCGCCTAGTTCGTCCAGCAGTGCGTCGTCGCTGTCATGAAAATTCACCTCCAGGGGGCCGGCGCTGGCAAATACCGGCAGGAAGGCGTCGAAATATCCATCCTCCACCCGGCCGATGATGCGCCAGACCAGCGTGTTAAATGGCGCAGGAGTCGACATCAGCTTGTCGTAGGCGATGCCCTGCGCGGCCAGTAGCCGCTCGGCACGAGCATCGACTACGACCTTGGCCGCCACCGTCCAGGTCAGGTAGCAGGAGCTGATTACCAGCCCGGCGTAATTCAGCACATGACCTGTGGAGCGCTCCCTGCTCATCACCATGGCACTGATGAAACCTGTCAGCAGCCACAGGGTATAGGCGGGATCCACGATAAAGATCGTCGACCAGCTTACCGGATAAGCATTTAGCGGCCAGAACAATTGCGTGCCATACACCGTGAAACCGTCGAGCAGGGGATGGGTGAACAGGACCAGGAAGACCATCAGGTAGACCTTTCGAGAATGCGGTCCTAGTGCCTGCTGCGATTTCAGGACGAGCCAGCCCACCAGTGGTGAAACCAGGCTCAGCATCAGCAGGGAATGAGTTGCTGAGCGGTGGTAGGTAAAGGCAGCTACCGCGTCCTCCCAGGGAATGAAAGTATCCAGGTCGGGCAGGGTGGCAACGAGCCCGCCCGTGATCGCGGCCCGCTTGCCGACCTTGCGGCCGAGTACGGCTTCACCTATGGCAGCGCCTAGAGCGAATTGGGTGACTGAATCCATCGATGCCTTTCCACATGGGTGCTTTCAACTGCAGGCGCGCATGATAACGCGCCGTCGTCGCGCGGGCGAGACAGGCATGTAATTGCCTGCATGAACGGGTATGCTGTTGCCTTTTCCATTAGAAACGCAAGGGGGATCCATGCCTGCATACATCGTTGCCAACTACACCGTGACAAATCCCGGGGGGTACGGGGACTACCCCCAGAAGGCGACCGAAACACTGGTAGCCCACGGGGCGGAAGTGGTGGCTGTTGACCTCAACAGCGAGGTCCTGGAAGGAAAGCCGCAACCCGTGACCGTCATTCTCAGGTTTGGGTCGAAGGAGGCTGCCAAAGCCTGGTATGACTCGCCGGAGTACCAGGCGATCATTGGTCTTCGCGCCAACAATTCAGAAGGTACGATGGTCCTGATCGAAGGCTTCTGAAAAATACCGGCTCAGCATATGAAAAAGCCTGCTCGATCGAGCAGGCTTTTTCATTTCAGGCGGCGTGCTCGCTGCTCCCTAACTGACCCAATCCTGAGCCTCCTCGATGGATTCCACGATGCAGATCTGGTGTCCACGCGCACTGCCCATCGACTGGTAGACCCTGGCAAGCTGCAATGCCCTGTCCTCGGTGACCACAATGGCGCGCCTGGTGCCCGCAGGCCAGGGGCTCTTGCTGGCGATCAGGGTGATGTCGGACTCGCGCAACTCCTCAAGATTGCCGATATCGGTGAGATCTATGATTTGCCCCCATGCGACGTCAATGACCCCGCTGTCCATGAGCTGGAAAGTCTTTTCAGGCTATCGATGAAATCCTCGATGGTGACATCGCCCGAGGCATGTGTGCGCAAGGTGCGGGTGGTTTTATCCAGCAGAATGTCTATGGGCATGTGACATCGGTCAACTGTATTGTTTCTGGTTTCAGGGTAAACGAAGGCCGCTGGATTCACCATCCCCCCGGGGTTCCTTATTCCGGGCGGGGGCCGTAATGCGGCATTGCTTCACCGTATTCGTAAGCACCGAGATCCGGTGCGCGACCGTTGTAGCCATCGTTGATATTCGGCAGCACGATGCCCGCATCCACGGCCGCAGCACCGCGGCGCAGGCGCAGATCCACTTCTGCGGGGTCATACAGCATGGTCGGGCGTGCCAGGTCAGGCATGGCGGCATTCATGAAAATATCGTAATCCACCAGTACGCTGTGGGCATCCTGGCCGGTGGCCTGCTGGTATTCGGCAAAGGTGGCGAAATTGCGTACCACCAGCGGGCTTTCATAATCAGCCTCGACCTCCCTGGGTGGTGATGACCAGCTGAAGGCGACATCTGTGCCCGCATTGACCCTGTAGCCGTTGTAATCGCTGGAGGAATAGTTGGTGTAGGTGCGTATGGCCATAGTCGCCGGCTGTCGCTCCTGACCGAAAATCAGGTTGTTGCGGAAATGCAGGTTCGATGCGGGTGTGATCTGCCTGATCTCCCCGATATACGTATTGTGGTAATAGATGACACCGGCCGGGTCGGCATGAATCTTAACCGGACCGTAAGGGCTGTGATACACCACGTTGCGAATGAAATACACAGGGCCCCCGAACACCGGCTGCGGGCTCATGCCGCCAACCGCAACGTTGAAACAGCGGTTGTCGAATACGCGCACGTTGTGCATGGAGCCATCCGCCTCGAAACAGTTGTCGTCCAGGTTGGATACATCGTTGCCGTAGATATCGATGGATACCGGCATGCGGTCCCGTGGAATATTGGGGTAGCCGTCGGGCATGCCGTAGGTGGCATGGTCGAGGGCATCGTGAAAACCGACGACCTTGTTGTAGGCGATGACGTGGCCGGCGCCGTAAATGGATACGGCGTAATAGGAGTCGAGCAGGCGCTTCTCCTCGAAGTCCGGGTCTTCGTTCCAGGGCGGGATGTTGTACCAGCCCATCAGTTCGTCCGGCCGGCGGCCAATCATGGTGTTGTCCGCAATGTAGAACTTGCGCGAGCCCGACCAGTCCGAATGAATGGCTGTCGCCACGTCCTCGAAGCGGCTGCGTTTCACCATCAGGCCTTCGCTGCCGGTAATGTTTTTCATGCCGGCTTCAAAGACGATATTCGTGTTGCGAAAGGTGATGCCTTCGAAAAGGTGCCAGTCGCCGCCCATCATATTGAACAGCACGTTATTGCCGCCGCCGTCGAATACCACTTCGCCGTCACCGGCCGCCTTGATGGTGATCGGCATATCCTCGGTGCCGTCGGCAGTCAGGTAGTAAGTGCCGTCCCAGGTTGTGCCGCAGCAGGTGGTGTACCCGGAATCGATTTCATGGGTGTAGCTGCGACGGTTGAATTCCTTGTAGACGCCGGCATGCACCAGGATGGTGTCACCCGCGCGTACACGGGCAGCCGAGGCCCGGCTCCAGTCGCCGCCAAGGCCGGCCATGTAATAGGCCTGGAGCAGACCATGGAACGCCGGCTGCTCTTCCGGGCCGGTATGGTCCAGGGGATAGACATGCAGGACCCGGCCGCCGGAGAACGCCTGCGGCTCCGCGCGCGTGGTGACGGTAACGATGCGCTCTGCGCGGCCGGTGACGCCGTCAGGATCAGTCAGGGTGAAGCGGGCCTCGTATTCCGTGCCGGGCTCGAGGTAGAAAATACTGCCGGCAAACATGTTGGGCGCCGTGTAATCCAGGGTCTGGTCGAAGACCGAGCGCTCGTTATGTACACGCACCAGCGGCAGGCCATCGCGCCAGTTGCGCTCGCCGGTCTCGCGGTACGCGAGGGTCACCTGGGCATTGCGGTTGTCGTCACCCTCGATATACCACTCGAAACCCAGGGAAATCAGAGTGGGTGGCTCGATGATGAACTCCCCCGCGAGGGTTGCGTCATCGGCGCGGCCCTGCATTGATATCATCAGCGGCAGGAATGCGAACAGCAGGCGATGTTGGCGTGAAATGCGAAAAGTTAATAAGCGTTTAAACATGTCGTTCCCCTGGATACGGTTGCTGGAGCTGGTGTCATTCTGCAATACCCTGCCTGTGAACACAAAGCATCCCCCTGTTTTTGGCTGTTGTCATTGCTGTGTGCCGGCAATTACGGTGCCCGTCCTGTGGCGCCGGCGTGATAGATGGCGTTTACCAGTATCTGGAAGTTGGGGCCGCTGCGGTCATCCAGCGCGTTGGGCTGGTACTCGCCAGGCTGGTAGGCCACGACAAGTCCTTCCCAGCCTTCACGCCGGAGAACATAACCGAGCACTCTCGGTGTGCCCGAGTCAGTGACGAACAACAGGATGCGATCTTCATCGTCTTGCACGTTCAGTGTGGTCACTTCATACAGCTCGTCCGGCGTGTTGGTAAAAGCGGGGTAAGTTCCCGCAGGAGTGCCCGGCATCCCGGCAAAGCTGTGTTCTTCGCTGTATGTCATGCCATTGCCGGGTATGAAGTGATCGCCTGCGACGTTGATGATGCGCTGGCCCGATTCCGTATTCCATTCGATGCTGTCAGACTGGGCGCCAATGAGGTTGAGCAAATCCTGCTTAATGCCCCGATTCGTGAAATCCACATACAGGCCATGATGCAGCACGACCAGGCCCAGGCCGGATTGCAGGCCGTGTTCCAGCAGTTGCGTCAGGGCCGGTTGCGCATTACCGCCATTGCAGTACGCGGCACCGCGATGGGCAAAGTACAGGACGACATCGGGGGTGAATTCCGCTGCCAGTTGTCCCAGGGCATTATCGATGCACTGGCTGTCAACCATGCTTATGCTGTCGATATTCAGGCCGCTGTCCGCAGCAGTGAGTGCCGGCACCAGGTCACCGGGCTGTGTCAGGTCGGTATCGGCCAACCGGTGGGGATTGACGGCATCGGCAATGATCAATATCGACAGGGGAGCATGTTCCGGCAAGGTGGCTGCAGACACCATGGCAGATGAAGTGAGCAGCAAGGGCAGAAGAATCTTGCTTAAATCCAGGGGTTTATCCTTAGCAGGGTTGACCATGTCCGGTTTAATAGTGGTGGCGGGAAGTCACAGTGTAAGAAATAATTTCCATTGGCAACAGTAAGTTAAGTATATTTTTCGTCGTATCCTTCATTCTTGTGCCTGTGCAGCCAGATATCCCGGGTATTTGCCGATTTGATAGGATGACGGGGATTCGGGACAGCAAAAATTCAGTATGGACAGCCCTCTCGCCAAAGCCTTTGATGAATCGCTGGTCGAAATCTATATCGTCGACCTGGAGACCCGTAAATACCTGTACGCCAACAAGATGGCGCAGCGCAACCTGGGCTATAGCCTGGAAGAACTCTTGCAGCGGACTCCGGCAGAAATTTCCCGGAACAAGACCCTGACCGAACTACGTGACCTCCTTGCACCTATCATGAGCAAGCCCCAGCAGGAGCCGTTCGTGGTCAGCAATATCCAATGCCGCAAGGATGGCAGCGAGTATCCCGTCGATGCCTATCTGCAGTTCACCACATATATGGATCGGCCGGCATTCATCGGTTACGTCATCGATGCAACGGAGAAGCAGAAAGGACTCGATTAGTTGCGCAGTGTCATCAAGGGCGCCTCACTGGGCTACTGGGATTTCAACGATGCCACCGGTGAATATTTCGTCGATGATAACTGGCTGAAGATGCTCGGCCTGGAAGCCGGCGACATTGATTTTTCCGATCCGGATGACTGGCAGCGACTGATTCATCCGGATGATCGTGTCAAACTCATGAATGCTGTCAGTACGGCGCTTAGAACACAGCAGGCTTTTACACTGGAATTCAGGATGATGCACAAGGATGGCCGCGTTGTCTGGATACAATCCTGCGGCGCGGTTGTGGAATGGGATCACCAGCACAATCGTCCCTTGCGCAACTGCGGAACCCACCTGGATATCACCGAGCTTAAACACAACGAAGAGGAAAAGGAGCAGTACAAGCAGTTCTTCCATATCGCGCCTGACATCAAGATCATTCTCAACCCGCTGGGCGCAATGCTGAAAGTGAATCCGGCCGCCTGCCGTATCCTGGGATATACCGAGGAGGAGCTGCTGTCCAGGCCGTTCATGGATTTTGTGTATGAACCCGACCGCCAGCGTACCCAGGCCGCTGTAACCGATCACCTCCAACAAGGCCATACACTGAATTTCGAAAACCGCTATGTATGCAAGGACGGCAGCCTGAGATGGATTTCCTGGAACTCAAGTTACGATCCCAGGGAAGGCATCACTTATGCCACGGGCAGGGACATTACTTCGCTGAAGGAAACCGAGGAGAAGCTGCGGGGACAGGAACAGATCAATCGCGCCCTCATCGAAAATTCCGAGGACATGATTGTCCTCTACGGCCGTGACCACAGCTATCTCTACGTCAATCCCTCCCTGGAGCGCGCCCTGGGCATTTCCCGGGAAGAGCTGGTCGGCAGCAACCGCACGCGATTCGAATTCCCGCCCGAGTTGCAGAATTTCTGGCGCAATACCATCGAGAGCGTGTTCACTACCGGACAGTCTGCGACCCAGGTGTACGAGATGGATACCCCGACCGGACGCATGAAGCTGCTCTGGAATGCCTTCCCCGGGCTGCGCGGCAGCGATGGCGCAATCCACTCGGTATTCGGCGTTTCACACGACATTACTGAGCATGTCAGGGCGGAGGAAGAGCTCCAGAAGATAGAGCGCCTGGAAAGCCTGGGCATTCTCGCGGGCGGCATCGCCCATGACTTCAACAACATCCTGACCATCCTCTTTGGCAATATCGCTGCTGCCAAGTCCCAGCTGGACAAGCCAAAACAGGCACTCGCGGCACTGGATAACGCAGAAAAGGCGCTTGACCGTTCTTCCTTCCTGACCAACCAGCTGCTCACTTTCGCCAAGGGCGGCGAACCGATGACAGCAGCAGTGGATATCGAGCAGCTGGTGCGCGATACAGTCACTTTCGACCTTTCTGACAGCGACGTGAAGCTGGAGGTGCGCGCGGCCGGTCAGCTGTGGATAACCCATGTAGATGCGGGACAGGTGGCCCAGGTTTTTTCCAATCTGGCCATCAATGCCAACCAGGCCATGCCCAAGGGTGGCACGCTTTACATTGCCTTTGAGAATCGCGAGATCAAGGCACATGAGATTCGCGGTTTGGCGGCCGGACGCTACATCCAGGCACGGGTCAGGGACGAGGGCATGGGCATCAACGCGGGCGAGTTATCCCGCATTTTTGATCCTTATTACAGCACCAAGCAAGCCGGCAGCGGCCTTGGCCTGACCATGGTGTACTCCATTGTTACCCGGCACAAGGGCAATATTGCCGTGGTCTCGGCACCCGGGCAGGGTACGACGTTCGAAATCCTGTTGCCGGCCGCCCTGGCCAATGCCCCGGAGCAAACGGCTGACGAACAAATAGCTGTGCCGGAAAAGCACGGCAACTACCGCGTACTGGTCATGGATGACGAACCGATGATCTGTGAGCTGGCCGAAGGCATCCTTGAGCGTGAAGGCTACCGGGTAGATGCGGCGAGTGACGGCGCCGAAGCGGTGGATATGGTGAAGAAGGTGCTTGGCGAAGGCTCGCGCTATGATTGCATTATCATGGATCTCACCATCCCGGGCGGTATGGGCGGCAAGGATGCCGTGGCAAAAGTACTGGAGCTGGATCCCGCTGCCAAAGTCATCGTGTCCAGCGGTTATGCTGTGGACCCGGTGATGGCAAACTTCATGGCGTACGGTTTCAAGGGGGCGATCACCAAGCCATTCTCGATCAAAATGCTCAGCGATGAAGTGCGGCGCCTGTCGCGGGACGATGCCGCCTAGAGTGAGGCGGACTGCAGGCGGCGCAGAATCAGGCTCACCAGTTCGCGGCGCATTTCCTCTTCCATGAGTTCACGTTCTTCGGCCTTGGCCACGGCGCTGTTGGGGTCGGCCAGGTACACCTTTTCGATCACCAGTGTTTCAGGACCGATCACGGTGGTACCGCCGCTGCGAAGCTGGAACGGCACACTCATGGTCAGTTCATATTCTCCGGCGCGGGCGTTCGAGTTGACGGACAGCACGCGCTCGCTGCTGTCTTCGGCGCCGATCGCCAGCGCATAGGTATTGCCCTGGGGCGCATCCAGCACATTGACGCCGCTGGCAACGAGCGAGCGGCGCAGTTCACGGAGGATATCGCTGTTGCCGTCGGTGCTGGCCAGGGACAGGGTTTGCAGGGCGGGGGGGAGCTGGGCGGTGCCGCGCAGGTGGAAACCACAACCGGAGACCAGACATACGGTTATCAACAACATGAGAGTGGTGAATTTATACTTCATGGCAGGAATTATAGCCCGTGCGGTTGTGGGAGTCGCCAGTCTCCAGTCGCCAGTCACCAGAGGGCTTCGACAGGCTATTTCGAAGTGTCCTGGTGACTGGCGACTGCTCTTAGTTCGCGACGATATTCACCAGCTTGCCCGGCACCACGATCACCTTACGCACGGTCAGCCCGTCGGTGAACTTCTGCACGTTGGTATCCGCCCTGGCGGCGGCTTCCATGGCTTCCCTGGAGATGTCGGCGGCGACATCCAGTTTCGCGCGCAGCTTGCCGTTCACCTGCACCACGATCTGGATGCTGTCCTTGACCAGGGCGCTTTCATCATGGCCTGGCCAGGCAGCATCGATAACCGCGCCTTCATGGCCGAGATGATTCCACAAGACATGGCTCATGTGCGGCACGATGGGCGCCAGCAGCAAGACGATGGCGCTGACCGCTTCCTGGAATACAGCCTGGTTCTGGCCGCCGTCATGGATGTCGTTATCCGCGGCGAAGCGGCTGACATCGTTGTACAGCTCCATCACCGCGGCGATGGCGGTGTTGAATATCTGACGGCGGTCGTAATCGTCGGTCACTTTCTGGATGGTGCCGTGGGTCTTCAGGCGCACGGCCTTCTGGGCATCGTTCAGTGCGCCCGCGTCCAGCGTTACTGCCGCCGGTTGATACTCGCCGACGAGTTTCCACAGGCGTTTCAGGAAGCGGTAAGCGCCTTCGACACCGGAATCCGACCATTCCAGGCTCTGGTCCGGCGGTGACGTGAACATCATGTACATGCGCACGGTGTCCGCACCGTACTTGCTGATCATGCTTTCCGGGTCGACGGTATTGCCGAGTGACTTGGACATCTTGGCGCCGTCCTTCAGCACCATGCCCTGGGTGAGCAGGCGTGAGAAGGGCTCGTCGGATGACACCAGGCCTTCATCGCGCAGCAGCTTGTGGAAGAAGCGGGCATACAACAGGTGCAGGATGGCGTGTTCGATGCCGCCGATGTACTGGTCCACATCCAGCCAGTAATCCATGGCCCTGCGGTCGAGCATGGCGCCGTCTTCCCGCGGCGAGGCGAAGCGGGCGTAATACCAGGAGCTTTCCATGAAAGTGTCGAAGGTATCGGTTTCACGCTGCGCCTTGCCGCCGCAGGCTGGGCAGGTGGTTTCGTAAAATTCGGGCATCTTCTTGATCGGCGAACCGGAACCATCGAAGTCGACATCTTCAGGCAGCACCACGGGCAGTTGCTCCTCGGGGACCGGCACACTGCCGCAGCTGCCGCAGTTGATCATGGGAATCGGCGCGCCCCAGTAACGCTGGCGGCTGACGCCCCAGTCGCGCAGGCGGAAGTTGACGGTCTTGCGGCCAATGCGCCTGCTTTCGAAGTCGGCGGCGACATGGTCGAAGGCCTGCTGGAAGGTCATGCCGTCCATCGCGCCGGAATTGATGCACAGGCCCTTATCGACGAAGGCGCCCTTGCCGAGATCGCACGCTACGCTGTCGTCAGCAGGCTTGATGACCTGCTTTATGACCAGGCCGTATTTTTTCGCGAATTCCCAGTCACGCTGGTCATGTCCCGGTACTGACATGACGGCGCCGGAGCCGTAGGACATGAGGACGAAGTTGCCGACCCAGATCGGCACTTCCTCACCGGTGATGGGATGGATGGCCTTGAAACCCGTGTCGACACCGGCTTTCTCGATGGTGGCCATGTCGGCCTCCGACACGCCGCCAACCTCGAGCGCCTTGATGGCCTTCGCCTTGTCAGGGTCGCCGGCCGCGGCTTTTTCGGCCAGAGGGTGCTCGGGCGCTACCGCACAGTAAGTGACACCCATGATAGTGTCCGGGCGGGTGGTGTAGACCTGCATGGTTTCCTGTTCGCCTTTTACGGCGAATTCAAATTCCAGGCCTTCGCTGCGGCCGATCCAGTTCTGCTGCATCACGCGCACGCGCTCCGGCCAGCCGTCGAGTTTGTTCAGGTCGTCGAGCAATTCCTGTGCATAGGCGGTGATCTTGATGAACCACTGGGGAATCTTGCGCCTTTCCACAGGTGCACCGGAGCGCCAGCCCTTGCCATCGATGACCTGTTCGTTGGCGAGCACGGTCTGGTCGACCGGATCCCAGTTCACTTCCGCTTCCTTCTTGTAGACAAGGCCTTTCTTGTAAAGCTGTACGAAGAACCACTGCTCCCACTTGTAGTAATCCACGTGGCAGGTGGCGATCTCCCTGTGCCAGTCGTAGGCATAGCCGAGCTGCTGCAACTGGGCGCGCATGTCACTGATGTTGCTGTAGGTCCACTTGGCCGGCGCCACCTTGTTTTTCATGGCGGCATTTTCCGCGGGCAGGCCGAAGGCGTCCCAACCCATCGGTTGCAGGACATTCTTGCCCATCATGCGCTGGAAGCGGCTGACCACGTCGCCGATGGTGTAGTTGCGCACGTGCCCCATGTGCAGCTTGCCGCTGGGATAGGGAAACATGCACAGGCAGTAGAATTTTTCCCTGGCCGGATCGACGTCGACCCGGAAACTGTCGTGCTCACGCCAGTAGCCCTGCACCGCCGTTTCCACAACGGCGGGGTCATAGTCCCCTGTGAAGATGTCGTTGGAAATTGTGATACTCATCGCGTTTCCGGGCTGCCTTCTCTGATTGACTGAATGCCAGCTTAATAGCCGATTCAGATGCCGTAATGACCAGGTTCAGATGCTGGTCTACTACGCTAAACAGGCACGATTTATTGGTCCGTGCCCCGAAAAAAGGCGCATAGCATACCAGAGAAAATAAGCATATGTCGTACATCGCCGAAATCCTTTCAGAAGACGTTGTCTGGCTCATCAATGAGAACAGGCGCCTCATATCCATACACCAGAACCTGGAAGAGGCCAGTTACTACTGCCGCAAGCATTTCCAGGCGGCCCCGGTCATCGTAGACAGGCGCGAGGAACGCTTCAGGCAAAGCCCCTGAGCCTCGTCCCGGACAGACACGCACACGCGCCTTGGCTTCGGGCGCATTTTGACCCTCCTTTTAAAGAGGGTCTTTTTTTGCCTGCAGTTTATAAACACCGGGCTTGCCCGTATCTTGATTTCTTGCCTTGAAGACGATGATTTGCCCTGGTTATTGTGTTTTACTTTTTCAGGATTCAGCCAGGAGGGGCGCATGTCAGGCAAAATCGCACTCATCACCGGCGCCGGCAGCGGTATTGGCCGCGCGGTCGCCCTGTCGTTGGGAGAGCAAGGCTACCGTCTGGTCCTGGCCGGCAGGCATTTGCAGTCCCTGGAGGAAACCGCCGGGATGCTGGGTGATAACGCTGAAAACAGCCTGTGTGTGCCTACCGATGTCAGTGACAAAAGTTCGGTCGACGCCCTGTTCGAGGAAATCGGCGCTCATTACGGCCGCCTTGACCTGCTCTTCAACAATGCCGGCATCGGTATCGGCGCACCTATCGAGGATCTGGCGGAGGAAGACTGGCTGGCGGTGGTCAACACCAACCTCAATGGCGCCTTCTGGTGCCTGCAGAACGCCTTCCGCATGATGCAGGAGCAGGACCCCATGGGGGGTCGCATCATCAACAACGGCTCCATTTCCGCGGACCGGCCCCGGCCCAACTCCATCGCCTACACCGCCACCAAGCATGCGGTGACCGGCCTCACCAAATCCGCGTCCCTGGAAGGCCGCGCCTACAACATCGCCTGCGGCCAGATCGATATCGGCAATGCGGCTACCGAACTGGGCAGGCGCGTGTCGCAGGGGGCCCTGCAGGCGGACGGCAGCATCAAGAGTGAGCCGACCATGGCAGTGGATGAAGTTGGCAGGGCAGTGGCTTACATGGACAGCCTGCCGCTTGATACCAATGTGCAGTTTTTGACCGTGATGGCGCGCAATATGCCCTATATCGGTCGTGGGTGAGACTGGTTGTCGATGCTGCGCTCGCGACGCTAACAGCATCCTGCTTTCGAGTGAGGATCCTACTGCGGCGTCTGGTCGCGGCTCGATCCCGCCAGCATCTTGCGGCCGGTGGCAGTCTGGATGATGGACGTCGCGTTCACCAGGGGGCTGCCGTCACGCGCCAGGCTGCCGTCGACGGTGATGTGGTCGCCGATCTTCAGCGAGTCGCGTTTCCAGCCCAGGCGCAGCAGCGCATTCGGACCGCCCAGCTCCAGCGTCCAGTTTACCGTGTCACCGGATGTCTCGTCCGTGACGTCCATCATGATGAAGATATGCGGGTTGGTCCATTGCACTTCGGTGACGGTGCCCGCCAGGTTGACCGGCTGGTTGATGTCGTATTGCGCCGGGAAGGAATGGTGGGCCATCACCGGCAGCGACAGGAACAGGCAGAACGTGAGCAGGAGTTTATTCATGGCGTGCTCCTTTAATACGGTAAATTCATGTGTTCGACGAAACGCTCGTTTTCCAGGCAGATCTCGTCGATGAGTTCCGAGTCCACCACCAGGCGCTGCTGCAGGGTGACCGACCAGGGCCGAGTGTAGGCCACCGGATCGTCGACCGTCACGTGGATGCGCAGGTGGCCGTAATCCAGGCGCGTGATTTCCTCGCGCACCCTGCCGTGCTCGGTCAGCACGCTGCCGTTCCAGTCGATCCAGGTGTCGTCGCGCACGCCGATGGTGTCGATGACCAGGGTGTCGCCATTCCAGGTGGCGGACGAATAGCCCTGGAAGGACGGGGTCGGGTCCTCGGGCAGGGCGCGGCCGTCGAGGAAGACCTGCCGGTAGCCGGCGTTCATTTCGTTGAGCACTACCAGCAGGTCACCTGAGTGCACGAACTTGAGCATGTGCGGCAGGCCGTAGGCGCGCAGGAAGTTGTCGGGAATGCAGCGGATGTGCGGATCGTTGATGGCGAGGTTGTCGGTGCGTTCCTTGACGATGGGTTTCAGCCATTCCTGGTAGGGCAGGCCGCCTGCCATGTCGACGCCGAGGTTGGCCATCTGGCGTGAGGAGGGCAGGGTGAAGCCGTCGCTGATGGTCTTTGCACCAGGCTCTGTCCGGTCGGAGATCCAGATGCCGGACAGGTCCGGTTTGCCGCTCATCAGGCGCGGCGTCGGCGCCTCCATGTTGACGCTGCCATCGTCAAGCCGCGGCACATCGGCGGTCGGGTAGCCGATCCATTGCGAGCGGACTGGTCCCGCTGCCAGGGCCAAAACCAGACCCACCAAGTGCCAGCTCAGCTGGAAACCATGCCGTTTACTTGTGCGATTGTGCATACGTCCCCCTTATTCTTGTTTTATCTGCCCAGCTTAACGCAGGCACGACGGACAGGGTATCGCCAGGGCAGATCCAGGCCGAGTTAATTTACTTTACGCCCTTTGCGTCCAGCAGCCGCTCCATCTCGTCCATGATGGCGTCCATGCGCGCGACGATGGCGCGGTAAGGTTCAGGCGTGGCCATGTCCACCCCCGCGGTTTTCAGCAGCTCATAGGGATAATCAGAACCGCCGGCGCGCAGCAGGTTCTTGTAGTTGTCCACACCCTCCTGTCCCTTTTCCACCATGTTGGCGTACAGCGCCGTGCCGGCCGTGATCGACGTGGCGTACTGGAACACGTACATGTTGTAGTAGAAGTGGGGGACGAACATCCATTCGTTGGTGTACAGGTCGTCGATAATCACCACGCCCTCGTCGTGGCCGTGGTAGCGCTTGAGGATATCGGCATACATTTCGGTGATGCGCGCACCGGTCAGGGCATCGCCGCGCTCCACCGCTTCGTACAGGGCCAGTTCGAATTCGGCGAACATGGTCTGGCGGAAGAACGTGCCGCGCATGTTTTCCAGGCCCTGGCCGAGGTAGAACAGCTTCTCGTCGATGTCGCTGGTGTTTTCCACCATGTACTGCTCGAGGATCAGCTCCAGCGAGGTGGAGGGAATTTCGGCGATGAAGGTGGAGTAGTCGGCGGTCTCGAACGGCTGTTTCTGCCTGGCGTACAGTGTGTGCATGGCATGTCCCCATTCGTGGGCGAACGTGGACAGGCCGTCGTAGTCGTCGTTGTGGTTGAGCAGCAGGAAGGGATGCAGGTCATAGACCGAACCGTTCATGTAGGCGCCGCTGCGCTTGCCCTGCTGCGGGTAGACATGCATCCAGCGTTCATTGATGGCCTCGCGCTGCATGGTCACCCAGTCGTCGCCCAGCATGGACATGGCATCCAGCGTGATGGCCTTGGATGTCTCGATGTCGAAAACCTTGTCGAGGGAAACCAGGGGCGGGTAGATGTCGTAGTAATGCATCTGCTCCACGCCGAGCATGCGTCCGCGCAGCCTGAAATAGCGGTGCAGGGTCGGCAGCGCCTTGTTCACTTCCTCGACCAGCGTGTGGTACACCGCCGGCGGCAGGTTGTCACTGAACAGCTCCCGTTCGAGCACGTTTTCGTACTTGCGCGCGCGGGCCGCGGCCACCTGCATCTGCACGTGGGCGTTGAGCACCATGCCGACGCTGGAATTGTATTCTTCCCATTTGCTCCAGTAGGCGTCGAAGGCGCGCTTGCGCTCCTCGCGGTCCGCGCTGCTGCGCAGGGCGCTGTAGCCCTGTGAATCGATGCGCAGTTCCTCGCCGTTGCTGAGAGTCAGGGTCGGCCAGGGAATATCCGAGTTGGCGATCAGGGAATAGATGTTGGAAGGGGCGTCGTAGGACTGCGAGAAATAGGACAGGGCTTGCTCGGTTTCATCGCTGAGCGTGTGTTCGGCCTGGCGCAGGGTGTTTTCCAGCATGAAGCTGAACGGTGCAAGTTCCTCGTTGTCCTCGACGAAGCTTTTTATGCGGACTTCACCGATTGTGATGAGCTCGGGGTCGATCCAGGCCGTGGCCTGGCTGAAGCGGGCGAACAGGCCTTCGGCCAGCTGGTTGCGCTCCTGGGCCTCGGTGACGCGCAGGTCTTCGTCCTGTTCCATGCTCGCGTAGGAGTACACGCGCAGGATTTCCTTGTAGATGTCGGAAACGTAGCGCATCGCGGTGTAGAGCGAGTCGGCATCATCATCGAGGGTGCCGCGGAATTCGCCGATGGTATCGATGCGATCCAGCAAGCGCTGGCGTTCGGCCTCCCAGGCTTCCACTGAAGGATAAATTTCGGTGAGATCCCATTCATAGGGATCCATGCTGTTGTCCTGGGCGGCGGCAGGCAGCTGCCATGCCAGCATGAAGGCACCGGCCAGGAGCAGGCGGGTAGCGCGAGGCAGCAGTCTTAACTTGTTCATATCAAGGTCCTGTCCTTCGGGGTCTTCAGGTGCTGCGCTGTGCTGTGTTGTCCGTTTTTGACAGGTAGTCGACATGTCTGCAAAAGGACACCTTGCCCCGCGCAGTTCCTGTCGGCCAGAGGCGCACTGGAAGTGATCAGAGGGTGCTTAAGTGTAATTGAGCCTTTCGGCCACGCCAAGCTTTCAGCGGTAACACTGGACTCGGGGAAAAGGGATGATTACATTCGCAGGAGAAACATACCTGGGGGAAACATCATGGAAAGAAGGGAATTGCTGGCGCTGGCCGGCGTACTGGCATTTGCAGGCCCCGCAACCGCGGCGGCCCAGGCTGCGGACCGGGAGCTCAAGGCGCGGCTGATACACATTTATGCCACGCCGGATGGCGGCTCGCGTGGCGAAATCGTCGAAATCGCCAACAGCGCGGGTGAAATCCCGGTAAACGGCATGACCGCACGCGCCTATGAGCGCAATACGTCCCGTAGTGAAGAGTGGCACACCGCGCCGCGCAACCAGTTTGCCATCAACCTGACCGGCGACCTGGAAGTGGAAACCACCGACGGCGAACGCCATGCCATCGGCGCCGGCGACCTCGTATTCCTGTCCGATACGACGGGGCAGGGGCATATCACGCGGGTCAAATCCGAGGTGACCAACCTGTTCATCCAGGTGCCGCAGGACTGGGATATGCTGAATTGGGCTCGCGGCTGACACCGCTGCCCAAAAATTATGTCGGGACAGTGGAGCTTTGACAGGTGATGTTCTAATATCGGTCTTCCCTTTACCAACCCCTGATTCCAATCCATACACGGAGAAAACAATGACTATTAAAGTCGGAGACAAGATTCCTTCGGTCACCCTGAAAGTCATGGGTGCTGACGGTCCGCAGAACGTCACCACTGACGAACTTTTCAATGGCAAGAAAGTTGTAATGTTTGCCGTTCCCGGCGCCTTCACTCCCGGTTGTTCGATGACCCACCTGCCGGGTTATGTGGTCAATGCGGACGCCATACTGTCCAAGGTCGACAACATCGTGTGCCTGTCGGTCAACGACGCTTTCGTCATGGGCGCCTGGGGCGATGCCCAGAATGCGGAAAAGATCACCATGCTGGCCGATGGCAATGCCGAGCTGACCAGGGCCATGGGCACCGAACTGGACGGGTCCGGTTTTGGCCTGGGCACGCGCTGCAAGCGCCTGGCCATGATCGTTGACGACGGCACCGTCACCCACCTGGCCATCGAGCCGCCGGGTGAAATGGGTATCAGCACCGCTGAGGCCATCCTGGAAAAACTCTGATCAGGGTTTGCCAGAAATACACGAAGAGGACGGCCTGTGCCGTCCTTTTTTTTGACAAATCTCAATCAGTTGCGCCGGATTTGGCTTAGAATGGCCCACTTTGCACACGATTACGGACAGGATTTCCAGGCATGATTTTTCGCCAGTATTTCGAAGCGCTCAGCAGCACCTATACCTACCTGGTCGGTTGCCAGGAGACTGGCCAGGCCATGCTGATCGATCCCGTCTACAATACCGCCGAGCGCGATCTGGCCATGGTGTCCTCCCTGGGCCTGACCCTGGCCTGCACCCTGGAAACCCACGTCCATGCCGACCACATCACCGCGGCCCTGAAACTGAAAAATGAAAGCGGCAGCCGCATCATCTACCCGCAGATGTCGCAGTGCACAGGCGCCGATGCACGTGCGGAAGCCGGCAAGCCGGTGAAGGTAGGCAATATTTCGCTGATCCCCCTGCATACACCCGGGCATACCGACGACAGTTTCTGCTATCTGCTGGGCGACAAGGTGTTCACCGGTGATGCCCTGCTGATCGACGGCTGCGGGAGAACGGATTTCCAGAACGGGGATACCGCCACGTTGTATGCGAGCATCCATGAAAAACTGTTCACCCTGCCCAACGATACACTGGTATACCCGGCCCACGACTACAACCAGCGCCACGTGTCCACCATCCTCCAGGAAAAAGAGCGCAATCCGCGGCTGGGTGGCGGCAAGACGCTCGAGGATTTCACCGGTATCATGGGCAATCTCAAACTGGCGTACCCCAAGTTCATCGATCACGCGGTACCCGGCAACCAGAAATGCGGTGTCTGCCCGTCAGACCTGCCCGACAATCTGACCGTTTATTGCGGCAGGATGACCGAAAGCCCGCAGGGCTGAACAGGAGTAAGGCACATGACAGAATTTTCCTTCATCAACGCCTTTGCCGGCGGCATCTGCATCGGTTTTGCCACGGTGCTGATGTTTCTCGGCAACGGCAGGATAACGGGTATCAGCGGCATCATCGGTGGTTTGATGAAACCGGAAAAAGGCCAGACCAGCTGGCGCCTTATCTTCGTCCTCAGCCTGATCACCGGCGGCGCCCTGTTTCCCTGGATCTGGGGCAGGGACCTGGCCGTTGACGTCAGTTCACCCTGGTATATCTATGTCATTGCCGGCCTGCTGGTCGGTTATGGCACGCGCAACGGCAGCGGCTGCACCAGCGGTCACGGCATCTGCGGCATGGCGCGGTTCTCGCCGCGCTCCCTCGTGGCCACGGTCACTTTCATTATAGCGGCAGCACTGACCCATACACTGGTCAGGCTGGTGACAGGTTAGGAGGCCGGCATGAGCGAGAATAACGGACTGGCCTGGGGCAACATCCTCATCATCGTCGCCAGCGGCGTCCTGTTCGGCCTCGGGTTGAGCATCTCCGAAATGGTGAACCCGACACGCGTGCTGGGTTTCCTGAATGTCCTCGGCCCCTGGGATCCCACGCTGGCCTTCGTCATGGCCGGTGCATTGACAGTGGCTGTACCGGGTTTCCAGTATGCCAAACTGATGCACAAGCCGTTCCTGGCGGTCAGCTTCAGCGTGCCGACGAAAAAGGACCTGGACGGTAAACTCATCTCCGGCGCGGTCATCTTCGGCGTGGGCTGGGGGCTGGCCGGCATCTGCCCGGGGCCGTCACTGGTGGCGCTGAACACCCTGCAGGTGAACGTGGTGGTGTTCGTGGTGGCCATGCTGGCTGGCATCATTGCCCATGACAGGATTTTCAGCAAAGACTGATAGCCTGCATCCTTCGTGATATGCAGGCGGACTGTTGCCGCCTGTATGCCCGGATTCCTGCCGCACCCGGTCCCGGGTCAAGCGCCGGCCTCCCGTTATTTTTTTTGCCTTTTCGGCACTTGAAATTCCCGCCAACATCCTTATTTTTTGTGCACGGTAGATGAATAAATCGCCGTTGGCCGCTGTCAATGGTGATACCTAACCAAGATTTGGGAGCAACAGCATGAAAATAACAGCCCGTTATTTTCCGGTGCTGCTGTTAGCGAGCCTCTTATCTTTTGGCCTGTCTGCTAACAGTTCAGCCCGGGATACAGTCACCCCCGAAAGAGCCGGCATCGCCTCGATGCTGGAAGAAGTCACGCCCGCCGTAGTCAATATCTCGGTACAGGGAACGGCCGCGGCACCCGACAACCCGCTGATGAACGACCCGTTTTTCCGCCGCTTCTTCGAAGCGCCCAGCCAGCCCCAGACGCGTCCCGTCCAGGCAGCCGGCTCCGGCGTGATCATCGATGCCGACAACGGCTATGTGCTGACCAATCACCACGTGGTCAACAATGCAGATGACATCCAGATCACCCTGTCGGACAAGCGCCAGGTGCCGGCGACGCTGATTGGCAGTGATGCGGCCACCGATATTGCGCTGCTGCAGATCAAGGCCGACAACCTGGTTGCCGTACCCATGGCTGATTCCGAAACGCTGCATGTCGGTGACTATGTGGCCGCCATCGGCAATCCCTTCGGCCTCGGCCAGACAGTCACCACGGGTATCGTCAGCGCGCTGGGGCGGCACACAGGCATCAATGGCGACGGTTACGAGGATTTCATCCAGACCGATGCGTCCATCAACCCCGGCAACTCGGGCGGCGCCCTGGTGGATTTCAATGGCAGCCTCGTCGGGATCAACTCATCGATTATTTCACCCGCAGGCGGCAATGTCGGGATCGGTTTCGCCGTACCCATCAACATGGCGATGGCCGTCGTCAACCAGCTGATCGAGTTCGGCGAAATCCGTCGCGGCCTGCTGGGCGTGCGCATCACCGACCTGACCCCTGACGTCGTCGAGGCACTCGACCTGCAGGTCAGTGTCGGTGCCGTGGTATCCAGCGTTGAACCCGGTTCGCCCGCCGAAAAGGGCGGCATCGAGGCGGGCGACATCATCGTCGCCGTCGACGGCACCGCCATCGTGGATGCTTCAGACCTGCGCAATACCATCGGTTTGACCCGTGCCGGCAGTGAAGTGGAGATCGGCCTGATCCGCGAAAACCGCCGTCTCAACTACGACATCACCATCGGCAATGCGCCTGGGGTTGCCGGTAGTGCGGCAGGCGAGAAGGCCGACGCGACATCCGTGCTCGACGGCGCGGTGCTCGGCAACATCCCCTCCGGCCATGAAGCCTATGGCAAGGTTGACGGTGTCCTGGTGATGGACGTCGCGCAGGGCAGTCGCGCCTTCCGCAACGGCCTGGAAGCCGGCGACATCATCACTGCGGTGAACCGCAAACCGGTTGTTAACCGCACCGAACTGATGGGTCTGCTCGAGGACAACACCGGTACCGTGGCGATGAACGTCAGGCGCGGCGACCAGCAGTTGTTCCTGATCATGCGTTAAGCGAAAAACCGTTTCATGAATTCATTCACACCAGAAAATCCGAGGAGGACCAGGAATGAAGTACTACAGCCATTCATTGTCAGCCACGCAAGGTTTGGCAGTGTTGATCATGTTTGCCTTGATATCTGCTGGCGCGCAGGCGGCGGCGAAAATTACCCTGTCCGGCGAGGCCGCGGGGGTCAGGTATGAGACCGATGCCGGCATCCGCATCTCGCTGATCGACTGGTCGGCGTCGGAGCAGCAGGCGGCGGTGGAAGAGGCCTGGCGGCAGTATGGGCAGGACAGCGATCTCGAAGCTTTCCTCGAGGTAGCCGAGGCGCAGGATACGCGTGGTTACCTGTTCTCTGCCTCCGCGGCCGGTTATCGTATCAAGTATGCGTGGGAGGAAGTGACGGACAACGGCAGGATGATGCATTTCCTGGTGATGCCGGGACTGAAGACACGCAACCCGTACCTGTGGGAGGTGCCGAACAATGATTCGCCGGCCTTCACGCTGGTGCAGGTCAGGTTGGACAATGAGTCCGGGGTGGCGAAATCGTCCCTGGACGGCGACATCATCCTCAACGAAACGGGCAAGCTGGCGCTGGACCGGTTCGACGAGATCAGCCTCTTTGCCACGATGAAGGACAGCACGCCCTACTATCTCAAGTAAGCTCAAGTAAGGGCCAAAATTCCGAAAAACATGCCGGCGTGCTTTAATGCATGCCGGCATTTTTATTGGTCCGGGCCATGTACATCCTCGAAACCCTGTTTCCCATCGTGGCGATCGCCTTTCTGGCGTGGCTGGCTGCGCGCCTGCAAATCGTCAAGGATGTGGAAGTACAGGCGCTGGAGAAACTGACTTTCACCTGGCTGGTACCCTGCATGCTGTTCTACGGCACGGCGACAGCCGAGCTTCCCGACGTCATGGACTGGGACCTGCTATGGTCCTACTACCTGGCCATCCTCCTGGTTTACCTGGGCGGCATGCTGATCGCCCGTTTTCGCTTCGGCCCCGGCCAGGTCCGGCTCAGTGTCATCGGCATGGGCTGTGCCTATCCCAACGTCACCATCCTCGGCATACCCATCTGCCTTGAACTGCTGGGCGAGGCCGCCTTCGTACCGATGTTCATGCTGATCTCCCTGAACAACCTGCTGATCCTGTCCTTCGGCACCATCCTCGCCGAACTCAAGCGGGAAGAGGGCAGTGCCTTGCGTGCCCACCTCGCCAGGATTGGTGCCGGCCTGGTGAAGAACCCCATCAGCGGCAGCCTGATTGCCGGCATCCTGGTGAACCTGGCCGGTGTTCCGGTTTACGCACCGCTGCTGGAATCGCTGGAACTGCTCAGCCGCGCCGCCATTCCTGCCGCCTTGCTGACACTGGGTGCGGGGCTCAACCGTTACCGGGTAAAAGGCGAGATCACCATGGCGCTGGTGCTCACCGGCATGAAACTGCTGGTATTGCCGGGACTGGTCTGGTTCCTGGCGTTTTTTGTCTTCGACCTCGATGTCCTGTGGGCGCGTACGGCCGTGCTGCTGGCGTGCATGCCGGTCGGCATTACCGTGTACGTTTTTTCCATTCGCTACAAGAGCTGCGAAAATCTCGTGGCTACCGCCATCGTGATGTCCTGCATGCTGTCAGTATTGAGTATTAGCCTGTTTGCCGTGCTCCTGCATCTTTAAGACCGCCCTAGGGTGTGAGTGCCTGCGATCTTTGCAAATTGCAATAAATGCGGGCCAAATAAATTTCATTTTGCAACAAAGGGCAGTGGCTTTGTTGCAATTTGATACAAACGGGTGGACATACCGGGGTCGTGAAATAACAAATTGCATAAAATACAATAGGTTATGAAGCTCCAATACGATTTATGCTGTTGGCACGAAGTTTGAATTTAATATCGGAGGTTTCAATGTGATGATTTATTGGTCTTGCCGATAACCATCGATCGGGTGCGGGCGTTTACATTAAGGGACGTGGATAAGTGCGAACGTTGCAATGTCGACACGACTAACAGGCTGGCACCGGCAATTTTTGAGTAACACCATGAAAAATAAAACGCTATTCATCGTAGAAGACAGCAAAGCGACCGCTGACATTTACAAATCATATCTTGATGATGTTGGCGGCAATATCCGCATATTTCATCAGGGCCTCGATGCCCTGGAGGCGATATCGGAAAACCAACCCGATATTTTGCTTCTGGATATAGAACTGCCTGATATAAACGGGCTGGAAATCCTGGAATTCATTTCAATAAATAAACTACCGGTCACTACAATTGTCCTGACTTCCCACAGTTCAGCCGAAAATGCCGAAAGGGCCATGGAACTGGGTAGTTTTGATTTCATCGAAAGGCAACGATCTCGTGGTGCTCTCCGACGAACGTTACCGTCACACGCTGTACCCT
>CAZVSC010000004.1:0-3886 GCA_964629325.1 uncultured Enterobacteriaceae bacterium
AATGAAAACTGCCAGATGGTCGGGAGGGTCAGGTATAGCTGATGGGCGACACGGTGACGGCGATGGGGCCCTGAGTTGTTGTCATGAACAGGGGTTTTGACAGGTCGGTGCCCGTTTTCAGGACAGTATTACCAACAGAAATATCATTTAAATACAGTAGATTGGAGAGCATACCTAAAGTTTTTCCTGATTCATCGTTCAGGACCGGATCCAGTACCTGTAGACCTGGCGGGATAGACACCAGGAAAAGACGTTTGCCGGCCTTGCCGCGGTAATGCATGCGGGCCACGATTTCCTGTCCGGTATAGCAGCCCTTGTCGAAACTGACGAACCCGGCCAGGTCCATGCTGGTTTCCTCGGGCGTGTATTGCCCGACATCGGCGATGTCGACGAGAAAAATGCCGGCCAATACGTCCAGGGCCTGCCAGTCGGCGGCCGAGCCCGTATCCAGGCTCCCGAGGCCGCGCACCAGGGCGGAATCTCCGACAGGAGACCAAATTTCGTATCGCGGCGTACTGCCCCCCAGGTTAAGGACGAGGTCAGTACCTGATGCCTGGGACTCTCCGGCCGCGGGCAAACGGGGCAGGGCGCCGGCCAGGTAATCCTGCGCTGCTGTGCCAGCCAGGCCATAGCGTTGGTAGCGGGATGTGGCATCCGACATGGTGGCCTTGTAGAAGGGAATGTATTTCTGCAGGTTCTGTCTTGTCGGTTCCAGCAGTTTCGAGGGCAGCGTCATGAAATAAGCGCCTGCATGCCGGAACAACCGGAAGCTGGCATAGACACGCCCCTTGTTATTGCACATGGCGCCAAGTGTGAGATGCTCCTCAGCCAGATCATCCAGGTCGCAGGTCAGCTGACCCTGGAGGAATTTTTCGCTATCCTCTCCGCTGATCTCAAGCAGTTCCTGAAAATCCAGTACTGTATAAAAGCTTTGCATGCAGGGATTGCTTCCGAAAGGGACAAATTACAGGAAGAACGACAAACTGATTAAAGTGCCGCCAAGTATACGGACTGGCCTGTCAGTAATAAATAGAAGCAGGGACATCCCATCGAACCTGGTCAACGTATTGCAGGAGCTATTGTGCAGGAAAATCCCGAATTGAAAAAAATGTACTGGCACAGTCGGCGCGGCATGCTGGAACTCGACCTCATCCTGGTACCCTTTGCCGAATCTGTCCTGCCAGGATTGCCCGAAACCATGCAGCGCTCATATGCCGACCTTCTCAGGGAAGAAGACCAGGACCTGTTCCAGTGGCTGGTGAAGAAGCAACCTGTTCCCGATGCACGACTGCAACCCATCATCGATACCGTGCTCGCGCACAGTTGAACGCAACACGTCATTTACTGTTACAGGTTTAACCGTCGGCAACCGGCATAAAGTTGCCGGGCGTCAGTATGGTATTTTTCGCCTCGGGCAGCCGGGCGGGATAATCCAGGGTGTAATGCAGGCCCCGGCTTTCCTTGCGGGTCATGGCAGACCTGATGATTAACTCTGCCACGAGGGCCAGGTTGCGCAGTTCCAGCAGGTTCCGGCTGACGCGGTAGCGGCTGTAATACCAGCGTATTTCCTGCTGCAGCAGATCAATGCGGTTCTGGGCCCGCTGCAGGCGCTTGTTGGTTCGCACAATGCCGACATAGTCCCACATGCAGCGGCGGATCTCGTCCCAGTTATGGGCGATCACTACGTCCTCGTCGGAATCGGTCACCTTGCTTTCATCCCAGGCCGGGATGGTTTCATGCAATGCCACAGAGTCCAGTCGGGCAAGAATTTCCTCGGCGGCGGCAAAGGCAAAGACGAAACATTCGAGCAGGGAATTACTGGCCATGCGGTTGGCGCCATGCAGGCCGGTGCAGCTGGTTTCGCCGATGGCGTAAACGTTTTCCACATCGGTTTTGCCGTTCAGGTCCACCATCACGCCACCGCAGCTGTAATGTGCTGCCGGCACCACCGGGATTTTTTCGCGAGTGATATCGATGCCGTATTCCAGGCATTTTTCGTGAATGGTGGGGAAGTGTTCGAGGATGAAATCATCGGGCTTGTGGCTGATATCGAGGTAGACGAAACTGCAGCCGAGGCGCTTCATTTCCGAGTCGATGGCGCGGGCGACGATATCGCGGGGAGCGAGCTCCCCGCGCGGATCATAGTCCTGCATGAAGCGAGTGCCATCGGGCAGTTTCAACTGACCGCCTTCGCCGCGCAGTGCTTCGGTGATGAGAAAAGACTTGGCCTTCGGGTGGTACAGGCAGGTCGGGTGGAATTGGTTGAATTCCATGTTGGCAATGCGGCAGCCAGCGCGCCAGGCCATGGCGATGCCGTCGCCGCTGGCACCATCCGGGTTGGAGGTATACAGGTATGCCTTGCTGGCACCGCCGGTGGCAAGAATGACGAAACGGGCCCTGTAGACCATGACCTGGCCGGTGACCTCATTAAGCACGTAGGCGCCGACGCAGCGGTTGCCGGGCAGCCCCAGCTTTGCCGTGGTAATCAGGTCCACAGCAACGGTATTGATGCGGAAGGTTATATTGGGATGGTCCATCACTTTCGCGGCCAGTCCTTCGAATACGGCGCGCCCGGTGGCGTCCGCGGCATGGACGACGCGGCGGTGGCTGTGGCCACCTTCCTTGCTGAGGTGATAGTGGGTGGTGTCGGCTTTTTCCAGGGTGAATTTCACCCCCTGGCTGACCAGCCAGTTGATGCACTCCCGACCGCGTGACACGGTGTATTCGACGACGTGCCTGTCGCACAGGCCGTCTCCGGCAACGAGAGTGTCTTCCACATGGGATTCCAGGGAGTCTTCGTCATCAAGGACTGCGGCAATGCCGCCCTGTGCATAATAGGTTGATCCGTGCTCGAGCGAACTCTTGGATAAAATGGTGACCCTGGCCCGGTCGGCGACTTTCAGGGCGAGACTGAGGCCGGCGGCACCACCGCCAATGATCAGGACATCAGCGTCACGACTGGAGGGGGAACTGTCTGGCATAGGGCGGGTTTGTCAGGTAAATCCTGACGCTATTCTACCTTGTGGGATACAATAAAAAAAAATATAAAAGCCCGGGTTCGCCCCGACTAACATTAACCGAACTTTTAACCTGCAGGCCTGTCTATTTTGAAGTAGCCAAGGCTTCGTATTGGTCATGAGTAAAGTGGAGCCAGGCGTTTGGCCTCAGAAGAAGTAAAAAATACCGATCAGCAACTGGTGGACAGGGTATTCAAGGGCGACAAGCACGCCTTTGACCTCCTGGTCCTGCGTTACCAGCACCGGATACTCGGCCTTATTGGCCGTTTCATCAACGATCCCGCCGAAGTGGAGGATGTTGCCCAGGAAGCCTTCATCAAGGCCTACCGGGCCCTGCCCAAGTTTCGTGGTGACAGCGCGTTTTATACCTGGCTGTACCGGATAGCCATCAATACCGCGAAAAACTACCTGGTGGCCCGGGGCAGGCGGCCGCCGTCCACGGATATTGATGTGGATGATGCCGAGTTCCTGGAAAACAACACGGCGCTGGCGGACATCGAGAGTCCGGAGGCAAGCCAGGAAAAGGCCGACCTCGAGCGGGTCATCTATGAGGCCATCGATGAATTGCCGGAGGACCTGCGAACCGCCTTCACCCTGCGTGAATTCAGCGGCCTGAGCTACGAGGAAATCACCGAAATCATGGGCTGCCCCGTGGGCACGGTGAGATCACGCATTTTCCGGGCCAGGGAAGCGCTGGACAAGAAAATCCGGCCCCTTCTTGAAGCAGAATAGGACGATCGTGAAATGTGGAAAAATTCGGCAAATTTTTTCGTCAAAACGGGGAATTTTTCAAAACGGGCGTTGTCTAGTAAGTATCCGGCGCTTTTTAAAGTCCTGAACAGGGTGGAAAGCGGCTTAAATAACGGCTT
>CAZVSC010000004.1:3986-23463 GCA_964629325.1 uncultured Enterobacteriaceae bacterium
AAAACATAGTAAGCGGTACGGGCCGCACCAGCAGCTGACGAGGGCTACATGGCAAACAAATTACACGAATCACTTTCTGCGCTGATGGATAACGAGGCGGACGATCTTGAACTGCGTCGAATCCTGAAGGACCTGGAATCCCTGGGTGAAAGTGACAAGGGCGAGGAGATTGCCGAACTGTTGGAGCTCAAGGCCAAGTGGCACCGCTATCACGTTGTCAGTGCCTGCCTGAAACAGGAAATTCATACACGCCCGTCGCGCAATCTGCTCACTGCCATCCAGGCTGAACTGGAACAGGATGCCGCCCCCTCAAAACCCATAACCGCCAAGGTCAGGGAAAACAGCATCTTCCGTTCCATTGGGCAGGGCGCCATTGCCGCTTCCGTTGCACTCGCGGTGCTGTTCACTGCAGATATGGTCATGGTTGCCGATGTGGGTAATGGTGTGGACGCCGGTGCCCAGATTGCGGGCAATACCACCACCGACCAGCTCCCTGGCCTGACAGGCGATCTCAACCCGGCTACCGCGACACGCGTTGCCGTCCAGAACGGGCTGAACCCTGAAGAAATGGATCGCCTGCAGCAGGTCGTTTCCCAGGAACTTGAGGACGCCCTGGAATCCCGGGAAGTACCCGCCACCTTCAATCCCGATACCAACCGCTGATCCTTGTTTTCACGGTAAAACCCCGCCTGTTATCATGGCTTCCCTGTAGCGTCTGAAACACAGGGTTTTTCATGGCAGTTCAACAAGTGACAGTGCTGGATTCCGGTCCTGTCCATGTGCGCGTTCAATCCCGGAATCTTCGGCATTGCAATCAGTGTTCACTGAAAGCGGGTTGCGGCCACAGGCTTCTTGATGGCGCCTCCAGCCAGGACGTGGATCATTCACTTTGGCTGCCCATGGCAGCTGGTCAGCTTGCAGGGGGTGTCCGGGCCGGAGATACCCTCGAGTTGATCATTGATGAAGGCCGGCTCATGAGTCTGTCCCTCCTGCAATATGGATTACCGCTCCTGTGCATGCTGGTAGCCACCGCCCTGGCCAGCGCCACCATGGCAACAGCCGGGGCAGAGGAAGGCCGCGTCATCATCAGCGCCATGGCTGCCCTGGGATTTGGCCTGTTGCTGGTGAGGTGGATCGTGAGGACAATGGACGCCTCCGCGATGCTCGCTTTGCGGAACATGAACCATGAACCAGGCAGTTGAAGCCGTAACCCGGGTATTTGCATGAAGTCGATCAACCAGATTATTCCCTTAATGAGCAGCATGCTGGTCCTGCTGGCCAGTCTCCAGGTGCAGGCCCAGGTACTGCCGGATTTCACCCGCCTGGTCGAGGACAATGCCGACGCCATCGTCAACGTCAACGCCATCCGGCGGGCGAGTCTCAATGCGGACAACGACGAGCGCCTCGATGACATCCTGCGCTATTACTTCGGCGATCGGGTGCCTGACCTTCCCGAGGAACAGATGCGCCAGTTCCAGGAGCGGCCTTCTCTGGGTTCGGGGTTCATCATTTCTGCCGATGGTTACATCATCACCAACCATCATGTGGTGGAGGATGCAGAAGAGATCGTCATTACACTCAACGACCGGCGTGAATTCGCCGCCAGTATCATCGGCTCCGACGTCAGCTCCGACCTGGCCCTGTTGAAAATCGATGGAGTCGAGCTGAAACCGGTCACCCTTGGGGATTCAGCCAGTCTGAAAGTCGGCGAGTGGGTGCTGGCCATAGGTTCACCGATGGGGCTGCGCTTTTCAGTGGCCGCCGGCATCATCAGTTACATGGGCCGCAATATCCCCAATGGCAGCGGCGGCAACTACGTTTCCTTCATCCAGACCGACGTCGCCATCAACCCGGGCAACTCCGGTGGCCCGCTGTTCAACCTCCGCGGCGAGGTGATCGGCATCAATTCCCAGATCTTTACCAGCACCGGCGGCTCCATGGGGCTGTCCTTCGCGATTCCCGTGGACGTGGCCAAGAACGTTGTCGGCCAGCTCAAGAACAAGGGCGTCGTCGAGCGCGGCTGGATGGGTGTGGGTATCAACGAGGTCAGCCAGGAGCAGGCTGACGAAGCCGGTCTCGCCAACCCGGCTGGCGCCCTGGTCAATCAGGTGATCGAAGGCAGCCCGGCTGAACGCGCCGGTTTTCTGGCCGGGGACATCATCACACATTTCAACGGCAGCACCATCGTCAGCAGCGGCGACCTGCCGTTCCATGTCGGCCTGACAGCGCCCGACACCGAGGCGGCGGTCGATATCATTCGTGACGGTACGGCCATGACCATCATGATGACTGTCGGCAAGCTGGCTTCCGGCAACCGCGTGGAACTCAGCAGTAGCCAGGGCGACCCGAACCCGCTCGGGCTGATGATCGCCGACTCCGAGCGCGACAATGAGGAGCCGGGCGTACTCGTCGTGCGGGTCATCGGCGAAACGGGCCGGGAAGCCGGATTCGCCTCTGGCGACATCCTGCTCAGCATTGACGGTCAGGCGACCCCCTCGGTGGATGTCTTCAACAGTGTGGTGGCCGGCCTGCCCCGGAATCGGGTCCTGCCGGCCCTGGTGGAGAGGGATGGCTCGCAGTTCTACCTGACCATCAATATCCCCGAATAACCCGGCACTGGATGACATGGCGGTATAACCCATCTTGCTGTAGACTTGCGCCTTTTTTCCAGCCACCCCGAACATGGTTCGCCCATTTTCCTGACAAGTAGCTTGCTGCCCCGGTGAGTAACCTAGACCACATACGCAACTTTTCCATCATCGCGCATATCGATCATGGCAAATCCACAATAGCCGACCGCTTCATCCAGCAGTGCGGCGGCCTGACTGCCCGCGAGATGCAGGAGCAGGTCCTGGATTCCCTGGATATCGAACGGGAGCGCGGCATCACCATCAAGGCGCAAAGCGTCACCCTGGATTACACCGCGGATGACGGCAAGACCTACCAGCTCAATTTCATCGACACTCCCGGCCATGTCGACTTTACCTACGAAGTGTCACGCTCTCTGGCAGCCTGTGAAGGTGCGCTGCTCGTTGTCGATGCGGCCCAGGGCGTCGAGGCGCAGTCGGTCGCCAACTGCTACACCGCCATCGACCAGGGCCTGGAAGTCCTGCCCATTCTCAACAAGATGGACCTGCCGCAGGCCGAGCCCGACAAGGTAAGGCGTGAGATAGAGGAAATCATCGGCATAAGCGCCGAGGGCGCCGTCCTGGCCAGCGCCAAGACCGGCATGGGTGTCCATGACATCCTGGAAAAAATCATCCATGCAATCCCGCCGCCGAAGGGAAACGTGGACGCCAACCTGCAGGCGCTGATCATCGACTCCTGGTTCGACAACTACCTTGGCGTGATCTCTCTGGTGAGGGTCAGGGAAGGCGTGTTGCGCAAGGGGGACAAGATCATCACCAAGTCCACAGGCCGTGTTCACGTGGTCGACAATGTCGGCATCTTCACGCCCAAGCGCAAAGTGAAGAACGAGTTGCGCGCCGGAGAAGTGGGCTTTGTCGAGGCCAGCATCAAGGAGATCAAGGGCGCGCCGGTGGGTGACACCATCACCCATGCGTCCACCCCGAACGTGCCGTCACTCCCGGGATTCAAGAAAGTGCAGGCCCAGGTCTATGCCGGCTTGTTCCCGGTTTCCAGCGACGACTACGACAGTTTCCGTGATGCGCTGGAGAAACTGACGCTCAATGATGCCGCGCTGATCTACGAGCCGGAAAACTCCGATGCGCTGGGTGTGGGGTTCCGCTGTGGATTCCTTGGCATGCTGCACATGGAAATCGTCCAGGAACGCCTGGAGCGCGAGTATGACCTTGACCTGATCACCTCGGCGCCAACGGTCGTATACGAAGTGCTGACCACGAAGGGTGAAGTTATAAAGGTGGACAGTCCCTCCCGGCTGCCGGCATCCAATCTTATCGAGGAGATGCGCGAGCCGATCGTTGAGGCGAATATCCTGGTTCCCCAGGAGCATGTTGGCAGTGTACTTAACCTGTGCGTGGAAAAGCGCGGCGTGCAGAAGGACATGCAGTTTGTCGGCCAACAGGTGTCAATCAAGTACGAACTGCCCATGAACGAAGTGGTCCTGGACTTTTTCGACCGGCTCAAATCGGTCAGTCGCGGATACGCCTCGCTGGATTACCACTTTATCCGTTTCCAGCCGGCAAAACTGGTCCGACTGGATGTTTTGATCAATGGTGATACAGTGGACGCGCTGGCGCTTATCGTACACAGGGATCAGGCCCAGGCGAAAGGCCGCGTGCTGACGGAAAAGATGAAGGAACTGATCCCAAGACAAATGTATGATGTGGCTATCCAGGCAGCCATAGGCGGCCAGATCATAGCGCGCACGACGGTCAAGGCCCTGCGCAAGAACGTGACAGCCAAGTGCTACGGCGGCGACATCACCCGCAAGAAGAAGCTGCTGGAAAAACAGAAGGCGGGCAAGAAGCGCATGAAGCAGGTAGGCAACGTGGAAGTGCCGCAGGAAGCATTCCTCGCCATTCTGAAAGTTGATAAATAAAGGTTCATCAATGGCCCCACGAACACGCAACGATATCCCTGCCATTCCTGCCCGGTAAGCGCCATCATGAGTTTCGATTTTTCCCTGATCCTGTTGATTTTCTCTGCCGTTACGGGCGTTGTCTGGCTGTTTGACAGCCTGGCCCTGAAAAAACCTCGCCTGAAGAAAGTCGATGACCTCCTGGCAGGCAGCAAGGTGTCCCGCGAGGATTTCGACCTGTTCGTACGTTACCTGGAAACAGGCGAGCAGGAAGGTCGCGATGAAAAGGACAGGGCAAGCGAGGGCAGTCTTTTCCAGAACCAGGCCCTCCTGGAAAAAGCCTACCAGGCCTACCGGGATCCGGTAGTGGTCGATTACGCCAAGTCGTTTTTCCCCATCATATTTGCCGTGCTGGTCCTGCGTTCGTTCCTGTTCGAGCCTTTCCAGATCCCTACCGGCTCCATGATCCCGACGCTGAACGTGGGTGATTTCATCGTCGTCAACAAGTATGCCTACGGAGTACGCCTGCCGGTGGCGGGAACCAAGATCATCGATGTGGGTGAACCTGTTCGGGGCGATGTCATGGTGTTCATACCGCCCCATGACCCCAATTACTACATCAAGCGGGTTATCGGCCTGCCGGGTGACCATGTCCGCTACGAAAACAAGACCATCTATATCAACGGTGAGCCCCTGGATCAGGAATATGTGGACTTCATCAACGACAGAAGGCCGCCGGTGGTATACTCTCTGGAACATATCGGGGGTATAACGCACGATATTTATACCTCTCCGTCACCCTCCTATATCAGGCCGGACAACTGGCTGTGGCCGGAGGGCAGGGTAATCCCGGAAGGGCATTACTTCATGATGGGGGACAACCGGGACAACAGCAGCGACAGTCGCGTTTGGGGCCCGGTGTCGGAAGACAAGATCGTGGGCAAGGCTGTGGCTGTCTGGATGCACAAGGAGCCCGGGTTCAGTCTTCCAAGTTTCGGCCAGAACCGGATAATAGAAAACCCCTGACAACAGTGAGGTTGGATGCGAGGTAAACGATGAAAGCGATCAGACACAATCCCGCGGCTCAACGTGGTGCAACGCTGTATGCACTGGTCGTTGTCATGACCTTGCTGGCCATTATCATATTTGCCGGCCTGAAAATTTCTCCCGCGTATATCGACAACCAGATCATCTCCAATGCGCTAAATAATATGAAAGAGTCCGGAGAACTCCGTACCATGTCGTTGCGCGATATCCGTACCAGTATCAGTCGCACCATGACTGCCAACGGAGCATCCTGGGGCAGTGACAGTCTCGACCAGATCGAGGAAAACGGTGTCGATTACATACAGGTGAAATACGAAAAACGCGTGCAGATGTTCTGGAATATCGATGCAGTCGTAAAATTCGATTACCGGGTCCAGAAGTCGGATGACTGATCGGATGAACACAAGCCCCGCCTGAGCAGTGCCCCTCGAAACGCCCAGACTCGATTACACCTTCAACGACGAATCGTTGTTACGCCTCGCCTTGAGCCATTGCAGCACGGGTCAGGACAATAACGAGCGCCTGGAATTCCTCGGCGATTCCATTCTTGGCTTTATCATGGCCGATGAGCTGTACCGGCGTTTTCCCGAAGCAAGGGAAGGCCAGCTCAGCCGCCTGCGTGCCGACCTTGTTCAGCGTACAACCCTTGCCGAAATGGCCCGTGAGCTCGATATCGGGCCCGCCCTGCAGCTCGGTACCGGCGAGCACAAAAGCGGCGGTCGTGAACGGGACTCCATCCTTGCTGACGCCCTGGAAGCTGTTATCTCCGCCATCTGTCTCGACGGCGGGCTCGATACCTGCCGTCAAATCGTCCTCGGCTGGTTCGCCTCCCGGCTCGACAGCCTCGACCTGGATACCCAGACCAAGGATGCCAAGACGCGTTTGCAGGAGCACCTGCAGGCCATCAAGGCCGAACTGCCCGAATATGAGGTCATGGAGGTGGTCGGCAGGGATCATGAGCAGACTTTCGCGGTCCTGTGCCGTGTCAGCCTGCTTCAGGAACCGGTGACCGGTTTCGGTTCCACGCGGCGCGAGGCCGAGCAGGAAGCTGCCGAGGCCGTGTTGCGGGCCCTGGAGCAGTAGGCTCGATTACCGGTAATACCTGTTATTATCCCCGCCATGATCACACCGCAAGATGCAAAGTCGGATCCTGCCCCGTCCCGATGCGGTCTCGTTGCCATCGTCGGCAAGCCCAACGTTGGCAAATCAACCCTGCTGAATTACGTAATGGGGCAAAAGCTCAGCATCACGTCGCGAAAACCACAGACTACGCGCCACCGCCTGCTCGGCATCAAGACCGTCGGCAACACCCAGATGATTTTTGTCGATACGCCAGGCCTGCACAGCGGCCAGGACAAGGCCATCAACCGCTACATGAACAGGACGGTGCAGAGCGTCATCCAGGACGTCGACCTGATCCTGTTCGTAGTGGATCGCATGAAATGGGACGCCGAGGACGACCTTGTCCTGCAGCAGTTGAAGCAGGGTGACACCCCGGTTTTCCTCCTCATCAACAAGGTCGACCTCATCGAGGACAAGAGCATGCTGCTCCCTTATATCGATGAGCTGAAAACCCAGTTTCCTTTCAGGGAAATCTTTCCGCTGTCGGCTTTGAAGGAACACAACATTGAAGACCTGGAAGCCACCATCGCCAGGTATCTCCCGGAAGGGGATTTCTATTACCCGGAAGACCAGCTTACTGACCGCAACGCACGTTTTCTTGCCGCCGAATTCATTCGCGAAAAGATTACCCGGCAGATCGGTGATGAACTGCCCTACGAGGTGACGGTGGAGATCGAGGAATTTCGCCAGGATGGCAATGTCGCCCACATCAGCGCGCTGATCCTTGTCGAAAAACCGGGTCAGAAGCGGATCATTATCGGGGACGGCGGCAGCCGCCTGAAACTGATCGGCACCGAGGCACGCAAAGATATCGAGAACCTGCTGGGCTGCAAGGTCATGCTCAACCTCTGGGTAAAAGTGAAAAGCGGCTGGTCTGACGACGAACGGGCCCTGAAAAGCCTGGGTTACGATGAACTGTACTGATCGGGCATGCCCACTTGTCCACTCTTATTGAACTACAACCGGCCTATCTCCTGCACAGCAGGCCATTTCGCGACAACAGTCTTATCCTGGATTTCCTGACACCTGATTTCGGCCGCCTCAGTGCGATATCCCGCGGCGGACGCAGTGCCCGTTCAAAATCCAAGAGCCTGTTGCAGCCATTCACCCCGGTCACCATTTCACTGTCAGGAAAAAGCGAACTGAAAACGCTGCGCAGTATCGAATTGCGCCGGGGCCTCGTGAGCCTGAAAGGGGAGCGCCTGTTCAGCGCCATGTACATGAACGAGATCATCGTACGACTGTTCCAGACTCATGAGGCGGACCACGGCTTCTTTCAGGATTACGAAACGGCCCTGTTGCAACTGGGAGGCGGCGAGCCCGCGGAACCGGTATTACGCAACTTCGAACTTACCCTGCTGGATGCGCTTGGGTACGGTGTCGATTTCAGCGCAGAGGCGCAAACCCACCAGCCCCTGTCCGCGGAACACTGGTATTACTTCCAGGAAGAAAGCGGTTTCGTGAAAGTGCAGGACGCCGCTGGGCTCGTTTCGGCTGACAAACCCGCGGCGAACATCTTCAGTGGTCGCGACCTGCTGCAAATCCATGAACGCAATTTCAGTGAGGAATCCACACGCAGGACGGCAAAACTGGTGATCCGCGGGATCCTGGGCAGCCACCTGGGTACGGCTCCGCTGCGTTCACGTTCCCTGTTCGGCATGCGCCAGGCGCCGGGTGTGGGCAATGCGGGCCCCACAGGATAGAATTAGCGCCTTTTTCGCGCCCTGAAAACCATCAGCCAGGACTCCTGTATGCAGTTCCCGACAATAGAAGATACAGTTGGCAACACGCCTTTGGTGCGCCTGCAGCGATTGCCGGGCGTGACCAGCAATACCGTGCTGGTCAAACTGGAGGGTAACAACCCGGCCGGATCGGTAAAGGACAGGCCGGTGCTGAGCATGATCAGCAAGGCAGAAGCGCGCGGGGATATTACACCGGGAGACACCCTGATCGAGGCGACCAGCGGCAACACGGGCATCGCCCTGGCCATGGTTGCGGCCATCAAGGGCTACAGGATGATTCTCATCATGCCGGAAAGCTCCACGCAGGAGCGCAAGGATTCCATGACAGCCTACGGTGCCCAGCTGATCGAAGTATCGGCGGAAGCGGGCATGGAGGGAGCTCGCGACCTGGCGCAGCGGATGCAGGCCGAAGGCAAGGGCAAGGTGCTCGACCAGTTTGCCAACCCGGACAACTTTGCCGCTCATGTCGAACACACCGGACCGGAAATCTGGCGCGACACCCAGGGCACGATCACCCATTTCGTCAGCTCCATGGGTACGACCGGCACCATCATGGGTGTTTCGCGGTTTCTCAAGTCGCAGAATCCCGACATCGAGATTATCGGTTTGCAGCCAATAGAAGGCGCGAAGATTCCGGGCATCCGTCGCTGGCCCCAGGCCTATCTGCCGAAGATCTTTGAACGTGACCGGGTAGATCGCATCATCGACATCAGCCAGGAGGATGCCGAGCGCACCACCCGGGCCCTGGCGCGGGAAGAAGGCATCTGCTGCGGCGTTTCCTCCGGCGGAGCAGTGTATGCCGCCCTGGAGTTGTCGAAGCAGGTCGAGAATGCCGTGATCGTCGCCATCGTGTGCGACCGTGGCGACCGCTACCTGTCGTCCGGCCTGTTCACAGCCAAATAAGCATCCCCCGCGCATGAGACGCCGTCGCCGCTCCAGGAACCTCCCGACCACGCCTGTAGTCCTGGAAATTGAGAAACTGAGTCACGAAGGGCGTGGTATTGCACACCATGAAGGCAAGGTGGTTTTCGTCGAAGGCGCGCTGCCGGGCGAGACAGTAACGGCGCTTTTCACCTCCCGCCGCGACAGCTTTGATGAGGCAAAATTATCCGGGATTGAAAAGGCGTCACCAGAGCGGGTCGAGCCTGCGTGCAAGTATGCAGGAATCTGCGGTGGCTGCAGCCTGTTGCATTTTGATGCAAGGGCCCAGATGGTATTCAAGCAGGAAATGCTCCTGGAGAAACTGCGCCATGCCGTACCCGGTGCCGCCTTCGACGTCATTCCTCCGCTGGAGGGTCCGGTACTCGGTTACCGGCGCAAGGCCAGGCTGGCAGTTCGCTATGTCCACAAGAAAGAACAGGTGCTGGTCGGTTTTCGTGAGAAACATTCGACATTCATCACCCATATGGACAGCTGTGCAGTCCTCGATGCCAGGCTCTCCAGCCTGCTGCCGGCGCTGGCCGCATTGATCGGCAGCCTGCAGAGTTTTCGCCATATCCCCCAGGTGGAGGTTGCTGGCGGCGATCCGGATGGCCAGGGTCCCACATGCGCCCTGGTATTCAGGCACCTGCTCCCGCTGCCCGATGCGGACACAGACAAGTTGCTGGCTTTCGGCAACGACCACCAAGTAGCCATATACCTGCAGCCTGGCGGCATGGACACGGTGCACAGGATTTGCCCGGCAACGGGTGAGGACCGGCTTTACTACCGGTTGCCTGAGCATGACCTGACCATGGCCTTTCATCCCACGGATTTCACCCAGGTCAACGGGGACATCAACCGCCGCATGATCGTGCAGGCGCTGTCACTGCTGGACCCGGTGGCAGCTGATCGTGTCCTGGACCTGTTTTGCGGCCTGGGAAACTTCACGCTGCCGCTGGCCAGGCTTGCAAGTCATGTCACGGGTATCGAGGGTGCCGAGGAGATGGTCGCGCGCGGGCAGGAAAATGCGCGCATAAACGGTCTCGACAATACCGCCTTCCATTGCGCCGACCTCACCAAATCCATGCAGGGTGCCGAATGGATGGCGGCCGGTTTTACCAAGGTGCTGCTGGATCCGCCGCGTTCGGGTGCCTGGGAAATTCTTCCCGATATCATCGCGCTGCGCCCGTCGCGCATCGTTTACGTTTCCTGCAATCCTGCCACCCTGGCCCGGGACGCTGAATACCTGGCTGGGAACGGGTATGTACTGGCGCGGGCCGGTGCCATGGACATGTTCCCGCAGACGGCCCACGTCGAAGCCATGGCGCTGTTTGTCGATTCGCGGCAGGCAACGGGCAGGAAGTCATGACACTCGAGGACCTGCTCAGGATCATGGCCATGCTCAGGGATGCAGAGCATGGCTGCCCGTGGGACCGGGAGCAGACCTTCCAGACCATCGTGCCGCATACGCTGGAAGAGGTATACGAGGTGGCAGACACCATCGAGCGTGGAGATTATGCCCATCTTGCCAACGAACTGGGCGATCTGTTGTTCCAGATCGTGTTTTACGCGCAACTTGGCAAGGAGGCTGGTCATTTCGATTTTGACGACGTGGTGAACGAGATAGCAAACAAGCTGCTGACCCGGCATCCACACGTTTTTCCGGCCGCCACCATGGAGAGCTTCGGTACTCGTGAAAATATCACCCCGGACCAGGTCGAAGGCAACTGGGAGGCAATCAAACAGGCCGAACGTGAAGGCAGGCGCCAGCAACCCGCCAGCCTGCTCGATGATATCCCGGCAACCTTTCCCGCACTGACCCGGGCGCGCAAGATCCAGAAACGGGCAGCCACGGCCGGTTTCGACTGGCCGGATGCCGCCGGCGTTCTGGACAAGGTCCGCGAAGAGGTCGGAGAGCTTGACGAGGCCATGGCGGAACATGACAGGGAGCACGCAGAAGAGGAATTGGGTGACCTTTTCTTCAGCCTGGTGAATCTGTCCCGGCACCTCAGGATCGATCCCGAATCCAGCCTGCGCAGGGCAAACGCCAAGTTCGAGGCGCGGTTTCGGCGACTGGAGCAGCAAGTGGCCGCTGAAGGCAAGACCATGGGGCAGTTGTCGCTTGAGGAAATGGAAGCCCGCTGGCAAGCGGTCAAGGCGGCCGAATAGGCCCGCTGGAAGTCCGCCCGGGGTTTCTTGTCGCAGTCCCGGCAAGCGTGTATCGTTGAATTCTTTTAATCAGGAGTAGCGATAATGAGAATGATCCTGCTTGGCGCCCCGGGTGCCGGTAAAGGCACACAGGCAAAATTCCTTACTGAAGCGTACGGCATCCCCCAGATTTCGACCGGCGATATGTTGCGCGCAGCCGTGAAGGCCGGGACGGAAGTCGGCCTGAAAGCCAAGTCAGTCATGGATGCGGGCGGCCTGGTGACCGACGACATCATTATTGCGCTGGTCAAGGACAGGATCACCCAGCCTGACTGTAAGGACGGATTCCTGTTCGACGGCTTTCCCCGCACCATTCCGCAGGCGGAAGCCATGCGTGACGCCGGTGTGCCTATCGACGTGGTGCTCGAGATAGATGTGCCTGATGATGAAATCGTCCGGCGCCTCAGCGGACGCAGGGTGCACCTGGATTCAGGACGTGTGTACCACGTCGAGTTCAACCCGCCGGCGGAGGAGGGCAAGGATGATGTCACCGGCGAAGCCCTGGTCCAGCGTGATGACGACAAGGAAGCGACAGTAAGGAAAAGGTTGTCGATTTACCATGAGCAGACCAAACCCCTGGTGGATTTTTACAGCGACATGGAAAAAGACACGGGCGCTGTCAAATACATCAGGATTGACGGCACACGCGCCATCAACCAAATCGTTGCCGATATCAAGCAAAGTCTCGGTCTCTAGTACCGCAAAACGGCATTACTCCCATTCGGGCAATTTTCCTTCCAGGCAGCCAGGATGCGATCTGTAATCCAGCCAGGGAAGATCGTTTCCGATTATTTTCATCGGGCCTGAAAAATATTTTTTGTTCGGTTGTATGGACAGAAATTTATGTGATAAGTTGATCCACGAACGTTTAAACAAATGCTTTTGCTTGCAGGCAGACGTTAAATTTTTACGTTTGAGGAGAGGGGGAATATGGCTGTTGCCGGCGTGAAACGAAAAGTGGTGGGTGTCTCATCGCGCGTTGCTTCAACACCGGTCAGGCGCCGAATGGTATCAGCCACCACCAAAGCGAAAACCTCCCTGAACCAGGCCCTAAGGGAACTGGCAAAACAGGCCAAGGCGCTCAGTACCGCCAGGAAGAGGGTTGCCGCGGCAAAATCGAAACAGGCTGCTTCAGCCGCCAAAACTGTCATTCGAAAATCCACCACGCGATTGAGCGCTGCCAAGAAGCTTGTGCTCAAAGCCAAGCAGGACCTGGTCAAGGCGCAGGCCCTCGATGCTGCCAAGGCCAAGGTGGCTGAACAGGCAAAGGCGGTGGCGACCTACAAGAATACGCTCCGCAAAAAAGCCAGGCAGGATCTCAGGAAAGCGCTGCGGAAATTCGAGTCCTCCTGGACCCGGAAACGGGCAAGGGATGATGCCAAGAAACTGGCAGCCAAACTCAGAAAAGAAGCCAAAAAGGCTGCGCTGGCCAAGCGCAAGGCAGAAGCCAAGGCCAAGATAGCTGCCAGGAAACTGGCGGCCAAGGCCCGTGCCGAAGAGCGCAAGGCTGCGAGCAAGGCCAGGAGACGAGCGCGCGAGGCTGCGGCCAGGGCCAGAAAGACCGCAAAACGCGAAGCCCGCGAAGCAGAAAGGCAGGCGTCCAGGAGGGCGGCCAAAAAGGCGGCAAGAAAAGCCAAGAAAAACAAAACCGGCAAGAAGGCCATAGGGAAAACTGTAAAGAAAGCTTCAAAGAAACCCCGCAGAAAGAAATAGTGAAGGCGGTCCGCCCGCCGTGCTGAATTCGCCGGGCTATAACCTCACTGGTGCATCCCTTATAATCGATCCTCCGCATGGCCTGCGGGGGATTTTTTTTTGGAAAACAGACCATGCCCGTCATTCTTGCCATAGATACGTCCACACATGCCTGTTCCTGTGCATTGAACAGCCATGGCGAGATTGACGAGCTCTTCGAGCTCATACCACGCCAGCATGCCGCGAAACTGCTGCCCATGATTTCGGCACTGCTCGAAAGTCATGGCGCCGGATTCAAGGATCTCGACGCCGTGGCTTACGGTCAGGGCCCGGGATCGTTCACCGGGCTGCGCATCGCTGCCGGGGTCGCCCAGGGCATTGCCTTGGGAGCAGAATTGCCCGTTGTGCCCGTGTCATCACTGGCTTCCCTGGCACTGCAGATGCGTACTGAAGTGGCTGAAGGGTTGGTATTCAGCACGCTGGATGCGCGTATCGACGAGGTTTACTGGGGCTTCTACCGGCTGGCCAACAATACGGTTGAACTGCTGGGACAGGAAGGGCTTTGCAAGCCCGAATCACTGCCGGTCTCGTTTCCTGACAAACTGCTGCCCGTGACCGCCGCCGGCAGCGGACTCGATTACCTGGAGCGAATGCCAGCCCTTTATCGTGGCGCAATATCCCGGCACCGGCCCGACCTGCATCCCAGGGCTGGAATCATGGCGGAGCTTGCCGTGAACCTCCTGGAACAGGATAAGGTCCAGCTGCCGGAAGAGGTGACACCGGTTTACTTGCGTGACAAAGTCACCCACGTCTGACAGGAGTCTGCCACCTTGGAATTTGATCTCATCCGCGCCACCTTTCTCGCCTTCATACAGGGTCTGACCGAATTCCTGCCGATTTCCAGTTCGGCACACCTGATCCTGCCGTCTGCACTGCTTGGCTGGGAAGACCAGGGCCTGGCCTTCGATGTTGCAGTCCATCTCGGGACATTGTCTGCGGTGCTTATTTATTTCCGGACTGATGTGACAAACATCATCAGGGGATGTGTGGTTCACCTGTTCACCGGCCGAGAATCCAGGGACAGTGCGCTGGGCTGGCAGCTCCTGATCGCCACCGTACCGGTCATCATCGTGGGTTTTCTGGTGAAGGACTACGTGGATGAATACCTGCGTGAAACCGTGGTCATCGCCTTTACGACGACTTTCTTCGGTTTGGTGCTCTGGTGGGCGGACAGGCATTCCGATGGCCATCGCGACCTGGCCTCCATTAACTGGAAAACAGCCGTCATCATCGGTCTTGCCCAGGTGCTGGCGCTGGTGCCCGGAACTTCCCGTTCCGGTATCACCATGACTGCGGCCCTGTTCTGCCGGATGGACCGTCACAGCAGCAGCCGCTTTTCCTTCCTGTTGTCCATTCCGGTCATCGCCGGGGCGGCACTGCTCCTGGTTCTGGATCTGCTGGAACAGCCCTATACCAACTGGCTGGAGATCGGTTACGGGATGGTGGTGGCCGGGGCGGTTGCCTACGCCTGCATCCATTTCTTCCTGCAAACCATCAACAGGCTGGGCTTCATGCCGTTCGTCATTTACAGGCTCATGCTGGGCGGCATACTCTTCCTGTTCTTTGTCTAATGGCGCCAGCATCCCTGCCGGCGGGCTACTGGAGGAATACAGCATGACCGAAAACGAAAGACTCCTAATCGAACAGGCCTGCGCACGGGTGGTCATCCAGTTCTCGAACTTCAACGACAAGCGTGACTACGAGGCGCTATGCTCACTCTTCACCGAGGATGCCGCCTTTGCCAGGCCAACGGATCCGGACAATTACCTTAACGGCCGCGACAACATCCTGGCGGCGTTCAAGGCTAGGCCGAACGACCGCATCACCCGCCACCTGATCAGCAATATCGTGATCGACGTGACTGATGCCAGCCATGCGAAGGGCACATGCTATGCGACGTTGTTCATGGCGCCCGCGGATGCCGAGCCGGCCATGTTCGGGGTGAAAGCCAGTGCCTCGCAGCTGATCGGCGAATTCGACATGGATTTCCGCCGGACCCGGGAAGGATGGAAAATTGCCAGACAGGGCGGGCGCATCATCTTCACGACCTGATCAGGTCGCAAAATTCAGTTCGATCTTGATGCCGTTGGGGTCATTGAGAAACAACTGCACGAGCTTCGCATGGGGGACATCGTTGCGCTCGAAGGGAATGGAGCCGGCCTCGAGTCGGGCGATCATGTCCGCGGGCCCAGTACCGTTGAAGGCGATGTGGTCGAAGGCACCGGTGCCCTCGGCGCGAGTAGTCACCGGAATGCCCAGACGGTTGGAGTGGGCCGTGTAGGTTTCCCATTCGGCGATATGCAGCACCGGTGTCCCTTTCAGGTACAGCCAGTAGCCGGGAAATTCCAGGGGCGGGCGCAAGCCGTCCTCCAGGCCGAGAATATCGATATAGAACGCCCGTGTCGCATCGATGTCATCGGTCAGTACGAGGTAGTGCTCCATCAAATTCAGGGCCATTTCGCGTCCTTAAACAACTTTAACTATATATCATAACTAATTGAATTATATGATCTTATAAAACCATAGCTTGATGCCGTTGGGAGCACGGGCCCCGGTGGCGATGAAGATGCCGCGGTTGAGCCAGTCGTACTTGCCCACGGGCGCCTTGAACCGGGGATTGGTGCGGAAATAGTACTCCGAGGGGTCCACGTCTTCGCCTGCAGCCAGGCGTTTCATGACTGCGTCGGGACCAAAACGCAGGCCGTAGTTGTCCACCTGGATGATCACGCCGTCGTCGGTCTTGATGGCATAGGTGGCTTCCGCCTGGGTCACGCCGTCAAGGCGGGTGTGCTGCCAGTCCGCCGCGCCTGTGGACATGAAGGTCCCGCGTATATTCGGCCCTTCGAAATGACCGTCCAGGATGGGTATCATGCGCCGTGCGCCTTCATAGGTGTCCCCGAACTGAATCGGGTCGGCCAGCTTGCCTTCAGCGGCAAAAATGAATTCGAATCCCGGCTCTACCATGTCTTCCCCCCTTGCAAGTTTTTGACAGCAGTTACGGCGCCACCAGGCGCAGCGTGATGATAACACGCACAATTCCGGGAACGGTTTATTTCTGGAGCGGGAAGCAGTAGAGTCTGCCTCTGGTTTTTTCACGTGAAGACAATATTTATGGAACTCCCCGTAGTAGACGATACCGGCATCTGGAATGCCTGGATGACAATGCTGAATGTACCGGCCATATCGGCCTCTCTCGAACTCGGTATCTTTGAATCACTGAACAGTGAACCGGCTTCTGCAATCGATCTCGCCCGGCGCCTGGGTTACCAGGAAAGGGCATTGAAAGCCCTGTTACCGGTGCTGTGCCACCTGGGTTTCCTGAATGACTACAATGGTGCCTGGCAGCTTTCTCCCATGGCACGGCAATACATGCTCGAGGACAGCGCCTTTTTCTGGGGCGGCGTGTTTCGTCGCGAAGGCCGCATGCTGGTCAGGCACAAGCTGCTGATCGAGACCATCACCGGCAAGCGGGAAAAGCATGAGGGCAGGGACAGGCCGGCGGAAAGCTGGGAAAGTGGCCAGGTCGACATGGCCATGGCCCGGGAAATCACCGCCTTCATGCACAGCCATTCCATGGCCGCAGCTGTTGGGATGACCCATAGTGCGGACTTCGGCAAGATTTCACGGGTACTGGATGTCGGCGGCGGTTCCGGCTGCTTCATGATCGCTCTGGCACAGGCGTTGCCCGACATTCGCTGTACGATCATGGAACTGCCGTCCATTTGTGAACTGGCCCGGGAATACATTGCCGAGGGAGGCGTGAGTGATCGTGTCGACACCGTTTCGGTGGATATGTTCCGGGAGAAATGGCCTGCAGGCTACGATGCCCATTTCTTTTCCAATATTTTCCACGACTGGAGCTTCGATACCTGCCGCGAACTGGCCAAAAGCAGCTTCGAGGCACTCGAGCCCGGCGGTAAAATCCTGCTCCATGAAATGCTTCTCCACGACAGCGGCCATTCACCGTATCCTGCCATCAATTTCTCATTGCTGATGGCGATCGGCACCCTGGGCCAGCAGTTTACACTGCCGCAGCTGGAGGACATCCTGCAGTCGGCGGGGTTCGTCAATGTGAGCAGCCTGAATACCTACGGTTATTATTCGATTGTGAGTGCCGAAAAGCCTGCCTGATCGCAGTGTGCAAGGCATGCCGGGAAAGCGCAGCATGGTGGAAAAAAACCCAAGAAGTGACGGCGAATACCTAAATTCACTGGCGCGCGGGCTTGCGGTGCTCAGGGCGTTCACCCGTGAAAAGCCGGAAATGACCCTGAGTGAAATCGCGACCCAGACCCAGCTCAATCCCGCCGTGGTAAGAAGATGTCTTAACACACTCCAGCATCTTGGCTACGTAGGCAAGAAGGATAAGCTGTTCCTGCTACGTCCCGAGGTATTCAAGCTGGGCTCTGCCTATATCGAGTCCATGAATCTCGAGGAAGTGGTCAGGCCGTCGCTGCAGCGCGTTCGCGACAAGACCGATAACAGCGTCGCACTTGGCGTTCTATCCGATCTTGATGTGCTGTTCCTGGTTTACGTTTCCACCAAGCAGCTCACCCGTATCGTGGCTGGCGTCGGCACCCGGTTTCCGGCCTATGCGACAGCCGCCGGCAGGGCGATCCTGGCCTTCGAGGATAAAGCCAAGCTGGACACCTATCTCAGTGAAGTCCACATGGAGCCGCTCACCGAGAAAACAGTGACCACCAAAAAGGAGTTGAAGCAGGTACTCAATGACGTGCGCAAGAATATGTACGCTGCAACCGACGGGCAGCTGGATTTCGGTGTCGTTTCGGTCGCCGTCCCGGTGTTCAATGAAGAGAACAAGGTGATCGCTTCGGTATCGTGCTCGACAGCATCGGCACGCCTGTCTGAGCAGGAAATGATCGAGCAGATCGTGCCCGAATTGCGTGACGCCGCCCGGGACATCGAATTCCAGCTGCGACGGTCACCCATGCTGGCGCACTCCATCATGTCCTGATACCTGAAATGACATAAAAAAACCCGGGTTGGCATTAGAGCCAGCCCGGGTTTTTTGTTTCTGGATGTCCTACTTCAGCTCGGCGTTGACGATGGCGGTGCCGTCGACCATGGCCTTGAGCTTGGCCCGTGCGGAAGCGCGCGGCAGGTATTTCAGACCGCAGTCCGGTGCGGCAATGATCCGCTCCGGGGGTATGAACTCGAGGGCAGCCCGCAGGCGGTCAGCGACGATCTCCGGGGTTTCCGGTGTTTCATCACCCAGGTTCAGGACCCCGACCATGATGATCTTGCTGGACAGCGCACCGAGTGCGGCGCCCAGATCCAGCGTCGGCTGGGCGGCCTCGATAGAGACCTGGTCGACGGTGATGTCATTGACCAGCGGCAGGCAGGAGTAGCCAGCCAGGCCGGACTTGTCAGTCACCATGGCGGCATAACCGAAACACACGTGCAGTGCGGTGGTGCCCTTGACGCCTTCCAGGGCTTTGTTGACGGCCTTCTGGCCATAGGCTTTGGCATCGTCATAACGGGCCTGCAGGTAGGGCTCGTCGAACTGGACGATATCCGCCCCGGCAGCAAACAAATCCTTGATCTCCTCGTTGACGACCTCGGCGTAAGCCATGGCGATTTCTTCAGGAGTCTTGTAGTACTCGCTTACAGCCAGCTGGGAAAGGGTGAAAGGGCCCGGGATGGTGATCTTGACCGTTCTGTTCGTATGGGCCTTCATGAACTTCACATCGTCCACATGCACCGGGGACACCCGCTTCAGGGGGCCACTGATCAGTGGCACCTTGTTCGGCTTGCCAGCCCGGCCAACCAGGGTTTCAACCCGCTTCCTGTCGATGCCTTCAGGCGCATTGGCAAGGGGAGCGGAATAGCTTTCCCGGCGCACCTCGCCGTCGGTAACGATATCCACGCCGGCCTGCTCCTGGTCCTCGAGGACGCTGAGTACCGCGTCATCCATGGCTTCCTTGAGGAATTCAGGGGCAATTCTCCACATATCGCCGGACAGGATGCGTGCGGGCAGGCGGTTGCGCAGGGCTTCACGGTCAATCAGCCATTCCGGCTGGGCATAGCTGCCAACGAGGGCTGTGCGAATCTTTGTCATGATCTTGTTATTTCTCCCTTTGAACGAAGCCCCGGATTATACTGAAGTGACCGGATAAAGAAATACGACAGGAATACCGATAAAGGGATAAACCGATAAAGGGATAAA
>CAZVSC010000004.1:23563-56924 GCA_964629325.1 uncultured Enterobacteriaceae bacterium
GATAAAGAAATACGACAGGAATACCGATAAAGGGATAAACCGATAAAGGGATAAACCGATAAAGGGATAAAGCGTATCTCAATATATGGAGTCGTGAGTTCTGGGTTTTTGTATTTTGAAAGGCGCTCCAGAACGGAATGCATCAACCTGGCGGAAAGTATGCCCTTTATCCATTTATCCAGGCCCGCAGGGCCGGCTTTATCCCTTTTTCGCAGCCCCACGGGCTGGTGTATCATTGACTCCTTTTCGGCCCGGTCTTATGCTGGGCCCCTTTAATTTTAGGCCACACTGAAAGGTAATTACATGACAGCTGAATATTTCAAAGAAGGCGAATGGTGGGTAAGTCCCTACAACGTCATCGACGAAGTCACCAAAAATTTCGACCTTCCTGAAAAAGTGGAAATCCACGATGCCACCCTGCGTGACGGTGAGCAGACGCCGGGCGTGGTGTTCAGTCCCGAGGACAAGATCGCCATCGCCGAAAAGATGAGCGAGGTTGGCGTTAATCGCATCGAGGCCGGCATGCCTGCCGTGTCCCCGGACGATTACAAGGCCATCAAGCAGATCTGTTCGCTTGGCCTGAAATCCAAGATATATACGTTTGCCCGCGCCATGGAATCCGATATCGATTCCGCCATCGAATGCGGCGCCGACGGTGTCATCATCGAGGTGCCGATCGGCTACCCGAAGCTGAAATACCAGTTCAAGTGGACCTGGGAAGACGTTTACAAGAAGAGCGCGCCCATCATCAAATACGCCAAGGACCACGGCCTGCATACCGTGTTCTTCCCTTACGATACAACCCGTGCCCGTGATGAAGACCTGGAAAACCTGCTCAAGGCCGTCATGGACAACTGCGCCCCGGACTCCGTCGGTGTCGTGGATACCATGGGTTGTGCACTGCCGGAAGCGATCAAGTACATGGTCCGCAAGGTAAGGGGCCTGACTGGTCTGCCGGTGGAAGTACATACCCATAACGATTTCGGCATGGGTGTGGCGACCGAACTGGCTGGCGTGGAAGCGGGCGCCACCGTGGTTCATTCCTGCGTGAATGGCCTTGGCGAAAGAACCGGCAACGCCGCCATGGAAGAACTGGTGCTGGCCCTGGAAGTGCTGTACGGCATTCCGATGGGTTACGACATGAAGAAATTCCCTGAGCTGTTCGACCTGGTGTCAAAACTGAGCAACATCCCGCTGGCGGCGAACAAGCCCGTGGGCGGTTCCCGCAACTTTACCCGCGAATCCGGCATCGGTGTTGACCTGGTGCTGGAAGAGCCGCTGGCCATGTTCGGCACGCATCCGGCCCTGACTGGTCGCCACGGCGATATCGTCCTGGGCAAGAAGAGCGGTAAACGCTCCGTGACCTACAGCCTGGAACGGATGGGTATCAGTGATTACAGTGACGAGGCCGTCGCCGAGATCCTGACCCAGGTGAAGGCGTTGGGTATCCAGAAGAAAACCATCATCACCGAAGACGAATTTCGCAATATCGTCAGCAGCGTGATCTGATGCCCTCCTTGTCCTGACAGGGTGGAAAAAAGCCGGTGACATCACCGGCTTTTTTGTATCCGCCTCATTTTTGTATAAAACAGGAATAACAAAAGGCCCGGTGTTGTGCCGGGCCTTTCAGGGTGCAGTCGGGTTGTCGGTTCAGTAGCCGGTTCAGTAGCCGGATCAGTTGCCGGCGACCATGTTCTCGTCGTGCTCCGGTGCGATGCTGTAGCGGAAGGCATGACTGTTGGCGATGCCCTTGATCAGTGCCGAGAACCGGTAATCCTCGTCAGCGGCTTCCCTCACGAGCTCACGCACCAGCGGCATATCATCTGCCTCGACCGGTCGGCCCAGGGCAAAGGTCATCAGCCGGGTGGTGACGGTGCGGGCAAACATGTCCGGGTTGGCGGTCAGTGCTGCCCGAAGATCATCCGGGCCGTTGACCGGCATGCCGCTGGGCAGTACCCCCGAAGCGTCGATAGCGTCGCGGGAGAAGCGGTCGATATCGCGCCAGTGACCAACGGCATCGAAATTTTCCAGGGCAAAACCCAGTGGGTCCATGACGCCGTGGCAGGCAAAGCAGGTTGGATTCTGGCGATGCTGTTCCAGCCTTTCACGTACCGTGGTGGCGGGTTTGCCGACTTCATTCTCTGCCAGGTCCTCGACATCGGGCGGGGGCACAGGCGGCGGTGTGCCCATGATGTTCTCGAGGATCCAGGCGCCGCGCAGTACCGGTGAGGTGCGGTTGGGATAGGCGGATGACATCAGGATGCCGCCTTTGCCCATCAGGCCCCAGCGGGTGGAGTCAACGAGTTCGACGCGGCGGAAACGGTTGCCTTTGACGTTGCGAATGCCGTAATGCAGGGCCAGGCGCTCATTCAGGTAAGTGTAATTCGCTGTCAGCAGGGCATGCACGCCAAGGTCGTCGCGTATCACGCTGTCGATGAAAAGCTCCAGCTCACGCTTGAAGTCAGGACGCAGGTCTCCGGCACCGAAGGCGTAGGGGAAGATGCCGCCGTCCGGATTGATTTCATCGAGTTTGGACAGTTCCAGCCACTGGTAAGCGAAGTTGGACGCCAGGGTCTCGGAGCGCGGATCGGCGATCATGCGTTCGACCTGGGCGTCGAATACAGCAGGCTCTGACAGCTCGCCGGCCATGGCCAGGTCCAGCAGTTCCCTGTCCGGAATGCTGCTCCACAGGAAGAAGGACAGGCGTGTGGCCAGTTCCAGGTCATCCAGGGCATAAATGTCGCCAGGCTCGAGCTCCTCCGGTGCAATGTGGATGCGATAGAGGAAATTGGGGCTCGCCAGGGCGCGCGTCAATGCGCGTCGCACGCCTTCCTCGAAGCCGCCGATAGTGTGGCCCTGCTCGTAAAAGGCCAGCAGCGGTGCCATGTCCTCTGCAGTCAGCGGGCGCCGGTAGGCAAGCGTGACAAACTCATCGATGATCTGTCCGGCACAATCCCGTTCCTGGCTGGCATTCTCGGGATAGCAGCTGAAGATCTTACTCCGGCTCGGGGTGCTGCTGATGCCGGTGGGGTTGTAGGGGCCGCGGATTTCCACGGACGGGATCGACAGGATGCGGTCCTGCAGGGTGCCGGGAATAGGCGGCTCGAGCCGGTCGTCGGATTCGGCAAAGGTGCGGCGGATGAAGGTCACGCCTACCTTGTGCGGTCCGGCCGTCGTGGTGAAGCGGATATCCTTGGTCCGGCCGTTGATATCATCCATCGGGGCAGCCTGGTCGAGATCGAGCGCAATGCGGTCCTTGTCGCCGCCGAGGACAGTCTGGTACACCTTTTCACCATCGATGGTGACGATCATGGTGTTTTCGAATTCGATATTGAACATCCAGGCGAACAGGTTGAAATCACCGACATTGATGGCGTATTCACCGTCGGCCGGGAACCAGTGCTCCACCAGCATGCCGCCCCGGGTGCCAAGGGGCAGGCCGGCGATATGCTGTTGCTGGGAGCCGCCGCCCTGCATGCGGATGGGAAGGTCCTCTTCGGGGAAGTAGGTGGTACTGCCGGTGGCCGGCGACTTGTCACCGATGGCCTGCTCCATGATGGAACGGGCTGCCAGGACATACTGGTTAATGAAGGCGGGCGTGACATTCAGGGCCTCGGCGATATTGTCGAAACCCTCCAGCGAGTTGTCTTCGGGCAGAATGTCTGCCGGATTGAATTCGATGCCGGTGAGATCACGAATGGCGTTGGCGTATTCCTTGCGGTTGAGGCGGTGAATGGGCACGCTGTGATACACCGGCTCTTTTTCCGCCGCTTCATCGAGGTAGCCTTCCAGCCAGGAAACAAAGCTGGTCAGGGTCTCCTCTGGCGGCTTTTTCTGCCCGGCGGGCGGCATCATGCGGCCGTTGAGCTTCATGACAGCCTTTTCCCAGGTCTCGGTATGCTGCGGCACTTCATCCACGAACATGGTGGTGAAGTCGACACCGCCGGAGTAGTCCTCGAAATTATGGCACTCGGTGCAGTATTCGTTGAGGAAGTCCCACTGTTCGTCGGCACGGTCCATGGCGGCATAAGCGGACGTCTGCTGGGCGAGGGCGCCAGCGGTCGGGGCCAGCGCGAGCAGTGTGGTGATCGTCAGGGCGAGGGTACGCAATTGTCCGGGCCGGGTATCAAGTTTGTTCATGGTGTCAGGGTACTGGGTAAATTGGAAAAAAATCGGTAACAAATCAGCAAGTATCAGGTGAAAAGCCCTGATTTTGCGTGCTTTCCGGGGTGCTTATTGTAATGTGCCGCCCCGGGGTCCGTAAACACGGATCCCGGGGGGCATATTCAGGCAACTCAGGCCAGCTTGGCGGTGATTTTCGCCACATGTTCACCCTGGAATCGCGCAATCGTGAGTTCGTCCTCCGAAGGCATGCGGCTGCCGTCGCTGCCGGTAATGGTGGAGGCGCCGTAAGGTGTGCCACCGGAAATTTCCGCCATGTTGGTCATCTGGGGTATGGCATACGGGACGCCGACAATGATCATGCCGTGATGGAGCAGGGTGGTGTGGAAAGAAGTGATGGTGGTTTCCTGGCCGCCGTGTTGTGAAGCCGTTGACGTGAAGACACTGCCTGGTTTGCCCACCAGCTTGCCTTCCATCCACAGGCCGCCGGTCTGGTCGAGGAAGTTGCGCATCTGGGCGGCCATGTTGCCGAAGCGTGTGGGTGCGCCGAAGATGATGGCATCGTAATCACCGAGCTCGCCCGGGCTGGCGATTGGGGCATCCTGGTCAAGTTTCACCCCGGCGGCCTTGGCCGCCTCCTCGGGCATGAGTTCTGGGACGCGCTTGATGACGACTTCGGTACCCGCGACCTTTTTAGCGCCCTCGGCAACAGCGTTGGCCATGACTTCCATATGACCGTACATTGAGTAGTACAACACCAGGATCTTGCTCATTAAGTTCACCTCGATTCGGCTTCAATTTGGTTAGGGGCATCATAATGGCTTTGCGGCGGCATTTCATGTGTTTCCGTATGCCCCGACAGGCAGCGGCGTTGTACTATATGTCAATCCCTTTATAATGCCGCGCCTTGCTCCTTCCAATGCGCACAGTGCGCATTCTGTTTAACAATCCAGATATTCCCGATGGCTGACAAACCCGTCATTTACCTTTTGCCAGGCCTGCTGTGCGACCGTGATGTGTGGCAGTATCAGGCCAAGGCGCTGGCGGATGCCTGCGAGGTCAGGATACCGGATTACCGAGGCGTGGATTCCCTTACTGCCATGGCAGCGCAAATCCTGGCCGAGGCACCGCCGCGATTTGCTGTTGCCGGCCATTCCATGGGTGGGCGAGTGGGACTTGAGCTGATTCACTCAGCGCCGGAGCGGATTTCCCATCTCATCCTGCTCAGTGTCGGTGCCCATGCTGTCACCGACGAGGAGTGCGAGCAGCGCAGCAGTCTGGTCGAGGAAGCCGCCAGTATCGGCATGGATCGTTACGCCGCCAGCTGGGCGGATCTCATGCTCGGTTATCGCGACAAGGATAATCCCGCCGTGCGCAGGATCATCGAGACCATGGCCAGGAGGCAGGATCTGGATGATTTCATCGCCCATATCACCGCTGGGCTGGGCCGCGCAGACCAGGCGAAGTACCTGCCGGATATCACCATCCCCGTCCTGCTCGTGGTGGGGGAAAAAGACACCTGGAGCCCCGTCAGCCAGCACCGGGATATCGAGCGCCTGATTCCCGCTGCCACACTGGCCGTGGTTCCCGGCGCCGGGCACATGGTGCCGCTCGATCAGCCCGATGCCGTCAGCCGGCTGATACTGGACTGGCTGCACAGCATATAAGCCGTTTTGAAAGACCAAATATATGAAAGATAGTGGTTTTTCCGAGAACTGCTATTGCACTGCAAAAAACGCTTGGTTAGCATCCTCCTGCAGGTTTTATTATTCGAAATGAATGCCGGGGAATCTGTTCGCATCCTGGTAACGTAAGACCATTACAGGGAATACGGACCTTTATCCGTAATGTAAACCAGGGGGATCCATGCATACCAGGAAATCAATCCTGGCCGCTGCAATTGCAGCAGCCACAATCACACCATCAACCCAAATCCTTGCCCAGCCGGGAAGCGACTCCGTCATCGAGGAGATTGTGGTCACATCACGTAAACGTGAGGAATCCTATGTTGATGTCCCCGTAGCCGTTACGGTATTCACGGAGAACGAGGTGGAAGCCGCCGGCATTGAGACGCCTGCAGATTTCATCGCACTGACACCGAACGTGACACTCGTGCAGGTCCAGAACGCCGGCAATTCATTTGTCACGGCGCGTGGTATATCCCAGAACCGCAATACGGAGATGTCCGTGGCAGTGCTGATGGATGGCGTGCTGATGGTGAACCCGGCGCAGTTCAACCAGGAATTATTCGATATCCAGCAGATCGAAGTGCTGAAAGGACCCCAGGGTGCCCTTTATGGCCGCAATGCCATTGGCGGGGCCATCGTGATCAATTCCCGCGAACCTGCGGACTTCATGGAAGGCGCCGTGCGGGTAGGCTATGACTCCGGCGACGGTTATGCCGCCGATGCCTATATCAGCGGGCCGGTTGCAAATTCCGATACCCTGAAATTCCGGGCGGCTGTTTCCCGCAAGGACGTTGACGGCTACCTGGACAATCCTTACCTGGGCGAAAAGGCCGACCCTTACGAAGATACCTCGGCGAGACTGCGATTCATCTGGGATCCCAGCGATACGTTCCGTGGCGACCTGCGCCTGTTTACCTCAAAACTGGAAACGCAGGCGCTGTACTACAACATCCGCGAGTCGGCGCCGGCCCCGTTTCCGGGCGCCCCATCTGCCTTTGGCCGGGACAACGGCTATCCGGATTCCGTCAACGACACCAGTTTGCCTATCCGCGTCAACAACCCGGGGGTCAACGAGCGTGACCTGAGCAATGTTGCCCTGAAGCTGGACTGGGAGCTGGGCAACGGCACCCTGACGTCGATCACCTCGTACGACACTCTCGAGGAAGTGCTGACCGGTGACGCGTGGGACTTCCTGCCCACCGATGAAGCGGTGATCCCGACGTTCTTCGGCTTTCCTGACCAGAACCAGAGCCAGTATCTGGAAGTCGACGCACTGAGCCAGGAAATCCGCTTCACCTCACCGTCAGAAGATCGATTCCGCTGGATCGTCGGCGCCTATGCGGTGCAGACAGACCGGTTCATCTCTACCGGCAACATGGTGGACACGGGGCAGGGCGTCTTCCCGGTTTACCGTGCACCCCGCGGCAATTTCCCCTTCGATTTCGCCACTGATTCCATCAACCCGCAGGTTACCTACCTGGCCGACTCGCAGGACAATTTTGCCTGGGCGGTGTTTGGTGAGATGGCCTACGACATCAGTGACGCCACCGAAGTGGCCTTTTCGCTGCGCTACGATGATGACGAGCGTGACAACACGACACTGACCCCGACGGCGTTCCTGCCGAATGTGGCCGGATTCCCTGAAGGGTTCACCGGTGAAGTCAGGACGCAGAGCTGGGATGAATGGCAGCCGAAACTGACCTGGCGCTACAAGCCCACAGACACCCTGAGCTACTACGCCTCGCTCAGTCGCGGGTTCCGCAGCGGCGGCTTCAACCAGACCGGCGTTGGTGCCGTGGCCTTTGCTAACGGCTTTCTGGGGGTAGGTGACACCTACGACGCCGAAGTGGTGGACACTATCGAGGCCGGTGTTAAAGGCCAGTTCATGGACGGCAGGGTGCGTTCCAACTTCACGGTTTTCAGGTCGGAAGCGGAGGGAACCTATTTCTTCATTTTCCTGGCGGCCAACTCCACCCAGAACCTGGGTAATTTCAATGAAGTGGAATACCAGGGATTTGAATTCGACCTGGCGGCGCGTCTGACGGATAACCTCAACCTGAATTTCGGTTATGGCTATACCGACAGTGAAATTACCGACTCGGAAACACCAAGGGATATCGGCGATCGTGCACCCAACGTTTCCAAGTTCACCCTGAATGCCGGGTTTGATTACCATTACCCGATTCAGGCCTTTGGCGAGGGCCTGGAAGCCTTTGTCCGTGTGGACTACCAGATACTCGGTGACACCGCATTTTTTGACAATAATCAAGAGGGCACCAATAACCGGGACGACGTACACCTGCTGGATTTCCGTTTTGGAGTAGAATTGCCTGACGACTGGACGCTGACAGCCTGGGGCAAGAATGCCCTGGATGAGGAATACAACACCGAGTACTCCACAGGCGGTTTCGTGTTCAAGGCTCTGCCGGCCCGATTCGGTCTGGATTTTGTGAAACGCTTTTAAATGTCATAATATTGCGAATTGAATTTCGCCTGCGAATTGAATGAGGAATACCCAATGAATGCGCAAAGCAAGCTACCTTCCCGGCTGCATCACAACGCTTATGTGGTGAAGGATCTTGAAACGACCCGCCAGTTTTATGAAGACCTGCTGGGCCTTCCGCTGACTGCCACATGGTGTGAAAAAACAGACCTGTTCGGCAAGGAGAGAACCTACTGCCACTGCTTCTTCAGTATTGCGGATGAAAGCGCCCTGGCATTCTTCCAGTTTGCCGACGCCGAGGATGACGCCCAGTTCGGTCCTGAACTGCCAATCTCCGGCTTCCGCCATATTGCGTTGAAAGTGGAGCAGGATCTGCAGGACGAATTGCTGCAGAAGGTCAAAAGTTCCGGCTATCCGGCCGACAAGTATTATTTCCTTGAGCACGGCTACTGCCATTCCCTGTATGTGATCGACCCTGACGGCCTGATCGTGGAGTTCTGTACCGATCACCCGGACGTGGAAAAGATCAATGCCGAGGTCCTGCCGAAAGCCCACAGTGAGCTCAAGCGCTGGCTGGCCGGCGATCACACGCCAAACAACGACGCTTACCACAGGGAACAGCCGGTCTGAGCTCCGTCCGGCGCCAAAAAGCCGCATCAGCATTAACCCAGGGCCCGGGCTGCGAAAAAGCAGCGCCGGGCCCTTTTTTTGGGGCTGTGCATAAATTGTGAAAAGTCCAATTATTTGCCAAGGATTTATAGGATAACCACCTGAAATTTGGTAGATTATTCTGGCTTGTGGAAAGCAGGGGGAAAACGGGGGATGGTCCGGGAAACCGGCAGTCCATCATTTGGGGGTGCTGGCGCAGCGACCCGATTCCCGCCCCGGTTTATCTTTTCAAAAACAACTATAGCGCCAAGCAAGCGCGAAAAGTCTGGTTGGAGTCAACATCGATGTTTTTACGAATTTATCAACGCATTATCAAAGGTCTGACAATCGTCCTGGGTCTGGCCATGCTGGCCGGGACTGCCCATGCGCAGGAAGGCCATCCCCTGAAGGGATCCTGGATTGGTGAATGGTCCGGTAATACCGCCCTGGGTGATTTCGTCCTGGTCGTCATGGACTGGGATGGTGAAACGGTATCCGGCATGATCAACCCCGGCACCGACAACCTGGCGATAGACAGCGTCGATCTCGACCCGTCGGACTGGTCCGTGGAGATCAAGGCCGGTGATTACACTATCGATGCTTCCATCGAAAATCTGGAACTGCCTTCCCGTTCGCTGACAGGCACCTGGAGCAGCAGGAACGGACGCGGCGATTTCGAGATCGTCAGACAGTAGTTCGCGGCTTCACGCGAATTGGCGCGAATAGATTGGATACGCTAGATATGAAGCAAGAATCGAAAAAGAACAGACTACCGACTCCGGTGAAATTGCTGGCGGGAATGCTGGCTGCTTTCACTTTCAGCACTGTATTTGCCCATCACCCCATCCAGGGCAAGTTCGACCCGGGCGCTGATGTCCAGTTTTCGGGCATCGTCACCAAAGTGGACTGGCGCAGCCCTCATGTCCATGTCTTCATGAACGTGCGAGAAGGCAGCAGCATGGTGAACTGGGCGGTCGAACTGGAAAACCCCTATATCCTCATCAACAATGGCTGGCAAGAAGATTCCCTGCAGCCCGGTGACGCCGTGAGTGTTGCCGGTATTCGTGCACGCAACGGCAGCAGGCAGGTCTGGGGTGAACAGGTATCACTCACCGATACCGGTCGCCCGGTTTACACGGTGAACGACACGAGTCCGGCCAAGCCGTTGTCACCACGTCCCGTGCCGCGCTGGCCCGAAGACAACCATCCTGTCCTGGGGGCAGTCCCGGGGGGTGCAGACGGCATCTGGGGCTACCCGACCAGCAAGGCACTCGTTGAGGACGGCGTGAATGTGGGCATGAACGAATACGGTCTGCTCGACAATGTCGCCGATGCAGCCAAGGTAGCCCCCATGCAGGATTGGGCCCTGGCCCGGTACATTCACCGGCAGGAACGCGACCTGCGCGATGACCCCACATATCTCGACTGTAAACCGCCGGGTGGTCCGCGCCAGTATCAGTCCGATCTTGGCTTGCAGCTGATCGAGGACAAGCAGAACCAGCGCATATTCGTGCTGCTCGGCAGCGGCAACAGGAACTACCGCATCATCCACATGGATGGGCGCGATCCTGTCGGCCTGGTCGGTGGTGATGATGACAACCCCCTGTTCTATGGTCGTTCCGTTGGCCGTTGGGAGGGCGACACCCTGGTTGTCGACACCGAAGGATTCAACGAGGGATTCTGGTTCACCAATGGCGGCCTGCCGCACACGGACCGGTTATCCATGGTGGAAAAATTCACCCGCAAAGATTTCGATACACTGCATTATGAAGTAACTATCGATGACCCGGGAGCTTACACCAGACCCTGGACAGCCAGCTGGGATCTCAGCTGGGTCGGGGGCGCGGAGCTTCCATTTTCTCTATGCCAGCACAACAGGCAATAAACGAGGTATACACTCATGAAACATCTGATCAAACTGATTCTTGCCGGCTCCTTGCTGCTCGCCGGCAGTGTATTTGCTCACCACTCCTTCGTGGCCGAGTTCGATTCCAACAAGCCTATCCAGTTACAGGGCATCGTTACCAAGGTCGAATGGACCAATCCGCACGTATGGATTTATCTGAACGTGAAGAATGAAGAGACCGGCGAAGTGACCAACTGGGGTGCTGAAATGGGCCCGCCCCACGGACTGCAGCGCCGCGGCTGGAGAAGGACCACCCTGAATATCGGGACACCGATCACCGTCGACGGCTTCCTGGCCAGGAACGGCACTCCGCGCGTCAATGCGCGCAGCGTTACCCTGACCGCTACCGGCAGTTCACCGGGCCAGACCCTGGACGCTGATTCCAGTATCGGCAGCGGCCAGCAGTAAGAACGACAGAGAGATTTTTGTCCACGGAGGTTTGAACGTGAGATTGAGAAAGTCAACACTGGCATCGGTCCTGCTGACCCTGGCAGTCGGCATGAGTGCATCGTTGCAGGCTCAACCCAGGCCGGAGAGCGGCGAGGAATTCGGACCGGCGCCGCGCAATGCTGATGGTCGCGTAGTCCTGGGCGGTGCCACACCAGCCGAAAAAGGCGTATGGACACCAAGGTTCAGCATTTTTGATCCTGTAGCGCCGGTGGATGTCGTGCCGTTCAAACCCTGGGCAAAAGCCCTCTATGATGAACGTCAACTGCATGAGCTTGAGCCCCACGCCCGTTGCAAGGCTTCCGGAGGCTCAAGGCAGTTCCTGACCCCGTACGGTGTAGAGTTCGTCGAGATCACTGCATTGCAGAAACTCTACATTTTCGATATCGGCGGCCCGCATACCTACCGCGTCGTGTACATGGACGGACGCTCCCATCCGGCAAACCCGGAACCCAGCAACTACGGGCACTCGGTCGGCTGGTGGGAAGGCGATACACTGGTGGTCGATTCGGTAGGGTTCAACGAGGACTTCTGGTTCGGCAGGCGCGGACTGCCGCATACCGAGCAATTGCACATCATCGAAAGGTTCAACCGCTACAACTCCGATCGCATCGACTACACGATCACCGTGGATGACCCGGGTGCCTACACAGCCCCGTATACCGGCGGTTTCAACCTGGGCTGGCAGGAAGATCAGGAGCTGTTCGAGTATGTTTGCCAGCAGGCGAACTACGCTGCGGAGCTGATGGTTGGGCAGGAGTCCGATAAGGTCGACAGGAGCAGCCCGATCGTCCCATAAAGCAAAAAAAACTTCAGATGTTTTAAAAAAACGGGGCCTGTGGCCCCGTTTTTATTCAGGCCGCCGTCTTCTTCTTGGGCAACATCTGCTTCACTTCCGTTGAAAAGACCACGGTATTGTTCTGCTCGTAAGCTTCGTGGTTCTTGGCCAGCTTTGCCTTGTCGTAAATATAGTTAACCATCATGCCGGCACTCTGCTGCAGGCCGTTCGCCGATAAATCAGCTCGCCAGTTGATCTTGCCCAGGGTGGCGCCGTTGCCGAGATGAAAGCGAGCAACGGGGCAGGCGGGCTTGTCCCGGCTTTTTTCGTTGACGAGGTAATGGGCGCAGATACTGGTCATGATGCGCTCCAGTTCTGCATCCTCGAGGATGGCGGCGGTCGGAAAATCCAGTACGGCGCTGACCTGACGTTTTTCTTTCTTGTCGAGGAATTCAAGACCATCGAGTGCTTTCTTTAACCAGGCGCTGAACCTGGGCAAGGGTGACAGCGTGGAAAAGGTCTTCAGACCGGGAATCTCGCGCTGCAGTTTCTCCACGACCTGCTTGATGAGCAGGTTGCCGAAGGAAACGCCGCGCAGGCCATCAAGGCAGTTGTTGATGGAATAGAAGATCGCTGTGTTGTAAGTGGCGTCCCGGTCGCCGTTGACATCTTCCTTGATCAGTTCAGCGACGTTCGTGGAGATTTCATTGGTCAGTGCCACCTCCACGAAGATCAGCGGCTCGTAAGGCATGACCGGATGGAAGAAGCCATAGCAGCGACGATCCAGTTCCAGGCGCCGGCGCAGGTCGTCCCAGCCTTCGATTTCATGTACGGATTCATATTCGATGAGCTTCTCCAGCACCACGGCCGGGGTTTCCCAGTCGATGCGCTTGATGTCCAGGAAACCGCGGTTGAACCAGGAGCGAAACAGGTGCAGCAGGTCGTTGTCGACGGCTAGCAGCCCGGGGTTGTCTTGCAGGGCATCGGTGATGTCCTCACGCATGCTGATCAGTGCGCGGGTGCCGTCCGTTGCCATGTTCAGGGCCCTGAACAGGTCCAGCCGGCGTGATTCGCTGGCTTCGTGCAGTGCCTGGATGGCCTGCTGTGATGGTTTTTCCTGGAAACCGGCAATGGCCGCGTTTACCTTGGCGGGGCTGGCCGCGAGACTGCTTTCAAGAAAATGGAAGAACTCCTTTTTTTCCTCGCGGGTGAACCTTCTGTAGGCGGCAATGATTTCTTCTGCCAGCGCCACCGAGGAAGCCTCGCCCTTAAGCCCCAGGAGGGTCTCGCACAGGTTGCCGATATGCTCGCTTTTCGGGGCGTTGTTGCCATACAGGTTGCCCAGTGACTCGAGGCCAAGGCTGGACAGTTTTTTGACGAGGTTCTTGATCGACACTGCTTTCATGGATTGGCCAGGTTCGGAATGATGCGGCTATTTTAATGCCTGTTCGTTGATTTGGATATTCTAAGCTAGAATGCCTTTCAACACCGTTATTATTCAGGCAGCAACAGGCAGGTAAAAAAGTGAGCTACAGCCATCAGCCGGCACCCGTGACAGCGGTGCCCATCAGCGGAACCGATAAGACATTTCCCGTCCACCGTGTGTACTGCGTCGGCAAGAATTACGCCGCCCATGTTCGCGAAATGGGCTCCACACCCGATCGTGACCCGCCCTGTTTTTTCATGAAACCAGCAGATGCCGTCACACTCGACAGCAGGGTGCCGTATCCGCCTGGGACAAAGAACTACCATTACGAAACCGAACTGGTCCTGGCTATCGGCAAGGGCGGCAGGAATATTCCGGCCGGGGAGGCGCTGGCTCATGTTTATGGATACGCTATCGGTTTTGACATGACGCGGCGTGACCTGCAAATGGCATCCGGCGGCATCGGCCACCCCTGGGATGCCGGCAAGGGCTTCGATTTTTCGGCCCCGCTGTCACCCATAGTGCCCGCAAGCACGATCGGCCACCCGGACCATGGCCGCATCGCCCTGGAGGTCAACGGCAAGGTGCGCCAGGACGCTGACCTGTCCGAGTTGATCTGGAAAAGCCATGAGATCGTGGCAGAACTCTCTAAGCTGTTCCTGCTGCAGCCCGGCGATCTTATTTTCACCGGCACCCCCGCCGGCGTGGGACCGGTGGTGCCGGGTGATCGACTTGTCGCCGCTATCGACGGCCTCGGTACGCTGGAAATCGAGATCACCGATCCGCTCTGATCGTCGTATGCCCAACCCGGTTAAGGCATGCCACCGCCGTGCCTTTCTGGTACCTTTGCCTTTTCAGCTACCGGCCAGTAAAGCAGAGTGATACAGCCCCGCGCGCCATCTTTCAGAACCCTCCTTGACCGTCGATTTCTCGTCGTCTACCTGATCGGTATTTCCCAGGGCTTTCCGTGGGTCCTGCATGGCTCGGTACTGACACTCTGGATGCAGAGCGAGGGTCTGTCCCGCAGTGCCATCGGCTTTATCGGTGCTGTAACTGCGTCCTATGCCCTCAACTGGGTGTGGGCGCCGCTGGTCGACAGAGTCAGGCTGCCTTTCCTGCACAAATGGCTGGGCCAGCGACGCTCATGGATCGTGTTTTGCCAGGGCTTGATTATTCTGCTGCTCTTCCTCATGAGTACGGCTGACCCGGTTAGCAACCTGTTCCTGGTGGGCGCCAGCGCCCTCGGAATCGCCATCGTTTCCGCCAGCCAGGACGTCTCCATCGATGCTTACCGCGTCATGTTGTTCCGACGTGATGAAATGGACGAAAAGATTCCCTGGGCATCGGCACTGGCGACTGCGGGCTGGCAGTCCGGATATGCCTTTATCGGCGGTACGCTAGCCCTGTGGCTGGGAGGCGAGACGATCGGGCTGGAATGGCCTGCAGTTTACAGGGTGTTGACCCTCTTCATTGCGCTGCTGATGATCGGTGTGATCCTGTCACCCGAGCCCCTGGAGCAGGAGGCGGCGGAAAAGCGTTTCGACCACGATGGCAATGAAACGGGCCCAGGCACTTGGCTCGAGGAAACCCTGTTCATTCCGTTTACCGAATTTTTCCATCGGTGCGGACTGAAGCTGGGTCTTGGCATCCTGGTGTTCCTGTTCAGCTTCCGGCTCGGAGAAGCGATGTTGGGGCGTATGTCGCTGGTCTTCTACGTGGAACTGGGATTCACTACGGAGCAGATCGCCCTGTACTCGAAATTCTTCGGTGGTTTCATGACCATCGTATTTTCCCTGGTCGGCGCCTTCGTCAATACCCGCTTCGGCGTTATCCGGGGAATGCTTGTGGGTGGTATCGCCATGGCCGGCAGCAACCTGCTTTACGCCGCCATGTCGATGGTCGGACCGGAGCCCTGGTTGTTCGTGCTGACACTGTTGATCGACAATTTCACGCAGGCCTTCGCCACCGTATGCGCCATTTCCTTTATTTCCTATTTCGCCAGCCGTACCTATACGGGAACCCAGTTCGCCATGATGACTTCCATTTCGAATTTCGGGCGTACCACGCTTGCCGCGAGCAGCGGCGCCATCGTCGACGGCCTGGGCGGCAACTGGATGCTGTTCTTCGTGCTGACAACGGTCATGGTGACCCCGGCATTGCTGATTCTGCTCTGGGTAGGGAAGATGCTGGGCGCCTATAATGGGGGTTCCGGTACAGGGCAGGGCGATGATCAGAATCAGCCGGCGTGACTTTATCGCCGGCTGCGCGGGAAGGCCGATGACGGATTCACCGTGCTTCGGCATATCTCTCAACGAAACGGTTCTTCCGGAAAACGCCCTGGCGCTTTAGGCCAGGTGACCTGATTTCACCCAGAGCACGGTATCTTCATCCATGACCGGGCAGTGTTCACTATCCGGCGGCATGCGAATCCAGGAGCCGGCACCGTAGCTGCCGTATGCGTCGCGGTAACCCCCCTTGATGATGTAGATCTCCTCGCCACCCGGATGCGCATGATGGGGACCGGAAGTACCTTTCGGCAGGCTTACCATGGCGACGCGTTCCGGGCCAAACTCGTGCAGGTTCAGGATGCAAACGCCGCCATCGATACCCGTCCATTCCGCCTTGTCCGTTTCGATGGCCAGGCGGGTGGTGTCGTCGGGTGACATCTGGTGCAACTTGACGAGAATGACGCAGCCTTCCTTGCTGAAGGGCGCATGGATGAATCCTTTCGGGTTGCGAAAATAGGTGCCGGCATGAAAATCGCCGGTCTCGTCTGAAAAGGTGCCTTCAAGCACGAGTATTTCCTCGCCCAGGGGATGATTATGCCCCCTGAAACTGGCGCCGGGATCGTATTTGACGATACTGGTGGCGTGGCCGCGTTCAGCTTCCTCACGCGCGAGTGGCTTGCGCCAGACACCCGGGGCCGGGCTTGCCACCCAGTCCAGGGCAGCGGTGTCGATGGCCACCCGCTGACTGAAATCCATGTTCAGCATGCAGGATTATTCCTTCTCGTAGACGACACGTCCGCCCACCATGGTAAGCGTCGGCTGAATCCAGAAAATCTCGTCATCGGGTATGGTCAGGTAATCCCGATCCAGCACGACCAGGTCGGCAAACTTGCCAGGCTCGAGCGTGCCCAGGTTGGCTTCCTGGAAAAACAGGTAGGCGTTGTTGCGCGTATGGGCTATGAGCGCCTCCTCACGGGTAAGGGTCTGGTCCAGCGCCTGGTTGCCGGCGATGTCCACGCCGCTCACTGCCCACCCCAGCGTGATGAAGGGCTGGTAGTGGGAGACGATGGTGGAGTCAGTGCCGAGCCCGAATACGATGCCGCTGTCAGCGATGTCGCGGAAGGGTATGCGCACGCCACCGTTCATGCCGACGCCATGCACGGCGAGGGTCATGCCGAGGTTCTTCGCGCGCAGGATACTGTCCGGCGTGATGTCGTAGACATGCGCCAGGGTCCAGCGCAAGTCATCCATCTGCACGACACGGTTGAGTCGTTCGAAGCGATTGAGCAGGTCCTGCACGGACCAGTTGCTCATGGTGTGTTCATGAATGTGCCAGTTGCCGCGGGCAGCCGCCGTGGCGATTTCCATCAGGCTTGCCATGATTTCCTCCGGCCATGGGCCATTCTGTGACGGAAAATCGAAAAACGGCAGGTAGATGTGCTCCCCCAGTCCGAACAGGCCGTAGTCGCCATCGAAGGTATTGGGTGTACTGGCATCGATAAGGGCAACCGCGGCTTGGGCGCCGGCCGGGTCATTCGCCTCGTAAGTCAGGGTATGCCAGATCCGCAGGGGCAGGGGGCCGTCCTCGGCACGCCGTTCCAGTACGTAGTCCTCACCTTCGGGTCCACGGCCAAGGCTGTACAGTGCTGTCAGTCCGTGACTGTTCAGCGTATGAATGAAATCCGTGAGATTTTGCTCCAGTTGCGCCTCGCTGGTCGGTGCGATCTGCTGGATGAGGCTGCCATAAGGCGGGTTGAACGTGGCCAGCCCCGGGGCCGGATGGCGGGCACCCGTGGCAGGGTCGATACCCACGGCTTCCAGGGCCAGGGTGTTGGCATACACCATGTTGTAACGCTCCTGGAGAAACAGGGGGTTGGCGGGCGCTACACGGTCGAGTTCTTCCAGAGTGAACCCGCCGGGGGCATCGGCAAACTGTTCCGGGTACCAGCCGCCCTGGGTCAGTATCCATTCGCCTGGCTCAAACTCGGCTACCTTGTCGGCCAGGATCTGCAGGGCCTGGGCACGGGAATTGATACCATCCAGCCGCGGCTGTCGATGCCAGCGCTGCACGGCGCGCAGGAAATGGAAATGGTTGTCGATGAGCCCCGGCACCACAGTGGCGCCGTCAAGGTCAATAACCGCGCTGTCCTCACCGGCAAGCGCCATGATGTCTGCATTGCTGCCTGTGGCAACGATACGCTCACCCTCGATGGCGAGAGCCTGCACGATGCTGAAATCGGCATCCACGGTAAGGATTTTGCCATTGATCAGTATTGTGTCGGGCTGTGCATGGGCCGTCATGACCAGGCAGGCTGGCAAGAGAATTGTCACCAGGAATTTGCAGATAGCGTTCATTTTCACCTCCTCCGGCTGAAGCAACATAGCACAGGGTGCGGGGAAGACAAGTGCCAGATTTCTGCCACTTTTGCGGCCGCGAAAAGGCATGTTGTCCTGCTTTAATGTGGCCAGTTGAAGGAGGTACTGCAATGGTATTCAAGGCCAGGAAAATTCCCAAGCACCTGATCATTCGTGAGGAGTACGAACTGCGCAAGCGCTCACGCCTGGGCTTGCTGAAGTTCATCCTGCTGTTCACCGCAGTGGTGGTGTTCACTTACGTGGTCAGCCTGGGCGCAGTTTCCCTGTAACCGGGACCTGCAGCAGGAATAAAAAAACCGGCACAAGGCCGGTTTTTGGTGAAGCTTTTACTCATTTTTTCTTGTCGTAGGTATCCAGGCCCGGCTTCAGTTTCTTGTCATCCAGGAAGGCCTTCATGGCGCCGCTGCGGAATTCACCGCCGCTGCGGTACAGGGAACCATCGGATTTGGCGTAGATGTAATCATTGGCGGTTTCGTAATCCATGAAACGAACGCGCTTGAATACCTCCTTGGCGGAGCGCAGAACGACGGGATCCTTCTTCATCAGTTCCTTTGCCAGTTCGACAACACGGGTCTTCAACTGGTCATGGGGAACAGATTCATTGACCAGGCCCATCTCGGCAGCTTTCTGGCCTTTGAAGGTTTCGCCCGTCATGATGTAGTACAGCGCGTTGCGCTGGCCCATGGTGTCGGCCACAGACTTGGTAACGTTGCCCCCGGGCAGAATGCCCCAGTTGATTTCGGAGAGGCCGTAAGTCGCATCGTCCGAAGAAATGGCGAGATCGCAGGAGACGAGGGGCGTGAAACCGCCACCAAAAACCCAGCCGTTGACCATGGCGATGGTCGGCTTGGAGTAATAACGCAGTTTTACCTGCTGCCACGCAGCCGATTCCTCGCGGATACGCATCTTGAAAATATCGCTTTCGTTGTCGGTTTCGCGGAAATATTCCTTCAGGTCCATGCCGGCCGACCATGCTTCGCCCTTGCCGGTCAGGACAAGTACCTGGCAACGGTCATCCAGCTCCAGTGCATGCAGCGTCGCATACATTTCCCTGTTGAGGGTCGGGCTCATGCAGTTCTTTTTGTCGGGACGATTGAAGTAAACAAAGGCGATACCGTCTTCGAATTCAACGTCGACCGTGTTGCCCCAGGGCTGGTTGGGTTTGTTCATGCTAGTCATGCTTGGTTCCTAAACTTCTGAATTTCAATATGGGGGAGTGCGTTTTGACTGCGTAATGCTTTTTCCTGTGACCGGGGTGAATCCGTTCAGTTGGCGTATTCCGTGCCGTCTTCTGTCCGAACGCTGCGCAGGAAAAACTTTGTTGGATCCTCGATCAGGGGAGAGCCTTCAGTGTGTAGTCTTGAGCCGGGCTTGAGCATATCCGGCTTTATGCCATTGCGTACCATCATGTTGGCAGGAGCACCTTCGATGAAATGGATGATTTCTTCCTCGCCAGCGGCATTCATGACTTTCAGGGTCAGCTCGATATGCGGGTTGCGGAACTTGACTGATTCCACGACGCCGTCAAAGGGAATTTTGGTTTCAAAATCGTAGATGGCGAATGAATGGTGCGCCATGGCCTGGCCGGCCAGCATCACCGCGCTCAACAGGATTGTGAGTTTGGCAAAATTCTTCATAACAACCTGAAAATCAGTTCCAAATGAGGACGAAATAATAGCACATTTGTCAAAAACCGGGCTACCGCCTTTGCGCGTTTAGCCGGGGTTTTGCGCAATCCATAAACCCGGACTATGTTGGAAATACAGCAGATCCGGCGGGGTGCCAGGGACGGCAACACATGGCGGCAAAGTTATTCAGGCAGGAAGCCCTGGCTCACCAGGCCCAGCGTCACTGGGGCAAGTGCACCGGACTCGCCCCGGCAGGCCTGTCAGTACTGGTCTGGTTATTGGCGGCGATGACGCTCACTGGTGCCGGTTTTCTCGTTACCGGCAGTTATCCTCGCAAGAGCGTAGTGCCGGGAATCCTGGTTGCCGACCTGGGGGCCATTCAGGTAAGGGCACCGGTAGGCGGGATGGTAGAGCAGTTGGCAGCCGGCACGGGCCAGGAAGTGGGAACAGGGGAGTTTTTGCTGAGCCTGCGTCCGGGGATACTGAAAGTGAACGACCAACCGGTAACCAGGCAGTTGCTGGCGGAAAACAGGCAGCAGGAATTGCTGCTGACTGCCCGGTTGCAGGCCAGTTCCGCGGAGTACGCCCTGCGCCGTGAACAGTTAGGGTCGGAGATAAGACGGCTGCAGGAAAGACAGCGGGAACTTGCCGTCCTGTTGGCGGGGGAACAGGGCGTCATGGACCTGATGTCTTCCCAGCACCAGCGGCTCAGAGTCCTGGCGGCCCGTAATCTGGCCCCGGACAGCGACCTCGACAAGACCAGGATGGAAATTCTGAAACAGGAAGCGGTCATGCAGCAGGCACGCCTGCAACTGGCAGATACCCGGGAGGATATTTCAGCCCGGCAGAGGGAGCTGAAACTGCTGGCCTTTGAGCAGGACCGGGGCAAGGATGAGTTGGTGCGTAATCTGTCTGAATTGCGAAAACAGAACCTGAGACTGCAGGCAGAAGAGGCGGTCAGCCTGTCGGCCCCGGTTGCCGGAACCGTCGCAGTAGTACTGGTGGAACAGGGGGATGCTGTTGCCGCCAACCAGCCGTTGTTGAAACTGCTGCCGAAAGGCGCCGTACTCGATGCGGAGTTGCGTATACCTTCGCGGGCAATGGGCTTCCTGCGGGAAGGGCTTGTTGTGAATTTACGCCTGGATACCTTTCCCTACCAGAAGTACGGCATGCTGCCTGCCCGCATCAGGGAAGTTGCCCGGGTTCCTGTCATGCCCACCGATATGGGAGGGGCGGGCAGCGCTGAACCCTATTACAAGGTGACCGCCAAGCTCGACGAACAGGTCATTCATGCTTTTGGCGCCACATATCCGTTGCGTCCTGGCATGCAGTTCCAGGCCGACGTGGTACTTGAAAGCAGAACGCTGCTGGCCTGGCTCCTCGAGCCCCTGCGGATTCTTTCCGGACCGGGTTGACAGGCATGCCAGTTAGCAAGAGCGGCCGGCTGCCAGTCACTCTGCAGGCAGAGCGAAGTGAATGCGCCCTGGCTTGCTTGGTAATGGTGCTGGATTATTTCGGCCACAGAATCGATCTCAACACCCTGCGCAACCTTTGCCCCATAGCCCAAAATGGCGTCACCCTCACGTGGGTTGTCAACACGGCGGCACAACTGCATCTTGCGGCCAGGCCGCTGCGACTAGAGCCAGGGGATATGGATAAACTGGCGCTGCCGGCCATGCTGCACTGGGACCTGGATCATTTCGTCATCCTCGCCCATGTGAGGGGAAAACAGCTGGTGATCCATGATCCTGCTGTTGGACGCCAACGCATAACACGCAAGGAAGCAGGGCGGCATTTTACCGGTGTTGCACTGGAATTCAGTCCTGCCGAGGGTTTTCAGCCGCGTGATGACCGCCAACGCTTGCGGTTACGGGACTTGTGGTCATCTGCCGACGGACTGGCAGGAGCATTGTTGCAACTGCTGGTATTGTCATGCCTGCTGCAGGTATTTGCCTTGGCATTGCCTTTTTATACGCAGCTGCTGCTGGATGATGTGCTGGTCAACCGGGATACGGACCTGTTGCTGCTGCTTGCTGCAGGTTTTTTCCTGCTTGTGGTGTTCCGGCAGCTGACTGACTGGGTGCGGGCACACGTTGTGCTCTATCTTGGCAACAATGTCAGTTTCAGCTTCGCCACGCGCCTGTGCCAGCATCTGCTGCACCTGCCTCAGGAATATTTTTCCAGGCGCCACCTGGGGGACACGGTATCCCGGTTCAGCTCGCTCAATCATGTCCGGGATTTCCTTTGTGCCGGCATGGTCGAAGTGACCATTGACGGCATGATGGCCGCCGGCACCCTGGTCCTGATGTATGTCTATGCGCCCGTCCTCACGGGCATCGCCCTGGCAGCGGTTGTTGTCTACAGCCTGCTGCGCCTGGTTTCCTATTGCAGTTTACGCCAGCGCAACGAGGAGTGGCTGAATGACCGCGCGCTGGAAAATACCTGTTTCATGGAAAACATAACGGCCATCCAGGGGATCAAGCTGTTTGGCAGGGAAGCGGCACGGCTGGGCACCTGGCAAAACCGTTATGCAGACACCATCGCGTCGGGTATGCGCGTGCAGAAGCTCGGTATCCATATTCGTTTCGCGCAAGGCCTCCTTGTCAGCACGGAAAACATCCTGCTGCTGCATGTCGGTGCCTTGTCGGTGCTGTCTGGCGCCATGAGCGTCGGCATGCTTATGGCATTCATCGGTTTCAAGGATCATTTCTATCGCAGCGTATTTTCACTCCTGGACAAGGGATTTGATTTCCGGCTGCTCGACGTCCATCTCGAGCGCCTCGCCGATATCGCTTTCACCGAACCCGAGTTCTCCGGTGAAGCCCGGGTACTGCCAGTGGAAACCGCAAGCAGGCCGGCTACGATCAGGTTGCAGGATGTGGCGTTCAGCTATGGGCCGGGGATGCCGTTGTTTCGCCATGTGTCGCTCGATACGGTGGAGGGCGGCATGACCGTGATCATCGGCCCGACGGGGTGCGGCAAATCGACCCTGTTGAAAATCCTCGCCAGTCTTGTGGTGCCCACTGACGGCGAACTCCTTTTCAACAACCGCCCCGTCGATAAGGGCAACCTGGCGGACTACCGGTCCCGGATCGGGGCCGTGATGCAAAACGATACGCTTCTTTCCGGCAGCCTCCTGGAAAATATCACCTTCTTTGACATGACACCTGACCTTGAGCGCGTCAGGCTGGCTGCCGAGCAGGCCATGATCGCCGGGGAAATTGCCGCAATGCCCATGCAATTCCAGACCATGACAGGGCATATGGGGGCAGGGCTGTCCGGCGGCCAGGTGCAGCGCCTGCTGTTGGCCCGGGCCCTCTACAAGCAACCCGAACTGCTGCTGCTCGACGAGGCAACCAGTCATCTCGATATACAGACCGAGGCCCGGGTCAATGCATCGCTGCGCCAGTTGCGCATACCCTGCGTGATGGTGGCGCACCGGCCTGAAACCGTATTGCAGGCCGACCGTATTTTTTGTTTCGGCCCCGATGGTCTGAGCCAACTGGACCATGATCAATTCCGCAGGATGATATCGGCCCAAGATACAAATGATGTCATAACAATATGATTTATATACATAAAATGCTGGGCCGGGTATTCCGGCGGTCTGGATCTGTGCTAGATTGGACCTGCCTGTTCAGGGAAGAACGGGTATTTTTTGTGCCTGCACCATCAGCACCTGTATTCCGTGATGCACCTTTTCCAGCCGCTTTCCCTGTCATCCCGGTAAATATTTCTTACAATGGCAGGTTCTGTCATACCGGTGTGATGTCCTGATGTCGAAACTGCCCAACCGAATCCTGGCCTGTCTGGTCGTCTGCATGCTGTTTGCCGCTGAAACCATTCTGGCGCAGGCGATCAGTACCTCGGCGATTTACCGCAACGACGCTATCGGCGTGCGTGGGGCTTTCGCCCCCGACTGGGACATCATCACCAGCCGTGAACAGGCTCCTGACGTCCTGAAACCGAATTTCCCCGCCAACAAGGGACCCAACGATTCGCCGCTTTTCATAGGACTGCACGCAAATGAGCAGTTGTTCCTGCGGCTGCTGTCTGAAACATTTTTCGATGATCTGGAAGCCTATGGCCGCATCATGGTCCAGGGTATTGTCTCGCAGGGCATGGAGGTCACGGGTGCCCGCCTGTCTGCCGACGAGTCAGCCTTGCAGCTGGATTATTTCCACCCGCAGCTCGGCCTGCGCTTCCGCGAGCGCGTCGCCCTGTTGCCTGACAGCCAGGTTGTGCGCATGGCCGCCTGGACGTCACGGTCTGCCTGGGACTCCTTCGAGAACAGTGTCGAAGACGCATTCGCCGATATCGAGCTGAACAATGCCATCAATGCCGGTGCGGGCTGGCAGCCAGTCTGGCAGGACCTGGAATCCCGGCTGGCAGGGGACAGCATCTCCGGGATCACCCTGTCCAATGCGCCGGTTTCTGTCGCCCAAGCGCAGTCCTGCAGCGATCCCACCTCTTCGATGCTCTGGCGCGTGCAAAGTCCGGGACTGGCAGCCAGCGGCAGCGAGTTGTACCTGTTCGGCTCGATCCATGTTGGCAAACCGGATTTTTATCCGCTGCCCGAGGAGATCGAGAGCATCTACCGTGATGCCGATTACGTCGTTTTCGAAGTCGACCCGAATACCGCCACTGATCCTGCAGTCATCGTCAGCATGCAGAGCCGCGGCATGCTGCCGCAGGGCCAGACCCTTTCCGACGTGGTGTCCCCTGACGTGCTTGCGGATTTTCGCCGGGTCATGGGCAACATGGGCCTGCCGGCGGAGAATTTCATGAGCATGCAGCCGTGGTTCCTGACCCTGATGCTGACCGGATTGCAGATGAATGCCCTGGGTTATCTGCCGCAGTATGGCCTGGAAAGCTACTTCATCTCCCGCAAACCGGCGCGGGCCGATATCCTCGAACTGGAATCCATCCAGGAGCAGATCGGTTTCCTGCAACAGCTCAATGCCGAGTCCTACCTGGCCTATACACTGAAATCATTCGATACAGCCAATGACGAAATCGAAAGCCTGATCAATGCCTGGAAGTGTGCCGACAAGGAGCCGCTCACGGAGATGCTGTTTGCCGATTTCGAGGACCAGGCCCTGTCCGCTGCTGAAAGGGCGGACATGGAGGCCCTGATGGATGCCCTTTACACCCGCCGCAATATCGATATGGCGAATACCATCGAGGCTTTTGCCGATGGGGATTCCGGGCGCTATTTCGTGGTGGTTGGCTCCGCGCACCTGCTGGGTGACGACAGCGTGATCAGCCACCTGCGCGCTGCCGGTTTCGATGTCAGCCCGGTGCAACTGGCCCCCTGAAAGCCGCGGAATTCCTGCGGTTGATTCCGACCCATGATTTCCCCATAATGCGCCGCTGGTTTGGGCGGCGGGCTTTGCAAGGCCGGTCAAACCGTTTACCATCCCAGATTCCCGGGCTTTTCCGGGATTTGCTTAGTGGTATCTCTTGTCGGTCCCCTCGCAATGATAGGTTGTGAACCCCGTCAGGCCCGGAAGGGAGCAGCGGTAGCGACTGATTCATGTGCCGGGGTGTGGCTGGCGAGAGGTACCTCCAGCAACGAGTAGCAAATACAGCAGAACTAGAGACGCCGCCTGACACCACTGATCACATGCGGCGTTACCAGCACGCAGGGCAATGGCAAGACGCATCCTATGACATATCAGGTACTGGCAAGAAAATGGCGTCCCCGGAATTTCCGGGAGATGGCAGGCCAGGGACATGTCCTCAAGACCCTCATCAATTCCCTCGATAACGACCGCCTTCACCATGCCTACCTGTTTACCGGCACCCGTGGTGTTGGCAAAACCACCATTGCCCGCATCCTGGCCCGGTGCCTGAACTGCGAGGAAGGCGTTACCTCGGAGCCTTGCGGCAAGTGCAGCGCGTGCCGGGAAATCGACGAGGGTCGTTTCATTGACCTGATCGAAGTGGATGCCGCATCGCGTACCAAGGTCGAGGATACGCGCGAGCTTCTCGACAACGTGCAGTACACGCCGACACGGGGCCGTTACAAGGTCTACCTGATCGACGAAGTGCACATGCTCTCCGGGCACAGCTTCAATGCGTTGCTGAAGACCCTGGAGGAGCCGCCGCCGCACGTCAAATTCCTCCTGGCCACCACCGATCCGCAAAAGCTGCCGATCACCGTGCTGTCACGCTGCCTGCAGTTCAACCTGAAGAACATCAGTCCCGAGCGCCTTGTCGAGCATATCAAGCATATTCTTGAGGAGGAAAAAATTCCGTATGAGGAGCCGGCGCTCTGGCAGCTCGGCCGTGCCGCCCAGGGCAGTGTGCGCGACTGCCTGACCCTGCTGGACCAGGCTATTGGTTATTGCGAAGGCAATATTACCGATACCGAGGTACGCGCCTTCCTCGGCACCATCGACCAGGGTGTTATCCACGAACTCATCGACGCCCTGATTTTACAGGATGCCGCGAAAGTCCTCGGCATCATCGAAAGCGCCGCCGACCACGCGCCGGATTTTTCGGCGGTATTGTCCGACCTGCAGTCCTATCTGCACCGGATGGCCATCGCCCAGGCCGTACCTGAGGGAATCGACAATGCACAGGGCGACAGGGACAAGGTACTGGCCCATGCCAGCCAGGTACCCGCCGAAACCGTGCAGCTATACTACCAGGTGGCGCTCAAGGGCAGGGAAGACATGCCTTTTGCCATCGATGCCCGTTCCGGCCTGGAGATGGCGCTGCTGAGGATGATCGCCTTTGCACCTGCGCGCGCCGAATTGAATGCGCCTGCAGCCGGCAGTGGCGGAGATTCCGTAAAAAAAAAGTCGCTACTGAGTGAGCGTCCGGCAGCACCTGCCGCGAAAGAACACGCGCCCGCTGCGAAAACTAACACGTCGCCACCGAAAGTCACCGAAACACCGGTAGCCGTGCGCCAGGGCAGCCGCAAACCGGCGCCACCCGAACCGGCATCCGAATCCGCCGCTGACAAGGCGCACTCAACACCGGCGCAGGAGCCCGCCGGGAAACAGGCGGCCAAACCCGTTGCTGAACCCGTACCGGATGATGCCCTCCAGGCTGAAAAGGTCAGCCTGAAGGCGTTCAGGCCTGTGCACTGGATCGAAGTGTTCAGCCAGCTGCCGCTGGATGGCATCACGCGCAATATCGCGGCCAATTGCCTGGTCAGGGAAGTGAAGGGTAGCCGGATAGCCCTGGTACTGGATGCAGGCCAGATGTCCGTGTTCAACGAGGAGCAGCAGCGACGCATCAATGCCGCCCTGGACAGTTATTTCAGCGAAGAGGTGCAGCTCACCATTGCTCCCGGCCCCATCGATGCCGAAACACCGGCGGCCTGGCGGATGCGCATGGACAACGAGCGCCTGCAGGCGGCCATTGAAACATTCAGGAATGACGAAACAGTAAAGGCGATAGTTGACACATTTTCCGGTGCTATCCAGCCTGACAGCATCGAACCCACCAGCCCCCGGCAATACACAGACAAGAGGACGACATGACGGATTTCGGCGACCTGTTGAAACAGGTGCAGCAGATGCAGGAGCAGATGCAAAAGGCGCAGCAGGAAATGGCCGCAAAGGAAGTGACCGGTGAATCCGGAGCCGGCCTGGTACGCGTCACCATGAACGGCAAGCATGAAGTGAAGCAGGTGAACCTCGATGCGTCACTTTTGCAGGAAGACCAGTCCCTCGTGGAAGACCTGATCGCTGCGGCCGTGAACGATGCCGTCAGGAAGGTGGCGGAAAACAACCGCAACCAGTTTGCCGGCATGGCTCCGGGTCTCAACCTGCCCGAAGGTTTCAAGTTCCCGTTCTAGTCAGTCAGAATGAATTACAGCCCCCTCATAGACCAGTTGATCGATGCCTTTCGGCGCCTGCCAGGCGTTGGGCAGAAGTCCGCGCAGCGCATGGCCCTGTATTTTCTGGAACGGGACAGGGGGGGCGGTAATGCGCTTGCCGAGGCCCTGACAGCTGCAATGGAAGGTGTCGGCCATTGCCAGCGCTGCCGTACGCTAGCGGAGGAAGCCCTGTGCCGGATCTGCCAGAATCCCGCGCGCGACCAACAGACGCTTTGCGTGGTGGAAACACCCGCCGATGTGTTCGCGGTCGAACAGACCGCCTCCTACAAGGGGCTGTATTATGTACTTATGGGGCACCTGTCGCCTATTGACGGCATCGGCCCGGATGAGATCGGCATCAGCGGGCTCGTTGACATGGTCACAGGCTCTGATATTGCCGAAGTGATCCTGGCCACCAATCCCACGGTGGAGGGTGAGGCTACGGCCTACTACATTGCCGAACAGCTCAGGTCTCCGGCACTGAAGGAGCGCGGGTTGCGGATTTCCCGAATCGCGCATGGCGTTCCGGTAGGTGGCGAACTGGAATACATCGACGGTGGTACGCTGGTGCATTCAATCGCCGGCCGCCAGGTCATCGACAGCTGAATACGAGAATCATGATGACCGGGACCAACCCTGCACAGGATATTCCGGGCAATACTGCCCATGAGATCATTACCGGAGACGCCGCTCTAGCTGCGCTGTGCGCGCGCTGGCAGCAGTGCGACCACCTCGCCATGGATACCGAGTTCATTCGTACCAGTACCTTTTTCCCGCATGTCGGCCTCATCCAGGTCAATGACGGGGGCGACTCCAGCTATCTGTTGGATCCGCTCACCATCAGCGACTGGTCGGCTTTTCGCGCAATGATGCTCAACCCGTCCGTGACGAAGATTTTCCACTCCTGCTCCGAAGACATGCAGGTATTCATGAAGGCGCTGGATCTCGTACCCACGCCGGTTTTCGATACGCAGATAGCGGCAGCATTTCTCAACCAGGGATTCGGTATCAGTTACCAGAACCTGGTCAGTCTCATGCAGGGAATAAACCTGCCCAAAGGCGAGACCCGTTCTGACTGGCTGCAGCGCCCGTTGTCGGAAACCCAGTTGCAGTATGCGGCGCTGGACGTCGCGTGTCTGCCTGCGATCTACCTGGAGCAACGTCGGCTGCTGGCGGAAAAACACAGGCTGGAGTGGGTGCAGGAGGAATGCGAAAACCTGCTCAACCAGTACCGTGCGGAAATGAAGGGCGATTTTTCCGCATTCTACCTGAACATCAAGGGCGCCTGGCAGCTCAACCGCCAGCAACTGGCCATACTGAAACGCCTGGCTGAATGGCGGGAATTGCGTGCCCGCAAACGGGACAAGCCCCGCAACTGGATCATCAGGGACAGGAGCCTCATCGATATTGCCAGGTATTGCCCCGGCGATATGGAGGCGCTGTCCCGTATCGATGAGCTTGGCAAGAATTTCCTGCGTCATGAAGGCAGGGAGATTCTCGCGCTGGTGACGGCGGCTGCCGAATTGCCTGAAACAGAGTGGCCCGAACTGCTGCCGCGACCGCTTGACGGCCGGGCCAAGTCGCGCCTGAAAAAGGGGCAGCAATTTATCGAGAAACAGGCAGAGGCGCTGGAGTTGCCCGTCGAGGTGCTGGCAAGAAAGCGCTGGCTGATCAGCGTACTCCAGGACGATTCGGGCAATGCTGAGGACGCATTGCCGGTCGAACTAAAGGGCTGGCGCAAACCTTATCTATTGCCGGGCCTGCTGGAGGCGATGGCCTGAGCATGGCAGACACTGAAGCAATCCGCTGCACCATCTTCAAGGGCAAGCGCGAACCCGAACTGTATGTTTACGTCCCCTGGAAGGCGGGCGAGGTGAATATTCCCGAAGACCTGCGAACACGCATGGGCGCCCTCACCGAAGTCATGACCATCATGATCGCTCCCGGCAAAAAGCTGGCACGGGCCAGGGCGGAAAGCGTTCTGAAGGACATTCGTGAAAAAGGATATTACCTGCAGCTACCGCCGGAGATCGGCGGGCAGGTGTTGTTCGACGGCGATTAGGAAAAGCGGCCATGGCGAAGCCTGAGAAAAAACCGTTCTGGGAAACCAAATCCCTCACCGAGATGACGCGCCGTGAATGGGAGTCATTGTGTGACGGTTGCGCAAAATGCTGTCTGCACAAACTGGAAGACATGGACACCGGCGAGGTGTTCTACACCAGCGTGGTCTGCCAGCATCTTGACCAGAATAAATGTCGCTGCACCGTGTATCGAAAGCGCAAGACTCTGGTGCCCGACTGTCTGGTGCTGACCCCCGCCAACATGGAAGATCTTGACTGGGCGCCAGGTACCTGCGCCTACCGCCTGGTGAAAGAGGGCAAACCATTGCCGGACTGGCATCCTTTGCTAACCGGCAGCAGGGATGACATCATTGCCACCGACAACACGGTCACCGGCAAGGTGATCTCGGAAGAATTCGTACACGTGGACGCGTACGAGGATTATCTCATTGACTGGGCGGATTGACGGCAGACATGGAACCTGGTGAATATTACAGTGCCTGGTCGGTATACCTTATCGCCGGCATCATCTTCAGCGTCCTCAGCTGGAAAGTGCTGAAACGCCTGTTGTGGCGCGAGCTGGCATATCTGCTGCAATGCCTGCTTCTGGCTATCATCTTTACACCGTGGTACGTACTGCCGGAAGAGGAAATCCTGGCGCCTGCTGTCATCATTTTCATGCTGGACCTGGTCACCATCGATGCGACGACGAGCATTCGCGCACTGATACCACTGGTCATGGCCATGCTGAGCGCCGTCATCGCCACCGTCATTCTGAGTATCGTCTACCGGATCCGGCGCCGACGCCAGCTGGTGGATGTCTTCGAGGAAGAGGCTGCTTAAGTATTCAGGTCGTACTTGCGCAGGTATCCGCGCAACTGGTCATAACTGAGATCAAGCAGCTTTGCCGTCTTGCGCTGGTTGAACTGGCACTGCTTGAGAGCCTCGCGCAGGATTTTTTTCTCGTATTCCTGAACCTGGTGCTTGAAACCAATGGAGCCGACTTCAAAATCCTCGGCCGTGACAAAATCCCTTGTATCCATGCCGCCGGTCTCCGTGGCTGAAGCCAAAGACGATTTCGGCCGGTAGGGTGAGGCAAAGGGATCGAACACGATGTCCTTGATGGGGGCATCCGGATCCTCGGATTGGTAGACACAGCGCTCGATCACATTCTTCAATTCACGCACGTTGCCGGGCCAGGCGTATTCGAGCAGGGCCTTGGCGGCGGTCTTGCTGAAACCGGGAAAATATTCGCGCCCCAGTTCCTTGATCATGTTGATGGCGAAATGCTGGGCCAGCACAGGGATATCCTCGATACGCTCCCTGAGTGGCGGCAAAGTGATGACATCGAAAGCGAGTCGATCGAGCAGGTCGTCACGGAATTTGCCATCGCGCGCAAGCTGCGGCAGGTCGACATTGGTGGCAGCGACTATGCGCACATCCACATTGATCGGCTTTGTACCCCCGAGCCGCTCGATTTCCCCGTACTCGGTAACACGCAATATCCGTTCCTGTACCGCCATGGAGGTGGTTGCCAGCTCATCGAGGAACAGTGTGCCGCCGTCGGCGCGTTCGAAAAAGCCTTTCTGCTGCTTGGTTGCCCCGGTGAAGGCGCCTGCCTCATGGCCAAATAGCTGGGATTCCAGCAAGGCCTCGTTGAAAGCGGCGCAATTGATCTTGATGAACGGCTGTTCCCACCGCTTCGACAGGAAGTGGACGCGGGAAGCCACCAATTCCTTGCCGGTGCCGCGTTCTCCGATAATCAGGACGGGTTTATTGAGGGGGGCCAGGCGGGAAAGCTGTTCCTGCATGACCAGGAAATTCCCCGACTCCCCGATCATCCTGTCATTGCCCGTAATATCTTCCATAATGCCGCAAACCATGGAAATTCAAGTGCGGTGAAAAATACCACAAGTTGGTTATTATCCCAATGAATGCGTTCGCCAGGGGCTGACATAAAATATTAAATACAATAAAAACAATAAGATACAAATCATTGTCAGAGTTGGCACGACATCTGCAAAGGCATGTACAGGTAGGAATTTAATCAGTACATGCAACAACGAGGTATTTATGAAGTACAAAGGACTCATTCTGGTTATGGTTTCGGTGATCGCCCTGACAGGCTGTATTTACGTCAACGACACCGAGGATGACCGCCTTGACCGCAGGTTCCGCGACAATCGGGAACCCACCGTCGGGCAGGAGTTGCTGGATCTGGATCGTGCACGGGCTACCGGCATCATCAATGATACCGAGTATGAACGGGCCAAAAACGCAATTCTGGATGACATTTAACCAAGGGGTATCGTCATGGGTATATTTTCTAGACTTTCAGATATCATCAATTCCAATATCAACTCGCTTCTGGACAAGGCCGAGGATCCTGAAAAAATGATCCGCATGGTCATTCAGGAAATGGAGGAGACCCTGGTCGAGGTGCGCAGCACTTCAGCCCGGATCATCGCTGACAAGAAGGAACTGGTTCGCCGCAACAGCAAGCTGGCAAAACAGGCCGAGGACTGGCAGCAGAAAGCCGAACTGGCATTGAGCAAGGACAGGGAAGACCTTGCCAAGGCGGCCTTGCTGGAAAAATCAGCAATCAGCGACGTCATAGAGCTGGTCCAGGAAGACATGAAGAAACTGGACGAATCGCTGAACAAGCTCAGCAGCGAAATCGAGCAGCTGCAGACAAAACTAAATGATGCCAGGACCAGGCAGAAAGCTATCCTGATGCGTCATACAGCGACCAAGTCGCGCAAGACAGTCAATACGCAGCTGCGCAACAGCTCGATCGATGACGCCATCAACAAGTTCGATCATTATGAAAAGAAAATCGAAATCATGGAGAGCGAAATCGAAGCCAGCGATATTGGCAACAGGGGTATTGCTGCCGAATTCGACGCTCTCGAAAAAGAAGGCAAGATCGACGAGGAGCTCGAGGCTCTGAAAACAAAACTCAAGGACAAGAAATAAGGCATAGTCATGGCAGATTTCATTGAGGCAATGACAGGATTGATCGCGGTATGTATACCAATCGCGATCGTCTGGATCATCTTTCATTACCGCCACGCCAACAAGCGAAGCAGTGCCAGTATCAGCGCCGAAGAGGCCAGGCAGCTCGAGGAGCTCATGGATATTGCCGACAACATGGCGGAACGCATCAAGACGCTGGAATCCATTCTTGATGATGAAACACCCGAATGGCGCGAACGCGTAAGAGAGCAGCAAGGTGAGGAATAAGAGATCATTCAAGCGCACGCTGACGCTTAACAAGGAAAACAAGAAATTCCTTGGTGTTTGCGCCGGCGTAGCGGATTACCTGGAAGTGGAACCCTGGTCGGTCAGGCTGGTATTCCTGGTCAGCATCCTGTTCGGCGGCTGGTTCCTCATTCCGATTTATTTCATCGCCTGGTTCTGCCTGGATGACAAGCCGGGCGCCGGAATCAATGATCTCGCCGACAGCCAGCCCTTCAGGCATTTCCGTACGGTGGACTACCGCAAGCAGTTGTACCGCAATACAGAGGATGGCAAGTTCCTGGGTGTTTGCGCCGGTGTGGCCGATTATCTTGAAGTGAATGTCTTCGCGGTCAGGCTGGTATTCCTGGTACTGGTGTTCTTTACCGCCGCATTGCCATTGTTCCTGTATTTCGGTGCCTACTTTATCCTGGAGCAGAAACCGCATTCGCGTCCGCGCAAGGCGCGCCATGAAACAAGGCGTTACAGGCAGCGCAGCAGGCACGAGGACTCTGTGGAATCGGGGCTGGCGGAAGATGT
>CAZVSC010000004.1:57024-67134 GCA_964629325.1 uncultured Enterobacteriaceae bacterium
ACAGGCAGCGCAGCAGGCACGAGGACTCTGTGGAATCGGGGCTGGCGGAAGATGTCGCCGACCTTGCCAGGGAAACGGGCGATGGTGCCGCAGCATTTTCGGCAGGTTTCAGCCAGGAAAAGGAAGCCAGACAGGAAGGGTACGGAGAAGCTGCCGAAGAGCATGTCGAGGAAAAGCAGTATTCCAAGCGCAGGGAATTCAAATACTGTGTACGCAAGTTTGCCACCCTCCAGGACAGGCTGGCAAAAATGGAGGCCTACGTGACCTCCAGTCAGTTCAGGTTGCATCGGGAGTTTAAGAACATCTAGCCGGGACAGTTCTTAAACCAAAACCACAAACCAAGCGTCTTTAAAAAATTGTCGGGTCAAGGACAAGGGGGAAGTCATGCCAGCAAAAAGTGTAAAAGAAAGAATTTCAAGGGCTTTGTTACCGGTCGCAGTGCTCGCAGCCGGTGTCTGTGCCGGTGCCGTGGTTTACACCACCAAGCCGCCGGTTGAGGAAGAGCCGCCGGAAATCAAGCCGCGCGCGGTCAATACCATGGCGGTTGAAGTGCGGGCGGTTTCCATGACTGTCGCGTCGCAGGGCACCGTGGAGGCCCGGCAGGCTGTTAACCTGGTGCCCCAGGTCAGCGGCGCCATTACCTGGGTTTCCGACAAGTTCGTCAATGGCGGCATGTTCGCCGAAGGTGAACATATCCTGCAGATTGATCCCCGCGATTATGAACTGGCGGTCGTGAGCGCTGAAGCGCGGGTTGCCGATGCCGCCCAGCAGCTCGAAACCGTCAGGGCGCAGGCAGAACAGGCAGCGGCCGAATGGAAACAGCTGGATCGCGGCACCCCGACTGCACTGGCCCTGCGCAAACCGCAGCTGGCCGGTGCCGAGGCCGCCCTGAAATCGGCCGAGGCTGAATTGGTCAAGGCCAGGCTGCAGCTCGAGCGCACGCATATCAGTGCACCATTCAACGGCATCATTATTGCCAAGCAGGTAGACCGTGGTCAGTTTGTGACCTCTGGCAGCCAGCTGGCTGAAATCGCATCAGCCGATGAAATGGAAATCCGCCTGTCACTGCCAGAGCGGGAAGTCGTCAAGCTGGATCAGCAGAAAATGCGTGACCAGGGATTGAAAGTCAGGCTGGCCTCACTGACCGGTGAGCCCGGCCAGATCTGGGAAGGGCTGGTGGTGCGTGCGGAAGGCAGGATCGATCCAAAAACGCGCAACACCGTCGTGGTGGCGCAGCTGAACGGCAGGCAGCTCCTTGCACAGGATGGTGTCTCCCGCCTCACCATAGGGCAGTTCGTGAGGGCGGAAATCGCCGGGAAGGACTTTGACAGCGTGTACGAACTGCCGCGAGTTGCCCTGCACAACGGTGACAGCGTGTATGTGGTCGATCCTGAAAACCGCCTGCGCGAGAGAAAGGTCACGCTGCTCGACATCAATGACGAGAACATCCTGGTCGCCGAAGGGCTTGATGCAGGTGAGGTGGTCACAGTTTCCCCGATGACCAGCGGCGTCGATGGCATCGAGGTGGTCAGCCTGGGAAAACCGGAGACTGAGTCATGAACAAGCTTATCGAATGGTTCGTCAGGAATCCGGTCGCCTCCAACCTGCTGATGCTGTTCATCATTGTGGGTGGCATCAGCGGCCTGGCCAGTGTCAGCAAGACGGTGTTTCCCAACGGTGCCGTGGATACGATCCAGGTATCGGTGGCTTATCTGGGCGCCAACCCGGCAGACGTGGAAGAACGCATACTGGTTCCAATCGAACAGGCGATCAGTGGAGTGCAGGGCATCAAACGCATCAATTCCCGCGGGTTCGAGGGCCGGGGAACCGTCACCATCGACGCTATCGAGGGCTACGACGTGGACATCCTTCTCAATGAGGTGAAGTCCCGCGTCGATTCGATCAACACTTTCCCGACCCAGACAGAGCGGCCGGTGGTCCAGCGGTTCTATGCCACCACGCCCGTCATGTACCTGCTGGTGTCAGGTAACGTAGACGAAAAAACACTGCAGGAAACCAGTCAGAATGTCAGGGATCGCATAGCCGCACTGCAGGGTGCTGAAAACACGATTCTCGATGGCGCCAAGGATTACGAAGTGTCGGTCGAAGTGTCCGAGCTGCAGCTTGAGAAATACGGGCTCACCTTCGATGACGTGGCACGGGCAATCCGCCGTTCTTCCGTGAATGTCGGTGCCGGCATGATCGATGACGCCTCCGGACAGACGCAGCTCATGACCCGCGGCCAGGCCTATGTACAGGACGATTTCATGAACATGGTGGTCGCTATACAGCAGGACGGCAACCAGATCCTGCTGCAGGATGTCGCCATCATCAATGATGGTTTTGCCGACCAGGACTGGGTGCTGCATTTCGAGGGTATGCCGACCATGCTCATTGCCGTTCTCGCAGGTGAGAACCCGGAAGTCGTGGACCTGAGTGAACGCATCAACCAGCTGCTGGAGGATGAAATCAAGCCCGCTCTGCCGGATGGCATTCGCGTGGACACCATCATTGATACATCGGAATCGTTCGCCGACCGGTTGAACTTGCTGGTCGAAAATGGCGTATCGGGTCTCATCCTGGTGTTCCTGAGTATGACCCTGTTCCTGACTCCACGGCTCGCCGTCTGGGTTACCGCCGGTATCTGCATTTCATTCCTGGGCTGCTTCTGGCTGTTGCCGTATTTCGGCATTCCCCTGAGCATGCTCAGCACCTTTGCCCTGGTCCTGATCCTCGGCATCGTGGTGGACGATGCGGTGATCATCGGTGAAAGCATCTACCGGCAGAACGAACGCGGCATTTACGGTGAGGAAGCCTCGATCAAGGGCGCCAATATGGTGGCGAAACCCGTGATCTTTTCTGCGCTGACCACCATGCTGGCCTTTTCGCCGCTACTGTTCATCCTCGGTGCCGCCAGCCAGTTCGTGATAGCGATACCCATCGTGGTCATCGCCACACTGTTTTTCTCACTGCTGGAGTCATTCTGCATCCTGCCCATGCACCTGTTGAAGAAGGAAGAGGGCAATAACAGGCGCAAGAATATGCTTGTGCGCATCCTGGACAGGGTAAGGGCGAAAGCCGATGCCGGCCTGCAGTACACCATACATCGCTTGTACCGGCCGTTCCTGGACCGGGTGCTCAAGCGCAAGGTGCTGGGATTCATGACCTTCGTGTCGGTGTGTATCTTCATCATGAGCTTCGCGATCTCCGGCTGGCTCAAGTTCACCTTCGATGCCAATGTTATGGCCGATTTCATCCAGGTCAACATGGAATTCCCGCCGGGTATCCCGATGAGCATCAAGGAAGACGCCATGATGAAACTGGAAAATTCCTCTGACCTCCTGCGCGAGCAGCTGAAGGAGGAATATCCGGGCAAAGACATGATCAAGGGTTCGGTGTTCTGGGCATTCTCTGAGGATACCCAGATCGGCGCCTACATGGCCATCAACCCGGAACAGGCCCGTGAGATCGGGCCCGAGGAGATCTCCCGGCGTTGGCGTGAACTGACGCCGGACGTGCCGGAAGCCAAGGAATTCACCTTCCAGTACACGGTGAACAATAACAACCCGTCACTGAACCTGTTCGTGGTCGGCAACGACTTGCAGTCAATCCATGACGCAGGTGCGCAGCTCAAGAACAAGCTGGCGGGTTACCATGGCGTCTATGAGGTGGTGGATTCCAACGAGTCCGCCACCTCCGAGGCGGTGCTGTCGCTCAAACCGGGTGCCGAAAATCTCAACATCACACTGCAGGACCTTGCCACGCAGGTCAGACAGGCTTTCTACGGCGAGGAGGTCCAGCGCATTCCACGCGGACGTGACACCGTGAAGGTCATGGTGCGCCTGCCCAAAGTCGATCGCGAATCCTTCGCCACGCTGGACGATCTGCGCATCCGTACCGGGACCGGTGAGTCGGTGCCGTTCAACATGATTGCGGACGTCAACTTCCGTCCGGGCGTGACACAGATTCGCCGCACTGACAGGGAGCGTACATTGCTGGTTTCCGCCAAGGTCGACCAGACCATCGGCAATATCAGTGAAATCCGCAGCAACCTGGAAGACGGTTACCTGGATGACCTGCGCAAGCAGTATCCTGGCATCTCCCTGCGCTGGGCCGGTTCGCAGGAAGGGGAAAACGACTTCATGCGCTCCCTGATGTGCAACAGCATGTTCGCCATGCTGGCCATCTTCTTCCTGCTGGCAGTCGCATTCCGCTCCTACAGCCAGCCGCTGATCATCATGACCGCCATTCCCTTCGGCTACCTGGGGGCGATCGTCGGCCACCTGCTGCTGGGACTGGATCTGAGCATGTACTCCATCCTGGGCATCGTGGCGGCCGCCGGCGTGGTTATCAACGACAACCTGGTCCTGATGGACTACATCAACAAGCTGCGCGACCAGGGCTATACCGCGATCAACGCGGTGGAAAAGGCGGCAGAGGAACGATTCCGCCCCATCTTCCTGACCTCGTTCACCACCTTCGTCGGCCTGTTGCCGTTGATGGCGGAAACGAGCGTGCAGGCCCAGTTCCTGATCCCGACCGTGGTGTCGCTGGCCTTCGGTGTATTGTTTGCCAGTACGGTGACCCTGCTGCTGGTGCCGATTCTGTACCTGATGCTGGCCGACTTCCAGGAATGGGCCGGTCGGCTCATGCAGCGCAAAGCATCCGTTCGTGTATCGGGCTCCGATGTAGCCGCCTGATGCTCTTTGCTTGAAAACCGGCGCTATGGCGAGTCCGCAGCGCCGTTTTTTTCAGGCAGAGAGGGGAGCGGTAAAGCAGGTATAATGCGCTTTTTGACCTTTGTCTGCAGTGCCTGCTTCCATTTCACATTTGCTCAAGCTCACCGATAGCTGCCTGGCCAGGGATCAGCATGCCTTTCGCCGGCAGTTGCATGCCCTGAAGCGCCAAACCGGCAGCAATGTCGACCAGCGCCTGGATGTGCTGGGACAAAAAATTGCTGATTCCGCCGCCGTGGTCGAACGCCGGCGCCAGGCACTGCCGGTCATTACCTATCCACAGGAATTGCCGCTCGCCGGCAAGGTGGAGGACATCAAGCGTGCACTGGCGGATCATCAGGTCGTGATCGTGGCCGGGGAAACCGGTTCTGGCAAGACCACCCAGCTGCCCAAAATTTGCCTCGACATGGGCAGGGGCATCCTGGGCATGATCGGGCACACCCAACCCAGGCGCCTGGCGGCCCGCACTGTCTGCAGCCGTATCGGCGAGGAACTGGGCAGGGCGGACTCCAGTGCCGTCGCCTACCAGGTGCGCTTCCAGGACAACACGGATGAGAATACCTATATCAAGCTGATGACCGACGGCATCCTGCTGTCGGAAACCCGCGACGACCCCTTCCTCAACAAGTACGACACAATAATCATCGACGAGGCCCACGAGCGCAGCCTGAACATAGATTTCCTGCTGGGCTACCTGAAGCGGCTGCTGCCCAGGCGCAAGGACCTTAAGCTGATCGTGACTTCGGCCACCATCGACGTTGAAAAATTTTCCGCCCACTTTGATGATGCACCGATCATCGAGGTCTCGGGAAGGACGTATCCGGTGACGCTGCATTACAGGCCGCCCCAGGATACTGGTGATGAGGACCTGAATGAGCAGGTGATCCGGGCTATTCACGAAATCCGTGCCCTTGACCGGAAAAAGCCCATACCGCACCGCGACATCCTGGTGTTCCTGAGCGGGGAAAAGGAGATACGTGATGCCGCCGACGCCATTCGCCGCGACAAGTCCCTGGACCTGGATGTGCTTCCTTTATATGCGCGCCTGAGCAACCGGGAGCAGAACCGCGTATTCCAGGGCCACAGCGGACAGCGGGTGGTCCTGGCCACCAATGTGGCGGAAACCTCGCTGACCGTACCGGGCATTGGCTACGTGATCGATCCAGGCATGGCCCGGATCAGCCGCTACAGTGTGCGCAGCAAGATACAGCGCCTGCCGGTAGAGCCCGTGTCCAGGGCCAGCGCCAACCAGCGTGCGGGTCGATGCGGCAGGCTTTGTCCTGGCACCTGCATACGCCTTTACAGCGAGGAAGATTTCAACAACAGGCCTGCCTTCACCGATACCGAGATCACCCGGACCAACCTGGCTTCGGTCATTCTGCAGATGCTGGTGCTGAAACTGGGTGATATCGCTACCTTTCCCTTTGTCGAACCGCCCGACAGCAATGCCGTACGCGACGGTTTTCGCATACTCGAGGAACTGGGTGCCGTCACAACGGAAGGCCAGATCACCCGTATGGGCAGGCAGATGGCCAGGTTCCCGGTCGACCCACGACTGGCGCGCATCCTGCTGGCAGGTGCTGAATTCAATTGCCTGCATGAAATTCTCATCATCGTCAGTGCCCTGAGCATCCAGGATCCGCGCGAAAGACCGCTGGACAAGCAGCAGGCCGCCGACGCGGCCCACGCCCGTTACCAGCATGCCGAATCGGATTTCCTGTCATGGACCGCCCTGTGGGAATTTTTTGATGCCCGCCGCCAGGAACTGACCCGCAACCGCCTTGGCAAGTTCTGTCATCAGCATTTCCTGTCTTACCTGCGGATGGGAGAGTGGCGGGAGGTTCATCGGCAGCTACACCTGGCCGCACAGGAGCTGAAGCTTCATGAGAACCCGGAGCCGGCAAGTTACGAGCAGGTGCACCAGGCACTGCTGTCCGGCCTGGTAAGCAACGTGGCGAACCGGCTGGATGACAATACCTACCTGGGTGCCCGCAACAGAAAGTTCCGGGTCTTTCCCGGCTCCAACCTGCACGGCAAGAAATATCCCTGGATACTGGCGGCGGAGCTGGTGGAAACCACGCAGCTTTATGCCAGGATGAATGCGCGCATCGAACCAGGCTGGATTGAGAAGCAGGCCGGGAGCCTGCTCAAGTACCAGCACGCCGAACCGCACTGGGAAAAACGGCCGGGCAGGGTCATGGCCCTGGAAAAGGTGACGCTGTATGGCCTGGTCCTCGTGGAAAACCGCAAGGTGCCTTTTGGCAAGATTGATCCCGTGGCCAGTCGCGAGATTTTCATTCGTGAAGGCCTGGTCGCCTCGGAGGTCAACACCTCACTGGCGTTTTATCGTCATAATACTGCGTTGCGCCGGGAGATCGAAAACCTGGAAGACAGGACCCGTCGCAAAGACATCCTGGTGCGGGATGATGACCTTTACCGCTTGTACGACCCTTTGTTTCCGGCCGATGTCATTGACCAGGCCAGCCTGGAACGCTGGTATCGACAGCTGAAACCGGCTGAGGCCGCCAGACTGCAGTTCTCGCGAGAGGATCTGGTCAGGCAGGGTGGCGGTGCGCTCAGGCCGGAGGATTTTCCCGACCAGATATCCGCAGGCCATCTGACGCTCGACCTCGACTACGAGTTCCAGCCCGGTCAATCGACGGACGGAGTGTCGGTCAACGTGCCGGTGTCGGCATTGATGCAGCTGCAGGAAGCCGAACTGGACTGGCTGGTGCCGGGCATGCTCCGGGAAAAATGCATCGCTCTGGTGAAGGCGCTGCCGAAACCCCTGCGCAAGCATTTCGTGCCGGTTCCCGATTATGTGGACCGGCTGCTCCCGGCCATCAGCCAGGGCGATGGAGACCTCAAGTCGGTGCTCGCACACCAGCTGCAGAAACTCACCGGTACGGCCATTCCCCTGGAGAACTGGTCTGATTACGCGGTACCGGACCACCTGAAGATGCTGATCAATGTCATCGATGAGGGGGGCAGGAAGCGGGGCAGCGGCAGGGACCTGGCCGCCCTGAAACGACAGTTCGCCGGTGAATCGCGACAGGCCATGGCGCAACTGTCCGAAGCCACGGTGGAGCAGACCGGGCTGACCGACTGGACTTTCGACCGGCTCGAGGATGAACAGACCGTGTTCCACGGGAATTTGACGCTGAAATCCTGGCCGGCGCTGGTGGATGAGGGAGACAGCGTGGCCCTCAGGTTGCTGGATTCGCCCTACAGGGCGCGCCTGAATTCCCGGGCCGGCGTCGCCAGGTTGTACATGCTGCACAACCGGCAATTGCACAAGCACCTGCAGCAAAACCTGCTGCAGGATCCCTCCAGGCTGCCAGCCATGAAGCCTTTCGGCGGCCGCGATGCCCTGGCCGCGGAACTCATTATGGGCTGCTACCAGTCAGCCTTCCGCCTCTACGAGAAACTGCCGGTGGACAGGGCAAGTTATGACAATGTATACGAGGAGGGCAGGGCCAGACTGATTGAGACATCCGAGCAGCTCGAGTCACTGCTGTACAGGATACTGGACAGCCATGCCGGGATCACCAGGGCGCTGAAAAAATTCACGGCGCTAGCCGACATGGTCCTGCAGCGGGACGTCAGCGCCCAGATCGATGCACTGGTCCATGAGGGATTCCTCGCGCATATACCAGTGGAGCAGCTCAGGGAATATCCGCGTTATTTCCAGGCCATCGAACAGCGCATGGAAAAGTATCCCCGTCAGCGTGACAAGGACAGCCAGTGGAGCAACCAGTTGCAGGTGTGGTGGCAGCGTTACCAGGACAAGCAGCTGATGTTCACCAGCCAGCACAAAAACAGTGAGGCACTGGAAGCGTTCCGCTGGATGCTGGAGGAGTTTCGTGTTTCATTGTTTGCCCAGGCACTGGGGACGCGTTACCCGGTATCGGAAAAACGCCTCGAAAAGGCCTGGCAGGACATTAACTGATCGAAAGGGGGAGCAGGGAATTCCGGTCAGGAGCTGTACCTCACACTTTATGCCAACGGTTTTTGTAAAATAGCACCCGATGAAGCGAACAATTTTGCAAAATTGTCCCAGTGCAGCCCGCATCGTTTGTGCAGTGGTTTTGTGTTGCCTGTCTGCAGGCGTTGCTGCGCAAGGCAATGTCCAAAACAACGACATTGACCCGTTCATCACGGTCAATCGCGGCGTGTATGACTTCAACGAAGCGCTGGATGAATTGGTGATCAAGCCGGTGACCAAATCTTATGACTTCGTGATGCCCGTATTTGCCAAGCGCGGTGTAACGAACTTTTTCAACAATCTCGATGACATCAATGTTGTATTCAATGACCTGCTGCAATTGAAGATGGCTAATGCGATGCATGACTCTGGCCGTTTCCTGATCAATACCACCATTGGTGTAGGCGGGTTGATCGACGTGGCTGCCGGATTTGGCTTGTACAAGAACTACGAAGACTTTGGTCAGACGCTCGGCTACTGGGGAATGGATCCAGGTGCCTACATGGTCCTGCCTTTCCTTGGCACGTCGACGGTCAGGGATACTATCGGCATGATTCCTGATTACCTGCTCAATCCGGTGTTCTGGGTTAACGACAACGAGGCCCGCTTCGCACTGTTCACACTGGACAACATCGATACACGCCTGTACTACATGGCGGCTGAGGCGATGATCACCGGTGATGAATACATTTTTGTCCGCGATGCTTACCTGCAGCGCAGGGAGTATATGGTCGCAGACGGCGAAGTGTATGACGAATGGGGTGATTTCTGAGGCAGGATGAAATGCGTCAGAACATTTCGAGAATGGCGGCGCCGACACGACAGCGGCCCTTGTCAGTGGGCAGGATATGCTTCACCTCGATCCGGGCCTGGAAGAGTTCGCGGTTCTTGAATCCATCGTGAACCTTGACCTTGCATTCAGTTCCGATCGGGACAATCGAGGACATATCCAGCCCGACACCGTTCTGACTGATATCCACACAGACACCCTCAACCACCTTATGCGGATAACCGTAATATAGAGTGACCGCGGTATTGACCTTCACGCGCTCGAAATCGCGTTTTTCATAGGCATACGACATAATGCAACCCTAAAAACCGTATCAAACTCACATAACTCTACCCCAATTCGACTGATTTGTCTCCAAATTGCAGGCAAACTTTGATTAAGGTAACAGTGAATCTTGCAGGCCGTAACAGAAGGGAGTAAGGTAATTCCACTTTTGAAAAGAGTGTATCAGCCGCTTTAAATTCTTCCCAGATTCTAGGTTGGTTGCAGTTTTCAGCAATGATCCACATCTCGGTTTTCGGATTAGTTTCACTGACAACGCAATGCAAGTCTGAAAGCAAGTCTGAAAGCAAGTCTGAAAGTAAGTCCGCTAAGTAAGG
>CAZVSC010000004.1:67234-74768 GCA_964629325.1 uncultured Enterobacteriaceae bacterium
GCAAGTCTGAAAGCAAGTCTGAAAGCAAGTCTGAAAGTAAGTCCGCTAAGTAAGGCAATGAAAAACGGGGCCCATAGTGTAGTTCTGGTAATAGACGACGATGCCGTTGTTAAGGAAAATATTGCCGCTTATCTCTCAAATCAAGGTTACCGCGTAGTCCTCGCAGCCACTAACGAGGACGGCATCGATGCCTATCATTCATGCTGCCCGAACATTGTTGTCTGCGATATCAACATGCCGGACAATAAGAGCTTTGATGCGTTGACAACCATCTTTACCCAGAATCCGACCCAGGCCATCATCATCCTTTCCGATGTCGGCAATACCGATGATGTGATTCGCGCCATGCGCCTGGGTGTAAGCGATTATCTATTTAAACCTCTCGATGATCTGGAGATGCTCGGCATCTTGATAGAAAGGGCCCGCAACCGCTCGCGGCTCATTGAGGAAAATACCCGTTACCGCAGGAACCTTGAGGAAATCAACCGCGAGCTGGAGGAGCGGGTAGAAATTTTCCAGTCTGATCAGCAGGCGGGAAGGGCGGTGCAGATGCGCATGCTGCCGATTCCACCGCAGGATATTAATCGCTTCCATTTTGATCATCGGGTAATTCCCTCGCTGTACCTCAGCGGCGATTCGGTCGACTATAAGCCAATCTCCCGCAGCAAGGTGTTGTTCTATATCGGCGACGTCTCCGGTCATGGATCATCGTCTGCATTTGTTACGGTATTGCTCAGGTTCCGCATCGCTCAGATGCTGAGGGAGCATATCCAGGGACGCTTCCGCAGCGAGTTTTCACCGGCCTATATCCTGGGTCTGTTGAACCGTGATCTGCTGGACACTGGCCTGGACAAGCACATTACGGTCTGCATGGGCATTCTGGATGACAGTGACAATACACTGCTCTACAGCATCGCCGGCCATCATCCGCTGCCTATCTTGTATACCCAGGGTAGGGCGCACTTCATCGAACCACAAAAGCGCAGTTTTCCCATCGGCCTTGTCCAGGATGCGGAATATGCCAACGAGAAGATCAGCCTGCCGGATGACTTCGCCCTTTTTCTTTTCTCCGACGGCATACTTGAGCATCTTCCGGGCAATACCATGCAGGAAAAGGAGGAGCGGCTGCTTTCCGTAATTGGCTTCTGCAAAGGTGATTTTAATGAAGTGAAAACAGGTTTAAACTTGCACCGGGATATCAAGGTACCTGATGACATTGCGGTATTAAGTGCTACTAAGCTATGAATAGCGGAAGAATTCTGGTTGCAACTGTTAACAACGTTCCAATCCTGAAATTCGTCGGTGATGTCCGCGTCCTCATGAGCGGCATGATGGACAGTTATTTTTCGTCCCTTTATGGCAGGGCGATTCTTGACAGGATGGTCGTAGACATGACTGAAACCCAGGGCATAGATAGCACTGCCCTGGGATTGATTGCGAAAATGGCGATCCAGCTGCGCAACCGTTTTAATGTAAGCCCCACTATCGTTTCCACCAATCCCGATATCACGCGTATCCTGAAAAGCATGAGTTTCGACCTCATCTGCGACATCGTGGAAGAACCGCTGGCGAGCAAGGTGAATTACGATGAGCTCAATGAAAAAGCTGAAAGTGAGGATGCTGTCAGGAAAAAAGTCATCGAGGCGCACCAGACCCTGATGACGTTGAGCGAAGACAACCGGATCGAATTCCAGGACCTGGTTTCGGCTTTAAAGGCCAATCGCTGACGTCTCAGCTGTTGCTGGCTTTCTCCGCCCGCGCACGGGCAATCTGCTTGCCCGTGATGAAATCCTTGTGTGACAGGTGCAGGAGTTCGCTGATCTTGCGTATCAGGTGTTCCTCGTAGCGGTCTATGCGTCCATCGGCATATGCTACTTCCCACATATTGAGGATCAGTTGCGACTTTTCCCGTGGGTCGAACCTGTCGTTGATCAGGCTGGTGAACTGGTACAGGGAGGTGGCTTCCTTGTTTTCCTGCCCTGCCAGAGTCACCAGTTCCTCAAGGTCGGCTTCCGGGAGGTCATAGCGCTCCCTGAGGATCGCCAGTATTTTTCGCGTTTCATTTTCATTCACCTGGTTGTCGGTCCTGCTCAATTCGATAAGCAGGGCGGCGGTGGCCAGTTGTAGCTGGTCGACGGTGTGGCTCTCCCCATCACCCGCACTTAAATGGCTGTCAAAGAACCGCGTGATGGCCTTCAGCATATGATCTCCTGTGTCCCTTCAGGGACGGGGACGGCGTGGCGGCCATGATGCCCCCGCTCCCGGATGAAGGCCCCGGCTTGTTTCAAGACGTCGATGCCGGCTCCTGGCTTGTGTGCGTTTTCGCTGAGATGGCGACGAAATTGCTTGGCGCCCGGCAAGCCCTGGAACAATCCGAGGATATGGCGGGTCATGTGCTTGAGTGCGGTGCCGGATGCCAGTTCCCGTTGGACGTAGTCTTCGAAGCGTGCGAGAACTTCCTCCTGGCTGATGACGCCGGATGAATCACCGAAGATGTCCCGGTCAACGCAGGCCAGCAGGTTCGGATTCTGGTAAGCCTCGCGACCGACCATGACGCCGTCCACACGAGTCAGCAGGTCGCCGGCCTGATCCAGGGTGCGGATGCCGCCGTTGATAATGATCTCCAGGTCGGGAAACCGCTCCTTGATGGCGAACACACGGGCGTAATTGAGCGGCGGAATTTCCCGGTTTTGTTTTGGGCTGAGGCCTTCGAGCACTGCGATGCGGGCATGGATGATGAAGGTCCTGCAGCCTGCTTCGCTCACCGTGTCGACGAAGTGGGTCAGGTGCTCCAGGGAGTCCAGGTCATCGATGCCGATGCGGCACTTGATGGTGACTGGTATGCCGACGGCATCAAGCATTGCACGCATGCAGTCCGCCACCAGCACAGGCTCCGCCATGAGGCAGGCGCCAATCTTGCCGCGCTGCACGCGATCGCTGGGACAGCCGGCATTCAGGTTGATCTCCCGGTAACCTGTCTGTTCGCCCAGTCGCGCTGAGCGGGCCAGTTCCGCAGGATCGCTGCCGCCGATCTGCAGGGCCACCGGCTGCTCTTCCGGGTTGAAGCGCAGAAAGCGGGCCGCATCCCCATGGAGCAGGGCGCCGCTGGTGACCATTTCCGTATACAGCAGGGTATGCCTGGAAAACAGGCGCAGGAAATAGCGGCAGTGGCGATCAGTCCACTCCATCATCGGTGCCACGCAAAAGCGGTGTGAGATTTCCGGAAAATTCATGTCATGTTGTCCTGACGCGCATTATATAAAAATGTGTGCATAAATGGGCCCGGGGGCAACCGGTAGACTTCCATTGCCAGAATGGTGTATGTTGCACGCCTTTCTGATTCCGGAGAATACCCATGAAACGTATAGCCCTCCTGGCCCTGCTTCCCATCCTGACAGTTTCCGTTGCCCAGGCCGACGAATACATCATCGATGGCACCGGCGCCGGTATGCACAGCTCCATCCATTTCAAGGCCAGTCACGTTGGGATCAGCTCTCTGTGGGGGCGGTTCAACGAAGTCAGCGGCCATTTCACCTACGATGCAGATGACATCGGTGCTTCCAGCATCATGGTCAACATCAATCCAGCCAGCGTTGATACCAATCACGAGGCCAGGAACGACCACCTCAGGACAAGTGACTACCTGTATGTGGACAACTTCCCCACGGCTTCCTTCTCCAGCACGTCGGTTGCAGATCTGGGCAACGGCCGCGTTCGCGTCAATGGTACGTTCACCCTGCACGGTGTGACCAAGGACATCAACTTCGACGCGGTGCGCACCGGCGAAGGGGAAACGCCGTTCGGTGATTACCGTGTCGGATTTGAAGGGGAACTCGTCCTCAACACCGGTGATTACGGCATCAATGCCGGCCCGGTTGAACTGGTGCTTGCCATCGAAGGTATTCGCCAGTAAGTCCAGCCCGATCAACCTGGCAGTGGTCAGCCTTTGGCCAGTACCGCTGCCAGGATGTCCTCCATCGGGGGATCCTCCCCGACATCCTTGAACTGTTCCTGCCGCGCGTAAATTTTTGCAGCACCAAGATGGAAGTCCGGCGGCATGCCGCAATCATCCAGCGTGGCAGCAATTTCCGCCATTTCGCCAACAAAACGCCAGGATTTGCGTGCGACCTGGCGGATACGGGCGTGGCTTTTCGCGGTAAAACCGGGATTGTAGACATCCCACTGCCGTTCGAGTGAGTCACGGACCCCCAGGGCTTGCGCAGCCCCGAGGATGGCCGTGTGCAGTGCGGCGGTACCCTTGCTGTTGGCGGCAAAACACATCTTCAACCCCGAAGCCTGGCCGATATCATCACCCAGGATGGTGGTTTCCAGCGGGCCGCCGTTGAAACAGTCTGCAACCGGGGCTGCGTCGGATCCTGAAAGGTACAGCCAGGTTGTTCCGGGTTGTATGGGCGGCAGTCCGATAATGCCACCATCGACAAAACGTATGCCTGCCGCAGCCATGCGGGTGCCGATTTGCCGGACGGTTGCCGGAGAGACGGCATTGAAGTCGGCATAAATTCCACGGAAGCCGCAGGCAATTACGGCATCGGCCTGGGCGGCAGCGGCATGGGGCGGGCAAACAGACACCAGGATTTCGCAGGAATTACATAGCTCTGCCAACGTATCCACGGTCTTGAGGCCAAGACTGTTTGCCCTGGCGAGGGACGCCTCACTCCTGCCTCCCTGGCACCAGTAAACATCAATGCCGCTGTTCAATGCAGACGCCGCTATCGCGGTTCCCATTTCGCCGGGATGCAGTATGCCGAGTCGTGAGGTCATGGCTGGGTCCTCGTTTCAGGATTGGATCAGTGCGCCCTGGTTGAATAGTTGCGCGAGCAAGTTCAGACAGCTCTCGTTGCGCTGAAAGGCTTTCAGGTCGAGGGGGCGTCCGAACGCGGACTGCAGTTCTTCGTTGAGAGCGAGCAACTTGTCATTCAAGGGCGACAGGACGATGGCTTCCCCGTTCACGAACAGGGTAGAGCTGTCACCCCGGTGATGGCATGCCAGACGTGTGGCCGGATGCCGCGACAACGTCATGCCTTTCTGGAGAAATACCGCAAGCTGTGCCGGGGTTATGGCCGATTCCGGTTCTTCCAGCAGTTCGGGCAGGCGCGGTTCTGTCATGAGGTTGCCAAAGCTGTTGAGCAGCAACTCGTCATTCGCCAAAGCATGCTGCAACAGTGCCCTGACCTGCTGGAGGGCCTCCTTGCTGATTTCGCCTGCGCGCAGAGTCGTGGCCAGGGTGGGATCGCGAAACCGGACATCCGGTTTGTCCGCCAGGGAAACCTCGATACTGAAGGCGGTCAGCAGTTCAGCCAGGTCGGGGGCGCGAAAACCGATGGAATAACTCAGGCCAGCCTCGATGGCCGTACCCCAATGAGAGACCCCGGCGGGGATGTAAAGGATATCGCCTGCCCCAAGCTCGATGGTTTGCTCCGCCGTGAATTCCTCCAGTATCTTCAAGCCGGATTGCGTATTGAGGGGCGTGGTGCTGTCGCAGGCGGCACCAAGCTGCCATTGCCTTGAACCTGCACCCTGGACCAGGAAGACATCGTAATAATCGAAATGCGGGCCAACACCGCCATGGCGTGCGGCGTAACTGATCATCACGTCATCCAGGCGCCAGGCCGGGATGAAAGACACTTCCTGCAGGAGGGTTTTCACTTCCGGAAGCCAGTGATCGACGGACTGTACCAGCAGTGTCCAGTTGGTTTCGGGGAGGAAGGTGAAGTCGCGTTCGGAGAAGGGACCGGATTTCAGTCTCCAGCCGCTGGCGTCATTGAACACCAGGCGTGATTCCACGCCATCTTCACAGGCGAGACCTGCCAGTTCCTCGGGACTGAGAAAGTCGCTGAAGCCGGGCAGGCCGGCCTTGATAAGCAGGGGTTTCTTTTGCCAGTACTCGGCAAGAAAGGCGGCCAGGTCGATACCCAGTTCCACTGAGGCCCCCTAAATCTTTCTGGCTTGGGCGGCAGCGTTACCTAGGTAGGTGTCAGGACGCATTTTTTTCAGTTCTTTCTTCACGTCATCCGGCAGGTCCAGGGTATCGACGAAGGCTGCCAGTGTCTCGGCATTAATGGCCTGGCCGCGCGTGAGCGCCTTGAGTTTTTCATAAGGTTCGTCAATACCATAACGGCGCATGACCGTCTGGAACGGTTCGGCCAGGACTTCCCAGCTGTTGTCGAGATCGGCCAGCAACCGGTTCCTGTCGATGAGCAGTTTGCCGATGCCCTTTAGGCTTGCCTGGTAAGCGATAATGCTGTGGGCCAGGCCGACACCGATGGTGCGCAGGACCGTGGAATCGGTCAGGTCGCGCTGCCAGCGCGAGATCGGGAGTTTCTGGGCAAGGTGCTGCATGAGGGCGTTGGCAACTCCCAGATTGCCCTCGGAGTTCTCGAAGTCGATAGGGTTTACCTTGTGCGGCATGGTTGAGGAGCCCACTTCACCCGCCACGGTCTGCTGGCGGAAATAGCCGAGTGAGATATATCCCCAGACGTCGCGATCGAAGTCGATCAGGATGGTGTTGAAGCGGGCCAGGGCATCGAAATGCTCGGCGATGAAATCATGCGGTTCGATCTGCGTCGTATAGGGATTCCAGGTCAGGCCAAGTCCGGTTACGAATGTCCTGGCATTGGCTTCCCAGTCCACGTCAGGATAGGCAGCAATGTGCGCGTTGTAATTGCCGACAGCGCCATTGATTTTGCCGAGGAATTCCGTCTTTCTGATGATGTCGAGCTGCCGTTGCAGCCGCGCCACCGTGTTGGCAAATTCCTTGCCCATGGTGGAGGGCGTGGCGGTCTGGCCATGGGTGCGCGAGAGCAGGGGGGCGTCGGCATACTCGCGGGCTTTCTCCCGGATTGCGGCAATGACTTCCTCCATCATCGGCGCGATGACGGTTTCCATGCTTTCCTTGAGCATCAGGGCATAGGACAGGTTGTTGATATCCTCGGATGTGCAGGCGAAGTGAACGAACTCCATGATCTCGGCCAGTTCCTTGTTGGCGACCAGTTTGTCCTTGATGTAGTACTCGACCGCTTTAACGTCGTGATTGGTGGTCTTTTCCCTGTTCTTGACGATAGCGGCCTCTTTTTCATCGAAATTGGCGATTAGTTCGTCCAGAAACTTGTCAGCGGCGGCTGACAGGGCGTGCACTTCATGGATGCCGGGGTTTTCAGCCAGGCGCTGCAGCCAGCGAATTTCCACGATCACGCGGTAGCGGATTAGGCCGAACTCGCTGAAATAGGGTTGCAGGGCAGTGGTTTTGCTGTGGTAACGGCCGTCGACCGGGGAAATGGCGTTCAGCGATGTCAGGATCATGAGGGGTATTCGCCAGGGCTCTGAAAAGCACGGCATTATACGCCAATGGCAGCATAAACGGCAGTCCTAACCCCTTATATTTGCTGGTATAAAGACTGTTTTTGAAATCAGGTATATGCTTGACATATCATCTCGTCGGGTATACTTTCCCCGATATCCTGCCCAGGCTATTCAGGGTAGTTCCAGACCATACATACCAGACCATACATACCAG
>CAZVSC010000004.1:74868-83417 GCA_964629325.1 uncultured Enterobacteriaceae bacterium
CCAGACCATACATACCAGACCATACATACCAGGCCATACACACCAGGAGAGTGCCATGAGCAAGTCACCGGAATCCGGGGCCGACCCGGTCAAAGCCAAGCTCTTCATCAACGGCCGCAGCCAGGCGGTGCGCATCCCGAAGGAACTGGCCTTCACCGGCATCGATGCCGTGTATGTGGAAAAGCGCGGCAATGCGGTCATTCTCACACCCGCACGGAAAACCTGGGAGTCCTTCGCCGATCTGCCGGCCGCAGAGGATGATTTCATGGTCATCCGGCCCCGGCTGGTCAAATCATGATCATCATGCTGTCGGCGGACATTTGCCGCCTCGTCATCAGGCAGCAACCGGCAACGCTCCTCTCCAGGCTGCAGGCCTGGTCAACGGCGGGGGACGAAGTGGTCATCTCCGCCATCACTTATGCCGAGCTGATCGCCGGGGTCCTGCTGACGGAAAACCAATCCGCTCATATGGCGCTGGTGGAGGAGTTTTGCGAGCGGCTGGAAGACGTTGTGCCCTGGAATCGCGAGGCCGTGGATTGCTACACGGCCATCCAGCAGCAGGCAATGCAGGCGGGGCATTCCATCAACATGAACGACGCCATGGTTGCCGCCCATGCCCTCAGCCTGCACGCCACTCTGCTGGCGCTGAACGGCAAGCCCTTTGCAGGCATTGATGGTCTTGCCCTGGAAACCTGGTCCCAGGATCAGTGAATCTCGTGCAGCTGGTTTAGCAGCAGGTGCAGGCTGCGGTCGATATTGCGGCGGAAGAACAGCAGATGCCAGCGACGGCCGCCGGATTGCTGCCAGAGCACGGCAGAGCGGATGCCTGCCATAAGTACGGCGCGGATTTTGTCCGCCACCTCTTCATTCTTGAGAAAGCTGACCTCACCGGAAACCTGGATACGATACGGCAGCGTGCTGAGCGTGTCCTGGTAGACCGACGCCAGGCGTTGCATGAGATCCGGGGAAGCCAGGTCGGGGCTGTCCAGTGCGGCATGCTCCAGCTGTTCCAGGCGCTTGCCGATGATGCGCAACAGGTCCTGGCGTGCTGCCAGTTTACGTTCAAGGTGCAGGATGCCAAGAAAGTAGCGCATGACTTCCGGGCTTTTCAGGCTGTCATTGCCGTCGCCGCTCCTGACAATTTCCTGCAGCACCTGCATGCCCAGGTTCAGCCGGTTAACGCTGCCATAAACGTCCACGGTGGTTTGCGGTGACGTGATGAAAAGGCTGCGCACCAGGGTGTTCAGCTTATCCTGGCCGACCATGCCATGGTGGGCCAGCTGCCTGACCATGTAGGCGGACTGGGCGACACCGGAAAGGGCAAGGCACTGGCGCAGTTTCCTATCCATGGTTTGTCTCGCGTGTTTCAGCGAATTTGTTCCTCGATGACAGCGCCACCCAGGCATACATCGCCCCGGTAGAACACGATGGACTGGCCAGGAGTGACTGCCCGTTGCGGTGTTGAAAACGATACCACAAGGCGGCCGCCTTCCTCTGCCAGTGTGCAATCCTGGTCTGCCTGGCGATATCGGATCTTGGCCTTGCTGGCCAGGGGCAGGGATGGTGGTTCATTGCTGACCCAGTCGACCGGGCCGCAGTAAAGGCCCCTGGCAAACAACAGGGGATGTGCATTGCCCTGGACGACCACCAGTACGTTGCGCTCGAGGTCCTTGTCCGCCACGTACCAGGGTTCTTCCGGCCGATCCTTCAGGCCGCCGATACCCAGGCCCTGGCGCTGGCCAAGGGTGTGGAACATCAGTCCACTGTGCTGTCCGACAATTGCGCCTTCAGGCGTTTCGATATTGCCGGGCTGGGCCGGGATATAGGTTTCCAGGAAATCCTTGAACCGGCGTTCCCCGATGAAGCAGATGCCCGTACTGTCCTTCTTGTCGTGCGTTACCAGGCCATGGGCTTCGGCAATGGCGCGCACCTGGCCTTTTTCGAGGTCGCCCACAGGGAACAGCGTGCGGGCAATCTGGTTTTCGCTGACGGCGCACAGGAAATAGCTCTGGTCCTTGTTGGGATCCAGTCCCTTGAGCAGCAGGGCATGGCCATTGTCCTCACCGCGGCGCACATAGTGCCCTGTGGCTATGAGGTCGGCGCCAAGATGGGTGGCGTAATCGAGGAAGGCCTTGAACTTGATCTCCCTGTTGCAAAGGATGTCGGGGTTGGGCGTGCGGCCTGCGCGGTACTCTGTCAGAAAATGTTCGAACACGTTGTCCCAGTACTCGGCGGCAAAATTGGCACTGTGCAGCTTGATGCCGATTTTTTCACACACTGCAGTGGCGTCGGCCAGGTCTTCCTTTGCAGTGCAGTACTCGGTGCCGTCATCCTCGTCCCAGTTCTTCATGAACAGGCCTTCCACCTGGTAGCCCTGTTCCAGGAGCAGCAGGGCGGCCACGGAGGAGTCAACGCCTCCTGACATACCGACGATGACTTTGGTTTGTGCGGGCGGTTTCATGATCTACAGGAGATGGTATATCGAATTCAGGGGTATGCGCCGGCCTGCCAGGTAATCCTGGATCGCCTTGATGACCAGCGGACTGCGCGCATTGAAACCCGGATCGAGTATGGTGGCCGCATCGATCCAGTGCGCGGCAATGATGCCTGCATCCAGCATGCGGTCGGGCTCATGGCTGTCCGGCAAGGCAACGAAGCAGTGCCTGACATAGGTAATGTCATTGGGAGCACGATAGACATAGGTGCCCAGGTAGTCGGTCAGAATCACATGCCAGGCGGTTTCCTCAAGGGTTTCCCGGACCGCAGCCTCGAACAGGGTTTCCCCTTCATCGAGATGGCCGGCCGGCTGGTTGAATACGGTCCTGCCGTCATCGGTTTCCTCGACCATGAGAAAGCGGCCGGCGTTTTCCACGACGGTGGCGACTGTGCTGTGTGGTGTCCAGATCATTGTTTCCTGCATGGCCGGCGACCGTGTCAGCGAAAAACCGCGCATCCTACCCGAAAAGCCCGGGGCGTTAAACTCGGCGTTTATGCCAGCGGGGCCCGCGGCTGCACTCCAAGGGCGTTCACGGCTGTACTTCATAAAAAGCCGTTAAGCGGGGATAATAGGGTTTTAATACGGATCACCATAGCAAATGTCTAAATTAACCCATATCGATGCCGCCGGGCAGGCGCAGATGGTGGATGTCGGCGCCAAGTCAATAACCGAGCGCATTGCCATTGCACAAGCCGTTGTCGGGATGCAGCCGGAAACCCTGAAACTGATCATCGAAGGCGGGCACAAGAAGGGCGATGTCTTTGCGGTAGCCCGTATTGCCGGCATCCAGGCGGCGAAGAAATGTGCCGACCTGATCCCGCTGTGCCACCCGCTGATGCTGAGTTCGGTCAATGTGGACCTGGAGGCGGACACTACCGCCAGCCAGGTGCGCATCACGGTAACCTGCAAGCTGGCCGGGCAGACAGGTGTGGAAATGGAAGCGCTGACGGCCGCCTCTGTGGCGGCACTTACCATTTACGACATGTGCAAGGCGGTGGATCGCGGCATGGTCATAGAGGGTGTGCGCCTGCTGGAAAAAGCCGGCGGCAAATCCGGGCACTATCGTGCCGACTCCTGAGAAGCCTTTCCCATGATTGCCGTTCATTATTTTGCCAGTGTCCGGGAAAGCCTCGGTTGCGACCTGGAGAAACTCGAATTGCCCGCGGGTGTGACTACGGTGGCAGGCCTCATCGACCTGCTGGTGAAGAAGCACGGTAAAGACTGGCAGGATGTTCTCGGTGAGCGATCCGTGATGATCGCGGTGAACCACGAAATGGCGGACCGCTCCGCCAGCCTTGCAGACGGAGACGAAGTGGCTTTTTTCCCGCCGGTGACCGGGGGCTGAAGGGTATGAAGATTTCCATCCAGCCTGAAGACTTCTCTGTAGAAAATGAGTGCAACATCCTGCGTCTTGCCAACCCGGAATGCGGCGCACTCGTCACGTTCAGCGGCCTTGTCCGCGACCTGGAACAGGGGCGTCACGTCGAATCCCTGATCCTCGAGCATTATCCGGGTATGACGGAATCGAGCCTGGAAAAAATCATCCACCAGGCCGAGGCGCGCTGGCCCATCCTGGACGTCACGGTCATACATCGCATCGGTGAGATGAAAGCCAGTGAACAGATCGTATTCGTTGCCGTTGCCAGTCTGCACCGGCAGGCGGCATTTTCAGCCTGTGAATTCATCATGGATTACCTGAAGACCCGGGCGCCGTTCTGGAAAAAATGCCGCGATGAACATGGTGAAAGCTGGGTCGAAGCGAAAACATCCGACACCGAGGCCAGTCAGCGCTGGGAGTAGGCGGCAAGTTCCTTCGCGCCCAGTTCCAGCAACCGGTATTCACCCGGCTCGATATCCTCAAGCGACCACGGGCCTATCCGGATACGCACCAGGCGCAGTGTCGGAAAGCCGGTTGCGGCGGTCATTCTTCGCACCTGCCTGTTGCGTCCCTCGGTGATCGAAAGCTCCAGCCAGCTGGTGGGAATGTGTTTTCTTTGCCGGATTGGCGGGATCCTTGGCCAAAGTGCAGGAGGATCGATCCGGCGTGCCGAGGCCGGCAGGGTGGGGCCATCCTTCAGGTTGACGCCGACGCACAGGGCATTTATTGCTTCATCGCTGATCTCGCCCTCAACCTGGGCGAGGTAGGTCTTGGCCATTCTGTTTTTCGGGTCACTGACCTGGTGCTGCAGTTTGCCGTGATCGGTCAAGAGGAGCAGGCCCTCGGAATCGCGGTCCAGGCGGCCGGCCGGATAAACATCCTTTACCGGAATGAAATCTGCGAGCGTACGCCTGCCGTCACCATCGGTGAACTGGCTCAGCACATCAAATGGCTTGTTGAACAGGATAAGCCTGGCTTTGGGCGGACTCATGGCGACTGTTTACAGGCAGGGCAAGGGGAAACGCGGCCAACAGACATATGGGTGCCGCTCCGGTATGCAATGGAAGGATGGATAGAGGTCCAGATGACAAAATGACCAGTCCGGAACGCTGCCGGCTGTTTGCCGGGCCGTTCGGCGGAGAAAAAACTATCAGGATGCAGCAGCGGAATCGTCTTCCGCAGCATCTTCCCCCTGGGCATTCTGTTCAGCAGCTTCAACAGCCGATCCGGCTGCGGCCTCAGGTTTGGCAGCCGGCTTGTTCTCTTCACCTATCGGAACAATATTGGCGGCATGCAATCCCTTCGGACCTTCAATGACATCAAATGAAACTGCCTGTCCTGCTTTTAATGTTTTATATCCTTCCATGGTAATTGAAGAGTAGTGTGCGAACAGGTCGTCACCACCATCATCCGGTAAAATAAAGCCAAACCCTTTGGCATTATTGAACCACTTCACTTGACCGGTACTCATCTGCTTTTCACCCCTTCTGTAATTCGGCAATCAGAATTCGATCAAATTCCGGTTGGAGCACAAAACGTATAAACCCTTTTATATGGCTTGTCAAATAATTTGGGGGAGCGTGCAATGCTGCTGAAAGCCCCGTAATTCCTTATTTCCAGGCAATAAGCATGCAATATTTTTTGGCCCTGCCTGTCTATCAAATATGAGAATCATGGTATAGTTAAAACACCTTCCGCCGACCGGCGCACAGGCCGGTCACTCGGCTGAATCCTGAACCACAAGTCAAATTGATCACACTGAAAGACTGACCAATTACTTGATTACACAGAAGAATTTCGAATACAGCACAGTTGCCAGTACAGTTATTATCGTAGTGAAAGTAACAATATAGTAATCATGAGAGACCAGTACCCACTGACAATTCGCGGCCATGGCAGCGATGAAAACGAAGACGGTGTACACCGTTCCGGCGGACTCCGTGAAGCCCTGGCGCCCGAGGAAGTCAAACTCAAACCACCGCCCCTGTATCGTGTCATTCTGCTGAATGACGACTACACTCCCATGGAGTTTGTGGTGGGTGTCCTGCGCAAGTTTTTCGGCATGGATATCGAGACGGCCACGCGCGTCATGCTCAAGGTGCATACCGAGGGCAAGGGTGTTTGCGGTGTGTTTCCCCGCGAGATCGCCGAAACCAAGGCGGTGCAGGTCAATGACTATGCCCGTGAAGCCGAACATCCCCTGTTGTGCGATATCGAGGTGGACGATTAGGCGATGATTGCTAACCCGATGCCGGCAGGAGTGCCTGATTGCACGCCTGCTGCATTGCAAAGTTTCGACGCAGGACCCATATTACCCACTGGATCCCCGCCAGGGGTGGACAGAGAGTCAGGACATGTTTAGCAGAGAATTTGAAAACACACTGAATATCGCAGCCAACACCGCGCGCAGCAAGCTGCACGAATTCATCACAGTTGAACATCTGCTGCTGGCTCTCATCGACGACCCCTCCGCCCGCGAAATCCTGCTGGCCTGCAATGCCGATCTCGATGCACTGCGCATGGACCTGATTGACTATGTAGACACCCAGATTCCCATCATCACCGAACCCGAGATCAATCCCGAAGTGGACCAGACCCTGGGTTTCCAGCGCGTTATCCAACGCGCCGTTTTTCATGTGCAGTCTTCCGGCAAACGGGAAGTCACAGGTGCCAATGTGCTTGTGGCCATCTTCGGCGAAAAGGAAAGCCAGGCTGTTTATTTCCTGCGCAAGCAGGGTGTGAGTCGCGGCGACGTCGTCAACTTCATCACACACGGCACGCCAAAGGCGCCAGGACTGAGCGACGAGCAGGAACAGGAGGCGCAGACCGAGGCGCAGGAAGGTGAAAAGGCGCCGTCCCCGCTTGAGAGTTTTGCCACCAATCTCAACGAGGAAGCCAAGGCTGGTCGCATCGACCCGCTGATCGGTCGCGACAAGGAGATCACCAGGCTCATTCAGGTGCTGTCCCGTCGCCGCAAGAACAACCCGCTGTTCGTCGGAGAATCCGGTGTCGGCAAAACCGCTATTGCCGAGGGCCTGGCCAAGCACATCGTGGAAGGCAACGTTCCGGAGGTGCTCAAGGGCAGCGTGATTTATTCACTGGACATGGGTGCACTGCTGGCCGGCACCAAATACCGCGGCGATTTCGAGAAGCGCTTCAAGGCGCTTCTTGCGGAACTGGACAGGAAGCAGCACGCGATTTTGTTTATCGATGAGATTCACACCATCATCGGTGCGGGTGCCGCCTCCGGCGGCGTCATGGATGCATCCAACCTGCTTAAGCCGATCCTGGCTTCCGGCAAGCTGCGCTGCATCGGTTCGACCACCTACAATGAATACCGTGGCATCTTCGAAAAAGACCGTGCGCTGTCACGTCGTTTCCAGAAGATCGATATCGAGGAGCCGGACGTGGAAACCACGTACCAGATTCTCAAGGGCCTGAAGACACGCTACGAGGAACATCACGACCTGCGCTTTACCGACAAGGCGCTCAAGGCCGCCGCCGAAATGGCCAGCCGCTATATCAACGACCGCTACATGCCGGACAAGGCCATCGATGTCATCGATGAGGCCGGTGCCTACCAGCGCCTGCAGCCCGAGAGCAAACGCAAGAAGCAGATCCAGGTCGGCGATATCGAGCGCGTCATTTCGCAGATCGCACGCATTCCGCCGAAGAACGTGTCGGCGTCCGACAAGAGCCTGCTTAAGGATCTTGAAAAAAACCTGAAGCTGGTGGTGTTCGGCCAGGATGCTGCCATCGATGCGCTGTCATCCTCAATCAAGCTGTCACGCGCTGGCCTGAAAGAGGGCGAAAAGCCCATCGGTTCCTACCTTTTCGCGGGGCCCACCGGAGTCGGCAAGACCGAAGTCAGCCGCCAGCTGGCAAAGATCCTCGGCGTGGAACTGGTGCGCTTCGACATGTCCGAATACATGGAGCGTCACACCGTGTCACGCCTGATCGGTGCACCTCCCGGATACATCGGTTTCGACCAGGGCGGCCTGCTCACCGAAGCGATTGCAAAGAACCCGCATTGTGTCCTGCTGCTCGACGAGATTGAAAAGGCGCACCCGGATGTCTTCAACCTCCTGTTGCAGGTCATGGACCACGGTACGCTGACAGACAATAACGGGCGCAAGGCTGATTTCCGCAATGTCGTCCTGATCATGACCACCAATGCGGGCGCCCATGAAATGAGCCGCTCCTCCATCGGCTTCTCGAACCAGGATCACACTACGGATGCGATGGAAGTCATCAAGCGCATATTTTCACCGGAATTCCGCAACCGCCTGGATTCGATTATCCAGTTCGCCGCGCTCGATACGGACATCATTCGAACCGTGGTCGACAAGTTCCTGGTGGAATTGCAGGTGCAGCTCGATGACAAGAAAGTGGCCCTGCACGTGGATGAAGATGCTATCGACTGGTTCGTCGAAAATGGTTACGACAAGTCCATGGGCGCACGCCCGATGCTGAGGTTAATCCAGACCCGCATCAAGAAGCCGCTGGCCGAGGACATCCTGTTCGGCAAGCTGGTCAATGGCGGGGATGTACACGTGACTGTCAGGAACGGCGACATTCACCTTGATATCGAGGAGCCCGACAACAACCGCTCAGCCAGGCGTGAAGACGCTGACGCCGACGCCTGAGCATGGGTGGCAAACAATAGGCGGCAGA
>CAZVSC010000004.1:83517-98705 GCA_964629325.1 uncultured Enterobacteriaceae bacterium
GTTGGCAGACGTTATTAGCGGGCGCGGTAAGTGATGCGGCCCTTGGAGAGGTCGTAAGGGGTCAGTTCCACCTTGACCTTGTCACCGGTGAGGATGCGGATATAGTTCTTGCGCATCTTGCCGGAGATGTGCGCGGTGACCACGTGGCCGTTTTCCAGCTTCACACGGAACATGGTGTTGGGCAGCGTATCGATGACTTCGCCGTCCATTTCAATCTGGTCTTCTTTTGCCATTTACCAACCTATGGTGTCTTTTTGAAGCGACGCATTGTGCCTGAATTCAGGTTGTTTGGCAAAGTAATCGGATAAAGAGATGCAACATGCAAAGTACAGGCAGGCGCAGTGTTTTTGTGCTCTGTTGACCATTTGTACTGCCTGTTTCGCCGTGGACCTGGCGGCCTAGGTCAGTCGGATCCAGCGCTGGTTGAGCAGGAGCTCGATGGGGCGGTACTGCAGTTTGTAATTCATCTTCTCGCAATCGCGTATCCAGTAGCCCAGATAAACGTAATCCAGGCCGCGGCGGGCGGCTTCACGGATCTGCCAGAGGATGGCGAAGTTGCCAAGAGAGCGTTTCTGTTCATCCACGTTGTAGAAGGTGTAAACGGCGGAAAGCCCGTTGCTGAGCAGGTCTGTGATCATCACCGCCAGCAGGCGGTCACCCTCGCTGACCCGGTAGAACAGGGTGGATTCGCAGCGCTGCACCAGAAATGATTCAAACTGCTCGCGCGTGGCGGGATACATATCGCCGTCCCGATGGCGGGTATTGATGTAATTCTCATAAAGCCGGTAATACTCTTCGCCGCTGATATTTTCCACCAGATCAACCGCAAGATCTTCGTTGCGACGCATGATGCGGCGATAGCGCTTGTTTGGCTGGAAACGATCGACGACTACGCGGCAGGCTACGCAGTGCTGGCAGTTGGAACAATGGGGGCGGTACATATGGGCCCCGCTGCGGCGGAAACCGATTTCGGACAGGTGCGTGTGAAACTCTGTTGAAACAGGGTATTCCGGGTCGATGAAAAGCGTACGCGCTTCTTCACCTGGCAGGTAGCTGCAGGGGTGCGTCTGGGTGGTGAACAGTTTGATGTCTTTCAGTGAGGTCATGACTGAGAAGGCGTTCTGCTCAAATTAAATTCGATGGTTTCCGGATGGTCACCGGCGTGCAGTAAAACGGCCGATGCCGGGTTATTGTAATGGCCAGTGTGCCTTATTGCGACCATATTCAGCAGACCCAGGTAGCAGTTTGAGAAATTCCGCCCGGGGGATTTCGCGGGCACCGAAGCCGGCCAGGTAGACGCTGCTGACCTGGCAGTCAATCAGCCGGTATCCCAGTTTTTCCAGTCGCGGCACCAGCCAGGCAAACGCCAGCTTGGAGGCATTCGGGCGACGGCTGAACATCGACTCGCCGAAAAACACATCACCCATGGCGATGCCGTAAAGCCCGCCGATCAGGTCGACCCCGTCCCAGACCTCTATTGAATGGGCGGCGCCAAGCCTGTGCAGGGCGCAATAGGCCTCGATTATTTCCGGCGTGATCCAGGTGCCCCGGGCATTGTGACGTTTGCCGGCACAGGCCGTAATGACCTCGCGGAAGGCCGCGTCGGCACTGATGCGGTAGTCGGACTTGCGCTGCAGTTTCTCGAGACTTCGGCTGATGTGCAGTTCATGCGGGAAGAGCACCATGCGCGGGTCCGGCGTCCACCAGAGGATGGGCTGGGATGCCTCGAACCAGGGAAAGATGCCTTTGCTGTAGGCCTCGATCAGGCGCTCCGGGGCAAGACTGCCGCCGGCGGCCAGCAGGCCGTTGGGTTCCACCAGTGCTGACGCGGGATCCGGAAACTCGAAATCGTCGTCGTGCAGCCAGGGCAGGGAACTCATATCACGATGCCGCGTCTTCCAGCGAATCCAGGTATTTTTCCGCGTCCAGGGCGGCCATGCAGCCAAAGCCGGCAGAAGTCACTGCCTGGCGATAGATGTGGTCGGCCACGTCCCCGGCGGCAAACACGCCCGGCACGCTGGTTTGGGTGGCCCCGCCGTCAAGGCCGGTCCTGATCTTCAGGTAGCCGCCGGCCATGTCGAGCTGGCCGGTGAATATCTCGGTATTCGGCTTGTGGCCGACCGCAATGAACACCGCGGAAAGACCGATGTCCTGCGTGCTGCCGTCCCCGGTGCTCTTGATGCGCATGCCGGAGACCTCGCCATTTTCACCCAGGACTTCCTCGAGGGTATGGTTCCACATGAGAGTGACGTTGCCGTTTTTGGCTTTGTCGAAAAGCTTGTCCTGCAGGATCTTCTCGGCACGCAGGGTATCCCGGCGATGCACCAGTACGACCTCGCTGGCGATGTTGGACAGGTACAGGGCTTCCTCGACCGCGGTGTTGCCGCCGCCGATGACTGCGACTTTCTGGCCCTTGTAGAAGAAACCGTCACAGGTGGCGCAGGCGCTGACGCCGCTTCCCATGTATTTTTCCTCCGAGGGCAGCCCAAGGTACTGGGCGGAGGCGCCAGTGGCGATGATCAGGGCGTCGCAGGTGTATTCGCCCACGCTGCCTTTCAGTGAGAAGGGTTTGTTCGCGAGGTCAACGCTGTCGATATGGTCGAAGATGATTTCGGTGTCGAAGCGCTCGGCATGTTTCTGCATGCGCACCATCAGGTCAGGGCCCTGCAGACCCTCGACATCACCGGGCCAGTTGTCCACATCGGTGGTGGTTGTCAGCTGGCCGCCGGCCTGCATGCCGGTGATCACGACCGGGTTGAGGTTGGCCCTGGCTGCATAAACGGCAGCGGTATAGCCTGCGGGGCCGGATCCGAGAATGATCAGGCGGTGGTGTTGGACGTCGCTCATGAGTGTACTGCTTCCTGGCTGGTTATTGTCGTCGGCAAGCCCGGGGACCTGCATAAGTCGTGGCTGATTTCCTGTGAAAGGTCGGGATCACAGGCGCTTTTTTCAAGGGAAGGTATGTTAGCAGAATCCTGCAGGGGTAAAAGAGGCAAAAAGCCCAGGTATCCCGTATCTTGTGAAAACCGCGCTGAAACGCCCTAGATATGGGGGTGAGCCCCCATACAAAGAGTGTCACAATGCCAGGAAAACCGGGTACAATACCGTTTTGGCCGGCCGGGGCAACCGACTGGCACGGTTTTAATGCGAGCCCGTGGTCACCTGAGTTAGTCACTTGAGCAAAGCAACCAAGAAAAATGCCAAGACGCCGCCGGCGGAAGAGCATGCGGTCAACCTGAAGGCGCTGTTCCTGAAGGAAGGTCTGATGATCTTGTTCCTGGCCATCGGTCTGTACCTGTTCCTGGCGATCAGCTCCTATTCCCCCCTGGACCCGGGCTGGTCGCGCACGGGCGAGGGCGCCCTCATCAACAATACCGTGGGCCGCTCCGGCGCCTGGATATCCGATGTCCTGCTGCTGCTGTTCGGCTACCTGTCCTACCTGTTCCCGCTGCTCCTGGCTTATCGGGCGGTGATCCTGTTCCGCACACGCAAGGAATCCACGCCCTGGTCATGGGAGCTGTTCGGCCTGCGGGGCACCGGCGTTATCCTGACCCTGCTGGGTGCGGCAACACTCGCCACCATGCATTTCGCCACCAGCCTGTCCAATTCGGCCGGCGGCATCCTGGGCAACAGCATCGCCAGCATGGCGCTGCCGGCTTTCGACCTGACAGGCTCAACCCTGATCTTCCTGACGATGTTCATTCTCGGCATCACGCTGGCCACGGGCCTGTCCTGGCTGGCGTTGGTAGATGGCACCGGTCGTCTGTGCCTGAACAGCTTCGAATATGTCACCGAGCGCTGGGCGCACTGGCGCGAAGCACAGCGCGAAAAGGCGGAAACCGAGCGCATCGTGCGCCAGCGCAAGGAATCCCTGGACCATTTCGTGGAGAAGGAGAAGAAACGCAAGAAACCCATCGAGATCGCTCCGGTCAGACAGGTGCCAAAGGAGCCGAGCAAACGTGTCCAGAAGGAAAAACAGGGCAAGCTGTTCGACACCTCATCCGTCGGCGAGCTGCCGCCGATTTCCCTGCTTGATGAGTGGGGCAACCAGCCCAAGGTCGGTTATTCCACCGAGGCTCTGGAGGCCATGTCCAAGCTGCTGGAAATCAAGCTGCGGGATTTTGGTATCGAGATCGAGGTGGAGGCCATCAATCCCGGCCCCGTGATCACGCGGTTCGAAGTACAGCCGGCCCCGGGCGTGAAGGTCAGTCGAATCACCAACCTGGTGAAGGACCTGGCCCGGTCCCTGGCAGTGCCCAGCGTGCGCGTGGTGGAAGTCATTCCAGGCAAGACCGTTATAGGCATCGAAATTCCCAATGAGCAGAAGGAACTGATCCAGCTCGGCCAGGTGTTGTCCTCGGCGGAATTCGACAATGCCCGTTCGCCCATCAGCATGGCGCTTGGCCATGACATCGGCGGCAACCCGGTGGTGGTTGATCTTGCCAAGATGCCGCACCTGCTGGTCGCCGGCACCACCGGCTCCGGCAAGTCGGTGGGTATCAATGCCATGATCCTGTCGATCCTGTTCAAGTCGTCGCCCAAAGATGTGCGCATGATCATGATCGACCCGAAGATGCTTGAACTTTCAGTTTACGACGGTATTCCCCACCTGCTGACGCCGGTGATAACCGATATGAAGGACGCCGCCAATGGCCTGCGCTGGTCGGTTGCGGAAATGGAGCGCCGTTACAAACTGATGTCTGCCATGGGCGTTCGCAATCTGGCCGGTTACAACAAGAAAGTGACCGAAGCGGCCAAGGCCGGTAAACCGATCCCGGATCCGTTGTGGAAGCCTGATCCGCTCTCCGAGGTGGACGAGGCAGACCAGATACCTGAAGACCTGGTGGCATTGCCGCAGATCGTGGTCATTGTCGACGAACTGGCCGACATGATGATGGTGGTCGGCAAGAAGGTGGAAGAGCTCATTGCCCGTATTGCCCAGAAGGCCCGGGCCGCGGGCATCCATCTGATCCTGGCCACCCAGCGCCCGTCGGTGGATGTACTTACTGGCCTCATCAAGGCCAATATCCCCACCCGCTTGTCCTTTATGGTGCAGTCGAAGGTGGACTCGCGCACCATTCTGGGCGAGGGCGGGGCCGAACAGCTCCTGGGTCATGGCGACATGCTGTTCCTGCCTCCGGGTGGCGGTATCGCCCAGCGTGTTCATGGCGCCTTCGTTTCTGATGACGAGGTGCATCGCGTTGCCGCAGCCTGGAAACAGCGGGGCGAGCCTCACTACATCGAAAGCATCACCTCTGACTCCTCCGGCGACGGCGTGCCGGGACTTACCCCGTCAGAAGGCGGCGAAGGGGGCGCAGAGGAGGATGATGCACTCTACGACGAGGCGGTGCGGTTCGTGACCGAGTCGCGCAAGGCCTCCATCTCCGCCGTACAGCGCAAGTTGCGTATCGGTTACAACAGGGCCGCGCGCATGATCGAGGCCATGGAAATGGCCGGGGTAGTGTCCGAGATGGGCGCCAACGGCAACCGCGAAGTTATCGCACCTCCTCCACCAAGAGATTGATTTAAATATCAATACCTTGAAACAACAAATTAAAGTAAATTATTTTTTGCGCTGCGTGAGTATAATCACGCCATGAAGACGTTTTGGCTGACATTCCTGCTCCTGGTTTCACCCCTGGTCATGGCCCAGGAGCCCGCACCGTCCGGTGAACTGGCCGCTGCCGCACAACTGGCCGCCATTCTCGAGCAGACCCGGACTTTGCGCGCGGATGTGGATGTGCTGACCCTGGACCAGGATGGCCGCGAGATCCAGGAATCCAAGGCGCTGCTGGTCATGCAAAAGCCAGATCATTTCTACTGGGAAATCCTCAGTCCGTATTCCGAGACCATGCTGACCAATGGTGAACGCATCTGGCGCTTTGAGCCCGACCTCGAGCAGGTCACTGTCGAGCATTTCGACAATGACATCAACCGCACCCCTGTCATGTTGCTCAATGGCGATGCTGCCGATATTGCCGAGTCCTATACCATTGCTTCCGCCGACATGGATGGCGGCGTACTGGCCCGTTTCATCCTTTACCCAAAGGCCAGTGACAGCCTGTTCACCCGACTGAGCCTCACCTTCGCCGGCAGCAGCCTGGAGGAGATGCAGTTCGAGGACAGCCTGGGCCAGAAGACGAGCCTGACGTTCTCGGGCCTCGAGGCCAATGCAGCCATAGAACCCGGCACCTTCGAATTCCACATGCCCGACGACGTGGAAATCATCGACAACACCCAGTAACTCCCCGACGTGACCCTGTCCCTGTTCCAGTCCGGCGCCGACAGCTACCAGCCCCTGGCAGCGGCCATGCGCCCGCGCACCCTCGAGGATTTCGCCGGTCAGGAGCATATCATCGCCCCCGGCAAGCCGCTTTATGAAGCGGTGACTGCGGGTATTCCCCATTCCATGATCCTGTGGGGCCCGCCAGGTACGGGCAAGACTACGCTGGCAAGGATCATCGCCAGCGCCTGCGATGCGCATCTGGAAAGCATTTCCGCCGTGCTGTCGGGCGTGAAGGAAATCCGCGAGGCCATCGCCCGCGCGCGCGAGGAACGTGATGTTCGGGGCCGCAAGACCATCCTTTTCGTCGACGAGGTGCACCGCTTCAACAAGTCCCAGCAGGACGCCTTTTTGCCGCATATTGAAGACGGCACCGTCATCTTTATCGGCGCCACCACGGAGAACCCGTCGTTCGAGCTGAACAACGCGCTGCTGTCCCGCGCCCGGGTCTATGTGCTGAAGAACCTTACTGATGAGGCGCTGCTGAAGATCCTGGAACAGGCCCTCATCGACACGGAGCGGGGACTGGGCAGTCTCAACATCGTCCTGACCGACGCGCAGAAACGGCTCATTGCCAGCGCCGCCGACGGCGATGCCCGCCGCGTGCTCAACTTGCTCGAAGTGGCATTGGACCTGCTGGAAGAGGGTGAAGCAGGGCAGCGCATCCTGTCTGAGGATTCCCTGGCGCAGGTAGTACAGGGCAATGCCAAGCGCTTCGACAAGGGCGGCGATTCCTTCTACGAGCAGATATCCGTCCTGCACAAGGCGGTACGCGGCTCGGCTCCCGATGCGGCGTTGTACTGGTTGTGCCGCATGCTCGATGGCGGCTGCGATCCCCTCTACATCGCCCGCCGTGTGGTGCGCATGGCGACGGAAGATATCGGCAATGCCGACCCGCGCGGCATCCAGATTGCGCTGAATGCCTGGGACGTGCAGCAGCGCCTCGGCAGCCCGGAAGGCGAGCTGGCGATTGCCCAGGCCCTGGTGTACCTTGCCTGCGCCCCAAAGAGCAATGCTGTGTATACCGCTTACAACCAAGCCATGGATACGGTAAAAGCGACTCCGGCCTACGACGTGCCGATGCACGTGCGCAACGCGCCGACCACGCTGATGAAGAATCTCGATTACGGCAAAGAATACCGCTATGCCCACGACGAACCGAACGCCTATGCCGCCGGGGAGAATTATTTTCCGGAAGAGTTGAAGGACACGCAGTTCTACCATCCCACCGAACGGGGTATGGAACTGAAGATCAGGGAAAAGCTGGAATACCTGCGCAGCCTGGATGCGGCCAGCGCCGAGAAAAGGTACAAATGACGGGATACAAGATACAGGATACAGGTGGGTTCGCGTTTGCGGAAGGCGCAACTGATTAGCGTCAACAAAGGTAATTCACAATGGCAGACTTTGAAAATTCACCCCTTGTATCCTGTATCTTGTATCCTTTTTGGAAAAGAAACCTGAATTGTAGAGCGTAACTTTGATGACCTATCTCGCAGTCGCCTTCGGCGGGGCGCTGGGCGCCATGTCCCGCTTCTTCGTCTATAACGTGTTTACGCACGCCACCAGGAGCACTTATCCCTGGGCCACGTTCACCGTCAATGTCGCGGGCTCATTTCTAATCGGTATTGCCTTCATCCTGATCACCGAGCGGCTGGAAATGGGCCCGTACTGGCGCGGCATCGTCACCGTCGGCTTCCTGGGTGCCTTCACCACCTTTTCCACCTTTTCCATGGATGTCATCGGCCTGCTGGAGCAGGGTCAGGTCTCCAACGCGATAATCTATGTGCTGTCCAGCGTGGTCGTCTGTATAATTGCCGCCTGGCTTGGCCTGTCACTGGCCAAATTCCTGTTTTAACCCCGTAACACTTTACTGGAACCGAAATGCTTGATCCGAAGTGGGTTCGTGCGGAACCCGAAGCCGTTGCCCAATTGCTGAAAAAGAAGGGCTATACCCTGGACGTGGATGCGTTCAAGGCACTGGACGCCAAACGCAAGGCTATCCAGGTTGAGACAGAAGCCCTGCAAAACGAGCGCAATACCAAGTCAAAAAATATCGGCAAGGCGAAGGCTTCCGGTGAAGACATCGCACCCCTGCTGGCGGAAGTGGAAAACCTGAAGGGCCAGTTGCAGGATAAGGAAGCGGCTCTGGAAGTGATAGCGGCCGAGATCGATACCATTGTGACCGGCATTCCGAACATCCCCGACGAGCGCGTGCCGGAGGGGGGCAGCGATGCGGACAACCAGGAAATCCGCACCTGGGGAAGACCGCGCCAGTTTGATTTCACACCAAAGGACCACGTCGAACTCGGCGAAGCCGGTGACGGCCTCGATTTCGCCACAGCCACCAAGATCACCGGGTCGCGCTTCGTCATCATGAAGGGCGAGGTGGCAAGGCTGCATCGCGCTATCGTGCAGCTGATGCTCGACACCCACACCACCGAGCATGGCTATCTGGAAGTGAACGTGCCTAACATGGTTAACGCCGACTCTGCCTTTGGCACCGGGCAATTGCCGAAATTCGCTGCCGACCTGTTCAAGCTCACCGACGAGCGCGAGTTCTACCTGATCCCAACCGCCGAAGTACCTGTGACGAACTTTGTACGAGACGAGATCGTCGATGCCGATGCACTGCCGATGAAGTTCGCCTGCCACACACCCTGTTTTCGCAGCGAGGCAGGCAGCTACGGCAAGGACACCCGCGGCATGATCCGCCAGCACCAGTTCGAAAAGGTGGAACTGGTGCAACTGGTGAAGCCGGAACAGTCGAAACAGGCCCACGAAGAACTGACTCTGCATGCTGAAAAAATCCTGCAGAAACTGGACCTGCCGTACCGCGTCGTCGTGCTTTGCGGTGGCGACCTCGGTTTCTCCGCCGAAATCACCTATGACATCGAAGTGTGGCTGCCCGGGCAGGATGCCTACCGCGAAATTTCCTCCTGCTCCAACTTCGGCGACTTCCAGGCCAGGCGGATGCAGGCCCGGTTCCGCAATCCGGAAACCGGCAAGCCTGAGCTCATGCACACCATCAACGGCTCCGGCCTGGCGGTGGGACGCACGCTGATCGCGGTGCTGGAGAACTACCAGAATGCCGATGGCAGCGTGACGGTGCCGGACGCCCTGCAACCCTACATGGGTGGGGTCAAGACCATCCTCAAACCTTAAAGCCTATGCATTACCTGCCCATCTTCCTCCGCATCCAGGACCGCCCGGTCCTGGTAGTGGGCGGCGGGCAAGTGGCTGTCCGCAAGGTCACCATGCTGCTGCGGGCCGACGCCCACGTACGTCTCGTCGCCAAAAGCGTTGATCCCGCACTGACGGGACTTCTGGAAGGCGCCGAACACACCATCACGACGCGCAGCTTCGAGGAGCGCGACCTCGACGGCGTCACCCTGGTCATCGCTGCCACCGATGATGAAGGCCTGAACAGGCGCATCTACGAACTCGCCCATGCACGGCACCTGCCGGTGAACGTGGTGGACAATCCCGGGCTCTGTGATTTCATATTTCCTTCCATCGTGGACCGCTCACCTGTGGTCGTCGCGATATCCTCCAGCGGGCAGTCGCCGATGCTGGCACGCCTGCTGCGCGCCCGCCTGGAGACCTTCATACCTTCCGGTTACGGCCGACTGGGCAGTCTGCTGGGCGAGGCACGAAACAAGGTGAAAGCGCTCATTCCCGACATGGGCGTGCGCATGCGCTTCTGGGAAAAAGTGCTCAACGGCCCTGTCGCCGAACAGATGATGGCCGGCAAGGAAAGCGCGGCGAAACAATTGCTCGACGAGGCGCTGGCAGATGTCGATGCAGATGTGCAGGGCGAGGTCTATCTTGTCGGTGCCGGTCCCGGTGATCCGGATCTGTTGACTTTCCGCGCGCTGCGCCTGATGCAGCAAGCCGACGTGGTGCTCTTTGACCGCCTGGTTACGGAGGAAATCCTCAACATGTGCCGGCAGGACGCCGAGAGAATTCATGTCGGCAAGCAGCGCAGGCAGCACACCATGCCGCAGCAGGACATCAGCCGCATGCTGGTTGACCTCGCGAAACAGGGCAAGCGCGTGCTGCGCCTGAAGGGCGGCGACCCGTTCATCTTCGGCCGCGGCGGGGAGGAAATCGCCGAGCTGGCCGCTCACAAGATTCCGTTCCAGGTAGTGCCCGGCATCACTGCGGCCTCCGGCTGCGCCAGTTATGCCGGTATCCCGCTGACGCACCGTGACCATTCGCAGTCGGTGCGCTTCGTCACCGGACACCTGAAAGACGATACCTGCGACCTCAACTGGCCCAACCTCGTGCAGGACAGCCAGACCCTGGTGTTTTACATGGGACTGGTCAGCCTGCCGATCATTTGCGAGGAACTCATCAGGCACGGCATGTCGACAGAAATGCCCATCGCGCTCATCCAGCAGGGCACAACGCCCCATCAGCAGGTGTATACCGGTACGCTGGCGACCCTGCCGGGTATTATTGCGCGCAACGACGTGAAGGCGCCGACGCTGATCATTGTCGGTGACGTGGTGAAGCTGCACGACACGCTGAAATGGCAATAGCGCGACTTCAGCTATGCCAGCAGCTTACCTATAATGTCTCGAAGCCAATGAGACAGTGAGGGTTTCCCGCATGTCCGATTCCATGAACATATCGGCGATCGGCCAGATTGCCATAGCCATCTCCAACCTGGACAAGAGCGTTTATTTCTACGAGAAGATTCTCAAACTCGACAAGCTGTTCGACGTGCCGCCCACCATGGCTTTCTTCGACTGCGGCGGCGTGCGCCTGATGCTGACGACCCTGCAAGGTCCCGAACAGGATCACCATACGTCCGTCATTTACTACAAGGTCTCAGACATCGAGCAGATCTTCGATGAGCTCAAGGCCCTGCAAGTGGATATCGAGCGCGTCCCTGGCATGGCAGCGAAGATGCCGGACCATGAGCTGTTGATCGGTTTCATACGCGACCCGGACAGCAACCTGGTCGGCCTGATGGAAGAAAAACCTCTCGCGCGGAAAGCGGCGCAGGCATGACGGCACCAGTTATACGCGAGGCCGCGCCCGACGATGTCGGGGTGATCCTGCATTTCATCAACGAGCTGGCGATTTACGAAAAGGCGCCGGAGCAGGTGAAGACCAACGCGGGCATGATCGAAGAGACGTTGTTCGGGCCCGCTGCCAAAACCCGATGCCTCATCGGCGAGATCGAGGGTGAAGCCGTCGGCTTCGCCGTTTATTTTTCTAATTACTCCACCTGGCTGGGCAAGTACGGCATCTATCTCGAGGATCTGTACGTGTCGCCGGAGCACCGCGGCAAGGGCGTCGGCAAGGCGCTGCTGGTGCATATTGCCGGCATCGCGCTGGACAATGACTGCGGCCGTTTCGAATGGAGCGTGCTGGACTGGAATACCCCCAGCATAGAATTCTACAAGTCGCTGGGAGCGGTCGAGATGAGTGAGTGGCGTATCTACCGGGTGACCGGCGACGCGCTGAAGAAGCTGGCTGACAGTTAAATTATCGTAGGCCGGAAGAGGCCCGCAGGGCCGTCATCCGGCATGAACAATCTTGAAATTTTGCCGGATGACGGCCCTGCGGGCCTCTTCCGGCCTACATTATGTTCAGGACAATTGAATATGACCTTCTCTGTTTTCGCCTCGAAGATCAAAAGCCTCGGCCGCGAACTTACCCCGGAACTGCTGGGCGGTACCCGTGAGATCGTTACACCGCTCGTGCCGGATGGTTTCCTGGACGGCTGTGAGGTCGCGCGCGACATAGCTTATGGCAATGATGAACGCCATCGTCTCGATATATTCCAGGCGAAAGGCGCCAACGGCCTGAAACCGGTGTTGCTGTTCGTGCATGGCGGAGGCTTCATTGCCGGCGACAAGCACAGCGAGGGCAGTCCCTTTTACTCCAACATCGGCGCCTGGGCGGCAAGAAACGGATTCGCCGGGGTCTGCATGACCTACCGGCTGGCACCCGGCAGCCAATGGCCTGCCGGGATCGAGGATATCCGCCGGGCAGTGGAGTTCATCCAGGCCAGGGGTGCTGACCATGGCCTCGATGCGAACCGGGTTTTCCTGATGGGACAGTCAGCCGGCGGCGCCCACTCGGCCGGCTACCTGGCTCACCGGGAGGTCTATGGCAACAAGCCCCACGGCCTGAAGGGCGCCATCCTGCTGTCGGCGGTCTACGATTTCGTTTCCATGCCCACGACACCGATGGAACAAGCCTACCTGGGTGACGATGAATCGACGTATTACCGGAAATCGTCCCTGGACGGACTGCTGGAAACGGACATTCCGCTGCTGGTCAGCATGGCAGAATTCGATCCGGCCAAGTTCCAGGCACAGACCCTGCAGTTTCTCAACGCCTGGCTCGGCAAGCATGGCGGCCTGCCCTGGGAGGTGACCATGCTGGGCCATAACCACCTGTCGCCGGCATTATTCCTCGGACTCGAAGGGGACCAGCTGGCACCCGTGCTGAAACGCTTCATCGAAACCTATAGCTGAAACAGTAATCGACCTGTGACCGATGATCACGATTTCCCCCCATATTCATCTCGCGGATGATGAAATCGAGTTCGAGGCCATTCGCTCATCAGGTCCCGGCGGGCAGAACGTCAACAAGACCAGCACCGCCATCCACCTGCGCTTCGACATTCCAGCTTCCTCGCTGCCCCGGGAGGTGAAACAGCGCCTGCTGGCCACCCACGATACCCGGATCAGCAAGGAGGGCGTCATCGTCATCAAGGCCCAGGAAGAGCGCAGCCAGACCCGTAATCGTGAACAGGCCATATTGCGCCTGAAACAGATCATCCAGGCGGCCCTGAAGGTGCCGAAGAGGCGCGTGGCGACCAAACCGAAGAAGTCTGCCGTGAAGAAGCGTCTGGATACGAAGACCCGTCGGGGTCAGACGAAGCAATTGCGAAAGCCGCTACGGCATGAATGACGGGATACCGGATAACCGGATAAAAGATACAAGATACAGGATACAGGGAGTCCGGCAGGTAACGGGCAGTCGGCGTTATTATTCACGCCGCTGGCAGAAATAGAAGCGTAGTACGTGCTGTAAACCCTGAACCCTCCCAGTATCCTGTATCTTGTATCCTTTATCCTCCCGATAAAGCACGTATAATTCCGTCTTTCACCAAACCGGAACCATCGTAGTTGCATGTCTGAAGTCCGTACCCGTATCGCCCCGTCTCCTACCGGGGACCCCCATGTCGGCACCGCCTACATCGCGCTGTTCAACATGTGTTTCGCGCGCCAGATGGGCGGCAAGTTCATCCTGCGCATCGAGGATACGGACCAGGCGCGCAGCACGCGCCAGTCCGAGGATGACATTCTCGAATCCCTGCGCTGGCTGCACCTGGACTGGGACGAGGGTCCTGACAAGGGCGGTCCCTGCGGCCCGTACCGCCAGAGCGAGCGCGGCGACATCTACAAGGAACATGTCCACAAGCTGATCGACAGCGGTAACGCCTTCTACTGCTTCTGCACCGAAGAGCGCCTGGATGCCCTGCGCAGGGAGCAGCAGGAAAAGAAGCTGCAGCCCGGCTACGACGGCCTGTGCCAGGCCCTGACCCTGGACGAGGTCAAGGCCAGCCTGGACAAGGGCATGCCCCATGTCATCCGCATGCACAAGCCGCGGCGGGGTACCTGCGTGGTGAAGGACATGCTGCGCGGCGATATCGAGATCGACTGGGCCCAGGTGGACATGCAGGTGTTGATGAAATCCGACGGCATGCCGACCTACCACCTGGCCAACGTGGTGGACGACCACCTGATGGGCATCACCCACATCATCCGCGGCGAGGAGTGGATCAACTCCGCGCCCAAGCACCTCAAGCTGTACGAGTACTTCGGCTGGGAGCCGCCGGTGTTCATCCACATGCCGCTGCTTCGCAACGCCGACAAGAGCAAACTCAGCAAGCGCAAGAATCCCACATCCATTGGCTATTACAGGAAGATGGGCTACCTGAGCGAGGCAGTGGTGAACTACCTGGGCATGATGGGATGGAGCATGCCCGCGCGTGACGGCAAAGAGGGCGAGGAGCTCTTTTCTGTTGAGGACATGATCGCCAACTTCGACATCAATCGCGTCTCCCTGGGCGGCCCGGTCTTTGATACCGAAAAGCTGAACTGGCTTAACGGCCGCTACCTGCGCGAGAAACTGTCCGACGAGGAGTTCATGCAGCGTTTCGGTGAGTGGGCCTTCAACCCGGAAGTCCTGCACCAGATCGTGCCCCTGATAAAACCGAGAGTTGAACGCTTCACCGACGTGGCTCCGCTGGCGGGCTTCTTTGCCAGTGGCATGCCGGCCATTACCGCGGAAAGTTTCACCCACAAGGTCATCAGCCAGGAAGACAGCGTGAAGATACTCCAGTTCATCGCCTGGGCCATCGAGACTCTGCCCGCATGGCACCGCGACCGCATCGAGGGTCTGTTGATGGGCATGGCCGAGCAGATGGGTATCAAGATCCGCGATTTCCTGTTTCCGGTGTTCATCGCCATCGCCGGCACCTCAGTGTCGGTATCGGTGATCGATTCCATCAGCATTATCGGCAAGGACATGACGCGTGCAAGGTTGCGCCATGCCATCGAACAGTTGGGCGGCGTGTCGAAAAAGGGTGCCAAGAAACTTGAATCCGACTTCCGCCAGCTCACGCTGGATGGCCAGGGAACCAGGGACACGGAACAAGGCGAGTAAGTCCCGGATTTTGGTCGAAAACCGGCGCAAGGCCCCGGAATTCCTGAAATTGTTGACAGGGCAGGGGGTCCTCCCTACAATGCGCACCTTCGCCGTTCCGTGACGGCAGCTGCCTGAAAAAGCTGGACAAATTTCAGGCAGGTTTGTGAATGCAAGCGGGGCCATAGCTCAGCTGGGAGAGCGCAACACTGGCAGTGTTGAGGTCAGC
>CAZVSC010000005.1:0-3144 GCA_964629325.1 uncultured Enterobacteriaceae bacterium
CCTACCAGGAAATCCAGAGCACCTATTATTCCCTGGGCAGCGAAATCACCCGCATCGAGCAGAACATCGAGTACCAGGGGCAGCGCAAGCAGCAGCTGGAACTGGACCTGGGCGAAATCCAGGAATCGCTGCAGCACTTCCAGAAGGAACTGGCCCTGGACATGGACAAGATCGCCACCCTGAAGAGCCAGGTGGCCGAGGTTGAGCCCCAGTTGCAGGCCGCCAGCGCGCGTGAACAGGCGTCTACCGCATCCCTGGCCCAGGCCGAGCAGAAAATGGCCAGCTGGCAGCTTGAATGGGACCGCTTCAACGAGGATGCGTCGGAAACTTCCCAGAAAGCGGAAGTGGAGCAGGAGCGCATCAACCACCTGGAAAACATCGTCGACCGCGGCAAGCAGCGCCGCAATTCCCTGCGTCATGAGCTGGAAAATCTCGAAACGCCGGATGATACCGATCTGCAGGACCTGGAAGAGCGGCTGCGTGACATGATGTCACGCCAGGAAGCCCAGGAAACCAGCCGCCAGACCCTGAATGAAAAAATCGACCGTATCCGGCAGTCGATCCGCAACAGCAACAACGAATTAAACGACAGGCGTAGCAGGCTGCAATCCATGCTCGGGCAGAAGTCCTCGCTGGAGGCCCTGCAGAAGGCCGCGCTGGGCCGTAATGACAAGAGCACGATCAACTGGCTGGAACGCAACAACCTGGCCGGCAAGCCCCGCCTGGGCGACAACCTCCAGGTCGAGGAGAAATGGCAGGCCGCCATGGAAATGGTTCTGGGTGAAAGCCTGCAGGCCGTTTGCATCGACAGCCTCGATACCGTCAGTGCGGTCCTCGGCGAATTCAGTGACGGCAGCCTGCAGTTGATCGATACAACCTGGCAGGGCAGTGGCAGCAGCGCCAACGACCGCCTGCAGGCAAGTCCGCTGCAGGATAAGGTTCGCTCCGCCCAGAACCTCAGTGCACTGTTGTCCGGCATCTACTGTGTCGAATCGCTGGCCGATGCCCTGGCCCAGCGTGGCAGCCTGGCTGCCGGAGAATCACTGGTCACGCCCGAAGGCGTCTGGCTGGGCCCGTCCTGGCTGCGTGTAGCCCGGGGCTTCGATGAGAAAGCCGGCGTGATCCAGCGCCAGCAGGAACTGGAGGCCCTTGAAGGCAATATTGCCGATGCGCAGGTCCAGATCGCACAGACCGCCGACAAGCTGAAGAACGAGGAAGCCCTGTTGCAGACCCTGGAGGCAGACCGGGACGGCCTGCTGAAGGAATTGACCGTGGTCAACCGCGATCTGACCGAGCTGAGCGCCGACAAATCCGCCCGGCTGACCAAGATCGAGCAGGCGGAAAAGCGTCGCCAGCGCCTGACCGTGGAAATCGAGGAACTGGAAAAGCAGCTCGAAACCGAAAAGGAGAATATCCGCAGCTCCCGCGAGAACCTGGAAACCATTCTCGACAAGATGGAGCAGCATACGGTACGTCGCGAAGTGCTGATCGAGAGCCGCGACGAGTACCGCACTGCCCTTGACACTGCACGTGACCAGGCCGTGAAAGACAAGGATGAAGCGCATCGCCTGGCGTTGCAGCACCAGACCCTGACCGCGCAGCGCGAATCCCTGCAGCACAACATGGATCGCCTCTCGACGCAGGTGGACTCCTACAAGAATCGCGAACAGCAGCTCTCAGAATACCTGCAGCAGGCTGATGTACCCATTCCCGCCCTGAAAGAAGAGCTGGAGCAGAAACTGGAGCGGCGCTTAAGCCTGGAAGGCGGCCTGGGTGAGGCCAAGGCCCGCGTGGATGACATCGATCACCAGAAGCGCGAACTGGAAAGCGCCCGCAACGCTTCCCAGGAAGAATCCCAGGCCATTCGGGACGAACTCAGCAACAAGCGCCTCAGCATCGAGGGTGATACCGTGAAACGAGCGGCCCTTGAGCAGCAGTTGTCCGATAGCGGCTATGACAGGGAGCAGGTGCTCAGGCGCATTGCCGAAAAGGGTGAACAGGAAGAAGAAGTCACCGAAAAAAGCTGCGAGGAAGAACTGGAAAAACTCGGCAACCGCATCAGCCGCCTGGGTCCCATCAACCTGGCTGCCATCGACGAGTACGACACCCAGTCAGAACGCAAAATCTACCTGGACGAGCAGAATGAGGACCTGGAGCGGGCGCTGAAAACCCTCCAGAACGCCATCCGCAAGATCGACAAGGAAACCCGCACCCGTTTCAAGGAAACCTTCGACAAGATCAACAACGGCCTGCAGGAACTGTTTCCCAAGGTGTTCGGCGGCGGTCATGCCTACCTGAACATGGTGGGCGAGGACCTGCTGGATACCGGCGTCGAGATCATGGCGCGTCCCCCCGGCAAGAAAAACAGCACGATCCACCTGCTCTCCGGTGGTGAAAAGGCCATGACCGCGATCGCCCTGGTGTTCTCCATATTCCGGCTTAATCCATCGCCGTTCTGTATGCTCGACGAGGTCGATGCGCCACTGGACGATGCCAACGTCGGCCGTTACATTGATATGGTCAAGGAGATGTCTTCCATGGTGCAGTTCATCTTCATCACGCATAACCGGATCACCATGGAGCATGCGCACCAGTTGATGGGCGTAACCATGCACGAGCCCGGTGTTTCCAGGCTAGTGGCTGTGGATATAGATGAAGCGGCGGAAATGGTGGCTGTATAATCACCAGGCAAGCAGCGGTTCCGGCAAAAGTAAGCAGAAGAAAAATATAAAAAGCAGTTAACCCGACCAGGTACGACGAAGGTACGACAAAAGTACGACTAGAGAACAAGCATGGGTATCAGAGACTGGTTAGCCATCATAGTCATTATCTTTATCGTGCTGATCCTGCTCGATGGTTTCAGGCGCAAATGGCAGGAGCGCAAGACCCGCATCCGGGTCAAGCTTGACAAAAATATCTCTCCCGATGACGGCCAGGACACTACCGAGCTCCTGACCAAGTCTGAATTACCCAATGGCGGTGCCCGCATCAAACCCCGTTCCGGCGTTGAAGTTCCCGTGTTGATGGACTCCGTGGATATCGACAGTGACGATATCGAGGAATACGAGGACACGGACGAGGTCGATGACAGTGACGAGGCAGACGACGTCGACAGTGATGACGCCTGGGAAGAGGACTGGGAAG
>CAZVSC010000005.1:3244-74147 GCA_964629325.1 uncultured Enterobacteriaceae bacterium
CTGGGAAGAGGACTGGGAAGCGGAGTGGGATGACGAAGAATCTGACCAGGATGAGGGTGAGGATGAGGATGAGGTGCCCGCGCAGGAGTCTCCTGTAATAAAACACCCCCCTGAAGCTGCTGTTGATGAAACCGGTGACGAGGATGACTTCGAGCTGCCGGAACCGGAGGATGACGAGGAGCCCTGGTCTGCCATCGATGACTTCGACGACGATGGTATCGGCAAGACCAAAGTGGCCCCCCGCAAGCCTGAGCCCCGCAAGAGCCGGACCAGCGGCGAGAGAATAGAGCCCACATTCGGGAATGCCGATCTGACCTTCGGCCGTGATGACCAGGGCGAACTCGACCTGGAGCATAACGACCTTGTCGACCATGAAGAGGATGGTGAATCCGAGGACGAGCCCGGGCAGGGCCTGGCGGCACAGGTCATCATCATCAATGTCATGGCCAAGCCGGGCACTGAAATGGAAGGCCGCCGGATGCTGCCGGTGCTGATGAAGCATGGCATGCGTCTGGGCGACATGAGCATATTCCATCGCCATGCCGACAATTCCGGCAAGGGGCCGGTGATGTTCAGCATGGCCAACATGCTCAAGCCCGGCACCTTTTCCATGAGCGACATGGAAACCTTCTCGACACCAGGAGTCAGTTTCTTCATGCAGCTGCCGAACAAACTCGGCAACATGCAATGTTTTGACCAGATGCTGAAGACGGCGCAGGCCGTCAAGGATGAACTGGATGCCGTGCTCAAGGATGAGAATCGCAGCGTCTTTACCCGCCAGACTATCGAGCACAGCCGCCAGCGCATCCGTGATTTCGAGCTGGAGATGCTGGCCCGGAAATAACCCGGCACAGCAAGCCGGCCTCCGGGTAATCCCAAATGACAGCCCCTTCCAAAGCACTCATCAGGGAACTCGGGGATCTGCGCCGGCAGATCGAGCATCACAACCGGCTGTATTACCGCCACGACAGCCCTGAAATCCCCGACCAGGAATATGACCGCCTGTTCGACCGCCTGCTCGAGATAGAACAGGAATGGCCCGAACTGGCCACGCCTGACTCTCCCAGCCAGCGGATCGGCAGCGAACCGCTCAGCGGCTTTGTCCAGGTCACCCACGAAATCCCGATGCTGTCCCTGGACAAGGTGACCAGCGAAGCGGAGCTGGCCCGTTTTGAAAGTCGCATCCAGAAACGCCTGGACTCCCATAACGACATTGACGCGGCACTGGATTACAGCTGTGAACCCAAGGTCGATGGAGTGGCGGTGAGCCTGCTCTACGAGGACGGGCTGCTGGTGCGCGGCGCCACTCGCGGCGACGGTACCACCGGCGAGGACATCACCCATAATGTGCGCACCATCGATGAGATTCCGCTCAGGCTGGAAGGCGCGGGCCTGCCGAAACGCCTGGAAGTGCGCGGCGAGGTCTACATGACCAAAAGCGGGTTCGCGAAAATGAATGCCGCCGCTGAAAAAGCGGGGGAGAAGGTCTTTGTCAATCCGCGCAACGCGGCGGCAGGTACACTGCGGCAACTGGATTCGCGGATCACGGCCAGGCGGCCACTGAAAATGTTCTGCTACAGCTATGGCCTGGTCGAAGGCGCCAGTCTGCCGGACACCCTGAGCAGCGTGTTTGAAAAGTTCGCCGGCTGGGGGCTGCCGGTTAACCCGGACAGGGAATCCTGCCGGGGCGTGGCGGCTTGTTACGCGTATTGCGAAAAACTGCTGGGCAAGCGTAATGACCTGGATTATGAAATTGATGGCGTCGTCATCAAGGTCGATCGTTTCGACTTGCAGGATGAGCTTGGCATGAATGCCCGGACACCCCGCTGGGCAATGGCCTACAAGTTTCCTGCCGAGGAAGTGGCAACCGTGCTCAACGCGGTTGAATTCCAGGTAGGCCGGACCGGAACCATTACTCCCGTGGCTCGGCTGGAACCCGTGTTCGTCGGCGGTGTCACCGTCAGCAATGCTACCTTGCACAACATGGACGAAGTTGCCCGGCTCGGCCTGAAGATCGGTGATGCGGTGGTTATCAGGCGGGCAGGCGATGTGATACCCAAGATCGTCTCCGTGATCCCTGACCGGCGCCCGAAACAGGCCCGGGCTATCGAGGCGCCGACATCGTGCCCGGTCTGTGGTTCGGATATTGAGCACATCGAGGACGAAGTCCTCATGCGCTGCAGCGGGGGGTTGTTCTGCCGGGCCCAGCGCACGCAATCGATCATTCATTTTGCCTCGCGGGCGGCGATGGATATCGACGGGCTGGGCGTCAAACTGATCGAGCAACTGGTCGACCAGGAGCTGGTGAGTTCAGTCGCGGATATTTACGGCCTGGATGTGGAAACCCTGGTCGGACTTGAAAGGATGGGGGAAAAATCCGCCGGCAACCTCGTGGAGGCAATTCAAAAGAGCAAGCAGGTGACCCTGGCCCGATTCCTGTTCGCCCTCGGTATCCGGGAAGTCGGGGAGGCCACTGCCCACGCCCTGGCTACGCACTTCGGAACGCTGGCCGCAGTGATGTCCGCCACCGAGGAAGATCTGATTGCCATTCCTGATATCGGCCAAGTCATGGCCCACCACATTGGCGCCTTCTTTGCCGAGGAGCACAACCGGACCGTGATACAGGCCCTGCTGGATGCCGGTGTTGCGCCGGCTGAAACCGCCCCCGTCAACCGCGATGCCTTGCCTCTCAATGGCCAGACCTGGGTGGTCACCGGGACTCTGGAGGCCATGGGGCGCAGCGAGGCCAAGGAAAAGCTGCAGAAACTGGGTGCGAAAGTGGCAGGAAGTGTGTCCAAAAACACCGATTGCGTCATCGCCGGCCCCGGGGCCGGCTCCAAACTCGACAAGGCCGAGGAGCTCGGTGTCCGTGTCATTGATGAGAGTGCATTCTTGTCACTGCTCAAGCAGCATGACATCCCCGTCTAAAACCGGGTAAAGTATGCCCTGAACGCCTGAATCCGGGTTGCGGGGCGCATTGCCTGCACTTTTCCTCCGCGTTGCCCCGTTTTTGCCATAAACAGGAACCAGGATAGGCCTTTTCGGGACGGAGTTACTCCCTTTGGTCGTGCATGAGTCGATTATGAACAGGAGCCTGGTATTGCTGGCGGCACTTTTGGTGGCCTCCTGCGCCTCCACGCCGCCGCAAAATACCACCAACATCTGCAGCATGTTCGAGGAGCGCCGCAGCTGGTACAAGGCCGCCGTGAAAACAGAAAAGCGCTGGAACACCCCCGTGCATGTCTCCATGGCCATCATTCAGCAGGAATCCTCCTTTCAGTCCCGCGCCAAGCCTGAACGCACCAGGTTGCTGGGTTTCATCCCCTGGCGGCGGCCATCCTCCGCCTTCGGGTACGCCCAGGTCCTGGACGGCACCTGGACCGAATACAAGGAAGAGGCGGGCAACTGGGGAGCCAGGCGCACCAACTTCGCCGATGCCATGGATTTCGTCGGCTGGTATACCAACAATTCCACCCGGGTAAACGGTATTGCCCGCAATGATGCCTACAACCATTACCTGGCCTACCACGAGGGCAACGGCGGTTTTGCGCGGCGCAGCTACAATAACAATCCGCAACTGATCGATATCAGCCGCCGGGTGCAGGCCAACGCCAATCTTTACCAGCGCCAGTACGCCCAGTGTGAAAAGCAGCTGGGGCGCAACTGGTTCATGAGGCTGTTTTTCTGAGCTGGTGGGGCAAGATCATCGGGGGCGGCCTGGGGTTCATGCTGGGCGGCCCGATCGGGGCTGCTCTGGGTGCCGCCCTTGGCCATAATTTCGACCAGGGCCTGGGCAAGGTCGGCGCCGGTGGCTTTAACGGCGATGTCGAACGCATCCAGACCGCCTTTTTTACAGCTACCTTCACAACAATGGGGCATGTTGCCAAGGCCGATGGCCAGGTGTCCCGGCACGAAATCTCCGTTGCCGAGGACGTGATGCGGCAGATGCACCTGGACTCCCGCCAAAAACAGGTTGCACAGGGCCTGTTCAACGAGGGCAAGAAGGGCAATATCCCTATCAATGACCTGTTGCACCAGTTCCGCATCGAATGCCATCGTCGCCGCAGCCTGCTGCAGATGTTCATGGAGATCCAGGTCGCCGTGGCCCTGTCTGACGGTTCACTCGATGCGAAAGAAAGCCGCATTCTCGAAAATGCGGCTGATATCCTCGGTTTCAGCAAGGCGCAATACCAGGCCATACTGCAACGCATGCAGGCGCACCGGCATGCCCAGTCCCATCCACCGGGGCAGGCCGGCATGCCCCTCAAGGACGCCTACAAACTCCTGGGCATTGAGGCCGGCGCCAGTGACCAGGAGGTCAAGAAGGCCTACCGCCGGCAGATGAACCAGCATCACCCGGACAAGCTGGTGTCCAGGGGGTTGCCAGAGGAAATGATGGAAATGGCGAACAAGAAGGTCCAGGAGATCCGGACGGCTTACGAGACCATCAAGGCATCCCGTAAAAATTGACATTACCGAGCCAGGGCAGATCCTTAACCAAATTCTTAAGAATACTCTCTAACTCTTTGTTTAAATACATAATATCTATGTATATATCTGCCTCCACCCGGTTTTCCAGGTAGTGCAGGCCGACTCGTTTCAGGGCGCCTTCCGGCAGCGCTTTCCGCCAGCGTTCATTCAACAGGGGCTCCACTTCCGCCCGCAGGGGCAGGTCCAGGCGGGTCGTGCTATTGCCGGTATCCGGTTCCGGGTCGATATGGATGACGATATCGGTGATCTCGGGAAAGGTCCGCTTCAGTGACGCATTGATGCGGTCGGACAGGTAATGGCCCTCCGATACCGAAATCCGCTCATCCACCTGGACATGCAGGTCCACAAAGATGCGTCCGCCATGCAGGCGTGTGCGCAACTCATGAACGTCGCGAACCCCTTCACAAGTCGTGGCATGCTGGCGCAAGGCTTCCACTTTTGCAGGCGGCAGGGCGGTATCGACCAGCTCGCTGAGGCTGTTGCTGATCAGGTCCCAGGCGATCTTGGCGATCATCAGGGCGACGAAGACTGCCGCCAGCACATCCATGGCTGGATATCCCAGTCTGGCGCCGAGAATGCCGATGAGGACGGCAATGGAGGACAGGGCATCGGTCCGGCTGTGCCAGGCGTTGGCGAGCAGCAGGGCGGAATTCTGTGCATCGGCCACCGTTTTGGTATAGCGGTAGATCCATTCCTTCGAGCCAATGCTGGCGATGGCTACCAGGATGCCGGCCCAGCCCGGCATGGGCAACACGTCAGGGTCACCCAGCCTGAACAGGCTGTCGTAGCAGATGATGCCGGCCACGGCGAACAGGACGATGCCGAGAATGATGGTGCCCAGGGTTTCGAAGCGTCGATGGCCGTAGGGATGCTCCTTGTCGGGCTCGGCATGGGAAAAGCGGGCGATCACGACAACGAAGATATCGGTAACCAGGTCGGAAAGGGAGTGAATGCCGTCGGATATCAGGGCCAGGGAGGACGAGACGATGCCGATGGCGATCTTAAGCACGCCCAGCACCAGGTCGAGAACCGAGCCGATCAGTGTGACCCGGATTGCCGCCTTCAGTTCTTCCTGTCTGGTGGTTGTCGCCATGACTGGCAATTATGCAGAAAAAAAGCCCGGCTTACGCCAGGCTTTTGCTAATCTATCGCGAATCAGGAGTTGCCTGGTACAGCTACCACAATCCCTGCAACTCTCCTGTTTAGAAATGCGACTCGGCAAATAGTTCCCCGGATTGGCCATGAATGTCAGAACTGGTGGACAGCCATGTTGAGGGCTTCCAGTTCACTGCTGCGGGAACGGCTGGTAATGATGCCGAGGCTGGGTTCCTGGCCGGCCAGGTATTTTTCCGTGACGGCTTTCAGTTCATCCACGTTGACCTGGAGAATGCGCTGGCGGAACCTGGCGCGCTGCTCGCGATTACGGCCGAACAGCTCGTTGTAAAACGCCTGTTTGGCTGTGCCGGCAGGTGAAGACGGTTTGTCGAGGCTGGAAATGACCCCGAGCACGGCTTCTTCCAGGGCCCGGTCGTCATGGCTGGCAGCCAGCACCCAGTCGATGGCACGACGGTAGTCATCGAGCGTTTCGGTCAGGCGCGGGTCGCGATAGGAAAAGAAGCGGAATGTCGCGGTGCCGGAATCCTGGCTGGCCCCGCCGCCGTAAGCACCGCCCTGTTCGCGGATGGCGCGATGCAGGAAGCCGTTGCGCAGGAAGCCGCCCAGGACAGTCAATGCAGCGGCATCCACGTGGCCGACAGGCACGGTCGGGAATGCCATGGCGCAGAAACTCACCTGGGTGTTGGTCAGCCAGCCTTCACGGACAGTTTCGCGGCAACCGGGGAGCGAAAAGGGTTTGGCATCAGAGGAGACGGTATTGCCCAACCATGTCTGTTCGAGCGCAGACAGCAGATGGTCCCGCTCGCTGTCTTCACTGACCAGCAGGAACTGCTTGTCGGTATTCAGCAGCATGTCGTGCAGTGTGGCGAAATCACCGGCGAATTTCGCCAGGTTGTCATTCTCGCCGAAATCAGCCGTGAGCTGTTTCAGTTGCTGGATACCGGCCATGCCGGAGCTCTGGTAATTCATGGCGGCGATGGGGCTCAACCGGCTGCAGGCGACACCGACAGCGAGGCTGTGACCCTGGCTGGTGATGCTCTGTTCACGCCGTGAGGATATCTGCTCCATGATTTCACGGATGCGCTGGTGTTCATCGAAACGGCACTCGTTGAGGGTATCGCGCAACAGGTCTGAAACCTTGCGTTGGTTGGGGTACAGGGATTTACTGGACAGGACCAGGTAACCCGCCAGGCTTTGCTCGTCATCCACGTGGCTGCGCAGGGTGCTGTAAACGTTGATGCCGCCGCTGATCGCTGATTGCAGTGCCTGGATTTCCAGGTAATCCCGGTTACCGATACCCAGCTCCGGTACGCAGCTGGTGTAGTAGGGCAGCAGATCCGCAAAATGCTCATTCATGTCCGGCAATGCCAGGATTACCTGCTGGTAGCTGATGCCGTTGGTGCCCTGGGCGAAGTAACGCGCCCTGGCGATATCCTGCCCCAAATGGATTTCATGCCGTGAGGAGTCCGGCCAGTGGATGTCAGCCGGCACGTCCTCGAGGGTGACCTTGGGGAGGATGGCGGGATCGTCTTCCTGTTCCTGGCGGACTTTCAGTTGCGCGGCCCGGTCGATTAGCTGCTTCACGGCGTCATCATCGAGCCCTTGCCTGATCTCAGCCAGTCGGGCTTTCTCGGCCTTGGCCATGCGCTCCGACTGCGCGGTATCCGGCCTGACGGTCAGCGTAATGCGATGCGGATTCCCGAGCAGGTATTCACGGATCAGGGCCGGTACATAATCCGGATCCTGGATATCCTGTTTCAGTTGATCCAGGACCGGATCGATATCCAGTAATTCGATGGGGTCGCCGCGATGCGTGGCGGTGGACAGAGCTGCCAGGATCAGCTGCAGGCCGTATGGATAGGTGTCGCCGCTGATTTCACGCTGGCTCAGTTCCAGTGAGTGCAAAGCCGCTTCCACCTTGTCCTGGGCGATGCCGTTGGCCGCGATATCCTCGAGCGTGGACAGTACCAGCTGTTCGATCTCCCCGGTGCTGTCAGTATCGCAACCCTCCAGCCCGCACATGAAGCTCATTTCGCGGTGCGAATCCTCGAGCCCGCACAGGGGGGACGGCGAGCGCCCAAGGGGGGTGGTTTCCAGCGCCTGCAACAGGGGGCTGGCGCTGTTATCCAGCAATACCCCGGTCAGGAGCTGCGCCTTGTACATGTCGCCAAGGTCGGTGCTCTTGCCCAGCAGCCAGCCCATGATGACGTGGGTCTTGCCAGTCGCCTCATCCTCGTCCAGCGGGTAGGTTTCCTCGACTCTGAGCGGCGCTGTGAAACGTTGTTCGTCATCCACAGCGATATGCACATTCAGGCGGCTGAATTCGTTCAGGGCCAGTTTTTCGAAGCGTTCCTGGTGCTCACGGGCGGGAATGTCGCCATAGGTCATGAAGATGGCGTTGCTCGGGTGGTAGTGAGTCTTGTAGAAGGCCTTCAGCTGTGCATAGCTCAGGTCGGGTATGTCCGCAGGATCGCCGCCGCTGTTGTAGTGGTAGGTGGTGGTCGGGAACAGGTGTTTGCACAACTGCTGCCAGATCAGTGACGTCGGCGCACTCATGGCACCCTTCATTTCATTGTAGACGACGCCCTTGTACTCGAGCGGAGAATCGGGATTGTCAGGTTCGGAGAACTCCAGGCGGTGGCCTTCCTGGGCGAAGTCCAGCTCATTCAGCGTCGAGAAGAAGACGGCATCGAGATAGACCTCCAGCAGGTTGTCGAAATCCTTGCGGTTCTGGCTGGCAAAGGGGTAGGCAGTCCAGTCGCTGCTCGTGAAGGCGTTCATGAAGGTGTTGAGGGAGCGGCGGATCATCATGAAAAAGGGATCGCGCACCGGGAATTTGCGGCTGCCGCACAGCGCGGTGTGTTCCAGTATGTGTGCCACGCCGGTTGAGTCCATGGGCACGGTGCGCAGGGCGACCAGGAAAACGTTTTCGTCGTTATCGCTGGACAGGTGATAGTGCATGGCGCCGGTTTCCCGGTGTTCGTATTCCTCTACTGTCAGGTTGAGCGTCTCGAGAAGCTGGCTGCGTTTGTAGATGAAGGTCGGGTAGGCGGCTTCCTGGCCGGGGTTATTCCGGGATGATGTTTTGGTGCTTTCAGATAACTGCATTTCGCGGGGGATCACTGCGTGGCAAAAGGGTCTTGGTAAGCGGCGAAGTATAGCCGGAACCGCCCGGTTTGTAGAGTGACACTCCCCAGAAAGTCTGCTAGTGTCGGCGGGCGCCCGAACGGGGGCGGCGCCTTGCGAATAACAATAAAACCAGGCACTCCAGGGGAGAATCATGAGTTTCAGCGGCATCCGGAAGACCACATTTTTTATGGGCATACTGGCGGCCCACCTGTGCCTGGGTCAGGACAACGGCTATGTGCCGGTCACCGACGACATGCTGCGTGACCCTGATCCGCAAGACTGGCTGATGTTTCGTCGCAGCTATGATGCCTGGGGTTTCAGCCCGCTGGACCAGATCAACCGCGCCAATGTCGGCAGCCTGGAACTGGTCTGGTCAGCAGAAATGCACGAAGGGGTGATCAACAGCATGCCGATCCAGGAGGGTACGCCCCTGGTGCACGATGGCATGATGTACCTGCCTAACCCGGGTGACGTCATCCAGGCACGAGACGCTGTCACGGGAGAGCTGCGATGGGAATATGTACGGCAGATCCCGGAAGACCTGAACGATTACCTGAGCTTCAACAAGACCAACCGCAACGTCGCCATCTACGACGACCTTATCATTTACACGACCAATGACGCCCATATCCTGGCCCTGGACGTTCATACCGGCGCGGTCCGTTGGGATACCCGGATTCTGGATTACCGCACCCATCCCTCGTTTCACAGCAGCGGTCCCGTCGTGATCAACGGACTGGCCATCTCTGGGCGCAACTGCGAGCCGCCGGCAGGTCCCGAAGCCTGTTTTATCGCGGCCCATGATGCGGAAACGGGCAATGAAGTCTGGAGGCTGAATCTCATCCAGGCACCGACCGGCGATGATACGGACACCTGGGGAGACGTTCCCTGGGAGCAGCGCTGGCACGTGGGTGCATGGATGGTGCCCAGTTACGATCCCGAACTGGACCTGATCTACATGGGCACCTCGGTTACGGCCCCGGCACCCAAATTCCTGCTTGCCGGGGACGACCGGGAATACCTGTACCACAATTCGACCCTGGCCATACGTCCGGCAGACGGCAGCCTTGCCTGGCATTACCAGCATCTTGTCGATCACTGGGACCTGGACCACCCCTTCGAACGCCTGTTGGTCAATACCCGTGTCGCGCCGAATCCCGATGCCGTGCCGTGGATCAACCCTGATATCGATCCTGACAGGGAGTACAGGGTCATTACCGGTATTCCGGGCAAAACCGGGGTGGTCTACACCCTTGACCGGGAAACCGGTGAATTCCTCTGGGCCAGGCCGACGGTTTACCAGAACGTGCTGCAGGACATCGATGGCGCCACCGGCAAGGCCACAGTCAATCCGGCTGCGCTGTTCTCGGAAACCGGGCAGCAGCTGGAAATATGCCCGGCCATAGCCGGCGGCAAGAACTGGTGGGAGGGTACTTACAGCCCCCTGACCAATGCCATGTATTACGGGCTGCAGAACACCTGCATGGACCTGACCGTGACAGCGGAAAAAGGCTTCCAGGACCCTGATGAGCTGTACGGCTTTTTCAGCCGGGAAAAACTGGCTGCGGGGCGGGAAAACGTCGGCACCTACCATGCCATCTCGGCCGAAACCGGTGAGACCCTGTGGACCTATGATGTGGCCGGTACCGCCCTGTCACTGGTGTCGACCGGCGGGGGGCTGGTGTTTGGCGGCGACATCGAAGGCAATTTCAGGGCATTTGACCAGCAGACCGGCGAGGTGCTCTGGGAAGTTAACCTGGGCTCGTCGGTGACGGGTTATCCGATCACCTTCGCGGTGGACGGCAAACAGTATATTTCGGTCGGTACCGGGACATCCGTGACCACCGCCGGACAGGTGCAGTACCTGAAGGGTGCCCCGCCGGGAACAGAGGGGCGCCAATTTGTCTTTGCCTTGCCTTAGCTGCTTGCGGACGGGGGGTTGGCAGGCCCGGAGCCCGCTTGATTCCTGCCCTTGAACTTCATATTATCGACACCCTGTAACGGGGGAAGTGAGGTGGTTTGAGCACCACCGGTTACACAGACGGGACGCATTTCTTGACCGGCATCAATAGTGCGATGGGTCGTTTCTGACTAGACTCGCCACTCGCGAAACCGATAAAAACAACCGGCTGACTTTCCGTTTGACACCTGGTTTAAAACGACTAGCCGAGTCCTGATAAGGGGAAATCTATGAGCTATAAAACAATGGTGGGGTCACTCGACTCCTATGACAAAGGCAGCATCGAGCTCAACGATGATCTGAAGCATTACGCGTTTTCAAATATCTTTGAAATCTGCAGCAACTCCAAGCCCTTCGAACGCATCATGGTTGCATCCAACCTGGAATACTGCGCCGAAGTGGCCCGTACCGAGGGAACCTCTCCCTGGTACCGTGCTCCCCACGATGAATTTGCCATCGTCATGGACGGGGAAGTGGAATTCGAGTTTTACCAGCTGGCCGAAGACGAGAAGCCGGCTCATGATGCCGGCGCCGAAATCATGCCGGGTAATCCCAAAGGCAAGCGCATGGGCAAAGTGACCGCGCGTCGCGGCCACGAAGTCCTGTTGCCGCAGGGCTCGGCCTACCAACTGAAAGCATCCAAACCAGGCGTAGTACTTATCCAGACCTCGGCCGGACCGGTCAGTGTGGAAAAATGGTCTGAAATTTGCGTTTTGAAATAACGAATACTACTGACTACTAAGAGAGGAATGACCTCATGAATAGTGAAGTGACACCGGAAAAAGTTTCCGTCATTGCATCCGAACCGGATCCCGTACTTGGCTACCGCAGTTTCCAGTTCGGCGGATTTACCTTCACCCGCGACGCCTATTTCGTGCACGTGCACTGGCCGAAGGGGACCCACACCATTGAAGTCGACCGATTCCTGCGCGCCATGGTGCGTGATATCGGTTGGGGTTTCTTCTACGGATGGATTTTCTTCGATGACGTATTCGGCACACAGAATCATTACGGTACGGTAGATATCTATGCGGGCACCTACAGCAAGGGTCACCGGGATACCGGAGTGGACTACCTGGAAACCTTCAACACCGACGATGTACGTGTCGCCTTTGAAACCATTTCCAAGAACTGGATCAACGAAGGTTACGACCCGCTGAGTGCACCGCTGGAAACCGGTTCACCCCTGGGCGCCAAGCAGCAGGAAGCCTCCGGTCCGCTGATTCGCGGCTTCGAGCCGGCCCGCCGCATGCTCGGTTTGCCCGGCGACGTACAGCCGCGTTCCGATGAAACTGGCCATCCCGTCAATCGCGCGTTTGCCGACCTGGAGTTTGACCAGCCGGATATCGAAGTCGAGCCCGGCTTTGAGGATTCTGTGCATGCCTTCAACCTGTTCGACCATATCGCCCGCGCCGATGTCACCTGGAACCCGTCGTTCACCTCCATCACCCGCGCCTGTATCTGCTGTGTGACCAGCGAGGAACACATGCTGCCGGTCATCCACGGCAACGACCGTAACGAGTGGTTCATCCAGCTGACCGATGAGATTCACTGGAATATCCAGGACAAGAACACCGGCAACCCGCGTGGCCGTATCGTCATGAAGTCCGGCGACGTCTGCGCCATGCCGGCGGACATTCGTCACCAGGGATATTCACCGAAGCGTTCCATGCTGATGGTGCTGGAAAACGGCACACCCGGCCTGGATGAAAAATACGCCAAGGGTGAACTGGAACCGTTCCCGATTACAGCAAGCCGCTGGTAATCCCAGGGAACATGACGGTGCTGCCCAAGGTATGACGGGCGGCACCGAACCCGAATCCGGCCTGCCAAGTACAGGCCGGATTTGTTTCCAGTTTCTTTAGTTTCTAAAGCAGGAACAGCCCCAAACGCAAGGTAACCGCATTATGGCCGAAGCCAAATTCCCCACGCAGCTCTTCATCAACAACGAATTCGTCGACGCCGCCGATGGCGCAACTTTCGAGGTATTCAATCCCTACGATAATTCCGTGTTGGCCAATGTCGCCGAGGCCAAGCACGAGGATATCGACCGTGCAGTCAAGGCTGCCCGTGACGCCTTTGCGGCCTGGGCCAACATGTCGCCGTCAGACCGCGGTGTGCTGATCGGCAAGCTCGCCGATGCCATCGAAAAGGACCGGGACAACATAGCCCTGGTGGAATCACTGGATACCGGTCATCCGATTCGCGATACCCACAACCTTGACGTGATGCGAACAGTCGCCACGTACCGTTATTTTGCCGGCATGCCGGACAAGAACGAGGGTACGGTTATCCCGGTCGATACCGGCTTCCTGAACTATGTGCAGCGCGTACCGATCGGTGTGGTGGGGCAGATCGTGCCCTGGAACTTCCCGCTGATGTTCACCAGCTGGAAGCTCGGACCGGCGCTGGCAGCCGGCAACACCGTCGTCATGAAGCAGGCGGAGCTGACGCCGCTGTCTACCTTGCGCGTCGCCGAACTGGCCCGCGAAGCCGGTTTTCCACCGGGTGTGATCAACGTGGTGCCAGGTTTTGGTCATACCGCTGGGCAGTACATGGCGGAACACCCGGGTATCGACAAGATTTCATTTACCGGCTCGACCGTGACCGGCCGCAAGATTGTGGAAGCCTCGGCCGGCAACCTGAAACGTTTGCAACTGGAGCTCGGTGGCAAGGGTGCCAACATCGTTTTCGAGGACGCCAATATCGATGCCGCGGTGGGTGGTTCGGCCTTCGCCATCTTCCACAACCAGGGGCAGGCATGTATTGCCGGTTCCCGCCTGATGCTGCACGAAAGTATCGCTGATCAGTTCCTGGAAAAATTCATGGCCCTGGCAGCCTCCATCAAACAGGGCAACCCGCTGGATCCTGCAACCGAGATGGGCCCGTTGACGTCGAAGATGCATCAGGAGCGGGTGCTCAGTTTCTGCGACGTGGCAAAGGAGCAGGGCGGCGAGATACTGCTGGGCGGCCGCAAGCCGGATGACCCGGCCCTCCAGAAAGGCTGTTTCGTGCTGCCGACCATCGTCAAGGCCAACAGCACCTCCGACCGGGTATGCCGGGAGGAAGTGTTCGGCCCGTTCGTCGTTGTGTCCACATTCAAGTCAGACGAGGAAGTTCTGGCCCAGGCCAATGACAGTATTTACGGGCTCGGTGGCGGATTATGGACGAACAACCTGACCCGCGCCCACAAGGTGGCCCGGGCCATGGAGTCCGGCATGGTCTGGATCAACTGCTACAAGCGCTTCCACCCCGGCTCTCCCTTTGGCGGCATCAAGGATTCCGGTTACGGGCGTGAGATGGGCCACTTTGCCATGCACGAGTACACCGAGCCGAAATCCGTCTGGGTGAATTTCGACGCCAAGATTCCGCCTTTCTATCCGCGCTGAGTTGTCGTCAATGGGCCTGAAAGTCATCGGGGCAGGTCTCGGCAGGACCGGGACCATGTCCCTGAAAATTGCGCTGGAAAAACTCCTTGGCGGCCCGTGCTATCACATGGTGGAACTGTTCGAGCATCTCGAGGAGCATACGCCCTTGTGGCATGCTGCAGCCCGTGGGGAGGATGTGGACTGGGACAGTGTATTCGCTGGCTATGTCGCTGCAGTGGACGAACCCGCATCGACCCAGTGGCAGTCTATTGCCGGTTTCTATCCGGATGCCCTGGTCATCCTGTCGGTACGTGACCCGGACAAATGGTGGAAAAGTGCCAGTGAAACTATCTTCCAGGTGACCCGGCAGCCCCGTGAAGGGTTGGGCCCGGCACGACTCGCCTGGCTGGACATGATCGATGCCATATACAAAACGCTCTATCCGCACGGGAACGCGGATGCCGAATCGGCAAAATCCGCATTCAGCGCACATATCGAGCAGGTGAAGGCTGGCGTTGCACCTCGGCGACTCCTGGTCTGGGAGGTCAGCCAGGGCTGGGAGCCTTTATGTCATGCACTGGGGCTTCCGGTGCCGGATGAACCATTCCCCAGGACGAATTCCACAGCCGAATTCAAAGCCCGCCCGCGGAAGTCGATCTGAACCAATGACAGCTTTCCTCGATATTTCCCTGCTGGACTTCTTCCTGGCAGTGGCAGTGGTTGCCGTGGGCACGGCCATACAGTCCGCCATTGGTTTCGGCCTGGCGATGGTAGCCGCCCCGATCCTGCTGCTGATCAACCGCAATCTCGTGCCAGGGCCCCTGATCGCCGCAGCGCTGTTGCTGGTGATCTGGATGGCCTATGCCGACAGGCACGCCATTAACATGAGCCATTTCAAGGCAGCCATCGCGGGCAGGGTGATCGGCACCATCCCGGCGGCCTTTCTCATTGGCACGGTGTCGGCAGTGGCGTTCGACCTGGTCTTTGGCATTCTGGTGCTGATGGCCGTGGTGATGAGTCTCATCCATGCCAACATACAGGTGACCCCGCGCAATATCTTTTTCGCCACCATTGCCGCGGGTTTCATGAGCACCATTTCGTCGATCGGCGGCCCCCCGCAGGCCCTTGTGTACCAGAATGCCCGGGGAGCGGAATTGCGTGCCAACCTCTCGGTACTGTTCGCCATGGGCAGCGCCGTTTCCCTGGTAGCGTTGTCGCTGGTCGGCCGCTTCCACTTGCAGGATCTGCTGTACAGCCTGATGCTGTTCGTGGGAGTGCTCATCGGGAAGGGATGTTCCGGCCCGTTACAACGCCTGATCGACCAGCATAGCGCACGCCCCTTCCTGCTTGGGCTGTGTGCCGTGTCTGCTTTGCTGGTGCTCGGAAGGGCGGCGTTCAGCCTGTGATTTCGCCGTCCGCAGCAGGCGGTTCAGGTTCGGGAATATCTTCCGGTGTTTCCAGGGTGAGCAGACCGAGTTTGCCGGAACGCAGGTCGCTCAACAGGACTTCCCCGGTCTTGGTGTAATCCACCCCGCCCCTGACGAGGCAGCCGCGCCGTCTGCCGATCTCTTCCAGGAGTTGCACGGGTTCTTCATCCACGGATGCCAACTGGTAGCGGGTGAGCAGGGCATCAGGATAGCGTTTTTTGAGGAAGGCAATGGCAAAAAGGGCGATATCCTCGAATTCGATTGCCGTATTCTTGATAGCACCGGTTACCGCCAGGCGATAGGCAGAATCCTGGTCTTCGATTTTCGGCCAGAGAATGCCTGGGGTATCGAGAATGGCGATATTGTCGTCCAGCATGATCTGCTGCTGGCCCTTGGTGACAGCCGGCTCATTGCCTGTCTTGGCAATTTTCCTGCCGGCCAGGACATTGATTAGCGTCGATTTTCCAGCGTTGGGGATGCCAACGACCATGATGCGAAACGGCGGCCGTGTACTGGCCTGCAGCGTCGAGAAATGGCGAATGACCTGCTGCCGCAGATTGCCGGGGTTCTTGCCGCAAACCGTCATGGCGGGTATGCCCTGCTCGGCATAAAACTTCAGCCAAACCTGGTTTAATTCGGGGTCGGCCAGGTCGGATTTATTCAGGAGTTTCAGGCCTGGCTTGTCGCCTGCCAGTTCATGCAGCAGTGGATTTTCACTGGAATAGGGCAGGCGCGCGTCGACCACTTCCAGGACGGCGTGGACTTTCTTCAGTGCGTGTATAATCTCTTTCCGGGCCTTGTTCATGTGGCCCGGATACCAGCCAATAACCATGCTGACTCCCTGTAGCAACAGGGCGTCATTGTCGCAGAAAAGGAGTATGGAGTCGTCGTGAGCGTCGCGAGTGACATCGAAAGCAAAGTGGCAGAGGCATTCCAGCCCGTATATCTTGAACTCATCAACGAAAGCCATATGCATGCCGGACCGGCTACCGATACCCATTTCAAACTGGTGCTGGCCTCATCCCGCTTCGAAGGCTTGAATGCGGTAAAGCGGCACCAGCTCGTTTATCGTGTTGTGGCGGATGAGCTTGCGGGGCCCGTACATGCATTGGCCCTGCACCTGTATTCCCCGGAGGAGTGGGAACGGGCTCAGGCAGTACCTTCATCGCCGCAATGCGCCGGAAAAAACCATTAAAAACAAATAGATAAGAATATTATGAGCGGTCGTGTGCGGATTACCGGAAATGAATAGTTGCTGATACGGGTCAAATTCCTGTGTTAGAATTTTCGGCGGTGGCCCCGAGCATCTAATCTATGAAGACAGACTGGAAATCAGCCAATCCCCCCATCACTTACTGCTTAATCCTGCTGCTCGTTTTTCTGCCTGCGCTGTTTCTGACCAGAAAGGCCGTTATCGAACCCCCCATTGAACCGCCTATTGAGATCGCCCCCGAGCCGGTGATCATGCCTGACTTTGGCAGCATCCTGGATGTAGATATGAAGAAGCAGGAGTTTTTTGATTTCGTTGAACCCTATATCGACGAGGTCAACGCCCAGATCATGCAGCAACGCAGCCGAATCCAGGAAATACGGGACAGGGTGGTCGCCGGTGAGGCGGTCACGGCCAGTGACTTGCGCTACCTGTCCACCATGGCGGAGCAATACGAGATGGAAGCTGACGATTTAGTCAGCATGGAGTTTCTCAATGTCCTGCTGAGACGGGTGGACAAGATTCCCGCCTCACTGGCTCTGGCGCAGGCCGCCAATGAATCGGCCTGGGGCACGTCCCGCTTTGCACAGGACGGCAACAATTTCTTCGGCCAGTGGTGCTACTCCGATGGCTGCGGTATTGTGCCGAACCGGCGCCGGCAGGGTGCCATCCACGAGGTCAAAAGTTTCGACAGTGTCAGGGACTCGGTACAGGCCTATATCCATAATCTCAATACCTTCCCGAGTTACCAGATGTTGCGCCGGATCAGGCAGCAGTTGCGGCAGCAGAATCGCCCGCTGGATGGCGTTTCCCTGGCGGACGGACTGGAAAGCTACTCATCACGCGGACTCGACTACATCGAGGAAGTGCAAAACATGATTTACTCGAACAACCTGCTTGCCCGGGATAATCACGCCCTCTGATCATTCCGCGATCGCGGGATTGACCCACGGTATCGAATACCAGTAGTAACGTCCGTTCTTTCCGGGCGCGGTGCAGTTGTAGCGAAACCGGCGGCTGCGATTGTCGACATGTGTGCTTATTCTGAATACTTTCTCAGGCCGGTTCTCGGTGACAACGCTGATGGGTTCGTTGTTGTTGAAGCATGCGAGTTGGTCGATGCCTTCCTGGCTGTTGCTGAAATCCAGGGTTGCTCCTGGCATCGATGAACTGGTGACGGGGCTGTCGGGCTGAATGGCATCCAGGGTGAAAGCCAGGCTTTGCACTTTGGTCGGGTAGGTATTCATGGACGCGTAGATACCGGAAAAAGGGAAGCGCGGCAGGGCGGTGAAATCTGAACTGCCATTGACTGGCCCGGAATGCTGGGCAATGCCGGTGAAACCAAGTTCACGAACCAAAGCCTGTATTTGCGGATTGTATTCGCCATACGGGTAAGCCAGCAGGCGATGATTCTGGCCGGTCTCTTCTGCGATCATGCTTTCAGCATCGAGAATTTCCCGCCGTACAACATCGAGCCATTCGCTTTCCGAGGAACCTGGTGAGCGTTCCAGCAGGTAGGGGTGGCTGACGGTATGGTTGGCGATTGTTCCTCCTGCTTCACCCATCGCCCTGATCTGGTCCCAGGTCGAATAGAGGCGATCATTGCTGCCGACAAGTCCGGCTGTCACAAAGACGGTAAAAGGCCAGCCATATTCGCGCAAAACCGGCAAGGCGACCTCAAAGACGGAGGTATAGCCGTCATCGAAAGTGATGACAGCGCTTCGATCCGGTAGTGGTGAACCCTCTATCAGTGCGGAAACCACCTGCTCCAGCGGCAGGACGGTAAAACCGTTGTCTGCCAGGTAACGCATGTGGGTTTCAAATGCCGCGGGGCTCAGGCTGGTCACCGGCGGTGTGGAAGTGCTGACATGGTGATACTGGAGGATGACAGCCTGGTTTTCATACTGGGCACCTGCGGCATTGAAGCAACACAGGGAAAGGATACCCAGCAGGACGCGAAAGGAGGCAGAAACAGTGACAGGGACAGGCATGCAGGGCCTCAATGGCAATTACACATGGCAGGAATTATACTGTCGACCTTTTCGCCAGACCACAACACCCAATGACCGATATACGTAAAAAAGCCTTTAACTTGAGCCGCCTGCAGAAGAACCTGCGGCGGGAGACAGGGCGAGCCATTGCCGACTATAACATGATCAGTGACGGCGATCTGGTCATGGCGTGCCTTTCCGGGGGCAAGGACTCGTATGTCATGCTGGACATCCTGCGCAACATGCAAAAGCATGCGCCGATACGCTTTGACCTGGTGGCGGTCAACCTCGACCAGAAACAGCCCGGGTTCCCGGAGCACGTGCTGCCCGAATACCTGTCCTCGATAGGTGTCGATTTCCATATCCTGGAGAAAGACACGTATTCCATTGTGCTGGAAAAGACCGAGCCCGGCAAAACCTACTGCGGACTTTGCTCCAGGCTGCGTCGCGGCAACCTGTATGCTTTTGCCGAAAAGATCGGCGCGACCAAGATCGCCCTCGGGCATCATCGCAACGATATTATGGAAACCCTGTTTCTCAACATGTTTTTCGGCGGAAAAATGAAGACCATGCCGCCTAAATTACTGAGTGATGACAGGAAACACATCGTGATCCGCCCTCTGGCGTACTGCAAGGAGGAGGAGATCGCCAGGTTCGCCGAACTCAAGCAGTTCCCGATCATTCCCTGCAACCTGTGCGGCACCCAGGAAAACATGCAGCGGCAGGAAATAAAGAAAATGCTAAACGACTGGGGGAGACAATACCCCGGACGACTGGACGTCCTGTTCAAAAGCATTACCAATGTGGCCCCCTCACACTTGCTGGACACCGACCTGTACGATTTTCACTCTCTTGAGGAGCAGCGTGAGCAAGCCGCTTCAGCCGGAGACCGGATCAATGTCATCAACCTGTAAACCGGACTGGTTATAACCGGCGGTCAATGACATGGATACCGACAAGGACAACAATACCGAACACCTGCTGGATGCCCGCGGCCTGTTTTGCCCTGAACCGGTCATGCTCCTGCATAAAAAAATTCGCGAGATCGCCGGCGGCGAAGTGCTTGTCCTGATAGCCACGGATCCATCGACCACGCGCGATGTGCCGAAATTCTGCCACTTCCTGGGCCATGAACTGATCAGTTCGTCCGAGGATGACAAAACGTTCCGCTATTGCATTCGCAAGTCCACAGAAAACTGAGCCGGATCCAATACGGCACACCTCAGGACCATGAAAATCGTCGCCGACAAGGATATTCCTGGAGTTGAAGAGGCATTCACTCGTTTTGGTGAACTCGCCCTGATACCCGGAAGGGAGATCCGACCAGAAGATCTCCGGGACGCGGACGCCTTGCTGGTCAGGACGGTTACACGCGTCGATGCGGCACTTCTCGAAGTTTCTTCCCTGCGTTTCGTCGGCAGCGCCACCAGCGGTACTGACCATGTCGACATCGATGCGCTGGAAGCTGCTGGTGTCCGCTTCTGCCATGCACCGGGCTGTAATGCCGATGCGGTGGTGAATTACGTGTTGGCGGCACTGGCCCTGCTGTCGGAAAAGGGACGCAGCCACTGGCGGCATCTTGGTGTTGGCATTATCGGTGCAGGTAATGTCGGCGGCCGGCTGGCGTCGTTGTTCGTGCGCCTTGGCATGCCTGTGACAATTTACGATCCCTTGCTCGATACAGCGCATCCTCTGGCCCGTTATTTCGGGTCGCTTGAGCAGGTTCTCTCCAGGGACATCGTATCCTTGCATGTGCCCCTGACGCGCAAAGGTGCGCATTCGACGTTTCATATGCTCGACGCCGACAGGATTGGATTGCTGAAGGCCGATGCCATCCTGATCAATGCCGCCAGGGGGGAGGTCATCGATAATGCAGCATTATCGGTCCGTCTGAAAATGCCTCCAGGCCTGAATGTTGTCCTGGACACCTGGGAAAACGAACCTGCCATCGACCCGGTGCTACTGAGCCAGGCCGTGATAGCCACACCGCACATCGCAGGGTACAGCCGCAAGGGAAAGAGCAATGGTACTGCAGCAGTGCTCAGGAGCTTCTGTGAATTTTTCGAGTTGCCGATCGTGGATCTGCCTGGAACCGGTCCCGCGGACATGCTGTTGTTCCAGGAGTCTGACAGCGATCTGCGCAAGCTCGACTGGGCAATACTCCAGGCTTACCCGATATCGGGTGACCAGCTTGATCACCACGACCCGGAACTGAGCCGGAACTTCGAATTTCGGCGCAACAATTATGCCTTTCGAAAGGAGTTCAGCGAGTTTGCATTCAACGCAGACCAGGTCGGCGGGGCCCTGGCTGCTGACCTGGCTGCACTGGGATTCGTTGCCGCCTGAATTACTGGCTGTAGCCGTCCAGGAAGGAGCCCAGCTTCACCATGGCATCCTGTATTACGTCCTCACGCGGCAGGAAGACGATGCGAAAATGATTCTTGTCAGGAATATTGAAGCCGCTGCCCTGGACCATCAGGACATGTTCCTGCAAGAGGAAGTCGAGAATGAACTGCTCGTCGTCGAGGATGTTGCATTTCTTGGGGTCCAGCCTGGGGAAGAGATAGATTGCACCTTTTGGCAGGACGCAGCTTACGCCGGGAATCTCATTGAGCATTTTCCAGGCGGCATCACGCTGGTCACAGAGGCGACCACCGGGAATGATGAGTTCGTTGATGCTCTGGTAACCACCGAGCGCGGTCTGGATAGCCTGCTGCGCGGGGACGTTAGAACACAGGCGCATGTTTGACAGGATTTCCAGGCCTTCGATGTAGTCGCTGGCGCGATCCTTGGCGCCACTGAGAAACAACCAGCCGGAGCGGAATCCCGCCAGGCGATAGGATTTCGACAGGCCGTTGAAGGTCACGGTCAGGATGTCATCGGACAAGGACGCGAGCGGGATGTGTTTGGCGCCGTCATAAAGAATCTTGTCGTAAATTTCATCGGCGAACAGGATCAGGTCGTTTTCCCTTGCCAGTTTGACGATGCCTTCCAGCAGCTCGCGGGAATAGACCGCACCCGTGGGATTGTTTGGGTTGATGACCACGATGCCCTTGGTGCGGCTCGTGATCTTGCTGCGCATGTCTTCCAGGTCGGGGTACCAGTCGGCGGCTTCATCGCAGATATAGTGCACGGCTTTGCCGCCACTGAGCGTGACCGCGGCAGTCCACAGGGGATAATCCGGTGCGGGGATAAGGATTTCATCACCGTCATTCAGCAACGCCTGCATGGCCATGACGATCAGTTCGCTGACACCATTGCCCAGGTAGATATCCTCGATGTCGACGCCGCTAATCTGGAGGCGCTGGGTCTCATGCATCACCGCCTTGCGCGCGGAGAACAGGCCCTTGGAGTCGGAATAGGCCTGCGATTCTGGCAGGTTCAGGATGACATCGCGCAGGATCTCGTCAGGCGCCTCGAAGCCGAAAGCTCCCGGGTTGCCGATATTGAGCTTGGTTATCCGATGCCCTTCCTCTTCCATGCGCCGGGCTTCCTGGAGGGCAGGCCCGCGGATTTCATAGCAGACGTGACGCAGCTTTTCGCTCTGGTAGATGGATTTCATGATCGGCTTTCCGGCATCAGGCCGGACGATTTTCCGGCGGGATATGATATAGTGCACCCGTTCAAGCAGGGCAGCGCATTTTACTGAATCAGTTCCCGGAAATACAGTTATGTCAAAGATCAACAAGAGCGAAGACGAGTGGAAGGAAATCCTGACGGATGAGGAGTATCACATCTGTCGCGAGAAAGGCACCGAATGTGCGTTTACCGGCGAATACTGGCAGGTAACGGACGAGAAGGGTACCTATGCTTGCCGTGCCTGCGGTGAACCCCTGTTTACCTCCGAAACAAAATACGATTCCGGCTCGGGCTGGCCGAGCTTTTACATGCCTGCCAACGAGGAAGGCATCACGGAAATACAGGATAACAGCCTGGGTATGAAAAGAACGGAAGTGGCATGCAGCAAGTGTGAATCCCACCTGGGCCATGTGTTCAACGACGGCCCCGAGCCAACCGGTCTTCGTTACTGCATCAACTCTGCGGCGTTGAAGTTCGTCAAGAAAGACTGAGCGCCCAGCATGCCGGCGCTAGTAGCCTGAAACATCGTCCCTGAAGACTAAGCAGAGCTTGTACCCGGCATGCCTTGCCGGGTTGTTCTCAGAACTGGTACCGGAGACCGGTCTGATATTTCACCCTGTCGTAGGCGTAAAGATCGATGTTGCTGTCGTTGTCGATGTACGTGACATCGGTGGTGATATTGATATTGCGAGCGAATTGCCAGATCCAGCCAAGCGACGTTGAGAACGTGTCGTCTTCACGGTCGACATTGAATACCGGTGCTGTGTCCTTGTTTTCACTCTTGTGGAAGGAAATACGGAAATAGGGGATGTGGCCCGGTTTGAACTGGAACTGTTCGGAAAAGGCGATCCCGTAAAACTGCTGGGCGTTGTTCTTGCCGGCGCTGCGCTGCGCGTCCTCGTCACCATAGTAGAAGCTGACATTATGCAGGAATCGCCCGGATGCTTTGCCCAGGTTGCCGGCGATAAGTACCTGGTTCACGTCCCTCAGTTTGTTGTCCGGATTCAGGGCGTCATCGTAACGGACAGCTGTGTATGCCGCAGTGAATCCCTGCGTCCAGCCTTCCCCGGCATTGCGCTGCCAGCCGCCCAGGATACTGGAACTGGTCTGGAACTCATCACCGTCCAGGTCAACGCGCTGCATGCGGCCGCTCAGTGACATGCGCACATTTTCCTGGGTCACTACATACCCGGCTTCGCCGGCGAGCAAATCCAGGTCGAACGCACTGGTGGAAAAATTGTTGTGCTGGTTGTAATTCATGCGAGCGAAGGCTGCATGGTTTTTATCGAACGGATAGTTGTAGGTAAAGCCCGTACCGATGTCCATGAAGTCGTCGTCAATGCTTTGTCCGTTCGGGCCGAGTTCCACATCACCAATGGGGGTGTCGATAACACCGAGTTCCGTGGCACTGTTGATATTGGAATCCGAGCCGATATTCGAGTTCACATACCACGTGAATGAGCTTGAAACAGCCTGCTGGCGTTGTTCGATAAGGTCCAGGAAGGCTTCGATATTGGCGCTGACATTGGGGCCGGGATTCGTGGCCAGCACTTCATTGAAGAGCTGCTCGGAAGCCGTCAGGTTGTTGCTCATGAAATAGGCTCTGGCCAGTTCCAGTTTGACGCGCTGCTGGTCAGGATAGACGTAGGCTATACGCTCGAAGGCAAACACGGCTTCATCCGGTTTACCGGTCTCCAGTGCAGCCAGGCCGAAAAGAAAATCGAATTCTGCTTCTCCTTCGAGGTCGAACAGGTTCTGCTGTCCCAGCGCATAAGCCTGCTGGAACTGCCCCTGGGAGATCAGCATGTTCATCTGTCCCACGACAGGGCTGTCTTCCTGGGCAAAGGCGCCATGGCAAAGCAGGACAGTTGAAAACAGTGTCGACAGGGCCATGCGGTTCAGTCGGGGGCGCGAATTTCTGCTCATGGGGTCATCACTCGGCTTTCCTTGGGGGTGAACTGGATCACGCAATTCTGCCAATACTAATAAATTCAATAACGTATATCACCCTATTTGCGTCAATTTTATGTAAGAAATCCACGAATTATGCGGCCTTCCAGTTGACGTGGGAAAATTTCCCTCTTAAACTTGTTGTGTGTTAAACCTAGAACCGCTCCGGAGGTGATGATTATTAAGCAGTATCTGATTCTGACAATGGTTCGTACCTTTACTCTATAGGTGCACGCTGTATAGTCGGGTAATGGCAATTAGGCCTGCCCGTTAACAAACTTAGTAGCTTCTGTACGTTAGCAATTACCCGATTAGAGCACCTGTAGAGGGTACGGCCTATTCAAAAGGCCTGTAGAATCGCACCATGAAATACCCAGCCGCACGCATCCGCGTATTCAAAACCCTCGCATTCCCCATTACCTGTTCGTTTGTTTTTCTGCCACTTGCCAGTGATGCCCAGGAACCTTCCCCGGCTACCACGCACAAATTCACACTGGGCACCTATTTCAGCAGCGGGGACTACGGGGCCGACAAGGACACCGATATCGACTATTACCCGTTCAGTTACGAAATCGCGCGATTTCCATGGGTTCTTTCGGTGACGGTTCCCTACCTTAGCCTGTCCGGTCCCGGCGACGTTTTCCTGGAAACCGGCAATATCGGCAGGGGCAGGGAGGGTGCAAATTCCCTGATCGACGAACAAGGCCTGGGCGATGTCTTCCTGACGGGTACCTACCAGATGAACCCGATCTTCAATGGCTGGGTCTTTGTCGATTTCAGCGTCCAGGCAAAATTGCCGACAGCAGATGAAACCCGTGACCTGGGTACCGGTGAAACCGACTACGGTTTACAACTGGATTTCTATACAACGCTGGGCAGGAATACCTGGTTTTCAAGCCTGGGTTATCGCAGGCGAGGCAAAACCCCCTTGTATGATCTCGAAGATTCGCCGTTCGCCTCTATCGGCATGATGCGCCAGTACGGCGAGAACACTTACCTGGGACTGCTTTATGATTACCGGGACAGGGCATCCAGCAACAGTTTTGAAAGCCATGAACTGATGCCATTCGTGTCATGGAATTTCGCCGAACGCTGGAACATGATGGTATATACCATTGTGGGATTCACTGACAGTAGCGCAGAACGAACAGCCGGTTTCCAGGTCTCTTATACGCTGCCCTGAACCGGTTTCAGCAGCCCAAATGAAAACGCCCGGTCACTTGGGAAAGAGACCGGGCGTTTTGTATTCAGGGCGGGCGTCTGCCTAGTGGTTCAGCAGGGTAGAGAGCGTCCGCATCGGTCGTACCGGTGGCGGTGCAGGGATATCCACGCGTTGTACCGGTGAAATACGTGTCGGCACTGTGAAACGGTCTGGTCGCTCCGGGCGTACCGGCACAGCTATCCGGGTACGAATTGTGGCATCGGCGGCGCTCGTGTCTGCCAGCAAGGTTTCGGTAATCTGAAGGGCTGCTTGCGATTCGGCAAGAATCAGGCTGTTCAGGATATCGAGACTCGCAACCAGCGTGTCAGCAGCGATCTCGTGGCGCTCACCCAGCAGGATGGCTTCCACTTGTCCGTCCTGACCCTCCAGAATGACGCCGGCCACCAGCTCGTCAATCATGGCCTGGTCGGCGATATCGAGACCGGGGGCGGGTGCAAGAGGTGCCTCAGGGGAGAAGCGCAACACGCTGACATCGAACTCCGGACGGGGAGTTATCGCCAGGCTGGCAATCCGGGTGCTTGTGCTGTCAGCATCGAGATTGAGTTCATTGCGCAGGCTGTCCAGGGGTGAGAGCGGCAGTTCCTGATCAGTGTGATCATTCGCGCCAAGCTTGAGGCCTGATCCGTCATTGGGTGTTTTGCCGGTGCCGCCGAAGCCGCTTTCACCGGGGAATTTGCCGGTGCCGCCAAAACCGCTGCCACCGTCACTGCCAGGACCTGTCAGGAAAAAATTGATCGCAAATGCCAGGCACAGGACAGCGAGAAGGGTGGCCAGTAGAGAATGGCTCTCCACCAGCGCAGCAGCCCTGGCTGTCAAATTTCCTGCTATGTCCTGACGGTGCTTTTTCATCCGCGCTATTTTATCGTGTTTGTTTGGGAAATGCTTCACAAATTCAACAGCTTTCGAGGGGCTGGATTTGCGGCATCACCCGTTGTTGCTTCAGGCTGAAGGCGACTCTTCCGAACCGGTGGTATGGGTGTCGTCATTGCCGTTTCCCGCGGCCGGGTCATACTGCTGGTTATAGTTGAATATGCCGAAATTCATGCGGTAATGATTGTCGGGCGCTTTCCTGTCGGCTTTTTGCAACGCAAGGGCGCGTTCGTTTATCTTCACCAGTGCGTCCATGCCAAGTTTATTGGCCATCTCGGTGAGTTCATTGATCGAATCCTGGCTGAGCTCGTCGTAGTAAACGCTGCGGTCAAAGAAGGGCGGCTTTTCCCCGGCCAGGTTGTGGACACCGGCATTCAGGTGGTCCTGGATATTCTTGCCGAAGAAGTAAAGCTTCTCTTCCTGGCCCTTGTCAGGGGTGAAGGTGGAAGTTTTCAGGATAACGCGGTGATCAGGGTCGAGTTCGACCATGTCCAGCCGCATCAGTTCGTCCAGAACCACGCGGGGGCGTATGTCTCCCTTGGCGATATTGGCCACCAGGCCCTCGAAGGAATCGTTGCTGAATTCATCCTGGTCCTGCAGGGGAAGGATTTTCGGTGTGCCGTCGGGATTTTGCAGCTGCTTGTCGCCTACCCAGCGGGCCACTATCTGGGAACCGACTGAAATGTTCATCGGGCGGGTTTCGGGGATGTCTTCCTCGGAGCGCAATCGTTTGACGTCCTTGCGATGCACGCCTGTCAGGAGATTTATTCGGCTGTCAGTCTGTTTTTTGCCCGGTACGGGGAAGTCATGTTCGGCCACATCAACATAAACGGATTTGAGCATGTTGATCAGGAAGGGGTAGGTCACCTGGTTCGCCACCATGAATTTCACGAGCGGACGCAGGATCTTCCTGAGCGCACTGATTACGGCGATGTTGCCTTGGTGGAGTGATGAGTTGTCGGGCATAAATTGCAGTATAATGCCTAGAGGGAAAAAATCCCACATTTTTTAAGCCCGGGTCCCTGATGCCTGGCAAGCGAAAGAATGCCAGTAATTCAGAGGCTTGCAGCCAGCTCTGGTGCTATACTGCGGCGTTTTTTAACACCAGTTTCGAAAGGACTCCAGCCCTAACATGTTCCTGGACAGATACATCAACGTGGTACTGCGATGGCCTGTGCCCGTTCTGGCTTGCGTCCTTGCGCTGACAGCCTTACTGGGGTGGTATTCCCAGCAATTTCGCATGGATGCTTCAGCAGACTCACTGGTGGTGGAAGGCGACGCCGACCTGGAGTATTCCCGCGAAATCAATGCCCGGTATGGCACGGGTGAATTTGTGTTTGTCACATATACCCCCGACGAGCCCCTTTTTACCGGGGCTTCACTCGCAGCGCTGCGGGGATTACGAGGCGAATTGCTGGCCCTGCAAGGTGTTGATTCGGTAGACAGCATTTTTGATGTCCCGCTGTTCAAGGTGGCCGATGTATCCCTGAGCGAGGTGGCCGACAATATCATCACCCTCGATTCCCCGGGCATCGACCTGGCAGACGCGCGCGATGACCTCGCCAGCAGCGATGCGTATCGCGATGTTCTGCTCAGTGCCGATGGCCAGACTACCGCACTGATCGTCAACTTTGCCTCCAACATTGCCCTCGAGGACCTGCTGATACGGCGCACGGCGTTGCGAGAAGCGGCCCGTTCAGACCAATTCTCCGATAGCGACCAGGCTACCCTGAGGGATATCGAGGCAAGATATACCGAGGCTGCTATCGCCGATGCGCGCCAGCTGCATGAGGATATCGCCGCCATCCGGGCGATCCTGGATCGTTACCGTTCTGGCGCCACGATCTACCTTGGAGGCGTGCCGATGATCGCCGACGATCTGGTGACCTTTGTCAGGAATGACCTGGTCACTTTTGGCACTGCCATCCTGCTCTTCATTATCGCAGCCCTGGCGTACCTGTTCCGTAAATTGCGCTACGTGGTGATTCCGCTCGTTTGCGGCACCGTCATAGCGGTCTGTGTCATTGGCCTGCTGGGATTGCTCGAATGGCCAGTCACGGTGATTTCCTCCAACTTCATATCCCTGTTGCTCATCATCACCATATCCCTGACTGTGCATCTAATAGTCAGGTACAGGGAGTTGGAGAACGAGCAGCCACAGCTGGGGCATCACGAGCGGATCCGCATCACGCTCAAAAACATGTCCAAGCCCTGTGCGTACACCAGCCTCACGACCATCGTCGCGTTCGGCTCCCTGGTGGTCAGTGACATTCCACCGATCATCGATTTCGGCTGGATGATGGTAATGGGAATCTGTTGTGCCTTCCTGCTGACCTTCATGATCTTCCCGGCGATCCTGGGACTAATGCAGGCAAATATTTCTGCCACTGGCAGCAAAACTATCGATATTACCCCGGCCCTGGCGCGGTTTACCGACAGGCACGGCAGGCTGGTCATGGTTGCCGCCGTTCTGCTGTTTGTCTTCAGTGCAACGGGGCTTTCCCGCCTGAAGGTGGAAAACAGCTTTATCGATTATTTCGATGACAACACGGATATCTACCAGGGCATGGTGGCCATCGACCGCAATATGGGTGGAACCACACCCCTCGATGTCATTATCGACATGAGCAAGCCCAACCCGTTCGGTGATGCAAGTGATGCCTGGGACGACGAGGATGCATTCTTCGAGGATGAGTTTGACGACGGTTTTGACGAGTTTGACGAATTCGATGGCGGGGAGGCAGCTGATGCCGACGCCTACTGGTTCACCAGCGACAAGATGGCGGAGATTATCGCGATCCATGAATACCTGGAGAGCCTGCCTGAAACCGGGAAGGTGCTGTCTCTGGGAACCTTGCTGGGAATAGCCTACGAACTTAACGACGCGGAGCCGCTCAACAGTATCGAACTGGGTGTGCTCTACAACCGTATACCGCCCCAGTACAAGGAAACTTTGCTGCGACCCTATGTCTCAGTGGCTGACGACCAGGTTCGCTTTTCCATAAGAGTACTGGAAACCTCGCCGGACCTGGTACGTGCGGACCTGCTCAATACCATCCGCACAGGGCTGACCAGCGAATTCGGCTTTACTGAAGACCAGGTTCACCTCACCGGCATGCTGGTGCTTTACAACAATATGCTGCAGAGCCTGTACCAATCCCAGATATTGACGCTCGGGCTGGTCCTGCTGGTGATCATGGCTATGTTTCTTGTGCTGTTCCGTTCGTGGAAGCTTGCGCTGATCGGGATCGTTCCCAATATATTGGCGGCATTGGCGGTGCTGGGCCTGATGGGTTGGCTTGGCATTCCGCTCGACATGATGACCATCACTATAGCCGCAATCTCCGTCGGCATCGGCGTCGATAATACGATCCACTACATCCACCGTTACAAGCAAAGCTTTCCCCAAATCCGCGATTACCGGCAAACCATGGTCTATTGCCATGGCAGCATTGGTCGGGCCATGTACTACACGGGTTTCACTATTGTTGCGGGGTTCTCACTACTGGTCTTGTCCAATTTCACACCGACAATCTACTTTGGCCTGCTGACCAGCCTGGCCATGTGCCTGGCCCTGGCCGGCGCACTGACGCTCCTGCCGCAGTTGCTTATCTTGTTCAGGCCGCTGGGGAAGGAGGGGAATTGATGGTTGGGTTGCGGCGTGGGAGTGGTCTCCGTTAGCCCGAGGCGATTGTCCGGTCTTACGTTGTTATTATTGAATGCCTGTGGTCAGCATGTGGTTTTTCGCCTCGGGCTAACGAGTGCTGCAAAAGATAATGAGGAAGTTGGCGCTGAAACAGGCCGCAATAACTATGCCAGAGTCATGACCTTGCGCCCAGGGAGGTCCGGCGGGTGATAAATTACAATCATAGTGAATTCAATAAGTTAGCATGCAGAATTGCAACTTCTGGTCTCTAATTTATGCATGTGATTCAGGAAGATATGTTGCTTTCTTAAGGTAAAAAAATGTGTAAATTTTGAGCAGTGACACAAACGTTTTTTTCACTTACGTAAAGACCCTGTTAAAAATTTATCGCGCAGATAAGAACTTACAAAAAAATAAAAATATTTTTTGTTGTGCCCAGGATTCCGGTCGGTAGCCTGGCCCGATCCGACATGAGGCAGGGGTAAGGAATACGCTACAACCTGTTGAAAAGTATATTAAAAAAAGAGTCTTAATCGATAAGTCACAGGACGTCGGCGTTGCCATGTTCCAGTAGAAACACAAATGCCGCGAGAGGGGCTGATTTAGTGCCTCCGGCAGGGTCCGGGACGGCTATTGAATAAGCGTATTTGATATGGCACAATCCCGGCCTGCTCCAGTAATGTTATTTGTAACTAATTGATTTTTAAGCGGTATTTTTACCGTGGTGCTACTGGCCCGGAACCGGTTTTTCAATGCCGGCGTCGGCTGAAATCCCCCTCTAACTCCGACTGGCTTCACTGTCACCTAGCGGTGACCATCAGTCTTTCGACCAGGGGCATTGGGGCCAGGATATTGCCGGACATCGCCGCTATGGCGGCAAACTGCTTTCGGCATGCGTGACCGGAACAGAAAAACGTAAACCAAGACAACAGGAATCAGGAACACACCATGCAAGTTTCAATGGAAACCCTTGCCGGCCTGGAAAGGCGTATGACTATCGAAGTACCGGCAGATACCGTGGAAAGCCAGGTCAAGAGCCGGCTCCAGGAAGCTGCCAAGAATGTGCAGATGAAAGGCTTCAGGAAAGGCAAGGTACCGGTCAAGGTCATCAAGGAACGTTATGGTGCCGGTGTCCGCCAGGAAGTCCTGGGCGAGGTCATGAGCCACTCCTGGTGGGAAGCCGTGACACAGGAGAAAGTGAAGCCTGCCGGCCAGCCACGCATCGAGCCGAAGAGTCTCGAGGAAGGCAAGAATCTGGAATTCACGGCCACTTTCGAAGTGTACCCGGAGATAGAACTGCAGGATTTTTCCGGTATCACCATTGAGAAGAAGGGTGCCGAAATCTCTGATGCCGATATCGACAAGATGGTCGAAACGCTGCGCGAACAGCGCAAGACCTATGCCGAGACAGACAGGGCAAGCCAGGATGGCGACCGGGTGAATATTGATTTCACCGGCACCATAGACGGCGAGAAGTTTGATGGCGGCGAAGCCAAGGGCAGCAATCTGGTACTTGGTTCCAAGCGGATGATCCCGGGATTCGAAGAGGGCCTGGTGGGCCTGTCCAAGGGAGAAGAGAAGACCCTGTCACTGACTTTTCCCGAGGATTATCACAACAAGGACCTGGCAGGTAAGGCTACCGAGTTTGCCGTTAAGGTAAACAGCGTCAGCGAACCGGTTCTGCCGGCACTGAATGATGAATTTTTCGCCTCGTTTGATGTTGCCGAAGGCGGCCTGGATGCATTCAGGAAAGAGGTTTCAGCGAATATGGCCCGCGAACTGAAAAACGCCTCGCGCAACAACATCAAGAACCAGGTGATCGAAGGCCTGCTGAAAATACACACGGTGGATGTGCCCAAGGCCCTGGTGAAGAACGAGGTCGGTGCTTTGCGCCAGCAGGCAATGCAGCAGTTTGGCGGCGGCAGGAATATTGACCCCTCGATGCTTCCCGACGACCTGTTTTCCGGGCAGGCCGAACGTCGCGTGACGCTCAGCCTGATCATGAACGAGATCGTCAACAAGAATAATCTCAAGCCGGAACCCGATGCCGTGCGCAAGCTTGTCGAGGAAATGGCGGAAAGCTACGAGAAGCCGGAAGAAGTCATCAAGTGGTATTACAGTGACAAGGAGCAACTGGCCAATATCGAAGCCATGGCGCTTGAGGAGGCTGTGATTGACCTCATCCTGGATTCAGCCAATATTAGCGAGTCTAACGTCAGTTACGAAGAGGCGCTGAAACCGCCCGCCCAGGCCGCTGCCGATACTGCGGAAAAATAAGGACAGTAAACTGCTTGCCAGGTTTGCAACAGATACAGGAACCGAAATGAAGAATTATGAAAAAGAGTTAGTGCAGGAATATGCGAGCCTGGTGCCGATCGTTGTCGAGCAGACTGCACGCGGCGAGCGCTCCTATGACATCTATTCCAGGCTGCTCAAGGACCGGATCATTTTCCTGGTAGGGCAGGTCGAAGATCACATGGCCAACCTGGTCGTTGCCCAACTGCTGTTCCTGGAGTCGGAAAACCCCGACAAGGACATCCATCTTTACATCAATTCGCCTGGCGGCTCAGTGACCGCCGGGCTGTCCATTTACGACACCATGCAATTCATCAAGCCTGATGTCAGCACCATGTGTATCGGCCAGGCGGCCAGCATGGGTGCGCTGCTGCTGACCGGCGGTGAAAAGGGCAAGCGATTTGCGTTGCCGCATTCCCGCATGATGATTCATCAGCCCAGCGGTGGCGCCCAGGGCCAGGCTTCGGACATCCACATCCAGGCCCAGGAGATCCTGAATGTGCGTGAGCGCATGAACAAGATCATGGCGCACCACACCGGCCAGACAATCGAAGTCATTGCCCGTGATACCGATCGTGACAATTTCATGAGCGGTGAAGAGGCGGTCAAATACGGGCTCATCGACAAAGTGATGGAAAAACGTGTCCTGCCGGCACCACCGCCCGGCGGGGCGGCATGACGGCATTGCCGTCAGTTTCCACTTGTAAAATAGGTCAAAAGCCTTAATCTAACGCGTATTGGATATCCAAAGGCATACCACGGGTAAACCGGAACCAGCACATGGCAGACGACAAGAAAGACGACGATAGCGGCAAGCTGCTTTATTGTTCTTTTTGCGGCAAAAGCCAGCATGAAGTCAGGAAGCTGATCGCCGGTCCTTCCGTGTTCGTCTGTGACGAATGCGTCGACCTTTGCAACGACATAATCCGGGAAGAGATCCAGGAAAAGTCAGTCGACAAGGACGACCACAAGCTGCCGACCCCGGAAGAAATCCGGGATACCCTCGATGAATATGTCATTGGCCAGGACAAGGCAAAGAAGACCCTGTCTGTCGCGGTCTACAACCATTACAAACGTCTCAATTTCGAAAAGAAGCACGATGATGTGGAGCTCAGCAAGAGCAATATTCTCATCATCGGACCAACCGGCACAGGCAAAACGCTGCTCGCCGAAACCCTGGCCCGCCTTCTGGATGTACCTTTCACCATCGCCGATGCCACCACCTTGACCGAGGCAGGCTACGTGGGCGAGGACGTCGAGAACATCATCCAGAAGCTCTTGCAGAAGTGCGATTATGATGTTGAAAAGGCGCAGATCGGCATCGTCTATATCGACGAGATCGACAAGATTTCCCGCAAGTCCGACAATCCATCCATTACCCGTGATGTGTCAGGCGAAGGTGTGCAGCAGGCGCTTCTCAAACTGATCGAAGGCACTGTCGCCTCCGTGCCCCCGCAGGGCGGCAGGAAGCATCCCCAGCAGGAATTCCTGCAGGTGGACACCTCCAACATCCTGTTCATCTGCGGTGGGGCTTTTGCTGGCCTGGACAAGATAATCCGCGACCGTTCGGATAAAAGCGGTATCGGGTTTGCAGCTGAAGTGCGCAGTCCTGACGCAGGAAAGCGCGTTGGGGAAACGTTACAGGACGTCGAGCCGGAAGACCTGGTCAAGTACGGTCTGATTCCGGAATTCGTGGGTCGTCTACCCATGATCGCCACCCTGAACGAGCTGGACGAGGAAGCCCTGGTCCAGATCCTCAAGGAGCCGAAGAATTCACTTACCAAGCAGTACGCCAAGTTGTTTGAAATGGAAGGCGTCGAGATCCAGTTCCGTGATGACGCACTCAGGGCGATTGCCCGCAAGGCGCAGCAGCGGAAAACCGGGGCTCGGGGGTTGCGCTCGATCATGGAATCCGTGCTCCTGGATACCATGTACAACATTCCGTCCCAGGAAGGGGTCACCAAGGTGGTGATCGATGAAGCGGTCATCAACGGCGAGTCCGAGCCGCTACTGATGTATGAAACCGGGGACGCCCCGCAAAGCAAGACCGCCAACAAGGACCCTGCCTGAGCAAATCATTCAGCTTGGCCTGATTTGCTGCCCCACCTTGAAATCGCCTTTTTCGGCCATACATCTCCAACAGGAAATACCGCATTCCGCAGCCGTTCACAAAAGCTGAACCGGCGTCATAGCAAACCATGACTGCCTCTGGCTTTGCTGCCGAATTTGTATTTCAATGTCACTATCCAGTCACGCCACAGGTCTGATAATTAACTATGCCTACCCAGGACGCCCCCAACACCGATAACCTGCTGCCATTTCTCCCCTTGAGAGGCGTGGTTGTCTATCCACAGATCGTGCACCCGCTGTTCGTCGCCCGGGAGAAATCCATACGCGCCCTGAAGGCAGCCATGGCCAACGACAAGAAGGTAGTTCTGGCTGCGCAGAAACAGCACTCTGAAGACGACCCCGGCAAGGATGACGTTTTCACGATCGGTACGGTCGCATCCGTACTGCAGTTGATGCATGTGAACGATGGCACCGTGAAGGTGCTGGTCGAAGGCGTCGAGCGTGTACAGATCAAGAAACTCCACGGGGACGAGGATTACACCAGGGCAGAGGTTTCCAGCCTGAGCGGCAGCACAGTGGAAGAAAAGGACACTGAAATACTGGTCAGGTCTCTGCTCTCCCAGTTCGATCAGTATGTGCAGCTCAGCAAGAAAATTTCACCTGAAGTTCTCACTTCCATCACGAGTATCGATGAACCAAGCCGGCTCGTGGATACCATCGCTACACACATGTCGCTGCAGCTGCAGGAAAAGCAGAATATTCTTGAACTCGCCAATCTGAAACCCCGCATCGAACACCTGATGTCGCTCATCGAAGCCGAGATCGACATATTCCAGGTTGAAAAACGCATTCGCGGCAGGGTGAAAAAGCAGATGGAAAAAAGCCAGCGCGAGTATTACCTGAATGAGCAGATGAAGGCTATCCAGAAGGAAATGGGTGAGCTGGATGATGTGCCAAATGAAGCCGAGGAGCTTAAACGCAAAATCGACGAAGCTGGTATGTCTAAGGAAGCCAAGGAGAAGGCATCAGCCGAACTCAACAAGCTGAAGATGATGTCGCCGATGTCATCCGAAGCGTCAGTGGTGCGCACCTACATCGACTGGATGATAAACGTACCCTGGAAGAAAAAATCCAAGATTCGCACCGACCTGAAGCGGGCAGAGGAAATTCTCGATCACGATCACTATGGCCTGAAGGAGGTCAAGGAACGTATCGTGGAATATCTTGCCGTGCAGAAGCGGGTGAAAAAACTGAAGGGGCCAATCCTCTGTCTGGTGGGGCCGCCCGGCGTGGGCAAGACCTCACTCGGCGAGTCCGTGGCCAGGGCCACAGGCAGGAAATTCGTCAGGATGGCGCTTGGCGGCGTGCGTGACGAAGCCGAGATACGCGGTCACAGGCGTACCTATATCGGTTCGCTGCCGGGCAAGGTCCTGCAAAAAATGGCCAAGGTCGGCGTGCGCAACCCGCTGGTCCTTCTGGACGAGGTCGACAAGATGGGGATGGATCATCGCGGTGATCCGGCCGCAGCATTGCTCGAAGTGCTCGACCCCGAACAGAACCACAGCTTCAATGACCATTACCTGGAAGTCGATTACGACCTGAGTGATGTGCTGTTCATATGCACCTCGAATTCCATGAATATACCCGAGCCGCTTCTGGACAGAATGGAAGTGATTCGCTTGCCTGGTTATACGGAAGACGAAAAACGCAACATCGCCAGTCGCTATCTCGTGCCGAAGCAAAAAGAAAACAATGGACTGAAACCCGACGAGGTCACCTTCACCGACAAGGCGATCATCAACCTGATTCGTCATTACACCCGTGAAGCCGGTGTCCGCGGTCTGGAGCGGGAGATCGCAAAAATCTGCCGCAAGATCGTCAAGGAACATGCAGTTGATGACAAGGCACCAAAGATCGAGGTCGGCGAAAAGGATCTTGAGAAGTATCTGGGCGTGCAGAAATATGATTTCGGCCGCGCAGAAGAGAAGGACGCTATCGGTCAGGTCAACGGATTGGCATGGACCCAGGTGGGCGGCGAATTGTTGACCATCGAAGCCGTGGCGACACCGGGCAAGGGCAAGACCACAATGACCGGTTCACTGGGCGACATCATGAAGGAGTCCATTCAGGCGGCATTGACAGTTCTCAGGAGCCGCTCTGCGACGCTTGGGCTCAAGGAAAACTTCCATGAAAACAGTGATTTGCATGTTCATGTCCCTGAGGGTGCCACACCCAAGGATGGCCCCAGCGCCGGTATCGGCATGTGCACGGCACTGGTTTCCGTCCTGACCGGCATACCGGTCCGCAAGGACGTGGCGATGACAGGCGAGATCACCTTGCGTGGCCAGGTGCTGCCCATCGGCGGGCTCAAGGAAAAATTGCTGGCAGCTCACCGCGGCGACATCAAGACCGTTATTATTCCGAAAGACAACGAAAGAGACCTGAAAGAAATTCCGGACAACATCAAGGCCGACTTGCAAATCAAGCCGGTGAAATGGATTGATGAAGTATTGGAAATCGCGCTTCAGTACATGCCCGAGCCAACGGAAGACAATAAATCTCAAGCACTTGAAAAAGGTTCCTCAGAACCGACTGAAAATGAGGAAAATGACAACGGCAAAAAATCTATAAATACACACTAAAAGCCTCGTATTTCTTGACATTCTCTCGAGTCAGTTGGTATAAAGTTCGTGTCTTACAGGCTGGCTAACTGCTCCGGAACTACTGTCTGATACGACTAAGCGGAAACCGTATTCAGGAATCTATTTAGTAGTAACCTTTTCAGTAATGTTTACAGAATTAGTAGTTACAAAATTCCACATCAACTTGAACCTACAAGCATAAGAAGGGGATATCGTGAACAAATCAGAATTAATTGACGCTGTTGCTGTAACCGCCGATTTACCAAAAGCTGCTGCTGCCCGTGCTATTGATGCCATGACCGATGCAATCGCTGCATCACTGAAATCCGGCAATTCAGTATCACTGGTCGGATTCGGCTCATTCAATGTCAAGGACCGTCCGGCCCGTACTGGCCGCAATCCGCAAACAGGTGCTCCGATCCAGATCGCTGCGGCAAGGGTGCCATCTTTCAAGGCAGGCAAGGCACTGAAAGACGCGGTAAATTCCTGATATAATCCGGCTCCTTCTGAAGGAGCCGTTTCTGGAAAAGAAACAAGAGCAAGTTCCTTTAGAGGGCGCATCATTGATGCGCCTTCTGTTTTTAGTAAAGAGCTGTTTTGTATTGCAATCGCTGCCAGGGCTTTCCGGCAAGCAGCTGTGCAGTCTCAGTAATACAAATGCATTTAGGGCAGCGATGCCGTTTGAGCCGCTGCATTGTTTGAAATATCAAGTTTTGATTGGTTAATACCTGGAATTGGGAAATGCTGCAGAAAATTCGCGATAACAGTCAGGGCGTAGGCGCCAAGATTTTTGTCTGGTTCATCATCATCGTTTTTGGTGCCTGGGGTGCCAGTACCATCGTATCAAGCGTGCTGACCTCCAACCCGGCTGTGTCGGTAAACGGAGTGGATATCGATGAACTCCAGGTTGAGCAGAACACACAGCGCCGCATCCAGGAGCAAATCGAGGCCCTTGGGCCGGATGCGGACCTGTCCAGCATCGACGAGGAAGCGATCAGGGCAACGGCCCTGGATGAATTGATCCAGCGCGAACTCCTCCTGCAGGCCGCCGAGCGCGCAGGTATGGTGGTCTCCTCACGCTCCATAGACCGCGGCATCGCGCAGACTCCCGATTTCCAGATTGATGGCGTCTTCAATGCCGAACGGGCCCAGCTGGTCCTGCAAAGCATCGGCTACACCCCCAATTCCTACCGCGCCGCCCTGGCCGCCGAAGGTCTCATCAACCAGACCACCTTCACACTGGGCCTTTCCGGCTTCGTCACGCCCAATGAAATTCGCCAGCTTGCCGGCCTGCTCAATGAATCTCGCGACATTCGCTACCTCCTGATCAACATGGATGACCAGCTCACCAGCATGGAAGTCACCGACGAGGAGATACTGGCATATTACGAGGCCAACCAGGCTCGTTTCATGAAGGAAGAACAGGTTTCACTGGAATACGTGGAACTGGACAAGGATGCCATTTTCGATGAGGTCACCGTAACCGAGGAGCAGATCAGCCAGCGTTACGAGGAAGAGCAGCTGGAATTCCAGTCCCAGATCGAGCGCCGTGCCTCCCACATCCTATTGGAAGCCTTTGATGACGAAGGTTATGAGCAGGCCCTCGGCCAGGCCCGGGAGCTCAAGACCCGTATAGACAACGGCGAAAGCTTCGAGGATCTTGCCGCTGAATACTCCGATGACCTGGGCTCCGCGGAAGACGGTGGTGATGTCGGTTACACCACAGGCCAGAATTTTGTCGAGGAATTCGAACAGGCCCTCAGAGAGCTTGAAGTAGGGCAGGTTTCTGACCCGGTGCGAACTGAATTCGGTATTCACCTGGTCAAGCTGACCGAACAGAGCGAATCCGCAATCGAGTCCTTTGCAGACAGCCGTGAACGTATTGAGCGCGACCTGAAAACCAGCCAGGTTGATACCCTTTTCCTGGAGCGCTCCGAGGAACTGGGCAACCTGGCCTTTGAATCCTTCGACCTGCAGGACCCGGCCGAGATCATGGGCCTGGAACTCAAGACAACCGGGCTTTTCGGACGCAGCGGCGGTACCGGCATCGCCGCGAACCGTGATGTCATCAATGCGGCTTTCGGTTCTGATGTACTGCTGGATGGCCTGAACAGCAACCTGATTTCGCTGACGCCTTCCAGAAGCGTTGTAGTCCGCCTGCTGGAACACAATCAGCCTGAGCTTGAAACCCTCGACGACGTGCGCGAGGAAATCCGGATCGAACTTCAGTTTGAAAAGGTCAGTGAACGTGCTGGCGAACTTGGCCGCACCATCACGACCAGTCTGCAGAGTGGCGGCAATATTGACACGATCCTGGAAGCCCAGGATCTGACCTGGAACCAGCTGAATGAACTGGAGCGCAACAGCCAGCAGCTGCCCCCGGAACTGGTGGACAACGTTTTTGGCATGTCCGAACCGGCAGCTGACACCGTCAACGTGGAAGGCTTCCAGCTGGCCTCGGGCGCCTACGTGGTTGTCGAACTGCAGAGGGTGAATCCGGGTACCCTCGAGGACTTCGAGGAAGCCGAACTGGCCAGCCTCACGAACTTCCTCGAGCAGCAGCAGGCAGACAGCGAACTTGGTGCAATGATCATCGGTCTGCAGAACCGCGCTGATATCACCCGCTGAACCTGGTCAATACTGGTCAATAAAGGCCCGGTTTCGCAGGAAGCCGGGCCTTTTTATTGGCATCAGTCCATGTGAACCCTGGCAATGTTTGCCCCAAAACCCGGTGGACTTGGATGCAAATGGCGATTATCCTTAATTCTTTGTTATTTCGGGGATATTCCCCGATATTACGTTTTTAGCTCCCGGCTCCGGGGCTGCATCCTACGATCCACAACCGATTAGTAAAATCCAACGAGAACGCCAGCCATGATGTCCTTCAAAACCCGTTTTATCGCCTTGTCCATGATTCTGCTGCTAGCGGCGTGCGGGGGTGACAGCGGCGGGGAAACCCGGGTCGAGGTTGGCAACAGGGAAGGGGTTTTCCATTTTGGCAACCACAGTGAGCCCCAGGGCCTGGACCCCCACATCGTCACCGGTGTGCCTGAGCACCATATCCTGACGGCGCTCTTCGAAGGACTTGTCACCAAGAACCCGGAGACCCTTGAACCGGAACCCGGTGTCGCGGAAAGCTGGGACATCAGTGAAGATGGCATGACCTATACCTTCCACCTGCGCAACAATGCCAAGTGGAGCAATGGCGACCCGGTCACTGCAGAGGATTTTCGATGGTCCTGGCAGCGGGCAATCTCGCCCCTTCTCGGCAGTGAATACAGCTACATGTATTACCCGATTGAAAATGCTGAAGCCTACAACCTCGGTCGGGAGCCGGATTTCAGCAAGGTGGGCGTCAGTGTTCTCGACGATTACACCGTCCAGGTGAAGCTGCATTCCCCGACCCCGTATTTCCTCCAGCTTCTTGATCACTACAGCATGTACCCCGTCCACCGTGCGACCGTTGAAAAATTCGGTTCCGCTACCGATCGCCTGTCCCAGTGGGCGCGAGAGGGCAATATCGTGACCAACGGCGCCTTTGCGCTGACCGAGTGGCAGATCAATTCACACCTGCGCGTGGAGAAGAGTCCGCTTTACTGGGATGCCGACAAGGTGAAATTGAACGCCATTGTGTTTTATCCGACGGAAAACCTGGTCACTGAGGAACGTATGTTCCGCGATGGCCAGTTGCATCGTACTGAAGAAATCCCGCTGGAAAAGATCAAGGCATACCAGGCAGAGCAGCCGGAAATTACCCATATTGCACCCTGGATCGGCTCGTATTTCTACATGCTCAACACCACCCGTGAACCCCTGACCGATGTCAGGGTGCGTAAGGCACTTGCCATGGCCGTGGACAGGGCATTGATAGCCGACACGGTCACCCAGGGTGTCTACCGGGCGTCCACTGCATTGGTCCCCCCGGGTACCGTCGGATACACTCCGCCGCACCTGTTTGACTACGATCCGGAACAGGCCAGGCAACTGTTGGCCGAGGCTGGCTACCCGGATGGCCAGGGTTTTCCTCCAATCGATATTCTGTACAACACCCATGAAGACCATCGCAAAATCGCGGTGGCCATCCAGCAGATGTTCATGCAAAACCTGAATATCCAGGTGAACCTGGTAAACCAGGAGTGGAAAGTCTACCTGGACTCCCACAACAACATGAATTACGACATCTCCCGCCGTGGCTGGATCGGTGACTACGTTGATCCCTATACGTTTCTCAGCATGTACATCACTGATGGCGGCAACAACAAAACAGGTTTCTCCAATGCCCGCTACGATGAAATCGTGCTCAAGGCGGCGCCCGCAGAACTGGATCGAGACAAGCGCTATGCCCTCTACCACGAAGCAGAAACCATCCTGCTCGAGAATATGCCGATACTGCCCATATTCACTTACCAGTACAAACACCTGTTCACCACCAGCGTGAAGGGCATGCCCGACAACATCATGGGCTATTACAACTACAAGTACGTGTATCTGGAGCCAGAAGCCTAGAGCCGGGACAGAATAGCCATGTGGCGTTTTGTCGGTCTACGTGTCCTGCAGGCTGTACCGGTCATCCTCGCGGTCATCACGGTGACATTCTTCCTCGTCCGGGCTGCTCCTGGTGGTCCTTTTGACACGGAAAAAGCCGTCAGTGAGCAGGTCAAGGCGGCCCTGGAAGCGCGTTACCGTCTCGATTTGCCGATCCATGAGCAGTACCTGTCCTACCTGGGCGACTTGTTCAAGGGTGACATGGGGCCTTCGTTCTATTACCCCGGCCGCAGCGTCAACGACCTCATATTCCAGGGACTGCCCATTACCGCCGAACTGGGCTTCTATGCGCTGATCATCGCCCTGGTGATTGGATGCCTGGCCGGCGTCTTTGCCGCACTCAAACCGAATACAGCACAGGATTACGTACCCATGAGCCTGGCCATGATCGGCATCTGCATGCCGTCATTCCTGCTGGGGCCGCTCCTGGTGCTGATCTTCGGTATCTGGCTGGACGTGATGCCTGTGTCAGGCTGGGGACAGACGATGGGCGACAAGGTACTGCCGAGCATCACACTTGGCGCCATGTATGCGGCGTATATCGCCCGTCTGAGCCGTTCCGGCATGCTGGAAGTCATGCACCAGGACTACCTGCGCACGGCCCGGGCAAAAGGCCTGCCGGAACGTATTGTGATTTGGCGCCATGCGCTGCGCGGCGGGCTGCTGCCGGTCATCAGCTATCTCGGGCCTGCCTTTGCCGCCTTGCTCAGCGGCTCGTTTGTGGTGGAAACCGTCTTCCAGATTCCTGGCCTGGGGCGTTTCTACATCCAGGCTGCATTCAATCGTGACTACACCATGATTCTCGGTACGACAGTGTTCCTGTCCACGCTCATCGTGCTGTTCAACCTGTTGTCCGACATCGTTGCGGCCTGGCTTAACCCCCGCTTGCGTTATCAATTCAGGAAGTAGCCGTGACCGAAGAAGCGCAACAGATCCTCAATGCCATGCCCAAGGGCACTTCCCTCTGGGAAGATGCTCTCCATCGCCTGCGCAAGAATCGCCTGGCCATGTTCGGCCTGTGCTACCTGGGCATACTGATCTTCATCTGCCTGATTACACCCTGGATCGCTCCATACGGGTATGAAGAACAGAACCTGCGCCTGGGTGCCGTGCCCCCGAACTCTGAACACTGGCTCGGCACGGATACCTTTGGGCGCGACATGTTTACGCGCATCCTCTATGGTGGGCGTGTCTCGCTGCTGGTCGGTTTCATTGCCACCTTTGTGGCCCTGATAATCGGTGTAGCCTACGGCGCCATTTCCGGGTATGCCGGCGGCAAGGTAGACGCGGTCATGATGCGCCTGGTGGATATTTTCTATGCGCTGCCCTACATGATCTTCATCATCCTGCTGATGGTGGTTTTTGGCCGCAATCTCTTGCTCCTGTTCCTGGCCATCGGAGCGGTCGAATGGCTGGTAATGGCACGAATCGTCAGGGGGCAGGTGCAGAGCCTGCGGCAGCAAGAGTATGTCGAGGCGGCCATGTCGCTGGGCCTGTCACCCTTCGCCATCATTGCCCGCCACCTGATTCCCAATGCCCTGGGCCCGGTCATTGTTTACACCACGCTGACCATTCCGAACGTCATGCTGCTTGAAGCCTTCCTAAGCTTTCTCGGCCTCGGTATACAGCCGCCACAGTCGTCCTGGGGTGTACTGATTTCCTATGGTGTGGAAACCATGGAGGAGTTCCCCTGGCTGCTGATCTATCCGGGCCTGGCACTGACCATCACCCTTTTTGCATTGAATTTCTTTGGCGACGGCCTGCGCGATGCCCTCGACCCGAAAGCATCGAGGGATTGAGCCATGTCCTTGCTAGAGGTAAACAACCTTTCCGTCCATTTCCACACGCGCAACGGCGTTGTTGAAGCCGTGAATGGCATTACTTTCAATGTGGAAGCCGGCAAGACATTCGCCATCATTGGCGAGTCGGGTTCGGGCAAGTCTGTGGCCTGCTACAGCATGCTGGGGCTGGTGCCAATGCCGCCCGGCCGCTTCGAGTCGGGTAAAGTACTTTTTCACGGTGAAAACCTGCTCGACATGTCGGAAAAGGAATTGCGCAAGGTAAGGGGGAAGGGCATCTCGATCATTTTCCAGGATCCCATGACCACCCTGAACCCGTTCCTGAAAATTGGCGACCAGCTCATCGAACCGCTGCGCCTGCACTTCGGCATGAGCAGGAAGGACGCCTGGCAGAAGGGTATCGAGATTCTCGAGGAAGTCGGTATCAAGAATGCCGCCCAGCGTATGAATGCCTGGCCGTTCGAGTTTTCGGGCGGTATGCGCCAGCGCGTGGTGATTGCAATGGCGCTGGTCACCGAACCGGATATCATCATCGCTGACGAGCCAACCACCGCACTGGATGTCACTGTCCAGGCCCAGATCCTTAAATTGCTCAAGGAACTCCAGCAAAGGCGCAATATCGGTGTCATTTTCATCAGCCATGACCTCAGTGTGGTTGCTGATATCGCTGATGAAATTGCGGTGATGCAGAATGGCCGGTTCGTGGAAACGGGCGATCATGACGCCATTTTTAAAAATGCCTCCCACGAGTACACGAAAAAGCTGCTGGCGGCAGTGCCGACCACCCAGAAAGTCGAAACCGGCGGCAGGGACGAACCCCTGGTGTGCGTACGTGACGTGGTGGTCGAATTTACCGGTGGCAAGGGCAGGGACACCGTGCGTGCCGTGGATAATGTCAGTATCGATATTTACCGCCACGAGATTCTCGGGCTGGTGGGAGAGTCGGGTTCCGGCAAGTCGACTCTGGGTCGCACCATCCTGCGCCTGCTGGAACCGACTCAGGGTGCCGTGACTTTTGCCGGCGAGGATATCAGCCACTATAACCGCGCCAGGATGAAGCCCCTGCGGCGGCAGATGCAAATGATCTTCCAGGATCCCTACGCCAGTCTCAATCCGCGCATGACCGTGTACGACACGCTGGCAGAACCATTGCTGCTGCACAAGATCTGCAACCGCAAAACCCTCGACAGGGAAGTATATGCCCTGATGGACTCGGTGGGACTGGCCCGTGAGAGCGTGCTACGTTATCCCCACGAATTTTCCGGTGGCCAGCGCCAGCGCATTGCCATCGGCAGGGCGATTGCCACGAAACCGGCATTCATCGTTGCCGATGAGCCGGTTTCAGCTCTGGATGTCACCATCCAGGCCCAGATACTCGATTTGCTGCTGGCCCTCGTTGACCGGTTCAACCTGACGATGCTGTTTATTTCCCACGATCTCGGCGTGGTGCGCTACCTGTCGGACCGCATCGTGGTCATGAAGGAAGGCTGCCTTGTGGAAAGCGGCACGGTAGCTGAGGTCTTTGATAATCCGTCCCAGGAATACACCCGCAGGCTGCTCAGTGCGATACCCGGCAAGGAACTGTTCACTGACAGCGCGACATCGGCGCCGCTGTCCTAAAACGAATCCTTCCAGCTCCTGATGATGCCGAAGACTTCATCGGGAGCACTGACTTTGCGTCCGCTCTGGCCATGCGCCGCGGCAATAATGTCGGCCTCGGAACAGCGCAGGAAGGGGTTGGTTTCCAGTTCCGCGTGAATTGTGGTGGGCACCGTGGGGATGTCGTTCTCCCGCCGGGCTTTTTCCCGAGCAATCCGGTCTGCCAGGGGCGCGCTGTCAGGTGTTACCGCGTGTGCAAATGCCAGATTGGCCAGCGTGTATTCATGGGCGCAGTAAACCATGGTGTCAGGAGGCAGGGAGGCGAGTTTCTGCAGCGAGCCGTGCATCATGCGGTGTGTCCCCTCGAATACGCGTCCACAGCCCCCGGCAAACAGGGTGTCGCCGCAGAACAACAGGGGCGGATTGCCGTCGGCGAAGTAGGCGATGTGATCCAGGGTGTGGCCCGGGATTTCAAGCACCCGGAATGTCTCACCCAGGGCATTCACCGCATCCCCTTCGGCAAGGGGGTGGGTAACCGCCGGTATGTTGGGTGAATGCGGGCCGTAAACCGGAACGTCAAATTTCTGCAACAGCTTGCCTATGCCTCCAGTATGGTCGCCGTGATGATGGGTGATAAAAATCATGCACAGTTCGAGTTCGTTGTCTGCCAGAAAGCGTAGAACCGGTTCTGCATCACCGGGATCAACAATGCCGCACTGACGTGTTCCCTCTGCCTGGAACAGCCACAGGTAATTGTCGTGGAATGCCGGGATGGGGGTGACTTTAAGCATGGTGTTCTCCTGCGGGATGGCGGGGTTTGTCGCATGTCCCCGGGCTCTCCGGTATGATACCCAAAATTCATCCCCCCTGCCGGATGTGCTGGCTGGAACTTCATGATCTGGAAAACTCACAGGGACAATCTCGATACGCCGGGCTTCTACACGGCCATGCACCGCTGGTACCAGACCCCGTTGGGTGAACGCCTGCTGCAGTCCGAACAGGCCCTCCTGGAACATTGCCTGCCGCGGCGTTTCGGCTACCACCTTCTGCAGATCGGGTGCGCCAACCTGCCGCTGGCCAAGAGCAGCCCGATCGGTCACAAGTATTTTATCTCCCATACCGCTGAAGGCTCTTTATCCGCTGAAGGCTCTTTATCCGCTGAAGGCTCTTTGTCAGCTGATGGCTCTTTGTCCGCTGAAGGCTCTCATCCCGGGGGCAGGCGTGACGCTACAATTACCGGAACGCCTGCGGGCATCGTGGCCAAGGGGGAAGCCATCCCGCTTGCCAGTGAGTCGGTCGATCTTGTCCTGCTGCACCATGCGCTGGACTATTCTTCGTCCCAGCACCAGCTGCTGCGAGAGGTGTCGCGTGTGCTCATCGCCGGCGGACATATCGTCATTATCGGGTTCAATCCCATCAGCAGTTGGGGTATCAGGACCCGGCTGCCCGGACGCAAAAAAGCGCCCTGGCAGGGCAAGCTGCTCAGCACGCTGCGCATCACCGACTGGCTGAAGCTGCTGGATTTCCAGGTGGAGCAGGTGCGTTACGGTGCATACTCCCTGCCGATCAACTCCCCGGGGGTGATCCGGTATTCCGGGGTGCTGGACAAGCTGGCGGCCAGGCTGAACTGGCCCACCGGGGGCATCTACATGATATCTGCCCGCAAGCAGGTGCTTCCGCTGACGCCCATCCAGGCATCCTGGCGTGAATTTGCCGGCGCCCATGTCGGCCTGCCCATTGCGGAAAACATCACACGGGTTTCCCGAGAGCTGCAAGCAGCCAGCAACGAGGAGTTCTGAGACCCGACCCGGTATGGCTGATGAAGTCTTGATTTACACGGATGGCGCTTGTCGCGGCAATCCCGGTCCCGGTGGCTGGGGTGCGGTACTGCGTTACGGTGACAACGAAAAATTGCTGTATGGCGGCGAATCCGAAACCACCAACAATCGCATGGAACTGACCGCGGTTATCCGCGCGCTGGAATGCCTGAAGCACAACAAGCACCGGGTCAGGATTACCACCGATTCGAAATATGTCCTGCAGGGCATGACGGAGTGGATCCAAGGCTGGAAAGCCAAGGGCTGGCGTACGGCCAGCAAAAAGCCAGTTATGAATGCCGACCTGTGGCAGGCGCTGGATGCCCTGGTGCAGCAGTTCGACATCGACTGGCACTGGGTGAAGGGCCACAGCGGGCACCCGGAAAACGAGCTGGCCGATGAACTGGCCAATCGTGGTATCGACGAACTCGACAGTTTCTAGAAGGAGAGCCCTCAGCGCATGCGACAGATAGTACTGGATACCGAAACCACCGGGCTGGATCCTGCCCAGGGTCACAAGATAATCGAGATCGGCTGTGTCGAACTGCTCAACCGTCGCCTCACCGGCAATCACCTGCACGTGTACATCAACCCGCAGCGGGAGATTGAAGCCGCAGCTCTGGAAGTGCACGGTATCACCAATGAATTCCTGGCTGACAAGCCCCTATTTGCCGACGTGGCCCAGAGCTTCATCGACTTTGTCGACGGAGCCGAACTGATCATCCACAACGCGCCTTTTGATATCGGCTTCCTGGACCATGAACTGGCCGCCCTCAAGCGCGGCTACAAATCCATGTCGGAATACTGCTCCGTGCTGGACTCGCTGGTCATGGCGCGCAAAAAGCACCCGGGCCAGAAGAATAACCTTGACGCGTTGTGCAAGCGTTACATGGTCGACAACACGCAGCGGGAGCTCCATGGGGCACTGCTCGATGCGGAGATACTGGCTGATGTCTACCTGATGATGACCGGCGGGCAGTCCAGTTTCTCGCTCGGTTATGAAGAAAGTGTCCAGCAGGACAGGGGCGTGGCCTCGCAGAAACTCGAGAGCCGCCGTAAGCCCTTGAAGGTGATACGAGCTACCTCCGAGGAAATGGCAGCGCATGAAGCACGTCTGCAGGAAATCGACGAGAAGGCTGATAACGGGTGTCTGTGGTTGAAGAATTAGCCCGAATACGGCTCGGTATTTCTTGAAGTGCCATGCCCCCGTGCTTATAATCCCTGACTTCAAACGCCCAATAAACCTTTTATTTCAACACGTTAATTATCTAAGGATTCCCTATGGAAGTGCTAGTAATGGATACCCCGATGATGGTGTCCGGCATCATTCTTGTGATTACCTTCATCGGTATCTTTACTGAAGGCGTGCACGGCTTTCATCGCGCCAAGTTCGCCCTGGGTGGCGCAGGCGCTATGGTACTTGCCGGCCAGTACTTCGGTTTCTACAACCCCGAACTGGCGATCGAATCCATTGACTGGAACGTGATCTTCCTGCTTGGCGCCATGATGACGATTGTCGCCATTATGATCCCCACCGGCGGTTTCCAGATGATGGCGTACCGAATTGCTGATCTCAGCAAGGGACGGCTGTTTTTGCTGCTTGCGATGATGGGCACACTGGTTACCGTGCTGTCGCTGCTGCTCGACAACGTGACCACCGTGGTGATTTTCGGCCCGCTGATCATTCTTATCTGCCGCTCCATGAATGTCAGCCCGATTCCTTACCTCCTGGCCGCAGCCCTGTTGTCTGACACAGGTGGTGTGGCGACCCTGGTCGGCGATCCGCCCAACCTGATGATCGGCTCCGCCGCGGGCATCGGCTTCAACACGTTCTTCTACCACATGGGCGGTATCGTTTTCATCGCCTGGATTGCGACCCTGTTCGCCATGAAGATCATTTTCAAGAAAGAGCTGGCTGTGAAGCCGGAACTGCAGGATTTCAGCCAGCGGGAAGAACTGCATGATCCGTATACCTGGAAAGTGTCCCTGATCGTCCTTGCCATCATGGTTGTTGGCTTCATCATGCACCGGACCCTGCACTGGGAGGCCTGGTTTGTCGCCGGCATGGGCCTGACCCTCCTGGTCTTTTTCGGCAAGGAAGTGGACATGGATGAGCACTTTGCCGACGTCGAGTTGACCCTGCTCATGTTCTTTATGGCCCTGTTCATCATCGTGGGCGGCGTAGAGCACAGCCGCTTCCTGGAATACATCGGCCAGTTCATCCTGCCGTTCGTGCGCGAAGACCTGCTGACCGCCTGCATCCTGCTCATGTGGGTTGCGGCCTTCCTGTCTGCTTTCATCGACAATATCCCGTTCACCGCTGCCATGATCCCGATTATCCTGGGGCTTGAAGCGCAGGGTGTGAACGTGAATGCCCTCTGGTGGGCACTGGCTGCCGGTGTGGGCATGGGTGGAAACGGCAGTCACCTGGGTTCGACCGCGAACGTGTTCATCGTCACAATTTCCGAAAAGCTGGCGAAGGACGAGGGTCGGCCGGAACTTGCCATTACCCCGGGCCTGTGGATACGCAAGGGCTCGCCGGTGATGATCCTGACCCTGATCATCTGTTCAATCGTGATGGCGACGTTCTTCGACTTCTACGCCAATCCGGAAGCCAATATTGGCACCGAGCCTGGTGAAGTCATGGAACTGGCCGAGTAAACAAGCATGCACAGGGCCCGCCACACAGGCGGGCCCTGGCATTTTCGGCCACTCCACTTTTCCAATTTTTCTTTACACTGGACGCCTACCAGCCCTGACATCGCGGAGCCGCCATTTTGGAGTTTCTGTCTGAGTACGGCCTGTTCCTGGCCAAAACAATCACCATCGTCGCAGCCATACTGATCGTAATGGCGGCCGCTGTAGCCAATGCCATGCGCCAGAAGAAAGAAGGCAAGGGCAATATCGTGGTCACCCATCTCAACGAAGAGTTCGACCAGTACCGCAACGAGATCCGCAAGGCGGTCGAGGACGAGGATACGTACAAGCAGATAGCCAAGGCCGAGCGCAAGAAGCACAAGCAGGAGCAGAAAGCGAAAAAGAAGGCCGCCGATACCGCTGATGAGCGCCAGCGCCTGTACGTTATCGATTTCAAGGGTGATCCCAAGGCAAGCCAGACCGACGGCTTGCGTCATACCATCACGGCCGTGCTGTCCATGGCCCGCAAAGGCAAGGATGGGGTCCTGTTGCGGCTCGAAAGCCCCGGCGGCATGGTGCACGCTTACGGCCTGGCTGCATCACAATTGCACCGCATTCGCAGTCATGACATTCCGCTGACGATCTGCATTGACAAGGTGGCCGCCAGTGGCGGTTACATGATGGCCTGTGTCGGCAGCACGCTCGTGGCGGCGCCGTTCGCCTATATCGGCTCCATCGGTGTTCTGCTGCAGATGCCGAACTTCAATCGCCTCCTGAAACAGAAGAATGTCGATTTTGAAATGGTCACTGCGGGCGAATACAAGCGCACCCTGACCATGTTTGGTGAAAACACTGAAAAAGGCCGGGCAAAAATCCAGGAAGAAATCCAGGAAGTGCATAACCTGTTCAAGGATTTCATCAGGGAGTCGCGTCCCGGCATGGATATCGACAAACTGGCTACCGGTGAAACCTGGCAGGGGACGCGTGCCAAGGAGCTTGGGCTGGTGGACGAGATCGGCACCAGTGACGAGCGCATCGTCAACGCCTGTGCCGATGCCGATGTCTACCTGGTGGCCTGGGAAAAGAAAAGGAATATCACCGACAAGCTGGGCAACGTCATGGAATCAGCGCTCGACAGCACGCTGATGCGCTGGTTTGGACGCTCAAACAGCAAGGATGAACTTATCTCCTGACCCTGGGGAGCTTCAGCGGCGCCGGAACAGGGGAGTGGGTTCAGTCACTGTGCTCTGGTAACCGGTATGGAAATCACTGAAAGCGCTCAGTGCATCTTCCGTTTTTACCCCGTCACTCAATTCGAAACTGTCAAAGCCGCATTTCTGCATGTAGTACAGCTGGTCGCGCAACACATCACCGACAGCGCGCAATTCCCCCTTGAAATTCATCCTTGTCCTGAGGATGGCTGCTGACGAATAGGCGCGCCCGTCCCTGAAGCTTGGAAATTTGAGGGCGATCAACGGCAGAGAGGCTGCATCGTCCGCGAGGCTGTAGGGATCGTCATCGCTATCCAGCCATACACCGATGGTCTTGCCGCACCGCGCCAGCGTGTCCTTTTCCGCCAGCCACATGGCCAGGGGCACGATGACGTTAGCTACGGTGTCAGTGCCTTCCACCTTGTCCAGACCGGCATCCATGTCGACCAGTTGCCAGTCGTTGGCTGCAACCTGCCCGTTTTTAATCAGCGTTGGCATAGACGCGCTCCTTGTAGGGATCGATGCCGATGCGGTTGTACGTGGCCAGGAAATTTTCGCCTTCCTGGCGGTTTTCCATGTACACATCGACGATTTTTGCAATGACATCCGGCATGGCTTCCTGCGCGAAAGACGGCCCCAGTACCGAGCCCAGGGCGGCATTGCGGTCGGCGGAACCGCCAAGGGTCACCTGGTAGAATTCCTCGCCTTTCTTGTCCACGCCAAGAATGCCGATATTGCCGACATGGTGGTGGCCGCAGGCATTCATGCAGCCGGATATGTTCAGTGTGAGGTCGCCGATGGCTTTTTGCGTATCGTAATCCTCGAAGCGGCGCTGGATGGCTTCAGCGATAGGAATCGACTTGGCGTTGGCCAGTGAGCAGTAATCACCGCCCGGGCAGCAGACGATATCGTTGATGAGGCCAAGGTACGGTGTCGCCAGGGACTCGGTCATACACGCCCGGTAAAACTCATACAGGTCCTTCAGACGGACATCCGCAAGCACCACGTTCTGTTCGTGGGTGACCCGAACTTCGCCGAAGCTGAAGCGGTCCGCCAGGTCGGCGATGAAATCCATCTGCCGGTCGGTGACGTCGCCGGGTGCAACACCGGTTTCCTTGAGGCAAAGGGTCACGATGCGATAACCGGGCTTCTTGTGAGCGGCCACATTGCGCTCCAGCCAATGGCTGAACATGACATCCTTGCCGGCTTCCGCCTCGATGGCGGCATCGGTGTCTGCCAGCGTTTCATAGGCGGGGTCGGTGAAAAAGGCTTTGCAGCGATCCACTTCTTCCTGCGTCAGCGTGCCGGGGCCGTCCTTGTCGTGCTGCCATTCGGCTTCCACCCGCCTGCGGTATTCCTCAGGGCCGATTTCCTTCATCAGGATCTTGATGCGGGCCTTGTACTTGTTGTCCCTGCGGCCATAGCGGTTGTATACGCGCATGATGGCGTCGAGATAGGTGAGCAGGTGCTGCCATGGCAGAAAGTCGCAGATTTCGGCACCGATAACGGGCGTGCGGCCGAGGCCGCCACCGACAAGTACCTGGAAGCCAACTTCACCCTGGTCGTTCTTCTTCAGGTACAGGCCGATATCGTGGACCTGGGTCGCGGCCTGGTCGTGGACTGTGCCGCAGACGGCGATCTTGAACTTGCGCGGCAGGTAGGCGAATTCGGGGTGGAAGGTTGACCACTGGCGGATGATTTCGCACCAGGGACGGGAATCCTCGATTTCGTCCGGGGCTACGCCGGCAAACTGGTCGGTCGTGGTATTGCGAATACAGTTGCCGCTGGTCTGGATGGCATGCATTTCCACTTCCGCGAGTTCCGCCAGCAGGTCGGGTACCTGTTCGAGCTGCGGCCAGTTGTACTGGATGTTCTGGCGGGTGGAGAAATGGGCGTAACCCTTGTCGTAATCGCGGGCAATGGAAGCCAGCTTGCGCAGCTGTTTTGAAGACAGGAGTCCATAGGGAATGGCGACCCGCAGCATGTGCGCCAGGCGCTGCATGTAGAGGCCGTTCTGCAGCCTGAGCGGCAGGAATTGCTCGTTGGCCAGCTCACCCGCAAGGAAGCGCCGGGTCTGGTCACGAAACTGGGTGATGCGGTCCTGCAACATCTGGCTGTCGTACTGATCGTAAATATACATCCACTGAATCCGGTGAAGTCTGTGGGGCCCGTTGACATGCCAAAACCGGTTCGCAGGGCAGGGATTTCAAGGTGGGCGATGATACTACGAGGTTTCTTTGAGTGCCATGGGCAACCCCATGATTCCCCTGAATAAACTTACTCCTTGTATGGTCTTGCTTTGATTTATTCGGGTACTTGGCCGACAATGCACCCCGACATTGAATCCGCGACACCCCGCCACCATATAATCGGGTGTGAAGAAAAAAATCCACGCCGGCATTTCGGCCCATTCACTATAACCTGGACACTGCTATCCATGATCGAAATCACTGAATCCGGACAAACCTATCTCAAGCAACTGCTCGACAAGCAGGACTGCGAGGGTATCGCCATTCGTGTTTTTGTCCTCGATGGCGGCACGCCCAAGGCCGAGACCTGCATCGCGTTCTGTCGTCCCGGTGAGGAACAGGCGGACGATGAGGTACATGAGTACACCGGCTTTCGCGCCTTCATCGAAAAAAAGAGCAAGCAGTACCTGGAAGAGGCCAAGGTGGATTTCGCCAAGGACAGCATGGGCGGCCAGCTCACGATCCGGGCGCCGAATTCACGTATGCCGCGAATTACCGATGACAGTTCGCTTGAGGATCGCATCAATTACATCCTGTACAACGAGATTAATCCGGGCCTTGCGGCTCACGGTGGTTTCATCAGCCTGGAAGAGGTCAGCAAGGACGGTATTGTCGTGCTGCGCTTTGGTGGCGGTTGCCAGGGTTGCGGCATGGTGGATGTCACGCTGAAGGAAGGCGTCGAGGCCACCCTGAAGGCCCAGTTGCCGCAGATAAAGGAAATCCGCGACGTCACCGATCACAGTTACCAGGAAAACGCGTACTACAAGTAGGTATGTCATCTGTCACAGGCATCATAGGAGGCAGCGGTTTCTACTCCATGGAGGGCTCGACCGGGCCCGAAGTGACAGATATCGCTACTCCCTACAGTGACAAGCCTGTGCCGGTTTACCGCTCTCTTGTCGCTGGAAAACCGGTCGCTTTCCTGCCGCGCCACGGCAGTGAGCACGGCGTCCCGCCTCATCGGGTCAATTACCGCGCCAACGTCTGGGCGCTGCGGGAACTCGGGGTCAACGCCATCATTGCCGTCAATGTCGTCGGTGGCATTCGCAACGGGCTGGAGCCTGGTGCACTGGTCGTCCCGGACCAGGTCATAGATTACACGTGGGGTCGTGCACACACCTTCTTCGATGTCCTGGAAGATGCCGGCAATCATGTCGACTTCACCTGGCCCTATGATCAGTGTCTGCGGGAGGCATTGCTGGACAGTGCGCGTGAGCTTGATATTGCCTGCAGCGACGGGGGGGTCTATGGCTGCACCCAGGGTCCGCGACTGGAGACTGCTGCGGAGATACAGAGATTGCTGCAGGATGGCTGCGACATTGTCGGCATGACCAGCATGCCCGAAGCGGCCCTGGCCAGGGAACTGGCTATTCCTTATGCGAGTATCGCCCTGGTGGTCAATCGTGCAGCAGGCCTTACGCAGGATGCCATAGCTTTTGCTGATATTGCCGCATCGCTCGATGCCGGCATCGAAGTGATTCGCCGCCTGCTGCCAGGCGCCATCGCAAAACTGCCCTGAGGCAGGTCACTCAAAGATAAATTCAACCGGTTGCGGTAATTCATAGGGCCGGATCTGCACCAGCATGCCTATATCAGGGTGATCAAGATAGTGCAGTTCGTTGCTGATCATGGGCCGGACCTGGTCCATATAGCCTAACCGCGTTACGGGTAAGTCCAGTGTCAGCGTGCTGTCGCCCGGCCGAAAAGGGGGGGCGGGCAGTTGCCATGGCGTCGCTCCGGCATTGGCTGCAGGGAAGGCAGAAAATGCAGCCATCCAGAGATTGGTTTCCACGTCCACGCGGTTGACGTTGAAGCTGAACCGCAGGCTGCCTTCGAGCTCATGATGCAGGCCATACTGGTCGCCGCCGGCGACGAAGATGGCCGTGGCCTGGACGCGATTCAGCACCGGCTGGCGCCAGACCGCATGGTAAAGCAGCCGGTGCTCCGGAGAATTGGCGATGCGCTGGTTGTAGCGGCTGAATGTCGAGGCGTCACTGCCAAGCGCGATATAGGGGTCGCGACGAAAATCCCGCATCCTGAATCCACTGGCCGCGGGCGCGGGCTCAGGGCCAATCATTAGCGGTTCTGCAACGGGTTCGGCTAGGAAGCCGAATTCAGCCGGGAAGAATGCCTCGAGAGGCGCTTTATCGGTCTCTTCCTGATCCTCAGCGAAATCCACCAGAAAACTGCTGACGGCCGGCTCCAGTTGCAAGATGGGCTGAGGATACGCCAGCGTTGTCTTATCTGGAATGACCAGTTCGTTACTGGTGCTCGCACCTTCATTGCTGAATATGCTGACCTCGATTTCATACCAGCGATTGCCATCGTAGCTGAAGGTCTGGGCCATGGCGGCTGGCGCGGCCAGGCAGGCGCTCAACAACAGCAGGTTTTGATGGAAGGCGTTCGACATGGCGTCAGGCTACCTGAAGCGTCGAGGGAGTTAAAGCGCCAAGCAAGGTGCGGACAAATTCCAGGCGTTCCCGGGTGTCGGCCAGTTCATGCCGGAATTTCAGCTCCGTGGCTCCACCGAGCGAAAACACCTGCGGCGAGTCCTGCACAAGCTTTACCACTGAATATGGTTCGACAGCGGTATCGGTCTCGAACAGCACCTTGCCGAAACGTGCATTGGCTTCCACCTTCCTGATGCCAAGTCCCTGTGCCAGCAGTTTCAGTTGCGTCACCTCGAACAGCAGCTTGGTGGCTTCGGGCAACAGGCCGAACCGGTCTATCATTTCCACCTTCAGGTCATCCAGTTCTTTTCCGGTGCCAGCGTTGGCGATGCGCTTGTACATCATCAGGCGCGTGTGCACATCCGGCAGGTAGTCCTCGCGAATGAGGGCGGGTACGTGCAGATTGATCTCCGCGCCGGTATGGATGGGGCGGTTCAGGTCGGGATGCTTGCCTTGTTTCATCAATCTGACGGTATGCTCGAGCATTTCGCTGTACAAGGTAAAGCCGATGGTCTGTATATGTCCGCTCTGCTCATCACCAAGCAATTCACCTGCGCCGCGAATTTCCAGGTCATGGCTGGCCAGGACGAAGCCGGCACCCAGGGTATCTGCAGCACCGATGGCATCAATGCGCTTGAGTGCGTCCGGGCTCATGGCTTTCGGGTTTGGTGTCAGCAGGTAGGCATAGGCCTGGTGGTGGGAGCGCCCGACACGTCCACGCAACTGGTGCAGCTGGGCAAGGCCGAACTTGTCAGCGCGTTCGACTATGATGGTGTTGGCAGTAGGAATGTCGATGCCGGTTTCGATAATCGTGGAGCAGACCAGAACGTTGTAGCGGCGGTGGTAAAAATCCGACATGACCTTTTCCAGCCGGCTTTCCCGCAGTTGGCCATGGCCGACGCATACCCGCGCCTCTGGCACCAGCTTGCGGATTTCATCTGCGGCAGTCTCGATTGTCTTCACCTCGTTATGCAGGTAGAAAACCTGGCCGCCGCGCAGCAGTTCGCGCTGTATGGCTTCCCTTGTCAGGGCCGGGGAAGACTGCCTGACAAAGGTCTTGATCGACAGGCGCCGGGCAGGGGGCGTGGCGATGATGGACAGGTCGCGGATGCCTGACATCGCCATATTGAGTGTGCGCGGTATGGGTGTCGCCGTCAGTGTCAGGATGTCGACGTTGGCGCGCAGCGATTTCAGGCGCTCTTTCTGGCGCACACCGAACCGGTGCTCTTCGTCGATGATGAGCAGCCCGAGGTTCTTGTACTTTACGTCCGCCTGCAGCAGTTTATGCGTACCGATCACGATATCGATCTTGCCGGCGGCAAGCTGTTCCATGTTGATGTTGTGCTGCTTGCCGGACACGAAGCGGGACATGAGGGCAATATTCACCGGCCAGTCGGCGAAGCGGTCCTTGAAATTGTCATAGTGCTGCTGGGCAAGCAGCGTGGTCGGAACAAGGATGGCCACCTGGGTGTTATTGCTGACGGCAATGAAGGCGGCGCGCAGGGCCACCTCAGTCTTGCCAAAACCGACGTCCCCGCATACCAGCCGGTCCATGGCCCTTTCCTGCTGCAGGTCGGCGAGCACTGCCTTGATGGTTTCCTCCTGGTCTTCGGTTTCCTCGAACGGGAAATCCTTCACGAACAGGCGGTAATCGTCTTCCGGGAACCTGAACCGGATGCCTTTCTGGGCTTCCCGGCGGGCATAGACATCCAGCAGTTCGGCGGCAACGTCTATGACCTTTTCCGCGGCCTTGCGCTTCGCCTTTTCCCACTGGTCGCTGCCGAGCCTGTTCAGCGGCGCATGGTCAGCATCGGCGCCGCTATAACGGTTGATCAGGTGCAGGGAGGAGACGGGAACGTACAACTTGGCTGCATCGGCATATTCAAGTACCAGGAACTCGGTGAGCTGGCCTTCGACATCGAAGGTCTGCAGACCCTTGTACCGGCCGATGCCATGGTCGATATGCACGACCGGCGCTTCCAGGTGCAGCTCGGTCAGGCTCTTGATGATGAAGTCGGTGTTGTCAGTGAATTTCCCGCGCCTGCGCGGCTGGCTCACATGGTCGGCAAAGAGCTGGCTTTCGGTGACAAGCGCCATGTCGGGCGAGTCGAGCCACAAACCCGATTCCAGTGGCGCAACGGTGATGGCCAGTGACGGGCGTTTGGTAAAGAAGGCCTGCCAGTTGTCCACGGTCTTCAGGCTGATGCCGGCACTGCCCAGCAGATCGATCAGCGCTTCCCGGCGCCCGGGCGAATCAGCGCAGAAGAGGACGGGCGTCGAACCCGCCTGCTCCAGGAAACGCTGCAGTTTTGCCAGCGGATTGTCACGCCGGTGTTCCACGTCCAGGTCGGGAAAGGACTTGACGGGCAGGCGGGCCTGGTCGCCTTCACTGCCTGCAGAGACCAGATTGACCAGCGGGTAATCGCTGATGGCGGCAAACACTTTGTCGGTTTGCAGGAACAGTTCATCCGGCGGCAGGAGCGGGCGCTCGGGATCCACTTTCCTGTCCTCGTAACGCAGGCGAACGTCGTGCCAGAACAGGTCTGCGGCATCGGCAACCTGGCCGACTGTAAAGAAGGTGGTATTTGCCGGCAGATAGTCGAAAAGGGTATTGAGGCTGTCAAAAAACAGCGGCAGGTAATACTCGATGCCGGCGACGGCGACGCCACGGGAGATGTCTTCATACAACGGACACTTGCGGACGTCGATGTCGAAGCGCTCGCGAAAATTCTGCCGGAAGGTGGTGATGCCCTGTTCAGTCAGGGGAAATTCCTTGCCTGGCAGGAGGTCGACGCTGCTGATGGTGTCACGCGACAACTGGGTCTCGGGATCGAAGTAGCGCAGGCTCTCGATATCCTCGTCGAACAGTTCGATGCGCACAGGTTGCATTCCACCCATCGGGAATATGTCCATGATGGAACCGCGCACCGCGAACTCACCGTGTTCGTAGACAGATTCCACGCACAGGTAGCCGGCAGCTTCCAGGTCGCGGCGCATGGTTGCCATGTCCAGTTGCTGGCCGACCGCCAGGCTCAGGCTCATGCCCCGGATATAGCTTGAAGGCACCAGGCGGTGCAGCAGGGTGCTGACAGGGATGACCAGGATGGCATCTTTTGTGGCGGGCAGTTCCGTCAGCGTGGTCAGGCGCCGGGAGATGATGTCCTGGTGCGGGGAGAAATTGTCGTAGGGCAGGATTTCCCAGTCGGGAAATTCCAGCAGGGTGATGTCCTGGCCGCCGAAAAAGGCGGTTTCCGCCTGCAAGCGCTCGGCCTGCTGGCTGTTCTCGGTGACCACGACAGTCAGTCCGCCATGCTGGCGCGTGTAGCCGGCCAGGAGGAGGCTGGCACCGGACCCTGCCACGCCTGACCAGCGCCGGCGATCGCCGGGTGTGCTGACGCCGGGCAGGGATTCGAGTTGAAGTGTATTCATCACTGGTGTACTGCGCGGGCCGGAGCCGGGCAGCCTGGATTCCTGTTACTGCTCTGGAGTGGAAATTTCAGACGCTGGAAAGGGCATTCAGAATGGCTAAAGGGCCCTTGGCATGGACATCAGCGTGGACTTCTTTGGGACATCCTTGGATAATACGCGCCTTCTTTTGGACCGCAATTTTACAGGAATTTATACCGTGGAACGACCGAATGTAGACGACTATTTTGGCGACTGGAAAGCCAGGGAGGCGCTGGCCCAGGAAATGCTGCCTATCATGGGAAAACTGGAAAACGAGAAAGGTGTCCAGATATTCCTGTATGGCAGAACCCTGAACAACCGCTCTGTCGCCAACATCATGAAATCCCACCGTCGCGTCCGCGAGGTAGCCCGCAATGAGCTGTCCGAATTCGAAAGCAGCCTGGTCCTGAAATCCATCGCCAAACTGGACCTGTGCCCCTGCCAGATCGACCTGGGCAAGCTCACCGTCAAGTACATGGAAGCCCTGGAGGAAGATCCAAAGATGGATCTCGACGCGCTGGTCGCGGGCGAACTGGCACACCTGGTCGGTGTAGACCACAAGCCCATCGATAAACCCACCGACGTCATCCTGTACGGCTTTGGCCGTATCGGGCGCCTGGTCGCCCGCCTGCTGCTGGAGCAGACCGGCAACGGCCAGGTCATGCGCCTGCGCGCCGTGGTCGTCAGGAAGGGAGGGGACGGCGACCTGGTCAAGCGCGTCAACCTGCTGCGCAACGATTCCGTTCACGGCACTTTCTCAGGCACCGTCCGCGTCGAGGAAGAAAACAACCGCATCATCGCCAACGGCAACGTCATCGATTTCATCTACGCCGACAGTCCGGACAGCATCGACTATACGCAGTACGGCATCGAGAATGGCCTGGTCATCGACAACACCGGCCGCTGGCGTGACGCCGAAGGCCTGGGACTGCACCTGAAATCAACAGGCGTCAGCAAAGTCATGCTGACTGCGCCAGGCAAGGGCGAGATGAAGAATATTGTCATGGGTATCAACCATGGCACGATCACGCCGGATGACAAGATCATTTCCGCAGCTTCCTGCACCACCAACGCGATCGCACCTGTGCTGAAGCTGATCCACGACAAGTACGGCATCGTGCATGGTCATGTTGAAACTGTACATGCCTACACCAATGACCAGAACCTGATCGACAATTTCCACAAGGCCGATCGCCGCGGCCGCAGCGCCCCCCTGAACATGGTGCTGACAGAAACCGGCGCCGCCAAGGCCGTGTCCAAGGCCGTTCCGGAGCTCGAAGGCAAGCTGAGCGGCAACGCAGTGCGCGTTCCGGTGGCCAACGTATCCATCGCCATTCTCAACCTGACCCTGCTCACCGGCAGCAGCAAGGAAGAGATCAACGAGTACCTGCGGGAGATTGCCTTGCATTCGCCCCTGCAAAACCAGATCGGTTACACCGAATCACCGGATGCGGTCTCCAGCGATTTCATCGGCTCACGCGAGGCGTGTACCGTGGATGCCAAGGCGACCATCGTCAACGGCAAGAACATGATCCTGTATCTGTGGTACGACAACGAGTTCGGTTACAGCGCCCAGGTTGTGCGCATGGTGAACATGATGGCGGGCGTGAAGTACCTGTCCTACCCGGAAGATGAATCCATGGCCCACTAGGATGCGCAGGCGCAGCGACAACAGGAAACTGTTGTTGCCGCTCCTGACCCTTGCCGTACTGCTCGCGGCGCTGGGTCTGCTCCTGAACCATCCGTCTCTGGCACCCGGGCAGGGTGCCGACGGTGTGATCGAACTTGCCGGCCCCACGATGGGCACCCGTTACCGGGTGCTTGTACCTCAGGACGCCGTCACCTCCCGTCAGCTCGATGACCTCGGAACACTGATCGGTAACAGGCTGGCTTTTCTCGATACGGGGCTGTTCTCCACCTACACCGACAATTCGCAGTTGTCCGGCATCAATCGCCTCGAAACCGGCCGGTCGATGCCTCTCGCCGACGAGATGGTCAGGGTGCTGGCAGCTGCCAGCCGCATAGCGGCCGATTCAGGCGGTGCCTTTGATATCACGGTGAAGCCCCTGGTCGACCTGTGGGGTTTCGGCCCCGGTTTCAGCGCCGGTGAGGTTCCCGATAGCGCACGTATTGCCGCAGCGCTGGCTGAAACCGGCATGGATCGCTTCATGCTGGATGTCGGGGCGGGCTCCGTCCTCAAGCTGGCTCCCGTGACACTGGATCTTTCGGCGATTGCCAAGGGGTTTGCGGTTGACGACATTGCCGGCCTGGTGCGCAGGGAAGGCATCACGGATTTCCTGGTCGAGATCGGCGGGGAGGTGCGTTTCAGCGGCACCAGGCCGGACGGCAATCCCTGGCAGTTGGGCATCGAGGTGCCAGGGCCTGGCGAATCCCGCCTGTTCCAGGCGCTGTCCGTCGCTGACGATGTTCCGGGAATCGCCACCTCCGGCAATTACCGCAACTATTTCGACCATGCCGGAGTGCGTTATTCCCATACCCTGGACCCGCACACTGGCTGGCCGGCAACCCACGACCTGGTGTCGGTGACGGTGATTGCCGACAATGCGATGGAGGCGGACGCCTGGGCGACTGCCATGGCCGTTCTCGGTACGGAAGCAGGCATGAAACTGGCAAATGAATTACAATTGGCCGTCTACTTTATCGTTGACGGCGCCAGCGGTTTCAGCGCGCTCCACTCGATCGCATTCAACCGCTTCCTGTAATCAGTCCGGTATTTCCGCCAGAAGACCTTTGAGGACTATTAATGGCCAAAGCTAAGACCACGCGCAGCAAACCCCGCGAATCCTTCGACCTGATTGTCATCGGCAGCGGGCCGGCGGGCGAGGCTGCGGCCATGAATGCCGCGAAAAACGGCAAGAAGGTAGCCGTGATCAGCGACAAGGATCGGCCCGGCGGCAATTGCACCTACCTGGGGACGATTCCTTCCAAGGCCATCCGCTACTCGGTCAAGCAGGTCATTCATTTCCATACCAATCCTTTGCTGCGCGACCTGGGTGTCCTGAAAAAACTCACGTTTCCCATGGCGCTGCAGCAGGCAGAGCGGGTCATGTACGCCCAGGGCAAGTCCCGCAGCGATGTCTACGAACGCAATAATGTGCCTATTTTCAACGGTCTGGCGCAGTTCATCGACAGCAATCACATTCAGGTCGAAGTTGGCAAAAGCAAAACCGTCCTGAAGGCAAAAAACTTCATCATTGCCACCGGTTCGCGGCCTTACCGTCCCGCGGAGGTGGATTTCAGCCACGCCTGCGTATTCGACAGCGACACAATCCTGCAACTGAAGCATCAGCCCAGGAAGGTGACCATCTATGGTGCGGGGGTTATTGGCTGTGAATATGCCTCCATGCTGGCCGGCATGAAGATGAAAGTCGAACTGATCAACCCGGCCGAGTCCCTGTTGTCATACCTTGATACCGAGATCACGGATGCCCTCAGTTACCACCTGCAGAACATGGGGGTACGCATCCGCCACCAGGAGCACTTCCGCAAGCTTGAATACCACAAGGATCATGTGGTCACCTACCTGGAATCCGGCAAGAAGATCAAGAGCGACATTCTCTTGTGGGCCAACGGCCGCACCGGCAACACGGACGGCCTCAACCTGGCCGCAGTGGGACTGGAAGCCGACAGCCGCGGGCGCATCACCGTGGACAAGAAGTACCAGACCGCCGTGCCGAATATCTATGCCGCAGGCGATGTCATCGGCTGGCCGTCACTGGCCAGCGCCGCCTATGACCAGGGCAGGGCGGCCTGCAACGCCATCCTCAATCCTGATGAGTTCCACTACGTGAACGATGTCGCCACCGGCATCTACACCATTCCGGAGATCAGTACGGTGGGCTATACGGAACAGGAACTGACAGAAAAGAAAATACCCTACGAGGTCGGCAAGGCCTTTTTCCGCAATATCGCCCGTGCCCAGATCACCGGTGACGAGGTGGGAATGCTCAAGCTCATATTCCATTTCGATACCCTGGAAATCCTCGGGATCCACTGTTTCGGCGACCAGGCCTCCGAGATTGTCCACATCGGGCAGGCCATCATGAACCAGTGCGGCAAGGCCAATAACCTGAAATATTTCATCAACACGACCTTCAATTACCCGACCATGGCCGAGGCTTACAAGGTCGCTGCGTTAAATGGCATAAACAGATTGTTCTAGCCAGAACACAATGGCGCAGGGCAGTGCAATCAAGAACCGTTCCTGTTTGGGCAATTCCCCTGAAGCCCTTGATTTAAGCGGGTATTCCGGGAAAAAACACTTGAATGAAAATCGCTGAAAGTGTAAATTGGCACCCCGCTTGAAGCAGTGAAATTTTTGCCTTTTCAGAGGCTGATTGAGAGAATTTTTCTGCCCTCAATGATGCCTGTCCCCGACAGGACATTACTGACTGAGAGAAGCTGCACGGAACCGTTTTTGCTGGCCGGCCCCGACATCCGGAACAACACACCATCAAGGCAAAGGTGACAGGCCCGTACCTGGTTGCCGTAATGCTTGCCAGGGTGTTTGCCAGATAGCCGGTCTGGTTGCGCCGTGCACTGGGTCAGGCAACAACGGGCCACCTGGAACAGCTAGGTGGGTGTGGCCCGCATCAAAGCACAGACAAGACAAGGTTGGCAGGTTTGAATATCGATTTATTTCCCCTGGTTCTTTACGGCGGCATCGTCGTGGCCGCCATCATCGGCCTTCTGGTCGCCTCCGCACTGCTTGGCCAGAAGCGCAATGACCACGCTACACACGATGTCTACGAATCCGGCGTGATGCCAACCGGCTCACCCAATATCAAGATCAACGTCCCGTTCTACCTGACAGCCATCCTGTTCATCATCTTCGACCTGGAAGCGGTATTCCTGTTTGCCTGGGCCATTTCCATCCGCGAGGCCGGCTGGGTCGGTTTCATCGAAGTGTTCATTTTCATCACCATCCTGATCGCCGGATTGATCTATCTGTGGCGCAGCGGCGCCCTCGAATGGCGGACCGCCCGCCAGCAGCATGACCTGCACAGCATGAAAGGCGACGGCGGTGTCGTGAATATCCGGAACGGACGCAAAATCATCGAAGAAGCCAAGGCAGACCATGGCCACGGAGGTCACCACTAATGAGTTGGGAGCTTGTCCGTCCTGAAGAAGTAGCCGGCCCGAGTCCCGGCATGGGTCAGTTCGACGATTACATTCGCAAGAATGTCATCATGACCACGCTGGAAGACATGCTGGCCTGGAGCCGCAAAAATTCCCTGTGGCCCTACAACTTTGGCCTTTCCTGCTGCTACGTGGAGGCGGCCACCGCCATCTCCAACCGCCACGATATTTCCCGTTTCGGCGCCGAGGTATTTCGTGCCACGCCGCGCCAGGCCGACATGATCATCATTGCCGGCACAGTGTTCCGCAAGGTCGCCCCGGTTGTGCAGCGGCTGTACGAGCAAATGATGGAACCACGCTGGGTCATCTGCATGGGCTCCTGCGCCAACTCCGGCGGCATGTACGACATCTACTCCGTTGTACAGGGTGTGGATAAATTCCTGCCGGTGGACGTTTACGTGTCCGGTTGCCCGCCGCGCCCGGAAGCGCTGCTGCAGGGCCTGAACCTGCTGCAGGATTCCATCGGCAAGAAGCGCCGCCCGGTGAGTTGGGTCATCAGCGACCAGGGTATCTACGAACGCGAAAAGGTGGAAATCCAGCGTGAAAAACGCCTGAAAAACCGGATTGCGGCTACTGAATTGGTGAGCCCGGATGAAACCGGACCGAGCTACTGGGACGTGGTGGAAGGCAAGAAAGGCGTTCACGACCAGGACAACAAGGGTTAATCAGGGTAAGCCAGGGTTAACCAGGGTAATCCAGGGTAAATAGTTACGTATTGAGTTGGCCAGATTCTTACAGATAAAGGCCCGTCAAGAGACTGATTTTGAATACCACAAGCGAACAAGCAGCACAGGCAAACCAGGCGCCGCTCCCCGCGGAAATCGATGCCCTGTACCGAAAATTCGGTGAATCCACCTTTGTCCGCCAGCACACCGCCGAGGGCATGTCGACCTTGTGGGTGCCCCGCGACAAGATCATGGACGTGCTGCGCTACCTGCGTGACGATTTCCGCCCGCGCTTCGAGATGCTGCTGGATGTCACGGCCATCGACGAACGGGTCAGGGTCAATCGCCAGGGCCAGCCGGACAGTGATTTCACAGTCGTTTACCACCTGATCTCCTTCTCGGGCAACCGCGATATCCGCCTGAAGGTGGCCCTGAAGGAATCCGACCTGAACATTCCCACCGTTATCTCCCTGTGGCCTGCGGCCAACTGGCACGAACGTGAAATGTGGGACATGTTCGGCATCAATGTGGAAGGCCACCCGAACCAGAAGCGAATCTACACGCCGCCCACCTGGGTCGGGCATCCGCTGCGCAAAGATCACCCGGCGCGCGCCACGGAAATGGACTGGTTCCAGATGAGCGACGAGATCCAGGATCGCGAGCAGGAAGCCATGAGGTTCGATCCGAAAGAGTGGGGCCTGACCGACCACTCAGATACGTCCGAGTACATGTTCCTGAACTTCGGTCCGAACCATCCCGCCGCCCACGGCATCATCCGTTTCGTGCTCCAGCTGGACGGTGAATACGTCATCAACTGCGTCCCCGACGTGGGCTATCACCACCGCGGCGCCGAAAAGATGGGCGAACGCCAGAGCTGGCATACCTATATTCCGTATACCGACCGCATCGATTACCTCGGTGGGGTCATGAACAACCTGCCCTATGTCATGGCGGTCGAAAAGATGGCCGGCATCGAAGTGCCTGATCGCGTGAAGACCATCCGCGTCATGCTGGCCGAATTTTTCCGGATTTGCAGCCACCTCCTGTTTTACGGCACCTGGGCCGTCGACCTGGGCCAGCTGTCACCCTTGTTCTACTGCTTCGAGGATCGCGAAAAAGCCTTCAACATCATCGAGTCCATTACCGGCGGCCGCATGCACCCGAGCTGGTTCCGCATCGGCGGCGTGGCGCAGGACCTCCCCAATGGCTGGGACAAGCGCATTCGCGAGTTCGTGGAATACTTCCCGAAACGCCTGGCCGAGTACGACAAGATGATCATGGCCAACACCACCATCCGCCAGCGTACCCGCGGTGTCGGTGTGATGAATACCCAGGACGCCTTCGACTGGGGCATGACTGGCGCCGCATTGCGCGCCACCGGCCTGGAATGGGATTACCGCAAAAACCGCCCGTACAGTGGTTATGAAAACTTCGAGTTCGATGTGCCAATCGCGGTCAACGGTGACTGCTATGACCGTGCCGCCGTGCGCGTCGAAGAGATGCGCCAGAGCTGCCGCATCATCAAGCAGTGCGTCGAGAACATGCCGTCCGGTCCCTACAAATCCGACCACCCCCTGACCACGCCGCCGATCAAGGAAAAGAGCAAGCTCGATATCGAGACCCTGATCGACCATTTCCTGAGCGTGAGCTGGGGGCCGATCATCGATCCGACCGAAGTATCCATGACCATCGAGGCCACCAAGGGTCTGAACATGTACTACCTGGTCAACGACGGCGGCAGCGGGGCCTACCGGACGCGTATTCGCACGCCCTCGTTCATTCATATCCAGGCCATACCTTTCCTGAGCAAGGGTCTGATGCTGGCGGACTTCACCGCGGTGGTCGCAACCACCGACTTCGTGATGGCCGACGTGGATAAGTAACAGAGACAAGATAAGAGACAAGAGGCAAGAGGCAAGGAGAACAGCGTAGGTCGGATAAGGTCTGAAGGACCGCGATCCGACATTTACCAACGACGTTTGGCTTGAAGAGAAATTTTGTAATAGATGAACAATATTATCGCCACAACAGCCATCAAGGCGCGCCAGTTAACGGATGAGGAAATTCATGACATCGAGCATGAAAAAACCCATTACCCGTATACCCAGGCCGTGGGCCTGGAAGCCCTGAAGATCGTCCAGAAGTACCAGGGTTGGGTATCCGACGAGAGCCTGCTCGCAGTGTCCGAATACCTGGATATCCCGCCGGACGAGCTGGAAGGGGTGGCAACCTTTTTCAACATGATTTTCCGCCGGCCCGTCGGCAAGAATGTCATCCTGCTTTGCGACTCCGTCGCTTGCTGGATGCTCGGCTGTGACGACCTGCAGGCACACATTACCAATACGCTTGGCATCAATTACGGCGAGACCACCAAGGACGACCTGTTCACCCTGATACCCGTACCTTGCCTGGGCGCCTGTGACAAGGCCCCGGTCATGATGGTGAACCGCGAAACCTACAGGAATGTGACGTCGAAGAAGATCGACCAGATTATTGCCCATTACCGCGACGGCAGCCCCGTGGAACTGGATGGTTAACGAACACTACTATGGCCACTGATAAACCGCTTACAAAGAACATCGAGATCGGCCGTGCGCCGTTCACCTTCCAGCAGTACGAAGCTGCCGGCGGGTACGAGAGCGTGCGCAAGGCCCTGACCATGGAGCCCAAGGACCTCATCAATATGGTGAAGGAAGCCGGACTGGGTGGTCGCGGCGGTGCCGGCTTCAATACCGGCCTGAAGTGGAGCTTTGTCCCGCCACCCGATGGCCAGCCCCGTTACCTGGTCATCAACGGCGACGAAATGGAGCCGGGCACCTTCAAGGACCGCCTGCTCATCGAGCACGACCCGCATCTGTTGATCGAAGGCATGATCACCACTTGCTGGGCCCTGCAGGCCACCACAGGTTATATCTTCCTGCGCGGCGAATACGTCGAGTGCGAGCAGCGCCTGCTCAAGGCCATCGACGAGGCCTATGACGCCGGCATGCTCGGCAAGAACATCCTGGGCAAGGGTTTTGACCTCGATATTTACCTGCACACCAGTGCCGGCCGCTATATCTGCGGCGAGGAAACCGCCCTGATCAACGCCCTCGAAGGCAAGCGCGCCAATCCGCGCGCCAAGCCGCCGTTCCCCCAGGTCAGCGGCCTGTGGGGACGCCCGACCGTGGTCAACAACGTCGAGACCATCTGCAATATCCCCGGCATCGTCACCTTTGGGGTCGACTGGTACAAGGCGCTGGGCAAGGGCGACTTCGTCGGCACTCGCATCTCCGGTGTCAGCGGTCGCGTCAAGAACCCCGGCTGCTGGGAAGTGCCGGTCGGCATTACCTTCCGCGAGCTGCTGGAAGATTACGCCGGCGGCATGCAGGACGGTTATGAACTCAAGGGTTTCCTGCCGGGAGGCGGCTCCACCGACTTTCTGCTGCCGGAACACCTGGATCTCGTCATGGACCCGGGCGCCGTGCAAAAGGCCGGCAGCCGCCTGGGCACCTCCCTGATCATGGTGCTGGACGACAAGACCTGCCCGGTCGGCTGCGTGCGCAACCTGATCAAGTTCTTCGCCCATGAGAGCTGCGGCTGGTGCACCCCGTGCCGTGACGGCCTGCCCTGGGTAGAGCACATCCTGAACAAGATGGAAGAAGGCAGGGGCGAGATGAAGGACATCGCCATCTTGCAGGAAATGACGACCTACATGGGTCCGGGCAACACCTTCTGCGCTCTGGCGCCCGGCGCCGCGGAACCGCTGCAGAGCGCCCTGAAACATTACCGGGCCGAGTTCGAAGACCACGTGGCCCATGGCTGCAGTTATAAAAAACATTAAGTAATCGATATAAATAGCTGATATATAAGGTTTTATCGAGGTAAGAAAGTGGTAAAGATTACCGTAGATGGCAAAGTCCTTGAAGTGGACGAAAACAACAACCTGCTGGAGGAAATCCTCTCGGCGGGTGAGGACCTGCCATATTTCTGCTGGCACCCGAGCATGGGCTCTGTGGGTTCCTGTCGCCAGTGCGCGGTGATCGAGTACGCCAACGAGGAAGACCAGCGCGGCCGCCTGAACATGGCCTGCATGACGGCGCCGAGGGAAGGTGCACGTTATTCCATCGAAAAAGCCGCCACCTTCCGCGCCCAGGCCATCGAAAGCATCATGATCAACCACCCGCACGACTGCCCGGTCTGCGAGGAGGGCGGCGAGTGCCACCTGCAGGACATGACCGTCATGTCCGGCCATAACTACCGCCGCTATGACGGCAAGAAGAAGACCCACACCAACCAGTACCTGGGTCCCTTCATCGGCCACGAGATGAATCGCTGCATCACCTGTTACCGCTGCGTGCGTTTCTACAAGGATTACGCCGGTGGCACCGATTTCGGGCCGCAGGCTTCCCACGACAACACCTATTTTGGCCGCTGGCAGGAAGGCGCGCTTGAGAGCGAGTTCTCCGGCAACCTGGCCGAAGTCTGCCCGACCGGTGTTTTCACCGACAAGCCGTTCAGCAAGCATTACGTGCGCAAGTGGGACCTGCAGACCGCGCCGTCCATCTGTGCTGGCTGCAGCGTTGGCTGCAACACCAACCCCGGCGAACGCTACGGCACCCTGCGCCGCGTGGTGAACCGTTTCAATGACGAGGTGAACGGCTATTTCCTGTGCGACCGCGGCCGTTTCGGTACCGGCTACGTGAATTCGGATGAGCGCATTACCGTGAGCATGACGCGCACCGCCCATGATGCGAACCCGATGCTGGCGAAAACCGAGGATGCCCGTGCGGCCCTGCAAGGCATGTCCGGCGCGATCGGTATCGGCTCGCCCCGGGCTTCCATGGAAGCCAATTTCGCACTGCGCGAGAAGGTGGGTGCCGACAAATTCTATGCCGGTGTCGCCAGCGCCGATCTCGGCATGCTGAAACAGGTCCTGGATATCTACGCCAGCCGCCCAGTGCATGTCGCCAACATCAAGGATATCGAGAATTCAGACGCCGTCGTCATTCTGGGCGAGGACGTCACCAACACTGCCGCGCGCATTTCCCTTGCGCTGCGCCAGTCGGTGCGCAACCTCGGCAAGGAAATGGCCCGCGCCATGAAATTCCCGGACTGGCAGGACGCCGCCATCCGCCAGCTGACCATGGACCGCAAGAGCCCGCTGTTCATCCTGAGCCCGCACGCCACCCGCCTGGATGACATCGCCGCCAAGGTGCATATTGCGTCGGCGGAAGACAGTGCCAGGATCGGTTACGCCATTGCTACCGCCATCGACGGCAACGCACCCGGAGTCACCGGCCTGAACAAGGACGAGCAGGCACTGGTCAAGACCATTGCCGACGCATTGAAGAATGCCAAACAACCGCTGATCGTTTCCGGCACCGGCAGTTTCAGCCCGGCGCTGATCGATGCGGCAGCCAATATCGCCACGGCCCTGTCTACCGCTGAAAAGAAAACCAACCTGGCCCTGGTCGTCCCGGAAGCCAACAGCCTGGGCCTGGCCCTGCTGATGGACGGCAGCGACAATGCCCTGGACCAGGCGATGGCCTCTGGTGCCAAGTCCGCCATCGTGCTGGAAAACGACCTGTACCGTCGCGCACCGAGCGCTGACGTCGATGCCTTCATCAACGGCCTGGACAACCTGGCCGTGCTGGACAGCGTAAAAACGCAAACAGGCGAAGCCGCCAACCTGGTCCTGGCCGCCGGCACCTTTGCGGAAACCTCCGGCACTTACGTCAATTACGAAACCCGCGCCCAGCATTTCTATTCGGTGTTCAAGCCGGCCGAGCCGATCCGCTCCAGCGTCTACTGGCTCAGCGACAACAAGCTGAGTGAAGTGACCCAGGCCTGCGCCGACAGCATCGCCAATTGTGCCGGCATGGCCGGGCTCACACCGGGCGCCGGATTCATGCGCGTACCGCGCCAGCAGCATCGTTATTCCGGCCGCACCGCCATGCGCGCCAATATCAGCGTGCACGAGCCCAAGCAGGAGCAGGACGAGGAGGGCATCCTGTCCTATTCCATGGAAGGCATGCCGCCGATGAAGGATTCCACCGTGTTCAACACCGCCTGGGCCGGCGGCTGGAACTCCAACCAGAGCGTCTTCAAGTTCCAGACCCATACCGGCGAAGCGCTGAAAATGGCCGGCCATGGCCACTGCCTGGTGTCCAGCAACACGACTGACAAAACCTATGCGCCGTTCGGCAAGAGCGCTGCCGTTAAGGGTGATTTCCAGGTCTTCCCGCTGTACCACCTGTTTGGCAGTGAAGAACTGACGGCTAAGACGCCAGCCATCCAGGAAAAGGCCACGGGGGCCTACATCGCCATCAATGCGGCCGATGCGGCCAAACTCGGCCTGCAGTCCAGCGATGGTGTC
>CAZVSC010000005.1:74247-87200 GCA_964629325.1 uncultured Enterobacteriaceae bacterium
AACGGCAGCGTGCCGTACATCATCCGTAGTTCGGTCAAGCCGGGCACCGTGGGTGTCTCTATCGGTTTGAGCGGCCTGAATTTCCGCAACCTGCCGGGCGCCATCGCCCTGGAGAAGGCGGGCAGCTGGTCGACCCCGGCTGACTGGAAAGCCGCGAACATCATCGTGAGTGACAAGACTGCAGCCAACAATGGAGGTAACGCCTGATGTTTGCCTTCGAAGTCGGTTCGCTCCTCAACGTCGCCCTGATCCTTGGCACCATCCTGACCTTTGCCGCTTTGCTCATCTGGGTGGAACGGCGCATGCTGGGATTCTTCAACGACCGCCTCGGACCGAACCGCGTGGGACCCTGGGGTATCCTGCAATCCGTGGCCGACGTCATCAAGCTGATCACCAAGGAAGACTGGGTGCCGCCGTTCGCCGACAAATTCACTTTCGTCGTGGCGCCAATCATCATCCCGATCGTCATGCTACTCAGCTTCGCGATGATTCCGTTCGCCCCCGGCGTTGGCATCATCGACCTGAATATCGGACTGCTCTTCATCTTCGCCATGGCGGGTCTGGCCTCCTATTCCGCGATGCTTGGCGGTATCGCCTCCAACAACAAGTTCTCCCTGCTGGGTGGCCTGCGCGCTGCCGGGCAGATGATTTCCTACGAAGTCTTCATGGGGATATCCATTCTCGGCGTGGTCATCCTGTCCGACAGCTTCGTGTTGCGCGACATCGTTGAAGCCCAGAGTGAGCGTTGGTTCGTGATTCCGCAGATCCTCGGCTTCATCGTGTTCATGGTGGCGGCACTGGCGGAATCCCACCGCTGGCCCTTCGACCTGCCGGAAGGCGAATCCGAAATCATTTCCGGCTTCAACACCGAGTACTCCGGCATGAAGTTCGGCTTGTTCTTCGTCGGGGAATACATCGGCATGTTCTTCATGGCGGCCCTGATCCCCGTGCTGTTTTTCGGTGGCTGGCACGCCCCGTTCGGCCTGGAGTTCGGCAACGAGATCATTTCCGGCATTTTCTGGATGGGGGCCAAGACCATGGCCTTCGTGGTTTTCTTCATCCTGGTCCGTGCGGCGCTGGCGCGCCCCCGTTATGACCAGTTAATGAATTACGGCTGGCTCGTCATGCTGCCGCTGTCACTCATCAATCTGCTGATTACCGGCGCATACGTACTGGCGCAGGGGAGCTGAGCGTGTTGAAAGAATTGCTGCATCAATTAAACATCATCTGGTCGCACCTGGTATCACTGTGGCTTGTGTTCCTGCACTTGTTCCACAAGGCGGATACCGTCGAATATCCCGACGAGAAACCATTCACGTTTCCGCGCTGGCGCGGCCGCATCATCCTGACCCGCGATCCTGACGGCGAGGAGCGCTGCGTCGCCTGCAACCTGTGCGCCGTGGCCTGCCCGGTGGATTGCATCGCCCTGCAGAAAACCGAGGACGAGAACGGCCGCTGGTACCCGGAATTCTTCCGCATCAATTTCTCCCGTTGCATCATGTGCGGATTCTGCGAGGAAGCCTGCCCGACCCACGCAATCCAGCTGACGCCGGATTTTGAAATGGCCGAATACGTGCGCCAGGACATGGTGTGGGAAAAAGAACACATGCTGATCAACGGCACAGGCAAGTACCACGATTACAATTTCTACAAGATCGCCGGCAAGGCCATTGGCGGCAAGGGCAAGGGGGAGGCGCGCAACGAACTGCCGCCGACTGACCGCAGGAGCCTGCTGCCATGAGCGTGATGTTTTACGGTTCCGCAATCATCGCCATTCTCGCCACCCTCATGGTGATTACGAGAACAAATATCGTGCATGCCTTGCTGTACTTCATTGTCTCGCTGCTGGCGATCGCCGTGATTTTTTACACCCTGGGTGCGCCCTTTGCCGCCGCTCTTGAAGTCATCGTTTACGCGGGGGCCATCATGGTGATGTTCCTCTTCGTGGTGATGATGCTGAACCTGGGACAGGTGACACAGGACCAGGAAAAGGCATGGCTGGTGCCGTCCATCTGGATCGGGCCGACCATCATGGCCATTCCGCTGCTGATTGCTGTCGTCTACGCCATCAACATGAATCAGGAAGTCATGGCGCACACCGAGGTAACCGCGAAAGACATCGGTGCCGCATTGTTCGGTCCCTATGTGCTGGCGGTCGAACTGGCGTCCATGCTGCTGCTGGCGGGCCTGGTCGGCGCGTACCACCTGGCCAGGAAATAAAAAACAGATGCAAGAGACAAGAGGCAAGAGACAAGAAGGGGCGTCACGCTGATGGAAATGCCAATGATCACCATGCAGACCATACCCATGGAACATGGTTTGTTGCTTGCCGCCATACTCTTTGTACTGGGTCTGGTTGGCGTACTGACGCGGCGCAACCTGGTGTTTGTCCTCATGTCGCTGGAAATCATGCTCAATGCAACCGGCCTTGCGTTCATCGTGGCTTCGTCACGCTGGGGGCAGGTGGACGGACAGATCATGTTCCTCATGATCATCAGCCTGGCGGCGGCGGAAGTGGCAGTGGCCCTGGGTCTCGTGTTGCAGCTGTTTCACAAGCGCAAGACGCTGGATATCAATATCCTGGGTGACATGAAGGGCTGAGGCTACGCCAGAGACAAGATGCAAGAGACAAGATGCAAGAGACAAGAGACAAGGTAACCAGGTAAATGCTCGACTTATTGTGGCTAGTGCCCGTAATACCCTTCATCGGGTTTTTGATTTTAACGCTGACCTTCGGCAAGCTGCCGCAGTTGCCCGCCGGTATTATCGGCGCCGGCTCCATCGGTCTGTCCTTTGTCTTCGCCCTGCTGGCCGGCAGCAGTTTCATGGCCGCCGACATCAATTCCTACTCCCAGTCCCTGTGGACGTGGATGTCCGTGGGTGATTTCGAGGTAGGATTCAACCTCTACCTCGATGGCGTATCGCTGACGATGATGTACGTCATCACCGGCATCGGCTTCCTCATTCATGTCTATGCCACCGGTTACATGAGCGGCGATCCCAGTTTCGCGCGCTTCTTCTCGTACATGAACCTGTTCGTCTCCGCCATGCTCATCCTGGTACTGGCCGACAACCTGGCGCTCCTGTTCATGGGCTGGGAAGGCGTGGGACTGTGTTCATACCTGTTGATCGGCTTCTGGTACACGGATCCGCATAACGGCTATTGCGCACGCAAGGCATTTGTCATGACCAGGGTAGGGGACGCCTTCATGGCGCTTGGCCTGTTCACCCTGTTCGTCAGCACTGGCACCCTCAACATGCAGGAAGCCATGCTGAATGCGCAGGCCCAATGGGAAGTGGGTTCCGGTGTCGCTACCGCGGTGACCCTGCTCATCCTCGGCGGCGCCGTCGGCAAGTCCGCCCAGCTGCCGCTGCAAACCTGGTTGCCTGACGCCATGGCGGGTCCGACCCCGATCTCCGCCTTGATCCATGCCGCCACCATGGTGACCGCCGGTGTCTACCTGATTGCCCGCACCCACGTCCTGTACATGCTGGCACCCGAAGTGCAGTACCTGGTCGGCGTGATCGGCGCCATCACGCTGCTCATGGCGGGTTTCACCGCACTGACGCAGAACGACATCAAGAAAGTGCTGGCGTTCTCCACGGTCAGCCAGATCGGCTACATGTTTCTGGCCCTCGGCGTAGGCGCCTGGAGCAGCGCGATTTTCCATCTCATGACCCACGCCTTCTTCAAGGCACTGTTGTTCCTTACCGCCGGCTCCATCATCCTGGCGATGCATCATGAACAGGACATCTTCAAGATGGGCGGCCTGCGCAAGGACCTGCCGTGGTCCCATGCCCTGTTCCTGATCGGTACGCTGGGCCTGGTGGCCTTTCCGGGCTTCTCCGGTTTCTGGTCGAAAGAAGAAATCCTCGCGTCGGCCATGGAACACCATGAAGGCGGCTACATCCTGTTCCTGGCCGGCATGCTGGGCGCGGTCATGACCTATCTCTACAGTTTCCGCCTGTACTTCCTCGTGTTCTACGGCAAGAAGACCCATGACGGGCACGAGGTCATGGGCCTGCACCTGCAGGGGCCGCTGGTGCTCCTCGCTATCGGCGCTGTGTTCTCCGGTTACCTGCATATTCCGGTGGATGCCGTGTTCCCTGAAATGGAAGAGCATCACCCGTCGGTGATGGCGCAGGCCGCGATGATCCTGCTGCCCATGCTGGGCTTCGTCCTCGCCTGGTGGGTGTTCATCAAGGGCAAGATCGACACGGACAAGCTGGCAGGAAAGGGTATCGGTGCCGCACTGCACCGTTTCTGGTACACCCAGTGGGGCATGGACTGGCTCTACAACACCATTATCTGCAAACCCTACATGTGGCTGGCGGACTTCAACAAAAAGGACTTTATCGATTTCTTCTACAACGGTTCGGCCAGGGTCGTGCGGTTCTGCCATGACGTCATGAGTGAAACCCAGACCGGCCAGCTGCGCTGGTATGCCATCAGTGTCGCCTACGGCGTACTGATCCTCGTCGTTATTGGAGTGCTGTTATGATCCTGGCGTGGCTCATCACTATTCTGTTCGCCGGTGGCATCGGCGCCTGGCTTGCCGAAAAGAGCAATCCGGAACTGCCGCGCTTCATCGCCCTGGCGACTCTGCTGCTGGACCTGTTCCTGGTGGTGCTGATGTTGCTGGCCCCGGGCGTGCTTGGGCTGGATGCCGCGGCACAGGTCGACCTCGGCCAACCCGGTGAATGGCTGGTGCTTTACTCTGCCGACTGGATTCCGCGGTTCGGCATCTCCCTGATTTTCGGCGCCGACGGGCTCGGCCTCCTGCTGATTACCCTGACGGTGTTCCTGGGCCTGATGTCACTCGGTTCGGCATGGCACGAAGTCAAGGAGCGTACCGGTTTCTTCTATTTCAACCTGCTGTGGACGCTTGCCGGTGTTATCGGCGTGTTTACCGCGCTCGACCTGTTCCTGTTCTTCTTCTTCTGGGAAGTCATGCTCATCCCGATGTACTTCATCATCGCCATCTGGGGTCATGAGAACAAGGAATACGCGGCGATGAAGTTTTTCATTTTCACCCAGGTAAGCGGCATGCTGATGCTGCTTGCCATCCTGCTGCTCGTATTCTTCCATTACCAGCAAGCCGGTGAACTGACCTTCAACTACTTCTACCTGCTGGGCACGAATATTCCGGATGCCTTCGGCTTCTGGGTCATGCTCGGCTTCTTCCTGGCGTTTGCGACCAAGCTGCCGTCCGTCCCGTTTCACAACTGGCTGCCCGATGCCCACTCGCAGGCGCCCACGGCGGGCTCTGTGATCCTGGCAGGCATCCTGCTGAAGACCGGTGCCTACGGCCTGATCCGCTTCACCATCCCGCTGTTCCCGGTGGAAAGCTCGGCCTTTGCACCCACCGCCATGCTGCTGGGTGTCATCAGTATCCTGTATACCGCCAAGGTGGCGTTTGCCCAGAACGACCTCAAGCGCCTGATCGCCTATACCTCGGTCAGCCACATGGGCTTCGTCATGCTGGGTGTCTATGCCTGGACCGCACAGGCAGTGCAGGGCGCCGTCATGACCATGCTGGCGCACGGTTTCAGCGCCGCGGCACTGTTCATGCTCGCCGGTGGACTGCAGCATCGCATCCATACCCGCGCCATGGACCAGATGGGCGGGCTGTGGGGCGTGGCACCGAAGATGGGCTTCATGGCCGTGTTCTTCACCGTTGCCGCGGTGGGCATGCCGGGGCTGGGCAACTTTATCGGTGAATTCCTGGTGCTGCTCGGCAGTTTCCGCATCAGCGTTGCCGCCGCCGCGGCAGCCGCCGTCGGCATGGTGGTGGCGGCGGTGTACTCGCTGATCGTTATCCAGAAAGTGTTCCATGGCGAAAACAAGCACAATCTCGAGGTACAGGATCTCACCAACGTGGAGATGTTCTGCTTCGGCCTGATGATGATCGGTCTGTTCTGGATGGGTATGTATCCCCAGTCCATGCTGCAGATGTCGGAGCCGACACTGCGCAGCCTGGGAGTTTTGTTCTTCAACTGACGCCGAAACTTTGGCGCGTCGGAACACGGCAGATCCAGCGGCACTTTGAGTATTTAGTCGAAAGTTAAAAGTTAAAGGTTAAAAGTTAAAAGTTAAAAGAGGTAAAAGTCGAAAATTAAGCAAGCAGGGGACTGAAGTTAAACGCGTCTTTCCTATCAGCTGTTAGCTTGCAACTTTCAACTTTTAACTCGTACTGAGAAGACAGAATGTACAGTAATCTCGTTATCGATTTAATGCAGATCATCATGCTCACGGTGGGTTCGGTCGTGGTCATGGTCACTGCCGCTTTCAAACGCGACCATGCCGTGGTCTGCGGTCTCACCGTATTCAGCCTGGTTGTTGCACTGCTGACCTTTGTATTCATCAAACCGGTGCTGCCGCTGGAAGCCACCCAACTGCTGATGATCGACGAATACAGCCTGTTCTTCTCCAACCTGATAATCGTCGGCGCCATCGCAGTAGCATTGCTGGCATACCCGTATTTCCAGACGCACAACATCCAGAACGAGGAATTCTACATTCTGCTGATGACCGCCACCCTCGGCGCCGTCGTCCTGGCGTGCAGCAACCACTTCGTGGCATTGCTGCTCGGCATGGAAATGCTGGGTGTCAGCCTTTACGCCATGATTGCCTATCCCGTTCACGCGGATACTGTGGCCAAGTTTCCCCTGGAAGCGGGTATCAAGTACCTCATCCTGTCGGCGCTGACCGGCGGCATCACCCTGTTCGGCATTGCCCTGGTGTATGCCTACATCGGCACCCTCGGATTTGACGAAATCCCGGCCGCCCTCGATGCGGCAGGCGAGCTTGGGCCGGTCTTCGTGATCGGGGTGCTCATGATCGTAGCCGGCGCCGCGTTCAAACTGTCACTGGTGCCGTTCCACATCTGGACCCCGGATGTCTACGAAGGCGCGCCGGTACCGGTGACCGCCTATCTGGCGACAGTCTCCAAGGCTGCCATGCTGGCAGTAACCATGCGGCTGCTGTTGGCGTCCAATGCCCTTGAATTCAATGCCGTTGCCGCGGTCCTGACCATCATGGCTGCCGCCTCGATGATCATCGGCAACCTGCTGGCCGTGCTGCAGGATAACGTGAAACGCCTGTTTGCCTACTCCTCCATTGCCCACCTTGGTTACCTGATGGTTGTGGTTATCGCCGCCGCCGGCGTGGAAAACGCCCTGACGGTGGAAAGCATGAGTTTCTACATGCTGGCGTATTTCATCATGTCCCTGGCGGGCTTTGCCGTGATCAGCGCCATCTCCAACAGTGAAAAGGAACTGGACACACTGGCCGATTTCAAAGGCCTGTTCTGGCGCAATACCTGGTTGTCCACTGTCCTGATAACCGTACTCCTGTCACTGGCGGGTATCCCGTTGACCGCCGGTTTCATCGGCAAATTCTATATCTTCACCACAGGCGTGGAAGGGGAACTGTGGTTCCTGCTGTCCATGCTCATCATCGGCAGCGCCATTGGCCTGTATTACTACCTGCGCCTGATCTACCTGATGCTGCAGCCGGCTGACCCGGCCGGTGTCGACCCTGCTGCCGCCGGACTGCCAGCAGGCGTCCACGTGGTCATGGCTGCCATGACCCTGGCGATCATCTACCTGGGTGTCTATCCGACACCGATGATCAGCACCCTGCAGGCACTCTCCAGCGCCTTCTGAGCAATCTGTCCTGAACAGACGCCGGTCCTGTCCGGCGTGACGCTGCTGGTGCAATGCTGTGGCTCAAATCGGCGATTTAGGCCCGATTTTGCTCACTTTTTGGTCAAATCCCAGCTGGTTTAGCGATAACGCCCTGAAAACAGTGTTTTTTTTGGCCAATACTTGCATTGGCAAATACAGAGTGATTACAATCCCTCCCCCGGCTGGATATTCGTGCGAACAGAGACACATTCCACCCATGCCCCCCGGGCAGGCAGCTACACAGCCTGGAATAACAAATTAAAAAAAACACACTAACAATAAACGTTACGCAGTAATAACCAGTAACTGGCCAGAACGTCGCATCGCAGACGACATCAGGCATACCCGGAGCCCCGTTATGTCGGTTTACAGCTACACGCGCACCTCGCAGATTGAATGCCTGGAGTCCACCCAGGAACTTGAAACCATCCTCGAAAAAGAAGATTTACGCCTGCAGACCTATGCTCTCGGTGAAGGTATGAAGGTGAATGACCGTTTCGTCGACCAGAACCAGAAGTGGAACGTCAGTTTCATGAAGCGGCCCCAGGCCGCCATCCTGATGAACAGGCTGGAAGCCGGCGACATCATTCTCGTCTGCACACTGGAGCGCATCTTCAGCAATTGCGAAGACATGATGAACACCCTGGCTGAATTCCGCAAACGCAAGGTCAGGCTCGAGGTGGTCGAACTGCATGGTGATGTCACTGACAAGACGCTGACACCACGCTTCACTGACATACTGAAGATTTTCCACGGCCTGGAAAAACGCCGTTCCACTGAACGCATCAAGACCGTGAAACAGAGCCAGCGCAAAAAAGGACGCTTCCTTGGCGGCAGCCGCCCGTTCGGCTACATGATTCATTCCAATGGCCGCCTGATCGAAAACCCGATGGAGCAGCGCGTACTGAAGAAAATCCTCGAAATGAAGAAACAGGGTAAATCCCTGCGGGCCATTTCCGCCGAAGTCAGTACTCCGATGATGCCGGTCAGTTTCAAGACCGTGCAGCGCCTTATCAAGCGTCATGACAGCGAGTTGAGTGCCAGGCAGGAAGGCTGAACCAACCGGGACAAGTGGCGAGGGGATTCAAGGCAATCTCCTTGCCCAGTTTTGATCGTGACCGGTCAATGCCTGCGCTGAAGTATGCTCTAATGCCCCCATGCTCAAATCCACGCCTTTCCTGATTGGACTTCGTTACATCCTTGCCCGCAAGGACAACCGCTTTATCTCTTTTACGTCCCTGATTTCCATGGCCGGCCTCACCCTTGGGGTGATGGCGATCATCGTCGTCCTGTCCGTATTCAACGGCTCTCAGGGCATCATGCGCGAGCGCACACTGATTACGGTATCTCATGGCGACATCGGCGCCAGCGGCGGCTTCCCGGACTGGCGGGAGGCTGTTTCCCTGCTGGATAGCCGTCCGGAGATCGTCGGTGTCGCCCCCTATATCGGCCTGGAAGCCATGCTCAGCAGGCAGGGGTATCACCAGGTCACGGAGATCAAGGCCATCTCGCCGCAGGATGAGGTCAACGTCACCCGCATAGCCGACAGTATGGTGCAGGGCAGTCTCGATGCCCTGGCCGCAGGCAGCAACACCATCATTCTCGGCCGTGTACTGGCCGGCAACCTGCGGCTGAATAACGGTGACTCGGTGAACCTGATTGTGCCGTCCGTCAATGCCAATGACCGGCTGTCCCTGAATATGCACCGCTTTACCGTGGCCGGTATCTTTGATCCCCAGTTTACTATCGGCAACGAGCTTGCCCTTATACATATCGACGACAGCCTGCCGCTGCTTGGCATCGGTGACATCGCCGATGCCGTCCAGTTGCGCCTGCGGGTGGCGGATGTGGAAGCCGCCGGGGCCATCGTCGCCGACAGCCTTGCCGTGCTTGAGGCGGCATTTCCCGGCACGGCCTTCAGCGGCAGGGACTGGAGCGTTACCGAGGCCAGCCTGTTCAATGCCCTGAAGATGGAAAAACTCATGACCTGGTTCATGCTCATGATGATTGTGGCCATCGGCGCCTTCAACATCATCTCCACGCTCGTCATGGTGGTTTCCGAAAAGAAGGCCGACATCGCCATCCTGCGCACCATGGGCGCCAGCGAGAGGGTCATCATGGGCATCTTCGTGGTGCAGGGCACCCTGGTAGGCATACTCGGCACCTTGCTGGGGGCGGCCGCCGGCATCCTGGCCGCTCTGAATTTTTCTGCCATCTCGGGCAGCCTGGAAAGCCTCCTGGCACCGGCAAACCTCTATGTCATTACCGTGCTGCCGTCCGTATTACAGGCTTCAGATGTCTGGATAACCTGCAGTGCGGCACTGGGCATCAGTTTTATCGCGACACTGTATCCTGCCAGGAAGGCATCCCAGGTTTTGCCCGCAGAGGTTCTGCGATATGAGTGACGCGGTTTTGCAGTGCATCGACCTGGCCCGTACATACCGGGAAGGCGGCAACGTGGTCGAGGTACTCAAGGGCGCCAACCTGTCAGTAGGGGCAGGCGAGACAGTGGCTATTACGGGCACATCCGGTTCCGGCAAGACCACGCTGCTCAACCTGCTTGGCGGTATCGACAAACCCAGCAGTGGTCATGTGAGCATCCTGGGCCAGGACCTGGCGTTGCTCGATGGCCGCGAGCTGGACCGCCTGCGCAACCAGACACTCGGTTTTGTCTACCAGTTCCATCACCTGCTGGGGGAATTCACCGCACAGGAAAACGTCGCCATGCCGCTGATCATCGGCAAGCGTCCCTATGCGGAATGCATGGCAAGGGCCTCCGATATCCTGGGCAAGGTCGGGTTGCAGGATCGCCTGAACCATAAACCGTCGCAGTTATCCGGCGGCGAGCGCCAGCGTGTGGCAATCGCCAGGGCGCTGGTGAACAATCCTGCCTGCGTCCTGATGGATGAACCCACCGGCAACCTTGACGGCCATACCGCGGCCGGCATACACCAGCTGATGAACGACTTGCAGTCACAACTGACCACCAGCTTCATCGTTGTCACCCACGATCCGGCCTTTGCCGCACAGATGGACAGAATCTACCTGCTGGCCGACGGGGTGCTCGAATTGGCGACAGGCAGGGGAGCCTCCTGACATGCAGATGCCCCTGGCCCTGTATATCGGCAAGCGCTACACCTCCATACGATCACGCAACCAGCTGATCGGCTTCATATCCCTGTTGTCCATTCTCGGCCTGGGGCTGGGTGTTGCCATACTCATTACCGTCCTGTCCGTTATCAATGGTTTTGACAGGGAACTGCAGAACCGCATCCTTGCCATGGTGCCCCACATCACCTTGTACAGCGCGCGCAGCGACTTGCTGCAGGACCGGCAGCAGTGGTCCGAAGTGGAAGCGGCGCTTGCCGGCGTCGATGGCATCACTGGTACGGCGCCATTCCTGCAGGTGGAAGGAATGCTGGTGGCAAACGGCATCAGCAAGGGCATCGTGCTCAACGGTATCGACCCTGGCGCTGAACGCAATGTATCCATCATCGAGGAATTCATCACCACGGGTGAATTCGATTCACTCGCCGATCGTGAATACCACCTCCTGATCGGGGCGGAACTGGCCAGCACACTGGGTGTCGTGCCGGGCGACAGGGTTACTCTCGTGTCCACCGTGGTGCCGATCACGCCACTGGGTGAATTCACCCGACAGAAACAATTTACCGTCAGCGGCATCTTCCAGGTCGGCTCCCAGCTCGACGGCGGCCTGGCCGTTGCGCATCTTGCCGACGTGCAGCGCGTGTACAGACTTGGCGATGCCATCCATGGCCTGCGCATCCAGGTGGATGACCTGTTCGAGGTCCAGGCCATCGGCGAGCGCATTCGTGAACGCATCGGCGACAGTTTCATGCTTTCCAACTGGACCTGGGATTACGGCAACATTTACGAAAACATCCGCCTGTCGAAATCGCTGGTCGGCCTGCTCCTGTCATTGCTGGTTGCCGTAGCGGCGTTCAATGTCGTGGTCAGTCTCGTCATGGTGGTCAAGGACAAGCAGGGTGATATCGCCATCCTGCGCACCATGGGCACCTCCCTTGGGAGCATCCGCAACATCTTCCTCGTGCAGGGACTCGGCATCGGCCTGATCGGTACCGGCATCGGCATCGGTCTGGGCATCCTGTTTTCCCTGACCATCAGCGATATGGTCCGCTGGCTGGAAGGTATCATGGGGGTCCAGTTCCTCAGTGCCGACATCTACCCGGTCAACTACCTGCCTTCGCAACTGCAATTCGAAGACCTGCTCATCGTTACTGCCATCGCCCTCGTGCTGACCCTCCTGGCCACACTGCTGCCGGCGCGCTCCGCCGCAAGAACCGATCCGGCAGAAGTCCTGCGCTACGAATAAGCCGGTTCCCGGCAAAATACCTGTCCCTGGACTATCCTGAACGCGGCGCCGGCCGGACAGGAATTCCATGCGATCCTGGATTTTGTCGTTCAGCCTCGGCGTACTGGCCGGAGGCTTCATTCCTGTATTGCCGCCATTCCGGGTTACGCTGCTGTTGTGGCTGCCCCTGCTGTTATCGGGATGGTGGCGCTGGTTATCCCTGGCATCCGCCTTCTGTCTCGGCCTGTGGTGGCTTTTGTGCCAGGCCATCATTCATCACGAGCATCTGTTGCCGGCCCATCTTGAGCAAGTGGATATGTGGATCACCGGGACCGTATCGGGCTTGCCGCAGGCAGCCGGCGGCAGTGCCCGGTTCATGTTCAGGGCAAACAGCCTGTGCATCGGGGATGACAGGTCCTCGTGCAGCAATGTTACGCCGAATACACCGCGGCGATTTCTGCTCAATGATTACGGCGACAACCCTTACCGGTCTGGAGAGCACCTGGCATTGCAGGTGCGCCTGAAGCGACCCCATGGGTTTGCCAACCCCGGCGGTTTTGATTATGAGCGATGGCTGTTCCAGGCAGGGATAAGCGCCACCGGGTACGTACGAGAAACTGAACGGCTTGAACAGCTGCCGTTATCGGTTTTCGCACGTTTCAACGGCATGCGGCAGCACCAGCAGGCATGGCTGGACTCCTTGCCGCTCACAAGCGGCGGGTTCATCAAGGCGCTGATTATTGGTGACCGCTTTGGCATCACTGACAGGCAATGGCAGCTGCTGACGGCAACCGGCACCAACCACCTGATGGTGATTTCCGGCCTGCACATAGGATTGGTGACCTGGCTGGCATATCGCCTGCTCGAATGGTTATTACGCCGCTGTCCCCGTTGTTCCCTGGTGTACCCGGCGTCGAAGTCGGCGGTACTG
>CAZVSC010000005.1:87300-98078 GCA_964629325.1 uncultured Enterobacteriaceae bacterium
ACGCCGCTGTCCCCGTTGTTCCCTGGTGTACCCGGCGTCGAAGTCGGCGGTACTGTTGCTGGATCCACTGGCACCACAGAGTGCCGGTTTCTGGCTCTCTTTCACGGCAGTGGGATTGCTGCTGACCTTGCCGAAACCCGCTGCCACGTATGGTCAAAGCCGGCTCTTGTTGCGCACGCAGTATGTGCTTTTCCTGGGGCTGGCGCCGCTTATGCTGATCCTGTTCAGGCAAGTCAGCCTGCTTGCACCGCTGGTCAACCTGGTTGCAATACCTTTCATCGGTCTGCTGGTCGTCCCTTTATGCCTGCTGGCACTCGTGACGGCATGGTTTGCACCGGTTCTGGCTGAATACCTGATCGTGTTGCCCGATGCGCTGCTTGCCGCTTTCGAGTCGACACTGTTTGCCCTGACCTCGTCAGTGCCTGCATGGCGTGTGGCGTTTCCGGCCTTGCCTGCCTGGCTGCTCGCGCTGCTCGCCGGCGTGATCGCCATACATCTGATGCGACCACGTCCCGGGACCTGGCTTGCACTGGCACTGGCTGCAACGCTGGCCCACGGTTACCGTGGACAACGGCCGGCACCCGGGAGTTTCCAACTCGACATACTCGACGTCGGGCAGGGTCTGGCCGTTACCATTGCCACCCGGCATCACCTGCTGCTCTATGATACCGGCCCGGCCTACAGCCCGCGTTTCAATGCCGGGGAGGGCATCATCGTACCTTTTCTCGCCGCAGTTAACCTGGGTGTGCCAGACCTTGTCATTATCAGCCACGGTGACAACGACCATGCGGGCGGCCTGTCGGCATTGAGGCAATCCTGGCCAGGAGTGACCTACATGGCCGGCGAAAACCGGGCATTGGCCCAGGGACAAAGCCAGTCGTGCAGGGCTGGGCAAGCCTGGCAATGGGATGGCGTGCATTTCCGCATCCTGTCACCGGATGAAACGGGCAGGGAAGGCAACGATGCCTCCTGTGTCCTGCAGGTTTCTGCGGGCAATTTCACTGCACTCCTGCCTGGCGACATCGAGGCGAAAACGGAACTGGCGCTTGTCCGCCGTTACCGCGAAAGCCTGGCTGCATCGATACTGCTGGCTCCCCACCACGGCAGCAAAACATCCTCGACACCGGTTTTCATCCGCTTCACCGATCCGCAGCATGTCATTTTCTCATCGGGTTACCTCAACCGCTTCAACCATCCTGACCCTGCGGTGGTGGCCCGTTATCACCGACACGGTAGTACGCTGCACCACAGTGCCCTGTCGGGTCACCTCCGGGTTTTGGTCAACCCGGAATCGGGCCCCGGGGATGTGCTGAGTTATCGTGAAACCCGTCCCAGATTCTGGTCTGGAAGACCCTGAAGCGGGGATTTAGCAGTTCTGGTCACGACCCGGATTATGGTACAGTGGCGGGCATCTAAGGCGTTGTAAATACGCCTGTTTTTGACTACCTGAAGGACTGACCAGCGTGTTTGAGATTGTACAGGCCGGTGGCTGGCTGATGCTGCCAATCATCCTCTGCTCCATTATCGCCATCGCCATCGTCATCGAACGGTTCTGGACGCTCAATCCCACCCGCATCGCCCCGCGCAATGTCCTGGCCGACGTCTGGGGCAAGATCAAGCACAACCAACTCGATGCCGCCCAGTTGCGCGATCTGCGCATGTCATCCCCGCTGGGCCAGATCCTCGCCGCCGGGCTGGTCAATTCCAAGGCCGGACGCAGCATCATGACTGAAAGTATCGAGCAGGCGGCCAGCCATGTGGTGCATGACCTGGAGCGCTACCTGAGTACACTCGGCACTATTGCCGCCATAACTCCGCTGCTGGGCCTGCTCGGCACCGTGTTCGGCATGATCCGTGTATTCAGCGAAATCATGGCGCAGGGCACCGGCAATGCCAACGCGCTGGCCGGTGGTATTTCAGAGGCGCTAATCACCACCGCCGCGGGCTTGTGTGTGGGTATCCCCGCCCTCATGTTCTACCGCATGTTCCTGCGCCGGGTGGAAAGCCTGGTGATCGACCTCGAGCGGGAGTCCATCAAGCTCGTGGACGCGCTGCATTCATCACGCGGCGTGGAAATACGGGAAAACTGAGCGTGGAGCAGGGTACAGCGACGTGAAATTCCAGCGCAGCCTGAAAGAGGAAGTCAGCGTTAACCTCACGCCGTTGATCGACGTGGTGTTCCTGCTGCTGATATTTTTCATGGTGACCACCACGTTCTCCCGCAACACCAACCTGCTCATCAACCTGCCCGAAGCCAATGGCCAGCTGACCGAGCAGGAAACCGTCGAGATCGAGATACTGATTGCGCAGAACGGCACCTACTCGGTGAACGGACGCCAGCTCATCAATACCGAGCGAGAAACCCTTATGCGCACCATCGCGGACGTATCCGGCGGCGATACCAGTATTCCCCTGATTATTACCGCTGATGCCAGCACCACACACCAGGCGGTGGTGACCGCCATGGATGCAGTGGCCCAGCTCGGCTTCACCAGTCTCAATATCGCCACCCGGGAACCGGGTTCGGAATAATGACCTCACCTGAAACAAGCACCACTGCGGTGGCCGCCAACCAGGCTGCCACAGCGCCGTTAAACAGCGCTGCACTCTACGGGCGCCTGCTGGGCTACGTCAGGCCCCTGCGCAGCTACTTCCTGCTGGGTATCTTCGGCTTCGTGCTGTACTCGGCATCCAGCATCCTCTTTTTCGACCTGCTGCAGGAGCTGGTCGACACTATCGGTGCCAATGTGGCGGTGGCCACTGACCAGCGCCTGTTCATTCCCCTCACCCTGATCCTGATAGTCGCTTTCCGTGGTGTCGGCGGGTTCCTGGGTACCTACTACCTGGCCCATATTGCCTACCATATCGTGCATCGTCTGCGCGTAGAGTTGCTGAACCGCTTCATCGGTCTGCCGAGTGCCTGGTTCGACCGCAATACGGCCGGCCACCTTGTCTCGACGGTCACATTCAACGTCAGCCAGGTCAGCGCGGCGGTCAGTGATGCGCTGACGGTCATACTCCGCGAGGGGCTTTTCCTGCTGGGCCTGTTTGGCTTCCTGTTGTATGTCAACTGGAAGCTGACACTGCTGTTCGTGGCGGTGACGCCAGTGATCTCCCTGGTCGTGCTGTTCGCGTCCAAGAAATTCCGCAAGCACTCCAACCGGATCCAGATTTCGATGGGTGATGTCACCCACGTCCTGTCGGAAACCCTGAAGGGCATGAAAGTGGTGAAAACTTTCGGGGCGGAAAAGCAGGTTCAGGATCGCTTCGAGGAGAGCAGTGCGCGCAACCTGAAACAAAACCTGAAACTGGCCATGGTGGATGCCATCAGTACGCCCGTCGTGCAGGTGGTCGTGGCTTCCGCGCTGTCGCTGCTGCTGTGGCTGGCGATGTCGCCCGAAATCCTGACGCAGATGTCCCCCGGTGATTTCGTCGCCTATGTTACGGCGGCGGGCTCCATGCTCAAGCCGATACGCCAGCTCACCAAGATCAATGCGGTCGTACAGAAGGGACTTGCCGCGGCGCAGTCGATTTTCGTCCTGCTGGATGAAGAACAGGAAACCGATACGGGCAAACGCACCATCGACAAGGTGACTGGCAGGGTCGAGTTCCGCGATGTCAGTTTTGCCTATGCCAATGAGAAGCCGGTGCTGGCTGGCATCACCTTTACCTGTGAGCCGGGTGAGGCCATCGCCATTGTGGGTAAATCAGGGGCCGGCAAAAGCACCCTGGTGAACCTGATCCCGCGTTTTTACCAGTATAACCACGGGGAGATCCTGGTTGACGGTATTCCCGTCAAAGAGCTGACCCTGCAGAGCCTGCGCCGGCAGATCGCCCTGGTCAGCCAGCAGGTAGTACTTTTCAATGGCAGCGTTCGTGAAAATATCGCCTACGGCGACATGCAGGGCGCCAGTGATGATGCTGTCCGCCAGGCACTGGTCAGTGCCAATGCTCTGGAGTTCGTCGACAAACTGGATAACGGGCTCGACACCCTGATCGGCGATGACGGTTTCCTGCTGTCAGGCGGGCAGCGTCAGCGTCTTGCCATTGCACGGGCTTTGTTGAAGGACGCGCCGATCCTCATCCTGGACGAGGCCACTTCGGCGCTGGATTCCGAATCGGAAAAGGCCATCCAGTCGGCGCTGGAGCATCTGATGGCAGGGCGCACTACCTTCGTTATCGCCCATCGCCTGTCCACCATCGAATCGGCCTCCAGGATCCTGGTGCTGGACCAGGGCAGGATTGTCGAAAGCGGCACTCATGCCGAACTTATGACTGCAGGCGGGCAATATCGGCAATTGCACGCCCTGCAGTTCTCGCAATAAGCCCCAGCCCATGAGACGGCTTGTCGATGCCTGGTACAAGAACAAGCGCTGGATCCAGTGCCTGCGGCCACTGAGCTGGCTGTTCGGCCTGGTCTCGGCGGTGCGCCGCAAGCTGTATCGCAACACGGCCCGTGCATATACCAGCAAATACCCGGTCATCGTCATCGGCAATATCACTGCCGGCGGTACCGGCAAGACACCGCTGGTGATCTACCTGGCGGAGAAACTGGTCGAGAAGGGATTTCGCCCGGGTATCGTCAGTCGCGGCTATGGCTCAAAGGCCGGGGCCTATCCCTTTACCGTGACGCCTGATACGAGCTTCCTCGAGGCTGGTGAAGAGGCCCTGATGATTGCCCGTCATACCGGCTGCCCGGTCATCGTCGATCCCGACCGGGTCGCCGCAGTACAGAAACTGGAAAGCGAATTCGACATCAACGTCATCATCAGCGATGACGGCATGCAGCATTACCCGCTGAACCGCACCATGGAGATTGCCGTAGTCGATGGCCAGCGCGGATTCGGCAATGGCTACCTGCTGCCGGCCGGCCCGCTGCGCGAAAAACCGGCTCGCCTGACCTCGGTGGACCTCGTTGTCTGCAACGGCGCAACCCGGCACGATATGCCTGAAAACGCGTTACGGATGGATCTGGAAGCCACTCACCTGGTTCACCTGGCGGATGACAGGGCCCTGTCCGTTCATGATGCCTTCCTCAGTTCCCTGACCGCCCGCAAGGTGCATGCTGTCGCCGGAATCGGCAACCCCGAACGCTTCTTCAACTCTCTTTGCGCTTGCGGGTTTGATATCATTACCCACATTTATCGCGACCATCACCTGTACCGCGAACAGGACATAACATTCGCCGACGACCTTGATGTGGTCATGACGGAGAAGGACGCGGTCAAGTGCCGGCAGATCTGTTCCGAGAATCACTGGTTCCTGAAAGTTGCGGCGAGACTGCCGGATGCTTTCATGCAACGTGTGCTCGATAAACTGCAGTCGGCCGCATGACCAACAACCAATGCTCGTTGAGCACCAGGATTAATCATGGATAAAAAGCTGCTAACCATACTTGCCTGTCCTCTGTGCAAGGGGGAGCTGGTCTACAACCAGCAGGCCCAGGAACTGATCTGTTATCCCGACAGCCTGGCATATCCCATCCGCGATGACATTCCCATCATGCTGGAGGACGAGGCGAGGGCGCTGACACCGGAAGAAAAGGCGAACAGGAAAAAGAAGTGAGTTTCATCGTTGTCATTCCGGCCCGGTACCAGTCGACACGCCTGCCCGGCAAGCCCCTGCTGGATATTGCCGGCAAGCCTATGCTCCACCATGTCGTCGAGCGCGCTGCAAGCAGTGCCGCCGATGCCGTGTATGTAGCCACAGATGACGAGCGCATCCAGCACAGCTGCCAGGTACTGGGAGATCGCGTCATCATGACGTCCGCAGAACACCAGTCGGGCACCGACCGTATTGAGGAAGTGGCGCGCAAACTGGGTCTTGGCGACGATGCCATTGTCGTCAATGTCCAGGGTGATGAACCCATGATTCCTCCCGAAGTGATCAACCAGGTAGCTGCCGACCTGGCAAGCCATCCCGAGGCGCAGATATGCACACTCTATGAGGATATCGATAACGACGCGGACGTGCTGAACCCGAACATCGTCAAGGTGGTTGTCGACACGAACGGCTATGCCCTGTATTTTTCCCGTGCCCCGATTCCTTTTCCCCGCGGCAATAGCACGCAAACAAACCTGAAGGGCTACAAGCGCCACATAGGCATCTATGCCTACCGGGTAAAGGTGTTGCACGCTTTCGTCAACTGGCCGCGCTGCGACCTGGAAAGCACAGAGCAACTGGAGCAATTGAGGGCGCTGCACAATGGCAGCCGTATTCGCATCCAGAAGGCATGTGCCGCCATTCCTGCGGGCGTGGATACGCCGGAAGACCTGGACAAGGTGCGCAAACTGCTGGGGGCTGCCTGATTCCATGACCGGCAAACCCGTAAAAGTGCTGATGGTCTGTCTTGGCAATATCTGCCGGTCGCCGACCGCCGAAGTGGTGTTCCGACACCAGCTGGCGTCCAGGGGCCTCGATAAGCATATCCTGGTCGACTCCGCCGGTACCGGCTCCTGGCATATCGGCCATCCACCGGACGCCCGCGCCATGCAGGCCGCGCTGGAGCGCAGCTACGACATGTCGGCACTGCGCGCCCGCCAGGTCGTACCCGCAGACATGGCGGAATTTGATTATATCTTTGCCATGGACCGGCAGAACCTGAACGACCTGCTCGACATCTGCCCCGACACATACCGGGACAAGCTGTCCCTGTTTCTTCACCATGGCAACAGCGACGTGGAGGAAGTCCCCGATCCATACTATTCCGGGGCCGACGGTTTCGAGCTGGTGCTTGACCTGGTGGAAGATGCTTCCGCCGCCCTGGTCAGCTTGCTTGCAGCAAAGCACGACCTGTCCTGAGGCTGGCGGTAGGGCATGGAACTTCTCGAAAATTTCAACCTGAAAAATTTCAACACGTTCCACGTGTCTGCGCATGCCAGCTATTTCGTCAATGTACCCGACCTGGCCTGCCTGCGTGATGCCCTGGCTTTTGCCCGGGCCAGGGGGCTGCCGTTCATGCTGATCGGGCAGGGCAGCAATATCCTGTTCAGGCAAGATTACCCCGGGCTCATCATAGAGATGAATATTCGCGGCAGGAAACTGGTAGGCGAGGACGACACGCACTGGTATGTGAAGGCAAGCTGCGGTGAAAACTGGCACGCATTCGTCCAGTGGTGTCTGGAAAACGGCTACTACGGCCTGGAAAACCTTTCCCTCATTCCGGGCACGGTGGGGGCTGCCCCGGTGCAGAATATCGGTGCTTACGGCGTGGAGATGAAGGATGTCATGCTCTCGCTCGAAGCGCTGGAGATCGCCACGGGTGAGCTGGTGACGTTCAGCAATGCCGATTGCGGCTTTGCCTACAGGCATTCCGTATTCAAGGGGGACAAGCGTGACCAGTACATCATCTACAGCGTCACCTTCGCGCTCCACAAGCAGGCAGTCGTCAATATCGGTTATGCATCATTGGCGAAAGCCCTGGAAGGCACCCCTGAAGCAGACATTACCCCGGAGCTGGTCGGCATGACAGTCACCGAAATTCGGCGCAGCAAACTGCCCAGCCCGAGCCGGCTGGGCAATGCCGGCAGTTTCTTCTGGAACCCGGTGGTTCCCCGTAGGCAATTTGATACCCTGAAGCTGGAGCACCCCGGCATTGTCGGCTACCCGGACGGCGAGCAGGTCAAACTGGCGGCGGCCTGGCTCATCGAGCAGGCCGGCTGGAAAGGTTTTCGGGAAGGCGATGTGGGAGTGCACAGTCAACATGCCCTGGTGCTGGTCAATCATGGCCATGCCACGGGCGCCGAGTTGGTGGACCTGTCCGAACGCATCCAGCGTTCCGTGAAGGAGAAATTCGGTATACACCTGATGCCGGAAGTCAGAATTATTTAAAAAACCCGAAAAACGATAAAACGATAAAGGAATAAAACGATAAAGGGATAAAGCGTCCGAATTCAGGACTCAACCACATTTTCTACCCTATGCAACAACACCGTTCGGAAGCGCCAAATAAGCCAGTTGAATCGTCCGGCATACGCTTTATCGGTTTATCCCTTTATCGATTACCATGCACCCATGTCCGCCCCCATCTTCGACCATAAAAACTACCTGAAACACGCTCCCTCGCGTCCGGGTGTATACCGGATGCTCGATGTCGACGGGGAAGTCCTGTACGTAGGCAAGGCGAAGAACCTGAAGAACCGCCTCAGCAGCTATTTTCGGGGCTCCGGACTCGACAACAAGACCATCGCCCTGGTCGGCCGCATTCACGATATCGAGATCACCATCACCGGCAGCGAAACCGAGGCCTTGCTGCTTGAACAGAACCTGATCAAGGAAAAGCGCCCCCCATACAACATTCTGCTTCGCGACGACAAGTCCTACCCTTACATCTATCTGTCATCACAGGATGACTATCCGAGACTGGCGTTCCACCGTGGCGCGAAAAAAAAGCACGGGCGCTACTTTGGCCCGTACCCCAGCGCGGGCGCGGTGCGGGAAAGCCTGGCATTGCTGCAAAAGATCTTTCATGTGCGCCAGTGCGAAGACTCCTATTTCCGCAACCGGACCCGTCCCTGTCTGCAATACCAGATAAAGCGTTGTTCCGGTCCCTGTGTGAACCTGGCAACCGTGGAGGAATACGCGGTGGATGTGCGTCATTCCGTCATGTTCCTGGAAGGGCGCAGCGACCAGATCCGTGAAGAGCTCAATGCAAGTATGGAAAAGCTTTCCGATGAACTCCGCTTCGAGGAGGCCTCGAAGGTGCGCGACCAGATTCGCGATCTGCGCCTTATCCAGGAAACGCAGGTCGTGGCCGGGGAAAAAGGTGATGTCGATGTCATCGCGATGGCCCAGGATGCCGGCGCGGTATGCGTTCATGTGATTTTCGTGCGGGCAGGGCGCATCATCGGCAACAAGAGCTACTATCCGCGCTTCGTACTGGAGAAAGAACCGGGTGACATTCTTATGGCTTTTATTGCCCAGTACTACCTCAGCGAGGCGCACCGGCAAAGCATCCCCAGGGAGATTCTGTGCAATGCCGAACCCCAGGACAATGAGCAGCTGGCGGAGGCGCTGACCTACCTGGCGGGGCGAAATGTCAGCATTCGGCACCAGGTCAGGGGACATCGCCAGCAATGGCTGGACCTGGCCGCCGTCAATGCCGGCCATGGTCTGATGAGCAAGCTCAACAGCAAGCGCAGCATGCAGCAGCGTATCGAAGCCCTCAGGTCGGCACTGAAACTGGAGCGGCCGCCCATGCGGATCGAATGTTTCGATATCAGCCACAGTACCGGGGAAGCTACCGTCGCGTCATGCGTGGTGTTCGATGCCAACGGCCCCCTGAAGGCCGATTACCGACGCTTCAATATCGACAATATCACACCAGGGGATGATTACGCGGCCATGGAACAGGCACTGAAGCGACGTTACACCCGGCTTAAACAGGGCGAGGCAAAAATGCCGGATGTGCTGGTCATTGACGGCGGCCTGGGTCAGCTCGGCCAGGCGGAGAAAGTCATCGCCGAGCTCAATATCGGTGGCATCCTGTTACTGGGCATCGCCAAGGGCATCAGCCGTCGGGCCGGGCAGGAGACCCTCATCCTCGGCGGCAGCCACCGGGAGGTTGTGCTCCCCCCGGAATCGCCGGCACTGCACCTGCTGCAGCATATCCGCGACGAGTCCCACCGCTTCGCCATCACCGCGCACCGCCAACGCCGGGGCAAGAAGCGTACGAGTTCCTTCCTCGACGAGATACCGGGAATCGGTCCTGCCAGGCGCCGGGACCTGATTCGTTTTTTTGGCGGGCAGCAGGAGATTCGTCGCGCCAGCGTCCAGGATCTGCAGAAGGTCAATGGCATCAGCAAGACCCTGGCCAGGGACATCTACGAATACCTGCATTCTTCGTAACTGCCTAAAATCAAAGATAATCTGCCCCCGAAAGGCTATCTCCGGTACAATAGGCGGTCATGAATATCGCCAATTTCATGACCTTCCTGCGCATCCTGGCCATCCCGGTCTTCATTGGCGTCTATTACGCCGATTTTCGCGGTCATTACCTTGTCTCCTCCCTGGTATTCATCCTTGCCTGCATCACGGACTGGCTGGATGGCTACCTGGCGCGCAAGCTGGACCTGTGCACACCTTTTGGCGCTTTTCTGGATCCTGTGGCTGACAAGATACTGGTCACCGTGGCACTGGTCATGCTGGCCGCCAACTTCGCCAGTCCCTGGTTCGTGATTCCAGCAGCCATCATGGTGGCAAGGGAAGTACTGATTTCCGCGTTGCGTGAATGGATGGCTGAACAGAACAAGCGCAATCTTGTCGCGGTGGGCTGGCTGGGCAAGGTCAAGACCACTATCCAGATGATTGCCGTTATCGTGCTGCTGGCAAGCGATCCCGACGGCTCCATATGGTTCTGGGGACCCGGCTATGTACTCATTTATGTGGCCGCCATTCTCACCCTCTGGTCGATGTTTTTGTACCTCAGGAGTGCGTGGTCCGTACTGGGTGCCGAGCTCAAGTAGGGGGCTTTAATTCTTGCCCTAAATGCCTGATTACCCTTGACTTGCGGCGCAGTCTGATTAGAATAGCCACCTCTTTGAAACACCCTGTTTCGTCAGTGAACCGGGTAACGACTGCAAGGCCTGGCAACCCCGTTTTCCAGGCATTGTTGAAGGCCAAAGAGCCTGAAATAGCGGAGCTCTGGCCGGGACTGATAACAACCTGTTGCGTCATGCAATGCGTTATAAAAAGTCCTGAGCAAAGAGACAATTTGGCAGTTACGGCATAACGCGGGAATAGCTCAGTTGGTAGAGCACGACCTTGCCAAGGTCGGGGTC
>CAZVSC010000006.1:0-8677 GCA_964629325.1 uncultured Enterobacteriaceae bacterium
GATACAGGGATACAGGGATACAAAGAAAAGGGCGACTGATTGTCGCCCTTTTTCGTTTCTGGATTACAGGGATTTCACCAGCGCCGGTAACCACGTCGCCAGCTGAGGCCACAACGTCAGCATGCCGAGCATGGCGAGCTGAATGACAATGAAAGGAATCACGCCCCTGTAGATCTGCGTGGTCTTGATGCTGTCCGGCGCGACGCCGCGCAGATAGAACAGGGAAAAACCGAAGGGCGGTGTCAGGAAGGAGGTCTGCAGGTTGACCGCCAGCATCACGCCCAGCCACACCGGGTCCAGCCCCATGGCCAGCAGGACGGGTCCGACGATCGGCACCACCATGTAGGTGATCTCGATAAAGTCGAGGATGAAGCCGAGCAGGAACACCACCAGCATGACGATGATCGTCGCCATCACCACGCCGCCGGGCATGTCCGTGAAGATGTCCTCCACGATGACGTCGCCGCCGAAACCGCGAAACACCAGGGAAAAAATCGCTGCGCCCAGCAGGATCATGTAGACCATGGCCGTCACTTTTGCCGTGGACAGTGCGACATCCCGGAATATCGCGACGCTGAGCTGGCGTTTGGCCATGGCCAGCAGCATGGCGCCAAGGCCGCCGACACCAGCGGCTTCCGTGGGCGTGGCGGCGCCTGACAGGATGGAACCGAGCACCGCGATAATGAGCAGCAGCGGCGGCAGCAGGCTCTTGCAGAGCGTCAGAGCCAGCGAGCCGCCAACCGTGGCGCGCGCCAGGTCTTCCGCCCTGGCAGGAGGCGCCGCCTCGGGCTTCACGATGGCAATGACGAGCATGTAGACGACATAGCACGCCACCAGAATCAGGCCAGGCACCATGGCGCCGGCGAACAGGTCGCCGACCGAAACGTTCTGGGTGCGGAACAGGCCCATGCTCAGCTGGGCCTGCTGGTAGGCGTTGGAAATGACATCACCCAGCAGCACCAGCGCAATGGATGGGGGAATGATCTGGCCGAGCGTGCCGGTCGCGCAGATGGTGCCGGTCGCCAGCGACGGGCTGTAGCCGGCGCGAATCATTGTCGGCAGGGACAGCACGCCCATGGTGACCACGGTGGCGCCGACGATGCCGGTGCTGGCGGCGAGCAGCATGCCCACCAGGATCACGGAGATGCCAAGGCCGCCGCGCAGCTTGCCGAACAGCAGCGCCATGCCTTCCAGCAGCGCTTCAGCGATCTTCGATTTCTCCAGCATCATGCCCATGAACACAAACATCGGCACCGCAAACAGATTGGCGTTGATGATGATGCCGTAGAAACGGTTGGGCACGGCGCTGAGGAAGGCCGGGTCGAAGGTGCCGGTCAGCAAGCCGATGCCGGCAAACAGCAGCGAGGTCCCGGCCAGCGAGAAGGCAACCGGGTAGCCGCACATCAGCACCAGGCAGACGGCGATGAACAGCAGCAGCGGAATGAATTCCATCAGATGGCACCGCCGGTCGGCTCAATATGCTCTTCGGGGGCCTCCTCGTGGAAGAACAGGAACAACAGGTTGCGCAGGACCTCGGTCAGTCCCTGCATGATGACCAGTATGGCCATGACCACGATCAGGGTCTTGAGCAGGTAGACGTAGGGAATACCACCGGCTTCGGGCGAGGTCTCGCGGATGCGCCAGGCGGCGGCGACATAATCCCAGCTCACCCAGAGAATGAAGACAGCCACAGGCAGCAGCAGGAACAGGCCGCCCAGCAGGTTAACCCAGGCCTTGTAGCGGGCACCGGCCGGGCCGTAAAAAATATCGACACGGACATGGCCGTCATGTTTCAGGGTAAAGGCGCTGGTCAGGAGGAAGAGCAGGGCGTTGAGGTAGATGACGGACTCCTGCACGGCGATGGAGCCGGAATTGAACACGTAGCGGGAGATGACGATATAGAAGGTGACCACCACCATGAGGATGGAGCACCAGGCGGCGGTCTTGCCGACGGCTTCTGTGAAACCGTCCGCCATGCTGATCGCTTTTTTAACCAGGTTCAGCACGGTTAATCGGCAGCGAGCGAATAACTTCTCAGCTTGAACGACAGGGTTTCGTAATCCACCAGTTCGAATTCGACATCCGTGACGATGGTGCCAAGGACGTTGATCGACGGGACAAACAGGATGCCGGAGTCCAGGTTCATGGTGGCGGTTTCCTGCCCCACATCAGCGAGGTAGTAAATGCGCGTGGTGTCGACACGCATAACAATGCCAGGCTGTGTGATGTCCCTTGCCATGATTACGCGGTACAAAGTGTTATTGATGTATACGGGCAGATTGATAGTGGCCAGTAGTGCCGAATAGGTTGCCGTTGTGATGATGCCACCCGTGCCGCCATCGCCACCGCCTGTTCCGTTGTCGGAATCATCAACGATGACATCGGTGACATAGACCCGTTGCACCAGCACGAGGTCATCGGCCTGGATGCCGTCGTTGTCCTGGTCGGTCAGCGGCAATTCGCCGAAGGCGTTGCCCAGGCCGTTTTGCTGGTTGGTGCGGGGAAGGTTGCCGATGGCATCGACCACCGACATGCCGGAAATGACGCGGGCGAACACCGTGAAGCCGCCATCGACCGTATCCAGCTGCGCATTGTTCACGAGGTTGACGAACCACTCGCTGGTGGCGCTGTTGATCTGGCCGCCAATGCGGGCCATGGACACCGTGCCCCGCGTGTTGGACAGCGAGAATTCGTTCTGGATGGTACCGTCGCGCTGAATCCCTGCGCCCAGGGGGTTGGAGCGGTAACCGCCGGCCTGGATTACGAAATTAGGTACAGAGCGGTGAACGAGGGTGTCATCGTACCGACCGCTGGTGACGTAATTGAGGAAATTTTCCACGGTTTCCGGCGCCGCTTCCGGCAGCAGTTCCATGCAGAATTCGCCGACGTTGGTATCGACGCAAACCGCATCTTCATAAAGCGTCTCGCCTTCGCCGGGCGTCGGGGGCTCCCCGCCGCCGTCTCCGCCGTCGGTGCCACCATCACCTCCACCAGAGCCGCCATCACCACCATCGGTGCCGCCGTCCGTGCCGTCAGGACACGCGGGCACCTCGAGTTCACAGACCTCACCCTCGAAAATGAAAGCGCTGAGAATCAGGATGCGGGGTGAATTGAATACCGGCACTTCCTGGCCCGTCACGGGAACGCGCGACAGTCCGCCTTCACCCAGTGTCACAAGGGGGAAGCTCGACATGAGGTCCACCACCTCCATGTCGTCGGCAATGATGCGGGCAAACACCGTATGGCTGCCGTCATCGAGGGCCGGATTGTCGGTAACGTTGATCAGGTACTGGCTGGTGACGCTGTTCGGATCATTCGGGTCATCGCGCACACTGGCCACGGTCGCCCTGGTGTTGGGGACACTGGATTCATTGCCGATGGCCGGACGGCGGAAGATCTCCAGCAGGCCGCTGACATTGCCGGCGCCGGTGTCGGCATAGCGTCCGGCCTGCACGTAGGCAGGGCTGCCTTTTACGCCCAGGTGGAAGAAGGAATTGCGGTAGCTGCCCTGTTGCACGTAGGCCAGGAAGTTCTGGGCGGTAACCGGGGCTTCCGTTTCCAGCAATTCCATGCAGATATCACCGATGGTGGTCTGCAGGCAGACAATCGTCTGGGCCCTGGCAGGCAGGGAAAAGCCCAGGAATATCAGGAGGATAAAGCTTAAATGAACGGGTAACCGGATGAACTTCTGCATGCTTTATTCCGACAGGCCATGGCCCTGTCGAGCGCTGAAAAACGAGGGCGAAGAATACCATAATTCCCGGGATCGTTGTGAAGTCTTCAGTGCCATATGAAATATTAAGACCATGTAAATATTAAAGAATTTCGTCAAATACGCGCCCCGGCTTTAACAATCACTTAATCATAATTTAACGGCTTATTTACCGTTGAACACCCTTCTTTAACCTAAAATTTATCGCGTGTTTACAAGGGCTCCATACACTGCGCACTTCTTGAATTCATTCACATTCTTTACGAAGGGTAACGGAGCAACATGCGCATGAAATTAACCAACATCTTCAAGTATTCCGCACTGGCTACCGCGATCATTGCGGGCCATGCTTATGCCGGCAACCTGCCCACCCTGCCGACAATCGGCAATTCTGGCGCAGGCTTCGCCGGCGGCGCCACTATCAATGGCGGCGCCAGCTATCTGGGCAGCATCCCGGCCGGCGAGGCTGTCCAGGTCAAGGGCCAGATCAACGTTGCCGCCGGTGATGTCGGCAAGACAGGCGATATCCTGATCGTGGCCAAAGTGGGCAACAAGTTCTTCCAGGCAGGCCAGTCTGGCTGGTCCTCCCTTGCCATCGACCTGGCCAGTTCATCGCTCGGCATCGTTCCCTATTCCACCGGTACACTGCCGGCGACATTTTCTTATGAAGAAGACGACCTGGCTGGAGCGCTGGGTGAAGACCTGACCGGCAAGACCGTCAAGGTCCTGTTCGGCTACGCACCCAGCGGCGCCGGAATACGCTACGGCAAGGCCGTAAGAGCGCAGGTTTCTCCGACCCCCTCAAACACCGTATGTCCGGATGGTGAAGCACCAACGGCCGCCGTGGTTCTCGGCGGCAACCAGATCTGCACGCTTTCCGGTACCTACACCGAAGACCTGCACCTGACCAGGAATTTCGACTATGTCATTTCCGGCGCGGTCAGGATCGGCATGGACAACACCTCCGATGCCAAACTGATCATCGACCCGGGTGTCACCACCTACGGCCAGTCCGGCAACGATTTCATCTGGATCGACCGTGGTGCGCAGCTCTGGGCCAACGGCACCAAGGACAAGCCGATCACCATGACCAGCGCGAATGACCTCGACGCCACCGCCACTACCCGCGGCGAATGGGGCGGCCTCGTGATCAACGGCAACGCACCGATCAACGGCTGTTCCGAGGGCACCACGCTTTGCGAGGCGGCAGGTGAAGGCAACTCCGGCATGTTCGGCGGCAATGACCCCGCCGATAACAGCGGCAGCCTGACCTACCTGCGCGTCAAGTACGCCGGCTTCCTGATCAACGACCTTGACGAACTGAACGGCATTGCCTTCCAGGGCGTCGGTTCCGGCACCAATGTCGATTATGTCCAGGTTCACAACAACCAGGACGACGGCGTCGAGTTCTTCGGCGGCACCGTGAATGCCAAGCACCTGTACCTGACGGGTAACCGCGACGACTCCCTCGACTGGACCAAGGGTTGGACCGGCAGCGTCCAGCACGTCGTTGTCGTGCAGGGTACTGACACCGGTGATCAGGGCTTCGAAATGGACAACAACGGCGACGCCCCGGATTCACTGCCGCGCGCCTTGCCGACCTTCTCCAACGTCACCCTGATCGGTAACGACAACACCGATATCGGCATGCTGATCCGTGAGGGCACCGGCGGCCGTTTCCACAACATGGTGGTCAAGGGCTTCGCTGATGGCTGTATCGACATCGACCAGACCGAAACCTTCACCGTTGCCGGTACCCCGGGCAACCTGACGGGCGACCTGGTCATGACCAACACGGTTGTCGACTGTGAAACCAGCTTTATCGAGGACATGGACGGCCCGTGGCTGGTTGGCGAGTGGTTCGATGCCCAGGACGGCAACGTCGAACTGGACACCGGCATGACCGATTACATCAACTCGTCAGTGGTCAATGCCCTGGAGTCTCTGGACCCGACATCGCTGGGTTCATTCTTCGATGCTGCCGACTATGTAGGTGCGGTACCCGGCGCTGGTGAAGACTGGACGGAAGGCTGGACTTTCCGCCCGCTGTAAAGCCTGGGTATACACTCAGCCAGCGGTCATGTGCAGCTGGCTGAAAGCAGGAACAAGGACTTAAGGGGATTTTGCCAAACACGGCAAAATTCCCTTAAGTTTTTTCGCAAGAGGGTATTTCTTTCTTGTGAAAGACCAGGTTGCTACTGCCGGATCCGGTAGCAGCCATGAATCGAAACGGTTTATTTTTTTACTTTGTGAAACGATGCCTATGAAACGCAAGACCCTGACACTGGCCATAGCCAGTACGTTGTTCGCCAGCACCGGCCTGTCCGCACAGGATGATGAACTGCAGAGCGCCACGCGTGCCGCACCTGCCGGAGACATTACCGAAATCGTCACCCTGGGCGAATACATCCCCGATGAAAAGCGGGCTACGGCGGCCATCTCCAACGTCCTGGACGCCGAGGCGTTTTCCAGGGCGGGCGACAGCAATGTCGCCGAAGGTCTCAAGCGCGTTTCCGGCCTGAACCTGGCCGGTGGCAAGTTCGTCTACATCCGTGGTTTGGGCGAACGGTATTCCAGTACCATTCTCAACGGCTCCACCCTGCCCAGCCCGGAACCCATCCGCCGCGTGGTGCCTCTGGATCTGTTCCCGGCCAGCATCATCGACAGCGTACTGGTGCAGAAGACCTTCAGCGCCCAGTACCCGGCCGAATTTGCCGGCGGTGCCATCCAGATGCGCACCAAGGTGGTTCCGGACGAGCCGTTCTTCGAAATTTCCAGCAGCATCGGATATTCCGGCAATACCACCTTCAGTGACGGCTTCACCTATGCCGGTGGCGGCAAGGACTGGATGGGGGTCGATGACGGCACCCGCGACTTGCCAGGTCCCCTGAAGGATGCCATTGCCGGCAACCGCGAACTGAAGCGTAACAATATCTTCTTCAAGAATGGCTTCGAAGCGGAAGAGCTCGAGGCCATCGGCGAAAGCCTGAACAACACCTATTCCGCACAGCAGGAAAGCATACAGCCTGACATGAGCGCTTCCACGAGTTTCGGCAGCGCCTGGTATGGCGACAACGTGCGTATCGGCGGCATGGCCAATTTCAGCTACAACAACTCCTGGGACACCATCACGGTCAGCCGCAACACCTACGTTGCCGATGGTGATGGTAACCTCAGCCAGCGCAACGACATGGATTTCACCTCCACAGAACACAGCGTCGACACGACCATGTTCCTGACCGGGGGTATCGATTACAACGACGCGCACTCGCTGAAGGCGACTCTGCTGCAGATCCGCAAGATGGACGACCTGGCGGGCGTGGAGACGGGTTTTCTCGCCACCGAGGCCCAGAACATCAGGAGCACGCGCCTGGAATGGATTGAGCGTGACATGCTGTCACAGCAGCTCGAGGGCGAGCACGTGTTTTACGATCTCAACGAGCTCACGGTCAACTGGCACTACAACGAATCCCGCGCCAAGCGCCTGTCCCCGGATTTCCGCCAGAACCGTTATGAATACCAGCCCCAGGTTGACGACTTTGCCTTCTCACTGCGGGCGGATGCCAACCAGCGCTGGTGGTCCACGCTGGAAGACAACAACGAGGATGTCGGCTTTTCCGCGAAGATGTTCCTGGAAACACCGTTTGGCACCAGCACCGAGCTGTCCATGGGCACCAGCCGCGTCAGGAAGGACAGGGAATCCGAAATCCGCCGTTTCCTGTTCCTGGCCAATGGCCCGGACGTGACTTCCTTCGATGTCCGTAGCCAGCCGCGGCTCGAGGATATCGTCACCGCGGAAAACATCAGTGCCACTGGCTTCGAGTTGCGTGAAGGCACGCGCGCGACAGACAACTACACGGCAGACCAGGCACTCGACGCCTGGTTCATCGAAGCGGATATCGAGTTGACCTACTACTTGCGCCTGCTGGCCGGCGTGCGCAATGAAGAATCAATACAGAGCGTTACCACTTTCAACCTGTTCCAGCCTGACGAGGCGGTCACCAGCGAGCTGGTCAGCGACGACCTGTTCCCCGTTGCCACGGCAACCTGGATCCTGGATGACTACAACATGCAGGTTCGCGCAGGATATTCCGAAACAATTTCTCGGCCGGACTTCAGGGAGCTGTCGCCGGCACCGTTCATCGATCCCGTCACCGGCTTCGTGATCGTGGGCAATCCCGGGCTTTCCGTGGGCTATATCGACAATTACGACCTGCGCTGGGAATGGTATTTCTCCGGTGATGAAAGCGTCTCAGTGGGCCTGTTCTTCAAGGATTTCCAGACGCCGATCGAAGCGGTCATCGAGCCCGGTGCCGCCAACCAGCGCACCTTCATCAACGCGAAGGAAGCCACCACCCGCGGCATCGAGCTCGATGGTTTCCGCTGGCTGGATTTCATCAATGACGACTGGTCGAACTGGTATGTGTCGGCCAACCTGACCCTGATCGATTCGGAAGTGACCATCAAGCCGGAAGATGTCGGCCTGGTCACCAATGCCACCAGGGCGCTCCAGGGCCAGGCGGATTACATCTTCAACATCCAGCTGGGGATGGATGACAACTTCCGCCACAAGGGCAGCCTGGTCTATCACATCACCGGCGATAAGATTCGTGAAGTCGGCATCCTGGGACAGCCTGACGTCTATGATGAAGCCTATGGTGAGTTGGACCTCAACTACACCCGCTACCTGGGTGACCACTGGACGCTGAATTTCCAGGGCAAGAATTTGCTGAACCAGAAGCGCAAAACCACCCAGGGTGGCCTCGATGTGAATAGTCTTTTTGAGGGTCGGTCCGCCAGCCTGGGCGTGGAGTATGTCTTCTAATCACGTAGCTTAATCTGCAGCTATTACGCTTGCCCTGTCATCGTTAAAAGAAAAACCCGAACCGCTCACGTACTCACTTGTACTGTTCCCGGTCTCGGGTTTTTCTTTTGCCTCGCCAGACCTGCGCTCATGACGCTGCC
>CAZVSC010000006.1:8777-60483 GCA_964629325.1 uncultured Enterobacteriaceae bacterium
CGAAAGCTCATCCACACCAAAATGATCGAAATCAGGACTACCAGCAACGCCAGCAGGGAGTACAGGGCCAGGAGGATGCGCGTGCCGAGTTTCGTCATGAAATCGTCATGGGGCAGCACGGGCGGGGGAATCTGCCGAAACAGCTGCAGGGTGGCAAACAGCATCATGCCCCACAGGGTCAGCACCAGCATGGGTTCCAGCAGGTGGCCGTAACGGCCGCCTGCGGCAAAGAGGCTGACGGCGATACCGGCCAGGCCGGCTGCGATCAGGACGGCAGCCATCGGACGGCACCAGCCTAGCCTGAGTACGATTCTGTGCAAGGCAACGAGCATGGGGAAAGGCAATACATAACGGCGAAAAAAAACCTGCAGCTAGACTGCAGGTTTTTCGGGGGAATGGCAAACGCCAGGATCAGCTGTCGATATGGACGATCAGGAGATCGCAGCCAGCCCCGTGGGTGACGCTGGAGGAGGTTGAGCCGAACAGCAGCTCCCAGCCATGGCGGCCATGGCCGCCCATGATGATCAGGTCGGCCTCGATCTTTTTTGCCAGCTCCCGGATTTCCCGGGCGGGCTGGCCAAGCACGGTGTGCAGGCGGCTTTCCTCGATGCCGACATTGACGCCCATCTCGGTCAGGGTCGACTTGGCCTGCTTGGTGACCTCCTCGTGGAGACCCTCGATATCGACACTGGTGACTTCAACGGCATAGCCCACGGCGATGGGTTCGATGACGTGCACCATGTTGAGCTGGGCGTTGTATTGCTTGGCCAGGTTCCTGGCCTTGTCCAGTATCATGGCGGAATCCTTGGACAGGTCGACGGCCACCAGGATGTTCTTGTAAAGCGACATGTTCAGTCCCCTCTTGGCATTGGGTTTCGTGAAATCAGTGTAGAGATTACGCGCAGGCAGGACAAGAGGGCTTGATCTGGCGCAAGCAGCGGGAATTGGCCGATTTCAGGATGAAAGCAGGGCGTCTCCCTGCTACCATGCGCCCCGGAATGACGACCAACGACGACACCCGGACAGGCATTATCCAGCTCGTGGCAGGCACCGACAGCCGCGGCATGCCGATTCTGGAAAAGCTGCCGGTGAAGATCCTTCATGCCGGGGAATACGAACTCCTGCAGTCGCCCTTGTTCGTGCGCGACCTGGCTGCCGGCGATATCTTCACCTGTGAGGACGACAACCCGGCCAGTTACCAGGTCCTGCGCCGCAGCGGCAACCTCGCCATCCGCGTCTTTCGCAAGGGCGATATCGGGAAGGTGGAAGACAACCTGACGCCCGAGGTGGAAAAGCTCGGTGGCAGCCTGGACCTGAAGACTGATCGCGGCCTGGTCTACAGCCTGCACGTGAATATCGGTTTCGCCGACATCGAGCGCCTGCTCGACGGCGTCATGGCCGACTACCCCGGTGCGGTCTGGTACTATGGCAACATCTACGACCGCGAAGACGGCACCACCCCGCTGAACTGGTGGGACGCCTTTTTGAACCCCGTATAAGGAATCCTGAAACACCCCATGCTCATCGTGATTTCTCCAGCCAAGACGCTGGACCTGGAAAGTGACTACAAGGCCCCGGCCGCCTCCCAACCCGAATTTCTCACCGACACCCGCAAGCTCGTGAAGATCATGCGCGGCTATTCCGTCGCCGATCTCGGCAAGCTCATGCACACCAGCGAGGCCATCAGCACGCTGAACGAGGAGCGCTTCAAAACCTGGAAAACACCCTTCAACGAGGACAATGCCAGGGCGTCGCTGTTCACGTTCAAGGGCGATGTCTATACCGGGCTGGAGGCGGAAAATTTTTCGGATGCAGACCTGGAATATGCCCAGGACCACCTGCGTATCCTGTCCGGACTTTACGGCGCACTAAGACCCCTGGACCTGATGCAGCCCTACCGGCTGGAAATGGGCACTGAGCTGAAAAACGAGCGCGGTAAAAACCTGTATGCCTTCTGGGGCGACAAGCTCAGCAAGGCCATCAATCGGGATCTGGCGGCACAGGGCGACAATGTCCTGGTCAACCTGGCCTCCAATGAATACTTCAGCGCGCTGGAGAAAAAGGTCCTGGATGCGCAGGTCGTCACCCCGGTGTTCAAGGATTATTCCAGCGGGCAGTACCGGGTACTGAGCTTTTTCGCCAAAAAGGCGCGCGGCAGGATGGCCGCCTGGATCCTCAGGAACCGGGTAGCGGATGTGGCGGAATTGGCTGGCTTCAAACTGGACGGATACAAATACAGCAAAGGCGAGTCGACGCCGGAAAAACCCGTTTTCTTGCGAAAGCCTAAAAGCTGAAGGCTATAAAAATCCGCGTACCCGGGTCTGCAGTTGCCCCGCCTTGAGCTTTAAGCTTTCAGCGTTCAGCCGTCAGACGCCGATACTGTTCAGGGCATTGATGATCTCGCGGACCAGGCCGGCAGCCTTGGGATGCTCCTCTTCCACTTCCTGCAGCAGCATCTCTGCAGTTTCGGTAAAGTCCTCCGGGGGTTTGGGACCCTGCCATTCGGCCAGCTGGCTTTTCATGCGCGCGAGCATGGCTTCCTGCTGCGGACTGGTGTCGCTGTCTGCAAACCGGTCATGCAATTGTGTGATCAACCCTTCAATATGATGCTTTGGCATTATTCCGTCTTCCTGCGATACTGTTAGATTAAGTGTATCCCATTATTGCTGAAGCTACTTGTTTTTGGAGCCTCCGTTTTAGTCGCTGATGAGCCGAGTTTGAGAAGCTTTGGCGTAAATCGCTAGGCGCGTCGCGAAGGTCCCATGCAAACGCTATAGGACGAGCGGCGCAACGAAGCGAGAACGCCAAAGCGGCCAAACCCGATGGGACGCGTCTTAGCGGCAGCCCTGCTTCGTTAGGCCGCTTACTAAGGGTATCAGCCATGAGTTGCGCGACCTGCCTCGCAGGCCTACCGCTAAACCAGCGTCTCGGCCATCATGGACTAAAATGGAGGCTCCTAATGTCAAAACCGTTCTCTGAAGCCTGTGAAAACAACAAGGCACCCATCCTCGCCATTATCAGCAAGTACTTCAAGCCGGGTAAAAAAATCCTCGAGATAGGCAGCTACACCACCCAGCACGTGCAGTATTTCGCCGAGAAAATGCCGGAGGTGTACTGGCAGCCCAGTGACATTTCCGAAAACGTGCCCATCATGCTCGCCGGCCTGGAAGACGCCAAGCTGGACAATATCCGGCAACCGGTCAGCCTCGACGTCTGCGACGAACGCTGGTCGGTCACCAAGACGGATGGCATTTTCAGCGCCAATACTCTGCACATCATGCCCGAATCCCGCATGCCCCGGTTCTTTCACGGCGCCGGCGCCATACTGGCGCCCCATGGCTACCTGTGCGTCTATGGCCCCTTCAAGTATGGCGGCGATTTCACCAGCGAGAGTAATGCCCGCTTTGACAACTGGCTGAAAATACAGGATCCGGACAGCGGCATCCGCGATTTCGAACAGGCCGATGCCTTTGCTTCCAACGCGGGGCTGGCGCTGATCGCCGACCATGCCATGCCTGCCAACAACCAGTTGCTGGTCTGGCAGAAAATGCTCAACTACTTTCCGGTCTGACCGGATCTTCCTTTTTGAAAGGCAGGTAGCAGGCGGCTTCTTTCTGGAAGCGCCGTACGTACTTTTCCTCATCCTCGAGGAAACGGTGAATCGCCTGGTCGAAATCCGGATTGGCTATCCAGTGGTTTGACCAGGTCAGGACCGGCTCGAAACCGCGTTGTATCTTGTGTTCACCCTGGGCGCCGGAATCGAAACGGGCCAGGCCCTTTTCGATACAGTAGTCGATGCCTCGGTAGTAGCAGGTTTCAAAATGCAGGAACTGGTACTCCTCGGTACAGCCCCAGTAGCGGCCATACAGGGTATCCCCGCCGATGAAACTGAGGGCGCCGGCGATGTATTCGTTGTCCTTCCTTGCCATGACCAGCAGAAGCCGGTCAGCCATGGTGTCACCGATCTGCGTGAAAAACTCTTCAGTCAGGTAGGGTGCACGCCCGCGCACGAAATAGGTGCTCTGGTAAAACAGGTAGAATTTTTTCCAGTGCCCGGGCGTGATGGCAGCTCCGGTCAGGCTCTCGAAACTGATGCCGGCATCCAGTACTTTCTGGCGTTCCTTGCGCATGTTCTTGCGTTTGCGGGAGCTGAAGCAGGCCGTGAAATCGTCGAAATCGGCATAACCCCGGTTGAACCACTGGTACTGGCAGCCGACGCGCTGCCGGATGCCGAGCTCCCTGAAGGCGTCGCTCTGGTCCTGGTCTGGAAACAAGACATGCCAGCTCGAGGCAGAGATCTTTTCCGCCTGCCTTGGAATGTACACGCTCAGCAGCCGGTAAATTTCTGCGGCGTCCTGCCCAGGCGCCATGCAGACGCGTGGGCCGGGGCATGGGGTAAAGGGGATGGCTGAAACAAGCTTGGGATAGTAGTCGTAGCCATGACGCTGGTAGGCATCGGCCCAGGACCAGTCGAAGACATACTCCCCGCGCGAGTTGTCCTTGAGGAACATGGGCATGATGGCCACAGCGTCATCGGCCTTTTCCACCAGCACGTGGTAGGGCTGCCAGCCGGTCATCGCCGTGGTGCTGCGGCTGTCTTCAAGGGCCTGGAAAAAAGCGTGGCGCATGAATGGGTAGGCTTCTCCCGCGAGGGCATTCCAGATATCCGGAGCGATATCGGCAATACTGGTCAGGAAACGCAGGTGGATGGTGTCTGGTGTTTCGGGGGTCAAGACGACTCCGGACGGCGGCAGGTCAAACGGAAGGTGCAGGGTATAAAGATAAAGGATAAAAGATAAAAGATAAAAGGGGGGGGCAGGTCCAGGGCACCCACAGCAATACACTCAAGGCGCCCTGAATGCCTGCTGTTCCAGGGCAGGCAACCAGGGGTTAACGTGTCGTCCCCTTTTATCTTTTATCCTTTATCTTTTATCCCGGTGTCTGGTTCCTGCTAACATGGCAGCCTTGCCAACCGGGTTTGTTTCATGTCCGACGATTTCATCGCCATCAAGAAGGTTTCCGTGCACGGCGGGCACAGCGGCCAGTTCTGCCACCACGCCAGCGATTCGCTGGAGTCGGTTGTTCGCGCCTACATCGACCAGGGCTTCACCTGGGTCGGCATCACCGAGCACATGGCACCGCTGTCCGACGCCTGGCGGTACCCGGACGAACAGGCAGCCAACCTTGGCGCAGACTTCCTGCTGCAGCGTTTTCGCGACTATTTCGCGGAATGCCGCGCGCTTGCGGAAAAGTACCGTGACCGGATCGAGATACTGACCGCATTCGAGACGGAAACCTACGAAGGCTATGAAACCCGGGTTAACAGGCTGGTCGATGAACTGCGACCCGATTACCTGGTGGGTTCCGTGCACCATGTCGCCGGTCACTGCATCGATTACGACGCCAGGCATTTTCAGCGCGCCGTCGCGGCCGCGGGTGGGCTGGCTGACCTCTACTGTGCCTACTTCGATGCGCAGTTCGACATGCTGTGCGCCCTTGAACCCGCAGTCGTCGGTCATTTCGATCTCATCCGCAAGTTCGATGGCGACTACCTGCAGACATTGCAGGATGCCGCCGTGTGGGAACGGGTGGAACGCAATCTGGACTGTATCGCGGAAAAAAATCTCATCCTGGATTTCAACCTGCGCGGTTTCGACAAGGCCGCCGAGCAGTATCCCTCGATGCCCGTATTGCGGGCAGCCATCGACCGGGACATTGCCATCGTGCCGGGAGACGACTCCCACGGGGTGAAATCCGTTGGCCGCAATTACGTGCGCGGTGTCAGCATCCTGCTCGATCTTGGTGTTGACACCAACTGGCGTAAACCGGCATTAATCCACTATTGATCCACTGAGGGTAATGACACCATGCCTCACTACACCGGGAGCTGCCATTGCGGCGCCGTCAAATTCGAATTCGATGCGGACGAGATCACACAGGGACTCAGTTGCAACTGCTCCTTCTGCGAACGGCGTGCCGCCATCATGCTCAACCCGCCGGTTGCCGATGCCGATCTCAAGCGCACTGTCGATGGTGATGCGCTGTCCTGTTACCAGTTTGGCAACAAGGTGGCGAAACATTATTTCTGCAACCGCTGCGGCATATACACTTTCCATGAATCCATGCGCAAGCCTGGCTGGTTCCGTGTGAACCTCGGGGCCGTGGACGGCATCGATTCCTTTTCCCTGTCCAGGGAAGTGTTTAATGGCAGGGAACTGCTTTAACAGTCAGGGAACAAACAGATCCACCACGGTAAAGAAGAAAACAATCATCCCCACGTAGTTGTTGTTGAGGAAGGCGCGGAAGCAGTCCTTCGGATGGCGTTTCCAGATCAGGAACTGCTGGTAGGCAAACAGGCCTGCCGCCAGGAACAGGCCGAACTGGAACCAGCCGCCGAGATCAAAATGCTTCGCGCTCAGCGACATCGTCAGCAGGAACATCACCTGCAAGGTGCCGATGACAAAACGGTCGGCTTCGGCAAACAGGATCGCCGTCGACTTGATGCCGATCTTCAGGTCATCCTCCCGATCCACCATCGCGTACTCGGTGTCATACACCACCGTCCAGATGAAGTTGGCCGTGTACAGCAGCCAGGCGTACACCGGCAGCTCTCCGGTCTGCGCGGTAAACGCCATCAAGCCGCCCCATGAGAACGCCGCGCCAAGAAACAGCTGGGCCAGGTGGGTGTAGCGCTTCATGAACGGGTAGAGCACGGCCAGGCCAAGCCCGCCGAAACTCATCAGCACGGTAAGCCGGTTGGTCAGCAGCACCAGCAGGAAGGCGAGGGCGCAGAGCAGGGCGCAAAGAATCAGTGCTTCCCTGCCGCTGATGCTGCCGGTGGCCAGCGGCCGTTCACGGGTGCGCTCGACATGACCGTCGAAATCACGGTCGGCGAAATCGTTGATGCAGCAGCCGGCGGCGCGCATGAGTATTGTGCCGAGAATGAAGATCACCAGCAGCCCGATATCCGGTATGCCGCCTGCGGCGATCCACAGGCACCACAGGGTAGGCCACATCAGCAGCAGGAAACCGATGGGCCGGTCCATGCGCGCCAGGCGCCAGTAATCGGGCAGGTGGGCATGGATATGAGGAAAGTGCCGCTGAAAGGCCTGCGACATGCTGTTCTTCAATCCGCTGAAGAAAGCCTGGCAGCGGGCCAGGTAGTGGGTTTGTTCCATGGGGGCATTATAGTCAGACCCCCAGTGCCATTGAATAAAAGAATTGTCGCTGGTTAAATGATTTCACACGCCAACAACGGATCCACTCTGGCATGGGTAAACTGAAGCTGCACTGGCAGATCCTGATCGCCATCGTCCTTGCCGCGATCGCCGGCTCCCTCACCGGCACCGACGGCGGCTTGTTCGGCGTGACCTTCTACCAGGTTTACGATTTCGTCGGCACGCTGTTCATGAACGCCCTGCGCATGATCATCGTGCCCCTGATCATGGCCTCCATCATCGTCGGCATCTCCAGCCTGGGCAGCGGCAGTGACCTGGGCCGGCTTGGCGGCAAGACCATCCTCTACTACGCGTTCTCCAGCACACTGGCCATCCTGATCGGCCTGTTCTTCGTCAACCTGTTCGCCCCGGGTATCTCCGGTGGCCAGCCGGTGGGCGAGTCGCTCAACCTGACTCTGGACGACACCCAGGTGGCCTCGGCGATTGCCAGCGTGGAAGGACGCGGGGGCGGCGACATCGTGCAGATCTTTATCCGCATGATCCCGACCAATGTCGTGGCCGCCGCGGTAGAAGGTGAAATGCTGGGCCTGATTTTCTTCAGCCTGGTGTTCGGCTTCTTCATGACACGGATTCCGGCCAGGCAGAGCGAGGTGCTCATCACCTTCTGGCGCGGCATCTCCGAAACCATGATGAAGATCACCATGTGGGTGATGAAGTTCGCCCCTTACGGCGTCTTTGGCCTGGTGGCCGAAACGGTCGCCTCGACCGGTTTCGCCGCCTTCCGTCCGCTGCTGCTGTTCTTCATCACCGTCATGCTGGCACTGGCTGCGCACGCCTTCATTGCCCTGCCATTGCTGCTGAAATACGTCGGCAAAGTGCGGCCCACACGCCACCTGAAGGCCATGGCGCCCGCCATGCTCACGGCGTTTTCATCTGCCTCGAGCAGCGGCACGTTGCCGCTGACCATGGAGTGCGTGGAAAAGAATGCCGGCGTGTCGGAGCGCACCACCAGTTTCGTGCTGCCGCTGGGCGCCACCATCAACATGGACGGCACGGCGCTGTATGAATGCGTGGCGGCCATTTTCCTCGCCCAGGCCTATGGCCTGGAACTGACGGTTGCCACCCAGTTCACCGTGGTGCTGATCGCCCTGCTGACCTCGATTGGTGTGGCCGGCATTCCCGCCGCCAGCCTGGTGGCGATCACGGTTATCCTGACGGCGATCGGCCTGCCGGTGGAAGCCATCGGTCTGCTGCTGGTCACCGACAGGGTGCTGGACATGAGTCGCACCGCCGTGAATATTTTTTCAGATTCCTGCGGCGCGGTGATCATCGCCAAGAGTGAGAAAGAGACCGGTATCCTCGAAGGCCCCTGAGCCTACTGGTGCACGCCCTGCACCACCTGCCACATCAGGTTGTCCAGCGCGCCATCAAAGCCGCTATCCGGTGACCGGGTATTGACGAACACCGCCCAGGCCATGTTACTGCTGGTCCTGACGGCGACACTGGCCGTGCCCGGCAGTGATCCCAGGTGCCACCAGTTGTTGCTGCTGTTCACGGCCCAGCCCTTCGCGTAATTGCCGTTTTGCAGGCCGGGTGTGGTCATCTCGATAATCGTTTGCGGTTGCAGAATATCGGCCGGTTCACTGAAACCGTCCACGACAAGCAGGAACTTCACCATGTCCTCGGGCGTGGTTTTCCAGCCGCCGTGTGAATCCATGCGCGCGATCGGAAATGCATAGGGCGAGGTGTTTTCCTGGGCGTAATACTGCACTTCCAGGATGCCGCCGGCCTCGAAGTCGCTCGCGATGGCAAAGTCCGACAGGCCGAGTGGCGCCGTCATCGTGCGGAAGTAATCGGCATAAGCTTCGCCAGTCACTCTTTCGATGACCCTGCCCAGCACGGAGTAGCCGAAATTCGAGTAGTGATACGTGGACCCGGGAGGCAGGACAAGGCGGCGGTTATCGAGCACCCACTGGATGAGTTCATGGTGCGTCATCAGCGGGTTGGCGAACATGGGGTCTTCCCGCTCGTTGCTCCATTCCTCGCCTGCGGTGTGCTCCAGCAGGTGGCGTACGGTAATGGCGCGGACATTCGGGTCGCTGGCGACATAGCTGTCGGCCAGTATGCCGTCGGTGCCGAAAACAGTATCGTCCAGGCTGATCCTGCCTTCCTCGACGAGACGCATGATCATGGTGCTGGTGATGGGCTTGGAAACGCTGGCGATGCGGAACTGGTGATTGACGTTGACCGGGATGTTGCTGCCCTTGTTCACCACGCCGTACGCACGCGTCAGGATGATGCGGCCGTCCTTCGCCCACGCCAGTGACAGGCCGGGGACGTCGTAACGGGACATGAACTGGCTGACGACCCGGTCGGCATGGGCGATGTCGGCGTCGTTCAGTGCGTATTCTGCGGGAGTAAAAAAGGCCCTGCCGAAGTAAACCAGGGCGGCCAGCATGATTATCGCGATCAGGAGTTTCATCGTCGTTCCCTTTTCAGGATCTTGACCGAGTATATCCCGGATCGCCAAGCCGGTGACGACTCAGGCGAAGCGCTTGATCACGATCCGGTGCGGTCCCACCCCTTCGACGATGAATTCCTCGTCGCCCACGGCGTAATCCGCCTTGCGGTAAAAATCCAGCGCGTTGTCGCGCGCGTTGGCCCACAGGTAAGCAGCACCGAGATCCTGCGCCAGTTGCTCAACGGCCTTCAGCATGGCATTGCCATGACCCTGCCCGCGCAATGCTTCGACGATGGCCAGCGCGCGAAATCGAAATCCCCGCGGCCTGTCTTTCATGTCCTCTCGGTACAGCGTGACGATGCCGCAGAGGTTGTCGTCGATGAATCCGCCCAGGTGCACCGTGGTGCCGGCGTCGTCGCCGGGATAGACGCAGGTTGCCGGCGTCAGGTGGGGGCGCAGCAACGCGTGGCGAAGGGGCAGGGTGTCTGCCGCTGGTATTTCCCGGATGTTGAAGGGGCTGGACATGCCGTGCTCAGGCGGCTACTTCGTGCACACCCACAAGGCATGCACCATGCCCGGAAAGAAAACCAGCAACGTGAGGATGATATTGATGACGAGGGCTTTGCCAACGCCTTTTTTCAGGAACACGGCGATCGGCGGCAGGAAGATGGCGATGATAATCAGTACCAGTTTATTGTCCATGTTGAGGTCCTCGCTACAGGTTGATGGATGAAAAGTGGTTAACCGAAACTGAGTGTCTGGCGAATGCCGAAGCTCCAGGCGATGAGCGTGACGGCGATATACCAGGCGATAAACAGGTGAAAGCGCCGGTTCCTGAAAAAAATACCGACCAGTGCCAGGGCGATATAGATGGCGATATAACCGACGTAAAGCGGGTCCACGCTGCCGTGCCGGCGAATTTCCGTGACGACAAAGTCCAGCACGCACATGACGATGAAGGCGGTGAGAAACCAGACCCGGTTTTCCGCCATCAGCGCGCGGTAATCAATGGCCTCCTTGTCCTGTGGAGGAAACAGCGCCAGGCCCATGACGTACATGGAGATGGTCCAGACCACCATGATCAGGAACACCGTGAAGTTCCAGGGTTCGAAGTCCCGCCAGAGCAATGCCACCCACCAGTTCAGCACCAGAATGAAAAACAGCACCACGCACCAGGCCAGGTGCTCGGCGTCTATCCGGCTTTTGTGACGAAAATAAAAGGCGTGGCCGAGGCCCGACAGCAAGTGGGTCAGGCCGAAGCCGATGATGATGGAAATCAGGACGGAGAGAAATTCGAAATCACTCATGGGCGCTTCTTGTTATTTTTTATTGTCGGCAAACACCATGCCGGGAAGTATAGCCTGCTTTACTCAGGGGCGGGAACGCGGGAACAGGAATTGTGAACCAGTGTCAGAACCAGCGTTTGAGCACCCGGTTCCACCACATGATGGCGCCGGTGACGAACATGGCCGCGGGCACCAGGCCGAAGAAGGCCCACGTGGCCTTGATGGCCTGGTCGCAGAAACCTGGCCCGTCGCAGATGAGGCCGATGCCGTTGATGCGTCCGAAATGGGAGAAGGCGAGCCAGTAGAGGATCTTGTCGATGGGACGTTCGCCGGCGTTCTCGCTGGTGAGCTCGAAGGTGCGGTCGGCCCAGTTGTGAAAGCTTTCAGGGAAACACAGGTAGATGCCGCTGACCGCGAACACCAGGATGAAGGTGAAACCCCAGAAGCCCATCATGCTGTGCAGGTCCCAGTTGAAACGCTTCCAGCCGACACCGGGGTGAATGGTGAGGCTGCGCTTCCAGCGCCGGCTGCCCGGCCACCACAGCACCAGGCCAGTCATGGCCACCACCAGCACGGCCATGGCGCCGAGACCGTTGATGACCTGCCCGGTTTGCCCGGCCAGGAAGTTGTCGTGAATCTGGATCAGGCCGGAAACGAGAGAAACACCCAATGGTGTCGCGCGGCCAATGTCCTCGCCGGTGCGGGGGTCGAAGTGTCGTTCGATCTGCCGGCGATCGTTGGCCAACCAGATTTCCGCCGCGTAACCCGGGTTGTAATGCCGGGACAGGCGCACCACCCGGAAACCGGGGTGCGCGGCCAGGGCGGCCGCCCTGAGATCATTGTCACTGAGCGCCGGACCCGGCGCCGTGGAGATATAGGGCTCCGGCGTCACCCACACGTACAACTCGTTGCGGTACACCAGCACGCTGCCGGTGACGCTGATGAAGAAGATGTACAGGCCAAGGCCGATGCCGCTCCACAGGTGCACCTGGAACAGGGCGCGGCGCAGCGGCTGGCGCTGGGGGTGGCGCAGCCAGCGCTGCCAAGTGGACGCCGATGTGGTAGTGATGTTTTCTGTACTCATACCACCAGTTTATTTCGGCTGATATGAGCCTGTTTGACGTTGGTCAAATGCGGGGGAAACAGGGTGTCAGAACACCCAGGCGATCATCAGCCAGAAGATGAGGAAGAAGCCGAGGAAGCCGGGCAGCAGGAACTGCAGTTCGCCGATCAGCCCGTCGCCGGAGGCCACGGCAAAGATCACCATCACGATGAGCGTGACGAAGAAGGAGGCGATGGCCGAGTTTCTCAATCCCAGGCCGGGTTCGAGGTAGGTGGCGGAAAAGTCCGCGATGCTCGGCACCAGCAGGAACACGCCGGCGGCAATGATGGCCACGAGCACGATCAGCGTGATGGCGATCACCCGCGCTTCCTTCTTGTCCTTGCGGTCGGCGTCACCGGTCATGGCTTAACCCTGCTTTTGTTCCATCTTGATGAGCTCGCGCACCTGGTTGGGGTCCGGGAGGCCGTGGGCCGTGAACTCCGCGCTGTCGCCCGCGGTGAAGATCTCCACGGTGCCGACGCCGAAGATGCGGTTGAAGAATGACTGCTTCACGCGAATGGTGCGGATGCTGCTGATGTTGACCTCGCTGCGCTCCTTGCTGAGCAGGCCCTTCTCGAACAGGATCTCGTTGTCAGTGACCGTCAATTTGGTCGACTTGCACTGCAGGAACCACCACAGCAGGATGAGGATGCCGAGGCCGAAGGCGGGAATCAGGATGATGGCGAACAGAAAACCCAGGGGATTGTTCTTGAACATCACAGGGTTGGCGGAATACTTCACATTCATTGGCGGACTCACTCCGGGTGTGCAAAGAAGGGAACATGATAGCAGGTTTTCCCCGCATCGCAGGCTCGCGCCCGTGGCATTCTGTGACAGCGGATTCATGTCCGCTTAAGGTCCTCGAACACGAGGTAATGGGTTTTACCCATGCCCTGGTCGGCATAGGTGCGCTGGGCGGCGGTGTTGTCCTTTTCCACATAAAGGCGGAAGCCGGCGACATCGGGATCGCGTTTCGCCATGTCACGGACATGCCCATAGAGGGACTTGAACACCCCCTGGCGCCGGCTGGACGGGCTGACATAAACGCTTTGCAGCCACCAGATCATGCCGTTGCGCCAGTCGCTCCACTCGAAAGTGATCATCAGGCAGCCGGCGACTTCACCGCCGGACTCGGCCACCACGTAGAAACCCAGTTCGCGGTTGTCGAGCAGTCGCGTCACACCGGCCAGGATGGTGTCCGGGTCAAGTTCAAGCGCCTCGGTTTCCCGGGCCAGCGCATGGTTGAAGCCGGCGATGGTGTCGGCATCGGCCGGCGTGGCCAGGCGAACGACCAGGTCCGTCATCAGGCGATCTGGTGCCGGTACACGGCACGCTGGTGCGAGAAGGCGAGGAAGCCGAACTTGCCGTGGTAGCTGCCCATGCCGCTGCCGTTGACGCCGCCGAAGGGCAGGTTGTTTTCCAGGTAGTGGGAGAACACGCCGTTGATGGTGACGCCGCCGGAGGAGGTCTTCTTCAGCACGCTGTCGATTGTTTCGTTATTGTTGCTGTACACGTACAGCGCCAGCGGCTTGTCGCGCTGCTCGATGTAGTCGAGCACTTCATCGATATTGTCGTAGGTCATCACCGGCAGCACGGGTCCGAAAATTTCTTCCTGCAGGATCTTCATGTCGGGTTTGACGTCGGTCAGCAGGGTCGGGTGCACGGTGAGGCTGTCTTCCTCCAGTGTGCCGCCGACGGCAACAGTTGCGCCGTTTTTCACCGCGTCATCGAACAGGCCTTTCACCCGAGTGAAGTTCTGCGGATTGACGATCTGGGCGATGTTCTCTTTCTTTATATTGCCTTTGTTATCGTACAGGTTCGCCTTCACCTTTGCCTGGAAGGCAGCGATGAGCTTGTCCTTCTGGTCGCCCTTCACGAACACATAGTCCGGGCAGATGCAGGCCTGGCCGCCGTTGAACTGCTTGGCGCCGGCCAGATCGCCGGCGATCTTCTCAATGTCGGCGCCCTCGTCGATGATCACTGGCGACTTGCCGCCCAGTTCCAGGGTGACGGTGGCCAGGTGCTTCGCCGCGGCGGCCATGACGATCTTGCCGACGCGGGTGCTGCCGGTGAAAAAGATATGGTTGAACGGCAGCTCCAGCAGTTCGGTGGCGACGGTCACATCACCCTCGAACAGGGCCACTTCCTTCTCGTCGAAGGCTTCCTTGATGATCTTCGCCGCGACGCTGGCGGTGTTGGGACACAGGTCCGTGAGTTTGACCATGCAGCAGTTCCCGGCGGCGATGGCTGCGGCCAACGGGCCGAAGGTCAGGCCCAGCGGAAAGTTCCAGGGGCCCAGGATCAGGCACACGCCGCGCGCCTCGGGAATGATCTGCGCTGAGTCGGCCGGGTTCATGGAGGTTTGAACGTCCTGCGGCTGCATCCACTCGGCGACATTGTCGATATTGCGCTGGATGTTGGCGAGCAGGCCGCCCACCTCGGTCATGGTCACTTCCTGGGCGGGCTTGCGGGTGTCCTTCTGCACGGCGGCGATAATTTCGTCGCCGTGGGCTTTTACCGCATCGTAGAGTTTCTGCAGGAGGGCCTTGCGCTCGGCGGCGGTGGAGGCCTTCATGGTCCACTGGTGTTTTTGTTGCAGGGCAAAGATGCGGGCGATTTCGGCAGTGACGTCGGACATCGGGTACCTCTCGACAGGAAAACGGAAAGAATCGGGGACCCGGGATTATACGCAAAAGCGGCTGCACCGGGGCAAATCAGGCCGATCCCCCCCGGCACCGGGGGACGAGGGCGGGGATCAGTTGTGCCGGCTGCCGAAGCGGTCAGGGCACTGGACACCGAGAGCAATCAAAACGACGGTGGTAATAATGAAGCGCGCGCATTGTTTCTCAGTTATAGGCCAGCTTCAGGCCGACAATTCCTGCGCAGATCAACCCGAGACTGACCAGCTTGAGCAGCTCGGTGGATTCACCGAACAGCACGATACCCAGTACCGCGGTACCTGCCGCGCCGATGCCGACCCATACGGCATATGCCGTACCTACCGGTAAACTTTTCATGGCCAGTCCCAGCAACAGGAAGCTCGAAACCAGGCAGATTACCGTGCCGACAGTGGGCCAGAGTTTGGTGTAGCCCTCTGAATATTTCAGACCGATGGCCCAGCCGATCTCGAACAGACCGGCTACAACAAGAATAATCCAGTTCATGAATACCTCGCTTTGGGGCCGTCCCCGGGTGAGTGTCGAGCGGTGGGGTCGTCCCCACTTCAGGTAGTGGAAGGGTTATACGTGGCCGTACTGCTCGGAGCCGGCCAGCCAGCGCTTGATGAGCGGTTCTGTAAGGTCCGGAGCCTGGGCGCGGATCTTCTCCGCCCACACCTTGATCTTGGGCTGCAGGTGAGCGTCACGCAACAGATCCGCCATCTTGAATTCCATCAGCCCGGTCTGGCGGGTGCCGAGCACCTCGCCCGGGCCGCGGATTTCCAGGTCCTTTTCCGCGATGAAGAAGCCGTCGTTGCTCTGGCGCATGATAGACAGGCGTTCCTTGGCAATGGCCGACAGCGGTGACTTGTATAAGAGCACGCAGTGACTCTCGGTGCTGCCGCGGCCAACGCGGCCGCGCAGCTGGTGCAGTTGCGCCAGGCCGAGGCGTTCGGGATTCTCGATGATCATCAGGCTGGCGTTGGGCACGTCCACGCCCACCTCGATCACGGTTGTGGCGACCAGCAGCTGCAGTTCGCCGGCCTTGAAGGCCTGCATGATGGCGGCCTTCTCTTTCGGTTTCATGCGACCGTGGATGAGGCCGATGGGCGTATCGGGCAGCAGTTTCTGCATGTCGGCATAGGTGGCTTCCGCCGCCTGGCATTGCAGGGCCTCGCTTTCCTCGATCAACGTGCAAACCCAGTAGGCCTGCCGGCCATCGGCGCAGGCATGGCGGATGCGCTCGATGATTTCCCCGCGTCGGGAGTCGGCGGCGAGGATGGTGTTGACGGGCGTGCGGCCCGGCGGCAGTTCGTCGATGATGGAGCTGTCGAGGTCGGCATAGGCGCTCATGGTCAGCGTGCGCGGGATGGGCGTCGCCGTCATGATGAGCTGGTGCGGGTATCTGCCTTCGTGGCTTCCCTTCTCCCGTAACGACAGCCGCTGGTGCACGCCGAAGCGATGCTGCTCATCGACGACGATCAGGCCGAGCTTGTTGAAAGCGACCTCGTCCTGGAACAACGCGTGAGTGCCGACGATGATCTGTGCCTGTCCGCTGGCCATGGCTTGCAGCACTTCGTTGCGTTGCTTGCCCTTGATCTTGCCGCTGAGGTAGGCGGTCTCGATATCGAGCTGGCGCAGCAGCGCGTCGAGATTGAGGAAATGCTGTTCGGCGAGAATCTCCGTCGGCGCCATGATCGCCGCCTGGTAACCGTTGCCGACGGCGGTCAGCGCCGCCATCACGGCGACCAGGGTCTTGCCGGAGCCGACGTCGCCCTGCACCAGCCTGAGCATCGGGGTGGCCTTTGCCATGTCGCGGGCGATGTCCTGGCCGACGCGTTGCTGCGCAGCGGTTAACTTGAACGGCAAGGTCGCCAGCAGTTTTTCCTGCAGTCTGTCCGTATCTTTCAATGCCGGGGCGGCATGCTTGTCGGCCTGTTCCCGTAGCAGGCGCAGGCAGAGATAGTTGGCGAGCAGCTCCTCGAAGGCGAGCCTGCTCTGCGCCGGGTGCGTGCCCGCCTGCAGTTGCGCCAGCGATGCATCCACCGGCGGGCGGTGCAGGTAGACCAGCGCGTCTTCCAGGGAAATGAACTTCAGTTCGCGGCTCAGGGCTTCGGGCAGCAGGTCGGGCAAGGCTTTGGATTTCGCCAGCATGGTCAGCGCCTGTTCTGCGAGAGCTCTTAATCGCGCCTGGTGCAAGCCCTCGGTGGTGGGGTAGATCGGCGTGAGCCGGTCATCCAGCGGCTTGTCCCTGCCGCCGAGCAGTTCGTACTCGGGGTGGTACAGCTCGATGCCGCTCTTGCCCCAGCGGCCCTCGCCAAAACAGCGGATGCGCGCACCGTCTTTCAGCGTGTCCTTTTGCGCGGCGCTGAAATGGTAGAAGCGCAGGCTGACGATACCGGTCTTGTCCGCTACCTTCACCAGCAGCGAACGGCGTTTGCCGAAGACCACTGCGCTGCCCATGATATCGCCCTCGATGACGGCTTCCACGCCGTGGCGCACAGCCCTTATTGGCGTGACGCGCGTACGGTCCTGGTAGCGCAAGGGCAGGTGGAAGAGCAGATCGAGGACGGTGTGGATGTGAATGGCGGCGAGTTTTTCAGCGAGCTTGGGTCCGACGCCTTTAAGTTCAGAGACTGCAACTGAGCTCAGGTCGAGGGCGCCGGATGCAGGTTTGGCAGGAGATGGGCTCATGACCGCATTTTAGGTGCAATTCCCGGCGCCTGCTAGAAAGGATACAGGGTAAGCGGTTCAGGTAAAGCACTCAGAAAAACGACAAGGGAAAAAGTAAAAAGGGCGGGTGGTTCAGGTAAGACTAAATGAAACGGGAAAAGAGCGGGCGGCTCCGGTTTGACCAGAGCTGTCCGCCTTGTATCCCTGCTTCCCTGTATCGGCTCTTATTGCGCCAGGATTTCGTCCAGCACATACCCCGCCACGTCGTGCAACTGCTCCGGCGTGTAGGCGAAGCCGAATGCAGGCATGGTGTTCCGGCCATAGTTGGCGATGGTCATGATGTCGGAAGCGGTGAGCGTCTTGCCCTGCAGCTCGACCCCGGCCTCGCCGCCTTCGCCGTTGGGGCCGTGGCAGGCGGCGCACAAACCCTGGTAGATGGTGCGGCCACCAGCGACGTCGGGAGTATGCCCTGCCGGCGGGGTGATCGGGTCGATGTCCATGGGCGCGGCTGCCGCGGCAATGCCGCCTCCGGCCTGGGCCGGGGCCACTTCCTGCTCGATGTCGCCTTCCAGTGAGAACAGCCACACGCTGTCGCCGTGCTTGCCGCCGGCATAGATGGTGCCGGCGGAAATGATGGCGATGTACTGGGTGCCTTCATGCATGAACGTGGCGGCGGTGCCGTTGACGCCGGCGTCGGTCTGGTATTCCCAGAGCTTCTCGCCGTTGTCCTTGTCCATGGCGGTGACGCGGCCGTCGGTGCGGCCGTGAATGACCAGGCCGCCGGCGGTGACCACGGAGCCGGACGAGCAGCCGCCGGTCCATTGCTGGCGCCAGGCGATGGTGTTGGTGGTCACGTCCATGGCGGCGAAGATGCCGCGTGACGGCACGTTCGGCATGCGGAAGCCGCCGCCGAGCCAGCTGGCATCAAAGGTGGGCGCGGAGTTTTCCGCTTCCTGCGCGGCGCCGCCGATGCGGTCGTTGGCGCAGATATAGATCCAGCCGTTTTCACGGTCGTAGGCCTTCGGCGGCCAGTTCACGCCGGCCAGCGGTTTGTACAGCACGGGATCGGTATCGAACGGCGTGAAGGTCTTGCCCTCGTTGACCAGGGTCCAGCCTTCCGGCGCGACATCGATGAAATGCGGAATGAAATCCTCGCCGACGGGGATGGGCTGTGTGGGTGAGGTCTTCTGGCTTTCCATCTGCGGTACCGGTGTTTCCACGATGCCGACCAGCGGCTCGCCGGTGATGCGGTCGAGGATATAGAGGTAGCCGGACTTGCTCGCCTCGGCCAGGCCCTTGCGCATGACGCCGTCCTTTTCCACGTCGAACAGCACGACGGGGCTGGGTGAGTCGTAGTCCCAGATGTCGTGGTGGACCTGCTGGAAATGCCAGCGGTACTCGCCGGTGGCGACATCGAGCGCGACGATGGAGACGGTGAACAGATTGTCGCCTTCACGCTGGTTGCCGTTGAGGTCGGGGCCGGCGTTGCCGGTGGAGAAATAGAGCAGGCCGAGTTCGGGGTCGAGCGCCGGCGTCTGCCAGATGGGCGCGCCGCCGGTGCGCCAGGCGTCGTTGTCCTGCGGCCAGGTGTCATGGCCGAATTCACCCGGGCCGGGAATGGTATAGAAGGTCCACAGCAGGGAGCCGTCGGTGGCGTCATACGCCTTGATGCGGCCGCGAATGGCGCGCTCGCCGCCGGCGAAACCGGTGATGACCATGCCGTTGTAGTACAGCGGCGCCGAAGTGATGGCGAAACCGCCGAAGGGGTCTTCCGCCTGGATCTCCCAGTTCACCTCCCCGGTGGCCTGGTCCAGCGCCACCAGTTTGGCGTCGAGCTGGCCGACGAAGATCTGGCCGTCGCCCATGCCGATGCCGCGGCTGACCCAGCCGCAACAGACGTTGACGCGCGCGGGGTCGAGGTTGGCCTGGTAGGTCCACAGGAATTCGCCGGTGTCGACATCGATGGCGAAGACATCGTTCTCGCCGGTGCCCACGAACAGGGTGCCGTTATAGAAGAGGGGCTCGCCCTGGCCGCTGTGATTGGGACCGGCGCCGGAGCCGTTCATGTGTACGCGCCACTCCGCCTTCAAGTTGCCCACGTTGTCCTTGTTGATCTGCGTCAGCGGCGAATAGCGCTGGTTGCCCAGGTTGCCGCCGTTGGTGTACCAGCCCACGGTCGGGGGCGCGGCCAGTTCGTCGGCGGAAAATGCCGGGGAGCGCTCGGGCTGGGCGGTGAGGGAGATAGGCGCCAGGGCCAGCAGGATCAGGACAAGGCGGCCGGTCATTCGCGATGGGGTCATGGTGTTCTCCGGATCTCGGGTTGTTCTTATTCTCGGACAGGCCATATTACAGGCTTGCCCAATGGGGGAAAAGCACGCATATTGCCCCCTGTTAAGCCGGATTCCGCGGGCCACAGGCGCCCGAATCCGGATTTTTGCCCGACAATGGCCGTGCGGAGAATGGCGACAGGTTCTACAATACCTGAGACACCCGAACTTACTGCTGCAGGGATGAAAACTCATGCAGGAAACAAGCAAGCCAACCACTGCAGGCCACGGCTTTCCGGGTCGGCCGGGATGCAAGGAATAAACGGGCCATGACCCAGAACTACCAGATCCTCGTTGTCGATGATGATCCCGACTGGCTCGGCACCAGCCGGCTGGAACTGGAAAAGGCAGGTTACGCGGTGGTCACCGCTGGCAGCGGGGAAGCTGCCATCGAGGCCCTCAAGCAGGGCGGTTTCGACCTGGTGCTGCTGGACATCACCATGCCTGGTGTCGACGGCTACCAGGTCATGGAATACATCAACGACAACAATATCCGTATCGCTATGGTCGTGCACAGCACGACAACGGATTTTGACCATGTCACCCGGGCTTTTCATCTCGGCGCCTTCGATTATGTGAGGAAGCCGGTCGCTTTCGACAAACTCCGGCATGTCCTGAACAACGCCCTGCGCAAGCAGGAGCTGGAAAAAAGCCTCTACTCCCTGCGCAAGCAGCTGGAGCGGTCAGAACGCCTGCACCGGTTCATGATCGAAAGCTCTCCGGACATCATTTTCATCGTCGACAGGAAAGGCAATTTCGCCTTCGTCAACGATCGCGCCCAGGACCTGCTCAACTATAAAAAGGATGAGCTTATCGGCGCCCATTACTCCACCATCGTCGACCCGGAGTACATCGATCGCGCCTCACATTGTTTCAACGAGAGGCGCTCCGGGCCGCGCGCAACCCGGGATGCGGAAATCTGGCTCATGTGCAAACCGGGCAGCCACCCCGGCTGGATCCGCAACCGTATCGCCATCGAGCTGAATTCCCTCGGGGTGTATGAAAATGAAACCCGCGATGAAAACGGTGTCGTGCACAAGGGCGAATACTCGGGCACGTACGTAGTCGCCAGGGACATCACGGAGCGGCTGGCTTCGGAAAAGCTCATTCACTTCCAGGCCTACCACGACCTGCTCACCGGCCTGCCCAACCGCGCCCTGTTCCAGGATCGCCTGTCCAATACCATCAGCAACGCACGGCGCGAGGATGACAAGCTGGCGGTGCTGTTTATCGACCTCGACCGCTTCAAGGTGGTCAATGACACACTGGGGCACACCGTCGGCGACGAACTGCTCAAGCAGGTCGGCAACCGGCTCAAGGCCCACTTGCGTGAAGGCGATACCGTGGCACGCCTTGGCGGTGATGAATTCATCATCCTGCTGCCGCACGTGGACTCTCCGGACATCGCCGACCTCGTTGCCAGGAAACTGGTGGTAACCATCAAGAAGCCGTTCAACGTTGAGGGTCATGAAATTTTCGTTTCCGGCAGCATCGGCATCGCGGTGTATCCCGAAGATGGGCAGACATCCGATGAACTCATCAAGAATTCCGACACGGCCATGTACTTCACCAAGGAGCAGGGCAAGAACAGTTACAAACGCTATAACCCCGACATGAGCGTCAAGCACAGCCGCATGCTCAACATGGAAGCGGATATCCGCCGCGGCCTGAAGGAAAACCAGTTCGAGGTCTTCTACCAGCCGCAGGTCAGCGCGCTCAACGGCGATATCATCGGCGTGGAAGCGCTGCTGCGCTGGAACCATCCCACGCGTGGGCTGCTGTCCCCGGCAGCCTTCATGGCGGTCGCGGAGGAGTGCGGCATCATCGTGGACCTGGGCGACTGGGTGCTGGACACTGCCATCAGCGACATCAAGAACTGGCTCGATGCCGGTCTTGAGGTGGGCAAGCTGGCCATCAATTTTTCCAACAAGCAGATCGAGCAGATCGATTTCGTCGACAAGATCGTCAGGGCGCTGAAAAAGCATGATTTTCCAGGCAACAGGCTGGAAGTGGAAATCACTGAAAGCATGCTGATGCACAACATCGACCAGACCGTGGCGAAACTCGATGAACTGCACAAGGTTGGGGTGTATGTCGCCATCGATGATTTCGGTACGGGATACTCGTCACTCAGCCTGCTGCAGAAATTGCCTATCCATCGCCTCAAGATCGACCGCAGCTTCATTCACGACATGGAAGAGGATTCCGAGATGTCCATCATCGAGGCCATTGCCCATATGGCCAAGGGGCTGAAGCTGGAGATGGTTGCCGAGGGGGTGGAAGAGGATTTCCAGCTGCGCTACCTGCGCAAGCTCAATTGCCCGGTCATCCAGGGCAATATCTACAGCAAGGCGGTGCCGCTCGGGGAAGCCAGGCAGCTCGTCGCCGATGCGCTGGCCATCAGCAAGGCCGATCGCAAAACCGGCAAGGGCGGCAGTAAAAAGGGCGGCGTCAAGGTTCGCGGAAAAGGCCCGCTGAAAGTCACGGCAGATTAGGCGGGCTGTTAACCGGTCCTGGCCTAGTTCTTCACGCGTGTCACCTTCGACACGGATTTGAGCATCCTGACCTTTTTCATCACGCTTGCCAGGTGTATGCGGTTGCGCACGCTCAGTGTCAGGTTGACGATGCTGAAGCGGGCATCTCGGTCCGAAGTGCCGATCTTCTCGATATTGCCTTCGGCTGAACTGATGGCGTTGGCCAGCGTGGCGATGATACCCCGCTGGTGTTCCAGCTCGACGCGCAGCTCCACCGTGAACTCGCCGCCCACGCTCGGGTCCCAGCGCAGGTTGATGTATTTCTTCGGGTCGTTGCGAATCTCGGCGACGTTGTTGCAGGTTTCCCGGTGCACGATCATGCCGCGGCCGGCACTGACAAAACCGACGATGGGATCGCCCGGAATGGGATGGCAGCACTTGGCGAAGTTCATCAGCATGCCTTCGGCGCCGCGAATGGCCATGGAGGAGTCGTCCTGGTTGGCAGGCAGTTCCTCGCCGTTTTCGTTGGGGATCAGTCGGCGCGCGACGATGTAGGCCATGCGGTTGCCGAGGCCGATGTCTTCGAGCAGGTCATCCAGGACTTCGAAGTCCGTTTGCTCGAGCAGGCCGCCGATCTTGTCCTTGGATATATTCGACAGGTGATAGCCGAAGCTGGACAGGGTTTTGTTGAGCAGGCGCCGGCCGAGAGCGATGGCTTCCGAGCGGCGCTGGTTCTTCAGGAAGTGGCGGATATTGCTGCGCGCCTTGCCGGAGACGACAAAGCCCAGCCAGGCCGGGTTGGGCTGGTTGCCCGAAGCGATGATTTCAACGGTCTGGCCGCTCATCAGGCGTTCGCTCAGCGGCGCCAGGCGCTTGTTGATGCGGCAGGCGACGCAGGAATTGCCGACGTCGGTGTGCACGGCATAGGCAAAGTCCACCGGTGTGGATCCGGCGGGCAGCTCCAGGATCGCGCCCTTGGGAGTAAACACGTAGATCTCGTCAGGGAACAGGTCGGTCTTCACGTGCTCGATGAATTCCAGGGAGTTGCCCGCATGCTTCTGCATTTCCAGCAGGTCCTGCACCCACTGGCGCGCGCGAATGTGGCTCTGGTTCGGGGTGTCATCGGAAGACTTGTACAGCCAGTGTGCGGCGATGCCGTTGCCGGCCATCTGGTCCATCTCTTCCGTGCGGATCTGGATTTCGATGGGCACGCCGTGCATGCCGAACAGCGTGGTATGCAGTGACTGGTAGCCGTTCACCTTGGGAATGGCTATGTAGTCCTTGAACTTGCCCGGTACCGGTTTGTACAGGCTGTGCACGGCGCCGAGGATGCGATAGCAGGTATCGACCTCGTCGGTAACGATGCGGAAGGCGAACACGTCGGTGATTTCCCGGAACGAGCGGCGCTTGTCACGCATTTTCCGGTAGATGCTGTACAGGTGCTTCTCGCGGCCGATCACGCGTCCGGGCAGGCCTTCACGCTTCAGGCAGGCTTCCAGCGCGGTTTGCACCTGTGAAACCAGTTCCTTGCGGTAGCCGCTGACGTTCCTGACTGCGGCGTCGATACGTGGGGCGCGCAGCGGATACAGTGTCTTGAAGCCGCGCTCCTCGAATTCCAGGCGGATATTGTGCATTCCCAGGCGATTGGCAATGGGGGCGTAGATTTCCAGAGTCTCCCTGGCGATACGTTTTTGCTTGTCGGGGCTGAGAACTTCCAGGGTGCGCATGTTGTGCATGCGGTCGGCGATCTTGACCAGGATGACGCGAATGTCCTTGGCCATGGCCAGGGCCATCTTCTGGAAATTCTCTGCCTGCGCTTCGGCGCGGGTTGAAAACTCGATCTGGCTCAGCTTGCTGACGCCATCGACCAGGTTTGCCACGGTTTCACCGAACTGGCTCTGAATGGCCTCCCTGGTGATGCCGGTGTCCTCGATGACGTCATGCAGCATGGCGGCGATCAGGCTCTGGTGGTCCATGTGCATTTCACGCAGGATTTCCGCGACGGCCAGCGGATGGGTCACGTAGTCCTCGCCGGTGCGGCGGTACTGACCGTCGTGGGCCTGCTCGGCATAAAAGTAGGCACGCTTTACCAGGTCCACCTGGGCGGCGCCCATGTAGCTGTTCAGGTCCTTGGTGAAGTGTTCGATTGTCATCATAAGCGGGTGTCATTTTTCAGACAGCGGATAGCTATGATGGGGGCTGGCGGGCAAGAAGACAAGCGGCTGCGTGCAGGATGGGCGGTATTCCGGGAAAGCCGGCAACACAATTGGGCAACACAAATAAAAAGGGCGACTGAATGTCGCCCTTTCGATATTTGTGCCAGCGGCTGTTATTCGCTGTCTTCGTCCACGTCCGGCTGCGGCGCCTCGACGGCCTCGTCTTCGGCTTCGGGAATCAGGACCGCGTCCATGGCTTCCTCGATGGAAATGTCGTGACGCTTCATGGCTTCCATGCCGACCAGGGTGTCTTCCGGCTCTTCTTCGGGGATTTCGGTCAGGATGTTGGAGGTGATGAAACCTTCAGCGATTTCGCGCAGGGCGAGTACGGTAGGCTTGTCATTGTCTTCGGAGACCATCGGGTCCTTGCCGCCGGTCTGCAACTGGCGGGCGCGCTTGCTGGCGACCATAACCAGGTCAAAACGGTTACCGACTTTGTCGAGGCAATCTTCAACAGTGATACGGGCCATAGTTCTACCTATTTATCAGGGATCTGGGGGCATTTCTGCCGAGGGCGGGCATTATAAGGATAGGGGATGCAGGATACAAGATACAGGATACAGGGGGGTACACTGAAAGGAGCAGGATTGGGGTCGTTATTTGTACCGATGTGGCAAAGATATAGACGTTGTCGTGCTTGAGAAAGGCCTTTAACCCCGAGGATGACCAGGAAATTCAAAGGATCGCTCCCTGTATCCTGTATCCGTTCAGCCCTGAACCAGCCGTTTTAACAGATCTGCGTGGACCTCCGTCTGGTGGGCCCAGGACAGGCGGGCGCTGCGGATTACCGCCTTCAGGTCTTCCAGGGCGGTGTCGAAAACATCGTTGAAAACGATGAAGTCGGCCTGGTTGAAATGGGACATTTCATCAACGGCCGCAGCCATGCGCTTTTCGATGACCTCCGTCCTGTCCTGGCCGCGCTGGGTCAGGCGTTCGCGCAGGGATTCCAGGGAGGGGGGCAGGATGAAAATACTGACCGCTGCCGGCATCAGGTCCTGAACCTGGCTGGCGCCCTGCCAGTCGATTTCGAGGATAACGTCCCAGCCGCTGGCCAGCCGTTCCTCCACCCAGTCCCTGGATGTGCCGTAGAGATTGCCAAAGACTTCGGCATGTTCCAGGAAGGCGTCGGCGGCCTCCATGCGCCTGAACTCGTCGACGGTGATGAAATGGTAGTTGCGCCCGTTTTCCTCGCCGGGGCGTTTTTCCCGCGTCGTATGGGAAACGGATACACACAGCCTGTCGCTGACCTCGCCGGGTGATTCAAGCAGTGCGTTGACCAGGCTGGTCTTGCCGGCACCAGAGGGTGCGGAAATGAGAAACAGGATACCCCGGGACATGCTGTTGTTCTTCTTCCTACTTTATATACAAGATATACAAATTCAATGAGGGCGGGGTGACCGCGGCCGCCGGGCTGGGTTACTCGATATTCTGCACCTGTTCGCGCATCTGTTCGATGAGAACTTTCAGTTCCACCGCGTTGAGCGTGGTCTCCGTGACCACGGCCTTCGAGCAGATGGTGTTGGCTTCCCGGTTCAGCTCCTGCATGAGGAAGTCCAGCCGGCGTCCGACCGGCTCCTTGCGCGACAACACGTGGCGGATCTCCTTGACGTGCGCTTCCAGCCGGTCCAGTTCCTCGGCAATATCAGCCTTCTGCATGACCAGGACGAGTTCCTGCTCCAGGCGCCCGGGTTCGACTTCCTGCGCCAGCTCGCTGATCTGTTCGCGCAGCCGGTTCTGCTGGGCGGCCAGGATGTCAGGCAGGGACGCGGCAATGTCACCGATGATGCCCTCGATCGCGGAAAGCCGGCTTTCCACGGCAGCCTTGAGCTCGGCGCCTTCGCGGGCACGATGTTCGGACAGGATGCTAAGGGTCGCCTTGAACAGCGCCAGTGACTGCTGTTCCAGCTCCCTGGCATCCTGCTCCTGTTCCTGGATGATGCCTGGCCACTTCAGGATATCCAGCGGGCTTGGGCTGGCGGTATTGTCCGTCAGTGACTCGACCTGGGCGATGGCCTTGGCCAGCTGGGCCAGCAGGGGCTCATTGATGGGAATGCGGCCGGATTCAGAGACATCCGGCTGGAACTTCAGCTGGGCTTCGATCTTGCCGCGGCTGAGGTTATTGCGCAGCAGATCCCGCAGCCCGGTTTCGATGTGACGGAACTGCTCGGGCAGGCGAAATGCCGGTTCCAGGTATCGGTGATTGACCGAGCGGATTTCCCAGATCAGGGAGCCCCACGGGAAATCAGCCTGCTTGCGGGCAAAAGCCGTCATACTGCTTGTCATAGAAAGAACCGGGGCGATCGAATTAAAGTGGGAACGAACTATAGCGGATTTGCAATCCATTATAAAATACGCCGCTTGCACCAATGATGAAGTACACATCCCGTACCGGGATCAACACAGGGGAAGTCATGTCAGGAATAACAAGGCCAAGCGGCAGGCAGGCGAATGACCTGCGCGAAATCGCCATCACCCGCAACTTCACCAAGCATGCCGAGGGATCAGTGCTGGTGGAGTTCGGCGATACCCGCGTCATATGTACCGCATCGGTGGAGACAAATGTTCCCCGTTTCCTGAAGGGCAGCGGCCAGGGCTGGGTGACCGCCGAGTACGGCATGCTGCCGCGCTCAACCGGTGACCGCATGGATCGCGAGGCGGCCCGAGGCAAACAGAGCGGGCGCACCCAGGAGATCCAGCGCCTCATCGGGCGCTCACTGCGGGCGGCCGTGGACCTGAAAAAGCTGGGCGAGAACACCATCAAGATCGATTGCGATGTCATCCAGGCCGACGGGGGTACACGCACCGCGTCCATCACCGGCGGCTGCGTGGCACTGGCCGATGCCATCAACCATATGCTGGAGAGAAGCCTGATCAGTGAAAACCCGTTGCAGCAGATGATCGCCTCGGTTTCCGTTGGGGTATTCCAGGGTACTCCGGTGCTTGATCTTGATTACGTGGAGGATTCTTCTGCTGAGACCGACATGAACGTGGTCATGACCGACCGTGGCGGATTTATCGAAATCCAGGGTACCGGTGAAGATGGCGAGTTCAGCCTGGATGACCTGAACGCCATGATCGACCTGGCTCGCCATGGCATCACCCGGCTCTTCGAGGTGCAAAAATCCACGCTGGGGCATCTGGCGCCTTAGCAATCTACAAGAACACAGGAATCAAGCGATGCAGGACTTCCAGAAGCAGTTTCTGAACTACGTCACCGAGCACGAAATACTGCGGTTCGGCGAATTCACCCTGAAATCGGGCCGAAAAAGCCCCTATTTCTTCAATGCGGGCCTGTTCAACACCGGCGCCGCCCTGGGCTTTCTGGGCAACTGTTATGCGAAGGCCGTCAAAAATTCGGGCCTTGAATTTGATATTATCTTCGGCCCGGCCTATAAGGGCATTCCCCTGGCTTCCGCGGCCTCAATTGCATTTTGGCAGGAATTCAAGCAGGATATTCCGTGGTGTTTCAACCGCAAGGAAGCCAAGGATCACGGGGAAGGCGGCAATATTGTGGGCTCGCCGCTGAAGAACCGGGTCCTGGTAATTGATGACGTGATTACGGCCGGTACGGCCATTCGCGAAACCATGGAAATAATTGCCGCGGCAGGGGCGCAGGCTGCCGGTGTCGTGGTTGCCCTGGACAGGCAGGAAAAAGGCAAGACAAACCTGTCTGCGATACAGGAGATAGAACAGGAATTTTCAATTCCGGTCATCAGCATCATCAACCTCCAGCAGATTATCGGCTACCTGGAGGAGCAGCAGGATGACACGCTGGCGACCTACCTTGGGGCGATGAAAAGCTACCAGGAACAATACGGCATTTAATCCCGACCAGACCCTATGCGTAAATTCCCGGCACAACTGATCATATGGACCCTGGCTCTGTCAGCACTGCTGTCATTGCCTGCCATGGCTGCCAATATTTACCGCTACTACGATAACCAGGGCAACCTGTTCCATGGATCACAGGTGCCGCCGGAATTCGTGAAGAATGGCTATGAAGTGCTCAATGAAAAGGGCCAGGTCATCCAGACCGTGGCGCGGGCACTGACGGCGGAAGAGCGCGAAGCCCAGGCCCTTGCCCTGCAGTCGCAGCAGCAGAGCCAGGAAGACCGTGCCCGGCAGGAAGAAGAGGACAGGCTCCTGCTCAGGCTGTACCGCTCACCCGAGGAAGTCATTCGCCGCCGCGACAGCACCGTCGAGCAACTGGATGCACAGATTACCGCGCTCACCGGCCTGCGTAATGATGCCCAGCGCCGCCTCGACAGTGTGCAGGGTCAGGTGGACGGCAACGCCAATCCCCCGGAGACTCTCCTGAGCCAGCTTGAAAATGCCACGGAAGAGCGCGACCGCCTGCAAAGGCAGGTAGAGCGTGTTGAAAACGAAAAAGTGGAAACGCTCGAAACCGCCGAGAGAAACATCAACCGCCTGCGGGAATTGCTCAACCTCGATTAATAACTGAAGGCTGAATGCTGAGCGCTAAAAGCTGAACGCAAAAATACAGCCTTCACCACCCTGTCTTCAAACTCCTCCTTGCACTGCTTTGAGCCATTCTAACTGCCGGGCTGGCGGAACAGTTCCTGGTTCAGGTACATCCACTGCTCGGAGAAAAAGTCCGTGGGTTTCTGTTGAAAGTCCGTGCGCACGTACTGGCTGATCTTGCCCTCGATGAAAGTCAGGACCAGGTTTGAAGTGATAGACGGGCTGAGCCTTGTCCTGATACCTTCCCGGATTTCTGCCTCCCGGAAAATCTGCTTGAGCTGGGTGTCGAGGCGGTTGTAAACCTGGCTGGCGCGATCGCGCAGGCGGTCAGTCTCGCCGACCAGCGCATCGCCATTGAGCACGCGGCTGATGCCGGGATTTTTTTCCGCGAACGTCAGCATCAGCAGGATGATCTTTTCACACTGCACCAGGGCGGTGGAGCCTTCACTGACGATGCGGGTGATGCGAGAAAACAGGGTGTCTTCCATGAAGCCGATCAGGCCTTCGAACATTCGCGCCTTGCTGGGGAAGTGCCGGTAAAGGGCCGCTTCCGACACGCCGACTTCCTCGGCCAGGGCGGCGGTGGTGATGCGCCCGCCCGGGTTGTTTTCCAGCATCTGGGCCAGTGCCCTGAGGATTGCTTCCTTCTTTGCGCCTGGTTCTCTAGCCATAACTGTACCCGCCCGTGGTGAAGCTTCAGTGCCTGTTGGTGATCAGCGTGCCTATGCCTTCGTCGGTAAATACTTCCAGCAGGACCGCGTGGGGCACCCTGCCGTCGATGATCTGGGCACTGGTCACGCCGGAATTCACCGCATCCAGTGCACAGTTGATTTTCGGCAGCATGCCGCCGTGAATGGTGCCGTCTTCGATGAGGGCATTGACCTGTGTCGTGGTCAGCCCTGTCAGTACCTTGCCATCCTTGTCCTGTACACCGGCGATGTTGGTCAGCAGGATCAGCTTTTCCGCCATCACCATTTGCGCCACCTTGCCGGCAACGATGTCGGCATTGATGTTGTAGGACTGGCCTGACTCATCGGCACCGATCGGCGCGATTACCGGGATGAAGTCGCTGCCCTTGAGCATCTGGATGATGTCCGGGTTCATGCCAGCCACTTCACCGACATGGCCGATGTCTATGATTTCTGGCTCCTGCATTTCCGGCGTCTTGCGCGTGACCTTCATCTTGCGTGCACGGATGAAGTCGCCATCCTTGCCGGTGATGCCGATGGCCTTGCCGCCGTTGCGGTTGAGCAGGCTGACGATTTCCTTGTTCACCAGGCCGCCAAGCACCATCTCGACGACGTCCATGGTGGCCGAGTCCGTAACGCGCATGCCGTCCACGAAGTCGGATTTGATATCCAGCTTCTTCAGCAGTTCGCCGATCTGCGGACCGCCGCCATGCACGACGATGGGGTGCATGCCGACGAGCTTCATCAACACGATGTCGCGGGCAAAGCTGTTCTTCAGCTCTTCATCGATCATGGCGTTGCCGCCGTACTTGACGACGATGGTCTTGCCGGTGAAGCGCTGGATATACGGCAGCGCCTCGGTGAGGACGCTGGCGATATTTTTTGCGGCATTGATGTTCAGGGTCATGGGGCGCTCTTATAGCGAATGCTTACTCACAATCGAATGCGCGAATTATAAGGGAAATCGATAAAAGGATAAAAGGATAAAGGGATAAAGCGTACGGGAGCCAGATTCGGGTGTAGGCCGGATAAGGTCCGCAGGACCGCATCCGGCGTGGTAATAGTGGCTGGCCTTTCAGGCACCTTTGAACAGGTTGGCGAACTGTTCGCGCAACCGATTCTTCTGCACCTTGCCCATGGTGTTACGGGGCAGATCATTGACCACGACGATGCTTTTCGGTGTCTTGTAACCCGCCAGGCGGTCCCGGCAGGCGCGCACCAGCATATCGGTATCCAGCGCGGCGCCGGATTCCGGTACCACGGCAGCAACCACGCCTTCGCCGAAATCGGGATGCGCCACGCCGAAGACGGCGGATTCGCGGATGCCCGGCTGGGCATCGAGGACATTTTCGATTTCCTTCGGATAGACGTTCAGTCCGCCGCTGATGATCATGTCCTTGTTGCGCCCGACGATGCTGATGCGGCCGTCTTCAGCCACTGCGACAAGATCACCGGTGATGAAATAGCCGTCCTGGAATTCGGTGCTGTTGAGTTCGGGCTTGTTCCAGTAGCCGCTGAACACATTCGGCCCCCTGACCTGCAATACACCGATCCCGCCTTTTGCCGCCGGCCTGCCATCCTCGTCGCAGACGCGGGTCTCAACACCCGGCAGGGGGTAGCCGACAGTGCCGGCAACACGCTCCCCGGCCAGCGGATTGGAGACCAGCATGCCGGTTTCGGACATGCCGTAGCGCTCGAGAATTGTGTGGCCGGTGCGATCGCGGAAACTGAGAAACGTTTCCGCGAGCAGGGGCGCCGACCCCGATACGAACAGGCGCATATGACTGCAGGTTTGCCGGGTGAACCCGTCCTCCTGCAGCAGCCTGGTGTAGTAGGTGGGCACGCCCATGAACACGGTCGCCTGCGGCAACAGCTCGATCACCCTGCGGGAGTCGAAGCGTGACTCGAACAGCAGTGTGGACGTGCCAAGCAGGGCCAGGTGGGTGGCGACGAACAATCCGTGTACATGGAAGATCGGCAGGCAGTGCAGCAGCACATCCTCCGTGGACCAGCCCCAGCTTTTGTACAGTGTTGCCGCATTGGCGGCCAGGTTGCCGTGGCTGAGCATCGCACCCTTGGGAGCACCCGTGGTGCCGGAGGTATAGATCAGCACGGCGACATCGCCGGCATTGCTGGCGACCACGTCATGGCTGGAGGATTGTCCTGCAGCCTCTTCTGCCAGCGTCCCCATGCCTTCGGCATCCAGCGTGAACGTCGTGATGCCAGTCGCGCCAGCGACCAGTGCGCAGTGTTTCGCATCGCCGATAAACAGGGCCGGCGTCGTGTCCCGGGCAAAATAAGCCAGTTCATCCTCGGTGCATGCCGGGTTTACCGGAACATAAATGACGCCGCTGCGCAGGCAGGCCAGGTAGACGAGGAGAGCCAGCGGCGACTTTTCGGTCCTGGCGAGCAGGCGGTCACCGGGAACCAGGCCTGCGGCCGTGAACAGGTTGGCGAGGCTGCCGCTGATGCGGTCACACTCGGCAAAACCGAGCGCATGGCCGTTGGGCGATACCAGGAAGGGCTTGTCACCGGCGGCCAGCATGCCGGTTCGGAGACTGGCGTAGAAGTTTGCGTCAGCCATCCAGGGTCGCCTCGAGGCATGAAAGGTCAAGCGCAGGGAACAGCGCCGCAATGCCGGTCCTGAATTGTGTGCGAATCTTTTCCAGCGCTGCCTGGGTGTCGGCCTCAAAGCGCAGGATCAGGTTAGGTGTGGTATTTGACGCCCGCACCAGTCCCCAGGAATCAGGTGTGTCGGCCCTGAAGCCGTCGAGGCGTGAAATCATGGCGCCGGCAATGTCCAGACGGTCACGCAGCCCCGCCATGATCTCGAACTTGTCGGCTTCGCTTACCGGCACCTGCAGTTCGGGGGTATTGAAAGACTGCGGCAGCGCATCCAGCAATGCATCGGCGGAGCAGCCGTGTTTGTCCATGAGCTCCAGGAAGCGGGCCGCGGCATACTGGCCATCATCGAAACCGTACCAGCGATGGCGGAAAAACAGGTGCGCCGAATATTCACCGCCCAGCAGTGCCTGGCTTTCCTGCATCTGTTGTTTTACGAAGGAATGGCCGCTCTTGCACATCACGGGTTTGCCGCCCAGCTGTTCAACGAGCAGCGGTATTCGCCGACTGCTTTTCACATCGAAGATCACGGCCGTCCCGGGGTTGTCGGGCAGGATGTCGCCGGCGAAGGCGAGCAGCATGTTGTCGGCATCGATGATCCTGCCGCTGCTGCTGACCAGCCCCAGGCGGTCGCCATCGCCGTCGAAGGCAATGCCGAGATCGGCGTTTTCCGCCTGCACGCGGGCGATGAGGTCCACGAGGTTTTCAGCATGCGTCGGGTCCGGGTGATGGTTGGGGAAATTACCGTCGGCTTCACAGTACAGTGCAGCCACCTGGCAGCCGAGGGCGGAGAACAGCATCGGCGCACTGTTGGCAGCGACCCCGTTGCCGCAGTCGATAACCACCTTGAAGGGCTTGCCCAGATGTATGTCGCTGCAGATGCGTTTGATATAGGCGGGCATGACATCGATGTCATTGACCTTGCCCTCGCCGTACCGGAAGTCATCGCGCTGGATGCGCTCCTTCAGACGGGTAATCTGGTCGGCGGCAAGGCACTGGTTCTGGAGCACGATCTTCACCCCGTTGTAGTCGCGGGGATTGTGGCTGCCGGTGATCATGACGCCGGAGTTTGACCTGCAGGTATGCGTGGCGAAGTACAGTACCGGTGAGGGCACCGTGCCGATGTTTTCCACGTCGCAGCCGGTGGACAGGATGCCCCGGACCATCGCAACGGCAAAGGCAGGGCTCGACAGGCGGGCATCGGCACCGACGATAAGTGAGCGCTCACCGAGGATGAGCGCCTCCGTACCCACGGCTTTCCCGATGAGTTCGATGATGCTTTCATCGATGCCCTCGTTGACGATGCCGCGAATATCGTAGGCACGAAAAATATTGTCGGGAACCTTGACCGTCACTACTGCTTTTTGGCTTTTTTGGCGGGTTTCTTCGCGACAGCTTTAGCCGAACGGTAGCGTGCGGCGATCAGGGCGATCATGGCGCGGGTGAGGACCGCCTTGCTGCTGCGGGGGAATTCCTGCTCACCGCCGGGCCAGTAGGCCGTGGCAAGTGCGGACTCGCTGTTGAATGTCTGGGCGGCATTGTTGGCGAAGATGAGGTCCAGTTTCTTGTCGACGAGTTTCTGCTTTGCAAAATCCTCGAGGTTTTCCGTTTCCGCGGCGAAGCCGACGCAGAAGGGTCTTTTATCCGACAGGGAAATCGAAGCCAGGATATCGGGGTTCTTCACCAGGGTGAGCGTCATGGTCTTGTCGTTCTTCTTTATCTTTTCCGCGGCCGTCGTTTCAGGACGGTAGTCGGCGACGGCGGCGACGCTGATAAAAATGTCACCTGGCACTACCTGGCAGGCATCAAGCATCTGGCGGGCGCTTTCCACTGACACCAGCTTCACCCGTGGCGGCGGCTCCAGGGCGACGGGGCCGCTGATGAGAATGACTTTCGCACCCGCTTCCATGGCGGCACGGGCCAGGGCATAGCCCATCTTGCCGGAGCTGTGGTTGCTGATATAGCGGACGGGGTCTATGGCTTCGCGTGTGGGCCCAGCAGTGATGGTGACATTGACGCCGGCAAGCGTGCCGGTATCGAAAATCTTCGCGGCTTCCCGGGCAATGTCCACGGGTTCCAGCATGCGGCCGGGGCCGATATCGCCGCAAGCCTGCTCGCCGGAATCGGGGCCGAATATCTGGATGCCCTTCTCCAGCAAGAGGCTGACGTTGTCCTGCGTGGACGCGTTGTTCCACATACCCTGGTTCATCGCCGGTGCCACGGCGATCGTTGCCGGCGTTGCCAGGCAGAGGGTGGAAAGCAGGTCGTCGGCGCGGCCCTGGGCAAGGCGCGCGATAAAATTGGCGCTGGCAGGCGCCACGAGGATCAGGTCAGCCCAGCGCGCCAGCTCGATATGCCCCATGGCCGCTTCGGCTTCTTCATCCAGCAGGTCGGTGTAAACACGATTGCCCGACAGGGCCTGGAAGGTCAGGGGGGTGATGAATTCCAGCGCGGAGGACGTCATCACCACGCGGACATCGGCCCCGGCTTTCATCAGCAGGCGGCATAACTCGGCAGCCTTGTAGGCGGCGATACCGCCGGTGATCCCGAGGATCACCTGCTTGTTGGACAGACTCAGCATGGATGAACGCTTCTCACGCGCAGGGGCAAAACCTGGACTATAGTAAATACCGGGAGGCGCCAGGGGAATCCGGCACGCAATTTACCCTGTAGGCCCCCGCAAGACCCGGCGAAGCCTAACAGTCTGGAAGGAAAAATTCAATTGAATGTCAATGACTTAGCGTTGGCAGAGGTAGGTGCCAATGCGCATTTCTGACTGGCCGGAAGCCGAACGACCGCGGGAAAAGCTGCTGCGTGGCGGCCCCGCCAGCCTCTCGGATGCCGAATTGCTGGCCATTTTCCTGCGCACGGGCACACGCGGCGCCAGTGCCGTCGACCTGGCCAGAGAGCTGCTGCACCGGCTGGGCGGCCTCAGGGGCATCCTGGAGGCCCCGAGGGCGGCATTTTGTGCCATTCCGGGCATGGGGGACAGCAAGTATGCCCAGCTTCAGGCCATCCGGGAGCTGGCCCAGCGCAGCCTGGAACAGCGGCTGCAGCGGGCCGATGCCTTCACCGATTCGGGCACCACCCGCCGGTTCATCCAGTCGCGCCTGGGCCACCGGGGCCGGGAGGTGTTCCTGGTGCTGTTCCTGGACAACCGCCACCGCCTGATCGCCCAGGAGGAGCTGTTCCTGGGCACCATTGACGGGGCCACCGTACACCCGCGGGAGGTGGTCAAAAGGGCACTTTTCCACAATGCGGCGGCCCTGATCCTGGCCCATAATCATCCGTCCGGCGTCACCGAGCCCAGCCAGGCCGACATCAGCATCACCCGGCGCCTGAAGCGCCTGCTGGAGGAGGTGGATATACGCACCCTGGATCACCTGATCGTGGGCGAGGGGGAGGTGCGGTCGCTGGCCGAACAGGGGTTGTTGTAGGGGGCGTTGATGCCCGTGGAATGCGGCTTCAGGTACCGAAACCCCGGCAATCGCGCCGTATAGACAGGGACAGATTATGTGGATTGGCGTGGCATCAGGCCGCAACACCTGCAAACGGGTAACGGGGAAGGCGGGGGTCCATTTGGACCAAAATCCGACCCGTGGAATGGGCCCCGGGGCCCGTTCCGCCTGCGGCGCCTTCGTTCCTGAACGCCTTGTAATTCAAGGGTTGTTTTGCTTAAATACGCGCTCTTTTTTTCAGCGACTTTTCCCGAGTGCCCCAAACGGCCGGAAAATCGGGAATTACGAGGCAATACAATGTCCAGAGTATGCATGGTTACCGGCAAACGCCCCGTGACTGGCAATAACGTATCCCACGCCAAGAACCGGACCCGCCGCCGTTTCTGCCCGAACCTTCACACTCACAGGTTCTGGGTCGAATCCGAAAATCGTTTCGTCAAGCTGCGCCTGTCCAGCAAGGGCATGCGGATCATCGACAAGCGCGGCATCGACCAGGTACTGGCCGATCTTCGTGCCAGTGGCGTCAAGGTATAAGTCCGGGTTCAATCCTGGAATCAAGAGGCAAAGATCATGAGAGATAAAATCAGGTTGGTTTCAAGCGCAGGTACCGGGCATTTCTATACCACGGACAAGAACAAGCGCAACATGCCGGAAAAGATGGAAATCAAGAAATTCGATCCGGTCGTACGCAGGCACGTCACCTATACCGAAGCCAAGATCAAGTAACAGGCTTCAGCATAGCCCAGGCTATTTTCCCGGATTCTTCTCCGGGACTTGCCTGGGCTGGTTCCCTTCCCACCGCTTTACCATTCCACTGTCCAGGCCAAACAGGTCGAGCACGCGTCCGACACTCTGCTGCACGATGTCGTCGATGCTTTCCGGCTGCGTGTAAAACGCCGGCACCGGCGGGTTCACGATGGCGCCCATGTGCGTGACCCTGAGCATGCTTTCCAGGTGGCCGGCATGCAGGGGTGTTTCGCGCACCATCAGGACCAGCCTGCGCCGTTCCTTGAGAACCACGTCTGCCGAACGGCTGAGCAGGGAAGAGGTCACGCCCGTGGCGATTTCCGACAGCGTGCGGATGGAGCAGGGTGCCACCAGCATGCCGAGAGTCCGGAAGCTGCCGCTGGCGATGGCGGCGCCAATGTCGGCGTTGGCATAGTTCACGTCGGCAAGATCCGTCAGCTCCGCAAATTTCAGGGAGGTTTCCTGGCTCAATGTAACTTTCGCCGACTGGGTGACGACGAGATGGGTTTCGATGCCGAGAGACCGCAGTGCTTTCAGTGCCTCGATGCCGTAAACGATGCCGGATGCACCGCTGATGCCGACGATGATGCGGGGCTTGCTCATTGGAACTCCCGGGGAACCAGTGGCGCTTTCAGGAGATACCTGTCAACGCAGACGATAAATGCAGGGATGGTGCCCAGCAGGAAAAAAGACATGCCTGCCATGATGGAAAGGCCGATGAAGAGCCAGGTCAGCAGGATCCAGGCAGTCAGGGTCATCAGGCCGTGGACGATCGGCACATTGCTTGGCTGTTTGCACACGGGGCAGATCGCCGGGGAAAAAGACACGGAAAACAGTTTCTGGAAACTGGAAATCTGCTTCTGGTGGCAGTGGGGGCACTCGTGGAAAACTTTGGACATCTCAGGCTTCAATCCCGTTCGGTACAAGGCAACGTTACCACGGGAACTGCCGTGAATTAAATCCATCACCGGTTTGACCAGGGTCAATTTTCCTTTTCGTGAAAGGCCGATACTGGACATCAGACCCAATCTGAGGATAGCGACATGAAATTCCGGAAAATTCTCTCACCCGTATGCAGCCGACTGGCGATTCCCGTGCTGACGATCGCGGCACTGACCACCGCATTGACCGGGTCGCTGACTGCCCATGAAGACGAGCACGGCATCGATGTCCCCGTCAGCATCAACGCCCTCATGGTGACACTGATCGACCACTCCGCCCACTACATCTGGGATTTTGCCGCCCTGCAGCGTGAAATCACCGACGACGAGTGGCGCACCATCGAGTACTACGCCATCCAGCTGGCGGGCTCAGGCCCCCTGATCACCCTGGGTGGCACAGGCGACATGGACGATACCTGGGTGCAAAGTGAGGCCTGGACCAGTTATTCCCGTACCATGACCAATGCGGCCGTGCTGGCCCTGGATGCGGCCAAGAACAAGGACAAGTACCTGTTGAACAGCACCGGGGATGTGCTGGTGGCCAGCTGCGAGGGTTGCCACGACGCCTTCAAACCGGGGTCACCCACCGAAGGCTTCACGCACCAGCCGGATTACGATTACCTGTACCACCTGTTTGGCAGGTAAGGGATAAAAGCAGAAACCAAGCGCGGGGCCGGGCTCAGTTGGCGATCTTGACCCACTGGCCCGCCTTGGGCTCACCAAAGGGATAGTCGCCGTTCAACAGGCGCAGCATTTCCTCCTGGTGTTCCGGCAAGCGTGTTTGCGTTGCCAGGTCGGCATACTTGATCCTGCCGTCTGCCTGGATATACGACAGCGACACGGGATTGGCGAAGAGTGTTTCGTTGCGCTGGATGGGGCGGAAGCTCTTGATGGATTCAAGCAGGTTGTCATCGGAATAACCCTCTCCGGCACTGCCGGTGAGGATGAAGGCGCGCGGACCGTAATAGAGCACGGCGACGCGCTCACCACTGCCCGGATTGATGCCGGTGAAGCCGGACAGACCGAACTGGCTCAGGGCTTCTGATCTTTGCAGGTCCTCGATGCCCAGGTTTTCACGAATAAACAGCCGGGGATCCTTGGCGTTCTGTAGGCGCTGTGCTTCCACCCTCAGGCGGCTGCCGCCATCGGCGCTGAGGCCGGTTACCGTTGTAGTGGTTTCTTCCTTGACCCAGCCTTCCGGAAATATCAGCGTGTAATTCAACAGGCTCTGGTAATAGCGATTGCGCTGTTCACCACCTGCCGCATTTTGCGGGCTCGGGCCGACGATGAGCCCCGTCATCTGTGAACGAAATTCGGCGGGGTCCTCCTGCACCACCTGCTGTGCTGACAGCGTACCGGCTTTGCCGACCACTTCCTGCAGGCGGGTGTCATTGCGCGGATGCGAGGCGAACAGGCCGTGGTAGGCAACCGCAGTGCGGTTGGATGTGCGCTTCATGAAATCCTCGTGGTTCTTCAGCACCTCGATGACTTCCACCATGGCATTCGGGTCATAGCCGGCCTTGTACAGGTATTCCGCACCCAGGCTGTCCGCCTCCAGTTCCATGTCACGGCCGTAGCCGCTGATCAATGCACCGCTGATCAGGCTGGTGGTTTCGCGCAGGTCGACGCCGGTGGCGAAGATCAGGGCAATGGAGGCGGCATTGGCAGAGCGGGCGGCTGTTTGCTGACGGACGGCATGGCGGGCGGTGATATGGCCTATTTCATGGCCAAGCACGGCGGCCAGCTGAGCCTCGGAGTTGAGATAGGTCAGCAGCCCGCGGTTAACATAAACAAAACCGCCCGGCAGGGCGAAGGCATTGATGTCCGGGCTGTCGATAACGGTGAAGACGTATTCCAGTTCGGGGCGATGGGAGATCGCCGCCATCTTCTGGCCGATGCGATTGACGTAAGCCACCAGTTCCGCGTCATTGTAGACCTGGTTCTGCTTGAGCATTTCCTGGTGTAGCTCCCTGCCTTTCTCGATCTCCGTGCTTTCGGACATGAGGACGAAATTGGCGCCGCCGGTGGGGTTGCTGGCGCAGGCGGCGACAAGCACAGCCATACCGGCTGCACACAGGAGCTTGCGGAGACCGATAAAGTTGTTGAGATCGGCTTTAACCATGGTTACATCCTAACGGAATAAAGCTTAATCAAATATTAAGACGCCGGCATATCAGGTGCCGTTTATGAATTGCTTGAGCTGGTTGCCCAGGCCGCTGCAGGCATTGGCTTCGACCCGGGCGATAAGCGGGATGGGCACTACCACGGCAGGCATGTAGGACTGGCCGTTGGCCTCGGTGCTGATGGAGCCGACGGTCGAGAGAGTATCCATATCCCAGATTTCCGCCTCGAAGTTGGAGTCGTCGGACCAGGTGCCGAAACCGAAACAGCCGCCGCCGCCCGGACCGATGGTGCAGGAGATGGAGCCGGACTGGTCGGAACGCTGGGTGATGCCGTCCAGCCAGACGATGTACTCGATGCCGAATTCTTCCATTTTCTGCGCGGCGATGTCGACGGCCATGAGCTGCTCAAGGTGACCGGTGCGCATGGGCGCCGTCCGGGGTTCGAAGAAGGGGAACATGGCATCGAGGAATTCCTGCTCGTTGACCACGTTGATGCCGTTCTGGCCGCTGGAGACCACGTTCGCGACACAGTCGACAAAGCTGCCCTCGGTTTCGTAATTGTTGTTCTGGCGCCGGCCGAGAATGACGATGCTTTCATTCTCGCCGATGGTGGTGGCACTTTGCCGGAATTCGTCGATTTCAGTAGTGGTGCAACTGCTGATCATGGCAGCTGCCGGCAGGGCGAATACCAGACGGACTAGATGTTTGAATGTAGCGATTGTACTCATGGCGATGACTCTGCGATCGGTATATGGCGTTTACATATGGTTTCTGTTGTGCCCTTTTACTTCCTGGATTTAACCGCTTATTTCCCTTCAAGTACCTTGTATTGATTTTATTACTTCTCTTACGGTGTCGTTGTCGTATTACTTCGTCGTAGCCCGAATCCTGTCAGTCCGCGAGTGCATTCTGCGACCGCAGCCATTCATTCACTTCGGGGATGTTGCTGAAACCGAGGGTGAAGCTGGCGGCCAGGTCGCGCAGGGCAACGTTGGCGGCATCGTTGACGCCGGCATCCACTGACTGGAATGTTTCTTCCGGCGACTTGCCGTAAGCCGTCATTACCCAGTCGGCAATGTAGTCGCCGTTGGCCTTGGCCAGGCGCATGTTGTACTTCACCCAGATCTCGTAAACGTTCAGGCGGGTTTTCTGGGGCAGGCCAACCTGGAACTCCTCGATGGCGGGCACGAACACGGCATCGAGGTTGTTGAAGTTGGCGGCGCTGTCGATGCTGTCCAGGTGGACAACCTGCTCGAAAACCGCCGGCAGCATGGTGTTGAAGAGTTCGACCTGCGAGGCGCCGGAATTGATGATGTACTGGTCATCACCGGTGTTGTCGTTTATCTCGATGAAGCTGTAGTTGGTGAAAGCATCATCATAGTAAACCCCGACCGTCAGCGGCAGCTTCTGCACCAGCGGGGCGGGATAAGTGCCGCTAATATCGATGGTGGCTGCCGAGCAGGAGACCAGCAAAATAATGGCAACCGGCAGGAACAACGTCCTGGCGGCCTTTGGCAATTGCGATAGGCTAACTCTGGTGATCATAAAGTCTTACCCTCCTGTTGCTCGGAAAACGCAGGGTTCTGCCGGTTTCCGGAGGTGGGCTCCCTAGTGTACTCCAGTTTGCGGTTACATCAATATCCGCGCAATAGCCCGGTTTCCGGGCCTTCCGCGGGTCCTAGTAAAAATCGTTCAGTCCCACGAAGGTGCCGCCGTTTTTGCGGGCCAGCTCCCTCATGAGGGTGGCAAAGCGTTCGCCGGTGGCCTGGTAGCGGTCCGGCTGGGAGAAATATACGGGGAAACCGATGCCGTGGATGCGTACCAGGCGGTCGCCGTTTGCGTTTTCCACATTGATCCTGTCCACGGTGTCGATGACTTCCCGAATCGAGCCGCTGGCGGGGGGAAACTCGTCCCCGAGCACGTACAGGCTGATTTTCTTGCCCGGATCGTAGTAAGTACGGATGGCGGCCGTGATGCCCTCCACCGGACTGGAATTACTGAAGGGATTCCAGGTCCTGAGGCGCTGGAGAATGGCCTGGCGCCTTGCCGGGGTATCCGGGATCCAGTCGCCGCGGAAGCTGGAAAACAGATATTCACCCATGTCGTTCATCACCTGGATGCCCTTGACCTCGGGGTAGATATCGAGGGTGTCCACCATGACCTCGAGCATGCGTGACCAGCTGTAATTGAACATACTCCCTGAAGTGTCGATCAGGAAAATGATGTACTCGCTGTCCACGGGTACGCCGCCCACGGAATCGTCCAGGCGCTCCTGGTCAAGGTTGGCCTGCAGCCGGCGCATCTCGTCAGTGAGCTCCTGCCGGGCAATGGCCAGCTGGCCTTCCAGGATTTCGTCGACGGTGGACTGCTGGTTGGTGCTGTTGAACTGGCCGCTGAGTGTGCTCAGCTCCCGGCGCAGGCGGGCAATGCGCTCCTCGTACTGGGACAGTTGCTCATGCCGGGCATTGAGGTCACGGTTGAGGATGTTGGTTTCGCCACGGATCTCGAAGAGCTGGCGCTGCAGCTCCAGCACACTTCCCTCTCTCGGGGTATCGGATATTTCCAGCGGCGTCGGTGCCGACGACTTGGTGATCATCAGCAACAGGATGATAGCCCCGAAGCCGCAGGACATGACATCCAGGAAGGAAATATTGAACGTTTCTGTGTCTCTGCTCGCCATGGCCTATTTCATCAAAACCTGAGTGATTACTTTCTTACCCCTTGCCTCTTGCCCCTTACCGCTACACTATGGCCAGTCCCGCGACGGGCTCAGGAACGAGCCGCCCGTGGAGACGGCCAGTTTCCAGTACAGCGATGCCGCCATCGGGTCGCCCTCGAGGGGCGCCAATACCACGTTGACCGGAATTCCCGAAGGTAATTCCCCAAGGGCAGTCCGGAAGATGGCTTCACGTTCACGCCCGGATACCGTGTTCTGGTTGCCGTCGTCGTCACGGCGGTTAAAAAAGCCGCTATCCATGGAACCCAGCGTCGGCAGGCCGTCGGTGATCAGGTAGATATTGTCCGGCAGCGGGTTCATGGCCGCTACGGCCTGGAAGACCCGTTCCATGTTGGTGCCGTTGGCCGGGACGGTGGCGTTCAGGTTGCTCACGGCTTCGTTCAACTGGCCCTCGTCGGCCACTTCCAGCCAGGAGCCCAGGGTGCCGGGAATCAGTGGCTGGACATCCTCGTTGAAAGTATAGATCTGGTACTGGCTGGGCGGGGGCAGCTGGGTGGTCAGCCAGTCGACGATCTTGCGCACGCCCACCCACTTGGGTGAATTGATCTTGGTGTCTTCGGACATGTTGCGGCGGCGGATGATATTGACGATGGTGTTATCCAGCATGCTGGCGGAAGTGTCTACAAGAACCAGGATGCGGCTGCCGCCGAGAATAAGCCCGGTCAGGTACTGGCGATTGCCGTCGCCGACGTAGGGGCGGATGAAGTTGCCAGTGAAGGAGTCCTGTGCCCCACGCAGTCTTTCCAGCTCCTCTTCCAGGTTCTGGATGTCCGCCTTCAGCTGTTCAACGCTTTCTTCCTTGGCAAGCGTGGAATTTTCCAGCTGTGCGAGTTCCTCCAGGAAGTTGTCTATCTCCTGCTGTATGGAACGGGCCAGGCCCTGGGCCTCGACCATCTGGAAGTCCACCTCGGAAATCGTGTTGCGGATGCGCACCAGGTTTTGCTCGCCGTCGTTGATCTCTTCATTGAGCAGGTTGATCTCGGCGGCCAGGTCCGGATTGTCCACCTGGTTCCTGACGCTGGTGGAGTGATCGAGGATGAGGAAGATAAGTACAACCGCACCGAAGCCGCAGGACATTACGTCCAGGAAGGACAGGCTGATGGGATTGAATTCGCGCTTGGCCGCACGGCTGTTTGCCATCTATTCCACCTGGATGAGCCGTAATGTCGTGTTGGATCCGGGCAGGCTGATGACATCGCCCAGCTTGAGGGATTCGCGGGCGGCGGCCTTGCTGCCGTTGAGCTCGATGCTGCCGACGCCCTGGTAGTCGAGAATCGCACCCTGGCCGGAAAGCGACAGGCGGATCTCGCCGCTGCCGCCGGCCGCAGCGACCTGGATGACCCCCGCACCGGCATCGCTGCCGTTAACGGGGCCGTAGGCCAGAGATGCCGGCAGGGCGTAGGCCTTGTTGTTGATCAGCACATGCGAGGGGACATGGCTTTCACTGGCAGTGGCCGCCTTGCTGGCAGCAGGTGTGCTGGTTGGCAGGCTGGTGACAAAGCTCAGTGATCCCGGCTTGCCCTTGATGTGCTCCATGTGCCGGAAACAGTTTTCCATCAGCATGGATTCTTTTACGGCCTGGATATTGTTCAGGTACAGGTCGATTCCCGGCAAACCGGCCTGGGTATCGGGCAAGTGCAGGGCGTATTGCCCACCGGCCAGTCCTTCCAGCTCCGTTTTGATGCGGCCGAAGATGTTGCGCGTACGCTGTTCGAAGTGGCCGCGATTCACGCGCGCCTGGAACACGGAGCCCTTGTTGTTGATCTCCATGAGGATTTCGTTGTCGCGCTGCGCCTTGTCGATCCAATCCTCGAGCTGGTTGTAGACGTACTGCTCGGTTTCGGCATTGTGCTGGGGATCGAAGCGGCTCTGCTTGATGAATTCATCCGTCACCATGTTTACCCAGGCATCATGGAGGGCGAGCAGTCCCGTACCGGGAATCTGCACGACCTTGTTCCTGGTGACCTTGCCGTCGCCCGCGGTAAAGGTGGTCAGCACGGACTGGTGCAACTGGATGTCCAGGTACACGATCATTTCGCGGTTGTCGGCATTGCCGGCGACCAGCAGGGGTAAATCCACGAGACCAACAGCATCGAATTCACAGGACTGCACGAGGCCGAGCAGTATCGATAACTGGTTGCGATTGTAGTTGCTGGGTACTGCGAAGATGACCTCGTCCTTCAGGTTATGCTGGCTGGCAATGTCGTTGAGGTGGGCGAATGCCAGGTCCGCATGGTGGCGGAAGTGATCGTTGGCATTGGCCAGGGGATCGAGACTGAGCTGTGACCAGAACTGGGTGAAGGTCTGGCGCGGATGCAGGCGGGCGATACGGCGAGCCTCTTCACCGAAGCGCGGCTTTTTCTCCGCGATGTTGGCAAAGCCCGGGCTCTGCACCAGGATATCATCCTGGCTGCGCAACCTGAGGTTGCGGTCATTCAGTTCGATGATATGGGTGCTCACTGGTGCTCATCCTTTTCCGGTACCTGCAGGTGCCTGATCAGGTAGTTGTCGCAATAATTCTGCGTGTCGAGCACCAGCCGGTCCTGCATCAGCTGCAGCTGGTACAACAGAAACATGATGAGGATGCTGACCACCAGGGCGATGAACGTCGAGTTGAACGCCACGCCCAGGCTGACCGTGACACCGACAATGTCGCCGCTGACGGCGCGGTGCGCCTGCCCGAGCGCTTCACCGATACCGCGCACGGTGCCCAGGAAGCCGATGGAGGGAATGGCCCAGGCAATGTACCGCACGATGGTGAGCTCGCTTTCCAGCCGTTCCGCCTCCGTGCTGCAGATATCCTTGATGACTGCCGCGACATCGGTAATGCTGCGGGTCGAGCCGAAACGCTGCAGTGCCGCCAGCACGGCGCGTGGCAGCAGGAACTCCCGTTCCGCGGCCGGCAGGGCCTGCACAGGCCGCGCATAATCGCGGGCGTCCTCGGGCAGGATGCTCATGCCTTCGGAGAGATTCAGCAGCCGGCGCTGCAGCAGGTTGTTCTCGTTGCGGTTGCGCATGATCTTCAGGCCGATGATCGACATCGCCCAGAACATCAGGATGATACAGGTCTCCTGCTCGTAGTCCTTCATCACCACGAACAGGGAGCGTTCACCGACATAGTCGGGATCGATGGCCTGCTGGGCGGCCTGCTGCTCCATCACGGCATCGGCACTGGGCCGGATGACGGCGACATAGACCGCATGAACCACGATGACCGAAATGATCAGCGCGAAGACCTGGTAAATGAAATCGGAAATGATGCCCTGTTGTTTCATGCTCTAGCCTTGTTGTTGGGTTGCTCTGTGTTGCGTGCCTCAGATGTCCACCGGGAACGCCACGGGCAGGTCCTCGGTGATACGAATACTGGGAACAAAATCCTCGCTCGCCGGATCTTCGCTTGGCGGCGGTGTCAGCCCGCTGTCCGGGACCGGCGTTTCTGTGCCGGTGACCGTTGCCGTCTGTTCCGGTTCCGCGGCAGTACCTTCGCCGCTGTCATCCTCGGCAGCCAGCAGCGGCAGGGACGCCAACAGCCAGGTCGCGAGTATGCTGGCAAACGGTTTCATCATCTCATTCCAGATAGCGGGCTACCCTGAAACCCACGTCGTCACGGGTTTCGTTGCTGTAATCGCGGTAGGAAAGCCGCAGTTCCGTGATTGTGCCGTGGGCCCAGCTCGAACCGCGCACGACATGGTAGGTGCCGGTGGTCGGTCCCATGGGATCGGTTTCCACGGAGGCGCCGACCTGGCCGGTGGAGCCGTAAAAGTCGTGCACCCATTCCGCGACGTTTCCGCCCATGTCAAAGAAGCCGTTGGGGTTCGGCGCAAAGGAGCCGACCGGTGCGGTACCCAGATAACCGTCATTGTAATCGGCGATGATCCTGCCCAGGAAAATACCGGCGGAGATGTCCGCGTAATTGCCCTGGTTGGCCGGCGGCGGCAGTGTTTCACCCCAGGGAAATTTCAGCAGGTTGTCCGGGCTGCCGTTGACGCGTGCAGACCAGGCCCACTCCGCCTCGGTGGGCAGGCGGTAGCCAGTGCTGGACGGATTGAAACCGGTAACCCGGTCACCTTCGACATTATAGAAAGGCGGCAGGTTTTCCTGGGCGCTGAGCCAGTTGCAGAAACGGGCGGCCTGTTCCCAGGTGATGCGCACGACCGGCTGGTTGTTGTTGCTGAGTGTGCGTCCTTCCACCACACCGGAGGAATGTTCGCTGTCGAAACGGGCGAACTGGGCATTGGTGACCTCCATCAGTGACAGGTAGTACGGCCGCGTCAGGGTGACGTTGCGCAGCACCTCGTTGGCCTGCCTGCCCGGCTCCCGGCGTGATGCGCCCATCTCGAATGTCCCGGGATAGACCAGCTTCATGTTCTGTCCGGCGGCGTTGGTAATGAACGGCTTGATGTCTTCCAGGCGCTGCTGCTCCAGGGTCTTCAGCGTGACTTCCAGTTTTTGCTCCAGGCCAGGGCGCGAAGTGAATTCGGTTTCGAAATCGACATAGCCTTCACGGCGGATGGCGATCATCTGTGTGGCCGCCAGCAGCTCCACCGTCTGGTTGGCGTTGCCCATGTATTCGCCGTTGATATACAACTCGGCATCGGCGGGCACCGCGCTGATCTCGACGGAGTTGAGGATCGGCTGCAGGGTGACGTGCAGGGAGGCTTCCTCTTCGGGACGGGTTGTGATTGCGCGGGTAGCGGATTCGTAACCGTTGAGGAAAAAGGTCAGCTGGTGCGAGCGCCCCGGCGGTACGGTTATCTCCAGTGGGGTCTGGCCCTGGAAGGTGCCATCGAGCGTGACGTTGGCATTGCTCGGGGTCGACTGCAGCAGCACCAGGCCGTCGGCCTGCTCCAGCGAGATCAGCGGCAGGCTGAAGTCCTGCCTTGCGATCACTTCGATGTCGTCGGTCCACGCCTTGTGCGAGGCCAGCTTGACCAGGATCTCGTGGTCGCCTTCGAGAACTTCCGCCACCAGGGGCGTGATGCCGCGGTCCTCACCATCGATGGTGACAGTGGCGCCGGCCGGCTGCGTGGCAAAACTCACGTTCGCCCAGGCGGGCAGCAGCTCGACATCCAGGCCCTGGCGGGCTTGCCGTCCCTGCATATAGACGGTGGTTTCTACCGGCTCGTAGCGGTCGAGGGTTACCGCCAGGGTGTGCGTGCCATACGCGAGTTCGAAATCGGTCATTGGCGTCACACCGGCTGCGAGACCATCGACCAGGATCGTGGCACCGGCCAGGTTGCCGGCAGTCACTGACAGGAAGCCCGGCAGCGGCTGCATGTCGATGACGAAAGTCTGCGCCTGCTGGCCGGAAACGGTGAGCACGGTATCGAGTTCATAATAACCTTCGGCAGTGACGGTTATCGGCAGGTCGCCTTCCAGGACGAGATAGCGGGGACCGATCTTGATGGCCATGGGATGGTTGACGCTGATCATGCTGGTGCCAGGTGTCACATCCAGGAAAACGGAACGTGCGGAAAGGACGAACCAGGCGGCACCGGCAAAAATCAGCAACACAACCGACACCACGATCTTGACAGGGCTGAGTTTCAGCTTCCGCTTGCGGGCGGCGGCATCGATCGGCGTGAAGTCAATCGGAGCAATGGGGTCGTCAAAACCTCCGTTGCCCGATGCGGGTGAATTCAACTTCTCGTCAGCCATGCCGTTTCCTGATGCCGGTGTGCCTGTGGCTTTGCCTACAGGACTTCTTCCATACACTGGACCGTGATGACGGGAGACTGCCCGTCAAAACCCACGGTAAATTCCTCGCGGACATCCCGGTATCCGGCCCGGATACCGACAGCCACGTAGGTGCCGGGAGTCAGGTCCAGGGTCTCATTGGTGAACTGGCCGAGTTCGCCCACCTGGTACACGGTGACGCGGGTGAGTCCGTCGGATTGCAGATGTACGGTGACAGGTTCGGTGGCCCGTTCCAGGAAATTGCGCAGGGTGCGCAGTTGCCCGTCGAGGCGCGGCCAGTCACCGCTGATCTTCAATGCTTCGTTGTAGATGCCGACGGCCTGCTGGTAAACGGCATTTTCCGCCAGCCTGAGGGGATTGTTGTTGATCGTTTCGAGGTAATTGTCCAGGTTGCTGCGGCTGTTGGCCTCGCTGCGGTTTTCCCGCGCGCTCACCAGGTTGGGGTCGATGGCCAGCGCCGCATCGTATTCGGCCAGGGCCTGTTTCCACTGCTCCTGTGTCACCAGGTCGCGGGCGGCATCGAGGCGGATGTTGATGGCGCTGAGCGTCATCTGGCCGGTAGTCTGTTCAAGCGCGGCATTGGCTTCCGGTGATTGCGGCTTGAGCGCAAGCGCCTGCCGGAATGCGGTTTCGGCCTGCTCCGGGTCGTTGCTGGCCAGGGCCGCAAAGCCGCGGGACATGGCCGCGGAAAAATCACGGTCGAGAATATCCTGGTTGACCTGCCTCAGCATGCTTGCGGCACCGACATGCTCTGAATCACGCGCCAGAGCCTGGCGATAGAATTCGCGTGCCTGCTCGAATTGGCCGGCCTCGTGCAGGGCTTCGCCATCCGCGATGATCGCGAGTACTTCTGCGAGGATCTGCGAGCGATCGTAGCCGGTCACCGCTTCCGCGCTGTCCGGACTGATCAGCACGGCGATATTGAAAGATGTCTCGGCGAGTTCGGGGTCGCCATCGAGTATGGCCTGTTCGCCCATGGCCATGTAGCGCGCAAAGACATTGGGCAGGTCGTTATCCAGTGCCTGCAGGATATCCAGTCCCTGCTGGTAGAAACCCCGGGCTTCGATAAAGTCCTGCTCGCGATAGGCAGTGTCGCCCTGCGCGGCAAGATCGAAAACGCGCGCGAAACGTTCCTCCGCCCAGGTTTCTGCTTGCTTGTCTTCCAGGGATTCCTGGAGATCGAGCAGTTCGGCCAGGACATTCTGCGCCGCTTCACGCTGGCGGAGTTTCTGGGCTTCCTCGAAGGGAGACACCTGGCCTGCCGGGGCGGCTGTGTCTGAACGCGTGTCGACGACAACGACGCGACTGGCAGCAGGGTCGGGCGGTGTAACGAAGTTGGGCAGAATGAAAATCACGCCGCCGACAAGGACAAGCAGCAAAAAGAATATACCGGTCAGGATGCGCGACTGGCGTTTTTTTTCCTCGTCGCTGCGTTCGATCTCTGCAACACCAAGGGTTGGCGTGCCGGATTCGGGGACAGCATCGGGAGAAGGCTTCTTGCCACTCAGGTTGAGATCGGCAGGAGTAATATTGTCGAAATCTGAATCAGCCATGGCTTGCTGCTCGCGATCAATGAATTAGCCCGGGGCCTTTTCATCACTACTGCTCGGAGCTGGTTGCCTCCCCGATTTCGTTGGAGTAGATATCGGCAAGGATTTCACGCCACTGTTCATACTGCGCTTCAACAGAACCGGACAACGTGATGGTGCGCTCTTCAAGTTCGATGGTCTGCGGGGCAAGTTCCATTTCCAGCGAGTTGCCAAGTTCGGCGAGTGCCTCGACATGCAAAGCGCGCTCATCGCCCTTGTCGAAGGCGTCCTTGATCAGCCAGCCGCCGCTGGCCAGAATCACCGGCGAAGAATAATACGCCGCGGCATTGTTGCTCTGGGTGGCGGCGAGACCACCAATGATGGCGGCGACACCCATGATCATGTTGCGGCGTGCATCGGCTGCCAACCGGTCCATTTTCATGACCTCGTCATAACTCATGCGGCGAAACTCGGTGTATGGCGTTTCCATCTGCCTGACGAAATTGGAGTAATAGTCCTGCAGGGCGTCAACGTACAGGAAGTCGCGTTCGCGGATGTTTTCAATCCGGTTCAGAATGGGATCGTTCTGGGCGGGCAGGCGCTTCACTTCGAGGATGCCGTTGCGGTTTTCCGCCAGGTATTCATCGAACACCTGGGGAGCGAAATCGCGGGCAAACTGGATCTTGGAAACTGTCCTGATATTGACGGCATCGTCTGCGCTGATGTTGCGCTGCTTGTAGGCAAGCAGATCGTTGGCGATCTTGTTGAACAGGCCCTGGAAGGCGTCCTCGCTGCGACGCATGCGCGGGTCATAACTGTACTTGCTGACGACTTCCTCGTATTCCTTGTCGATCCAGGTCATGCCGGTGGAATCCTGGACATGCACCTGCAGGCGCATGGTCTCGCCGTCAGACTGCAGGATGGTCCCGGTGATGGCCAGGTCGACACTTTCCAGCCTGCCGGGCACCACGCGTACCACGCCCCAGTTGCCGCTGTTCTGCAGCGCCTGTGCCAGCTGGTAGGAGGCGAAATAGGTTTCCGCCATGCGCACATCGGAGAAGGTCAGCTCTTCACGGTTGCGGGGGACGTCATCCAGGCCGGGCTGGAAAATGCCGATGCCGATATCCAGGAGTTCTTCTTCCACGACCGGTGAGCCGTCCTCCACGATGGGCGTGAAGGTCGTGCTTTTGACCGTCTGTGTGGCACAGCCGGCTGCACCGGCGAGCAGTGTGAGTATGAGCAGGTAGCGATACAGTCTGTACATGTTCAAATGCCTGTTTTCAGTTCCTCTGTTCAACCGGGCCGGCCTGGAGATTACTTACTGGCCGATTCCGGTATAGGCGCGATATTCATCCCACAGCTTTTCCCGCAATTCGGGGTCGGGCTCGCGCATGGCGGCTTCGCGCAACTGGCGCGCCACCACGTCGTCGTTGGCGCCCGGCGGTATGTCGTCCGGAACCGGGAAGGTTTCTTCCTGAGTCGTCTCGAAATCACCCTGGCGGCCGTTGGCTGTCGGCGGCACGATGATGCCGCCGCCGCGTGTTTGCGGGCCTGAGGCGATAACCAGCGGACCGCCGGGCTGGCCGACGTCTCCGCCATTGCCCGAACCACTGCCGCCGCCGGACATGACGCCGCTACCGGCATCATCAGCCTGGGCTTGTACGCGCTCGCGTTCACCAAGGATCATGCCGTCGAATTCGGCGAAGCCTTCATCCAGGCGTGCATCCAGGGCCGCGCGTCGTTCCGAGGCGGTCATGACCTGGCCGCGACCGTCGGACAGGTCGGCGAAGGGGTCATCCCCGTTGCCCTGGCCCGCAGTCTGGGAACCCTCGAAGCTGCCGCTGTTCTGTCCATCGCCATTGTTACCGGCGGTGTCAAACCCGCCGTTGTTCTGGCCGCCGGCCTGGTCGAATCCGCCATTGCTCTGGCTGCCGGCCTGGCTGCCGTTCTGCGCGGTACTGCCGTCCGTACCGGTGCTGCCGGCATTCTCGAAACCCGTGTTGCCGCTGTCCTGGCCATCAGTGCCGGACCGCGGGGAAGACTCGAACCCGCCGGATGTGGAGGCGGTCTGGCCGGATTGCTGGCTGGACTGCTGCCCGCCCTGCTGCGATTGGCTGGATGAGCTGGAAGAACTGCTGGACGAGCTGCTGGCGCTGGATGAGCTGCTAGAGCTGGATGAAGAGCTGGCCGTGGGGAAGCTGGGCGACCCGGATGAACTGGAGGACGATGTGCTCGGCATGCTGGGCGAGGAACTGGGCATGCTTGGGGTGCTTGGCGAACTCGGCGAACTGGACGGACTCGGCATGC